>JAZPYX010000025.1:0-86733 GCA_045544395.1 Clostridia bacterium
GGCAATTTTCAACTTGTCATCCTTGAAGGGCGTCAGCCCATCTGCGTCTTCCGCGTCAAAAACTGCTCAAAAGCTCATCCATTTCAGGTTCGCAGAATTTTTTACAAACTATTTTTTGTTGATACAAGGCAAAAACGCAACAGTAACAAAAAGCAGATTTCAAAAACTACTATATTTTTGAAATCTGCTTTTTTATCATATAGGAATTTGCGTCAAATTAAGACGCAGGAAACTGTGTTTGCACGCCTGCTAGGGTGCGACATGGGTGAAGCGGCACGCTTCTTTTTTACCGTATAGGAATTTGCGTAATCTAATCGCGAGCAACACTTGGCAGAATTGAATGTTGTCGGGACGCGACGCAGGGTGAAGCGGCACGCTTCTTTTTTATTATAGGTAAAATATATGTAAACAAAATAGTTTTAACTTGATTTTAATGTAAATAATCAATATAATAACTTTAAAGGGTGTGATGAATTGAAAATGGACAGAAAAGACCGGGTAAGAATCTTGATTATTACGGCAATTATACTTTTATGCATTAATTACTGGGGTGCTATTGAAAAGCTGCTTGTGAAATTTATAAGTGCGCTTTCACCGGTTATAATAGGGTTTGTTATTTCGTATGTTCTTAATATATTGATGAGCTTTTATGAAAGGCATTATTTTACAAAAAAAGCCTCGTTAAAGGTCGTTAGTAAAACGAAACGTCCTGTTTGCCTTACAGGGGCGATACTGACTTTAGCAGTAGTTGTATCTTTTGTGATGTTTTTGGTGGTGCCGGAGCTTGCTGCGTGTGTAAAGCTTCTTGTTTCGGAAATTCCGCCTGCGATGGAAAAGCTTATGCAAAGTGAATTTGTAACAAATGTACTTCCCAAAAATGTAGCAGAAGTACTTAATTCAATAGACTGGAAACAGAATATAGTAAATATTGCAAATGTTATTACCAGCGGAATAGGAAATGCTGCAGAAGTGGTTGTAAGTGCAGTAACGTCAGTTTTTTCTGTTGTTGCTACAGTATTTTTAAGTATTATATTTGCAGTTTATTTGCTTTTGGGTAAAGAAAAAATAAGCAGGCAGGCAAAATTACTCATAAAAAGTTATTTACCTGAAAAATACAGAAAAAAGATAGTTCATATCTTAGATACGGCAGATGAGTGCTTTCACCGTTATATTGTAGGGCAGTGTACTGAGGCAGTTGTTTTGGGTGTACTATGTATGATTGGTATGACAATATTCAGGTTCCCTTACGCTGTTATGATAGGTGCTCTTATAGGTCTGACTGCACTTATTCCTATAGCAGGTGCATATATAGGTGCACTTGTAGGGGCAGTTATGATTTTGACAGTGTCGCCTTTAAAATCAGTTTTGTTTTTAGTTTTTATTGTAGTCCTTCAGCAGCTTGAAGGCAATCTTATATATCCGAAGGTTGTAGGAAAATCGATTGGTCTTCCGGCAATATATGTGCTTATGGCAATAACCGTAGGCGGGGGATTATATGGAATAACAGGGATGCTTATAGGTGTGCCGATAGCTGCAACAATTTACAGACTTGTTGGTGAAGATATCAGAAAGAAGGGATAGTAAAGAATGAAATTAAGTACAAAAGAGGACAATAAGGCTCATTCTCAAAGCTTTGATACAATACAGGAAATGGCTAAGCCTTATATTAAGCTTATGAGCTATTACCGTTGTGCAATAATGGAGATTGAAACAAAGTTTCGTGTACTGGATGAAGAGTATTCTCTTGAATACGACCGTAATCCCATAAACAGCATTAAATCAAGACTTAAGTCCCTGCCTAGTATTAAAGAAAAGCTTGAAAGAAGAAGCCTTCCTCTGACGATTGAATCTATAGAGGAAAACCTTAACGATATAGCGGGAATAAGGGTAATATGCTCTTTTACAGAGGACGTTTATGCCTTGGCAGAATCACTTCTGAAGCAAGATGACATAACCCTTATCGAGATGAAAGACTACATAAAAAATCCAAAACCTAACGGATACAGAAGTCTTCATCTTATAGTCGGAATTCCGATATTTCTTGCTCACGAAAAGAGGATTATGCGTGCAGAAATTCAGCTTCGTACAATAGCCATGGATTTTTGGGCAACGCTTGAGCATCAGCTCAGATATAAAAAGGATACGGAATTCACTAAAGAAATGGCAGATGAGCTTTTAATGTGTGCGGATATGAGTGCTGAACTTGATATGAAAATGGGAAATTTAAGGAATCTGACAAGAGATGAATAATAATAAATATGCTGCAGCAAAAGGAATTTCTTTTGCTGCAGCATATTTATTATTACGGTTTTAATTTTACCGTCCTGCTATTTCATCAAGACATATGTCGGCAATTTCACGGGCATACTCTTTATTTGTAGCGTGACTTATTATTTTTATAAGCGAATTATCACGGTCCGGCACCACAAGTACCCATCCGTTTTCAAAATTAATTTTTACGGCATCGGATTCTTTTGACAATGGAATATGGTGGCGAAGATACAATTGCCCTAAGATGTCTGTCTGTTCGTTTTTGGGGCAGCTTACAGTTGTTGAAACTGTGCCTGTAGGCGGAATTTCTGAAAGAAGGCTTTCCAGTGTATTTTTGCTTGTATAAAGATAGTCAAGCAGGATTATAATAGCCCCAACCGCATCAAAACGATACACGAACTGATGGAGCATGGATTTTTTTGTATCGGAAGTAAGTTCCTGCATAAGATGCGGTGGACTTACAAATGTGCGGTGTACTTGTGCATCGTATTTTTTTGCCAGAGCTTCGATACTTTCCGGTGCAGAGTCAGGAATATACACGGTAGCACCGTTAAACTGCTTCATTATAATAAGTGAAGTCAGTGCACAATAATCAAATTCTGAAAGAATATATCCTGTTTTGGTAACCAGTGTAAGCGTTTCACATCGCGAATCGGATATTGCACCAAGGTCGAAGTCTCCGGATATGAGTTCTTTCAAAAAAGCATCTTCATCCCTGTTGGAGGAAAATGTAAAGTGACAGTCAAGGTCTGAAGCGGCACTTTTCAAAAGCTCTGTTGCCCATACAGAAGGGGAGTATATAAGAACCTTTGCACCAAGAGGTTTTTTTGAGGTGGAATTAATAAGCTGTTTCAGATAAAAAAGCTTGTATTCAAACACGAAGTCAGGTTCGCGTATGCTTTCGGGAGACACTCTTTTTGAAACTCTATCCGTAATAAAGTGTCTGAGTTTCGTGATATCTTCATTTAGCGGTGTAGCTCCTGATGAGTTTATAATATCAAGTGAACCGTAGGTTGAAGAATCTGTACGGTACGAAGAAAAGGCAATTCCCCCGTCAAGTGAGTAAAATCTGATGCCGCTTCGAGTAATGGGCAGCGGTTGGTCACCAAAATCGTATGCCTTGCCGCCTCCTGACTGAATTCCTGCAGTAAGTGCATTTTTTATCATAGTGCCGTAGCCTTCACCGTCACAGGAAACAGCCAGATTGTTACCTAAAAGGCTGACTGCAGCTCTTGCATAGTGAAGAGCAAACTCAGGCGTTATTTCGCGATTGATAATTCCGGAAACACTTCCGTTTTGAAAAAGAACAGGAGAAGATGTGCTTTCCCATATCACATTTTCGCTTATACAGCTTTCATCTTCTATATATTTATCCGGCCATATGTGAACGGAAGTCCTTAGGGTGCTTCTTGTTCCTATTTTAGAGCCGAATCCGATAACACTTCCTTCATAAGCAGCACTTTCCTGAGAAATATGACAGTTTTCTCCTGCAATGGCACCGCGAAGAGTAACATTTTCTGATATATACGTATTATCCATAACAATGCTGCGTTTTATTGTGCTGTAGCAATCAATGGTAACGTCCCTCAGAATCTGACTGTAGCCTTCAATACGGGCACCTTTGTTAATTACACTTCCGGGTCCTATATAAACCGGCGGAGTGATTATCGCACCCTGCATGACAGTTGCGTTTTCGTCTATCCATACAGAAGGTGCCGTTTCCTCGCAAGGAAAGGGTAGCTTTAATTTTTTGTCCATAAAGTCACGACAGCAGCGGTTGTAACTCTCAAAGTCTGAAATATCCCGGATATAGCAATCGGGTGTATAGCTGTAAATACTCTTTTTGTTTTGAATAAGCTTTTCAAGAAGTAAAGAAAGATTTTTACATTCAGAAAGCTTAACCCCTTTTTTTACTGCAATTATTCCGGAGAAAGGAATTCCGCAGGGCATAGTAAAATCAGGACAGCTTGTGTAGTCGGATACAAAGTTTTCTTTTTCCATCATTACACAACCGTATCGGTAGGGTTCCGGTGTGTGCTTTGTTATTATTGTGGCGTCGCTTCCTGAATGGATGTGCACCGACAGAAATTCAGAAAAATCAACATCGCACAGAACGCTGTCACTGATAAAAATAACATCGTCATCACCGAGATAGTATTCCAGATTTTCATTTTCCGGAAAGGAAATATTAACATCCCGTTTGTCAGAAATGGAAAAATGCTTTTTTATCCTGCTTCTGAGGTAACAGGGTGCTACTACAATATCCTTTATGCCGTGGTTTGACAGTAGCCGGACTGTGTATTCAATAACAGGCTTTCCCATAATGGGTAACATACTGTGGGGAACAGAGCAGGTAAGAGGTCTTAATCTTGTTCCGTCTGATGAAGAAACGATAACTGCTTTCAAAATATAAACACTCCTTATAAAGAAAAAATTAATTACTTATCCGAAATTTGTAAAACCAGTTCCTGATTATCGGTTACGCTTAATAATGTGACTTGGCCATAATCTGTAATGTTGTATTTTTTTAATTTATCACGAAGCCATTTTTCGTCATATCCGGCATTTTTCAGATTGTTTTTCCGAAGCTTACCGTCAGAAATTATAGTGTAAGGAACATGGGTCTGCGGTGGTGACAGATTCAGGTCTTTGCATACAACGGGACGTTCAGATTCTGTGGGAACTATGGAAATTTGCCCGTTAGTTTCAATTATTGCACTGTCAATCTGTGAAATTGAACTGTAGCCTGCAAGCCTTAGCTGCTCCATAACATCATCAAAGGTAATGCGAAGATTACGAAGCTGTTTTTCGTCAAATTTACCGTCTTTTATAATCTGCCGGGGTGTTCCTGTGATGATTTTCCGCAGTGTTACACTTTTTAAAACAAGGACAGAAAAAAGTATTTCAAGAAGTACCAGTGTGAACACAGGAATAATTCCGCGGATTATCGGAATTGCATCCGACTCTATTGGAATTGCGGCTACATCTGCAATCATAAGTGCCACAACAAGCTCCGATGGCTGAAGCTCGCCAAGCTGCCTTTTTCCCATAAGCCGAAGGGCGATTACTACGCATAGGTATAGGATAGTAGTTCTGAAAAAAATGGAAAGCATAGAAATACTCCTTCCAAACAACTTTTCTCATATTATTTGTAAAATAAAAAAAGAAATTCCCAAAATGAGAATTTCTTTTTATTAATATATAATTGAAAATAAAGAGTTCGTTTCATTTAGCATTTTGTAATGTACATTATGCAGTTAAGTGAAATCCGGGTATTTTTAACATACCGTTTTAACTGATATCTGTCATTTCAATATAATCTTTTCCGTATTTTGCGATATATTCTTTTCTGCCCTGAAGATTGTTACCTAAAAGAAGCTCGAACACTTCAGCGGTTTTTTCTGCTTCGTCGGGCATTACCTTTATAAGACGACGTGTTTCGGGATTCATAGTGGTCTGCCACATCATATCGGGCTGATTTTCACCAAGACCTTTACTTCTCTGAATAGAAACACCTTTTTCGGGAAGCCGGGCAAGAATTTCCGTTTTTTCCTTTTCGTTATATGCAAAGTAGGAAACATCCTTATGCACAATTTCAAAGAGGGGAGATTCTGCGATAAATACCTTTCCTTCGTCTATAAGGGTGGGGACAAGTGTATAAAGCATTGTAAGGATAAGAGTTCTTATCTGGAAGCCGTCAACATCGGCATCAGTACAGATAATGATTTTGTCCCAACGAAGATTAGAAAGGTCAAAAGCATTCATATCCTTATTATGCTTGGTATGAAGCTCAACACCGCAGCCTATAACCTTTATAAGGTCTGTAATAATCTCGCTTTTGAAAATCTTTTCAAAATCTGCCTTAAGGCAGTTAAGAATTTTACCCCTTACAGGGATAATCGCCTGAAATTCTGCATCTCTGCCAAGTTTACAAGCACCAAGAGCCGAGTCACCCTCCACTATATAAAGCTCTCTGCGGTCAACATCCTTTGTACGGCAGTCAACAAATTTCTGTACGCGGTTTGTAACATCCATTGTACCGGTAAGCTTCTTTTTGATAGTGGTACGTGTTTTTTCAGCCTGCTCACGGCTACGCTTATTTACAAGAACCTGATTGCAGATTTTTTCCGCCTCAGGACGGTTTTCGATAAAGTAAATATCAAGATTCTTACGGAGGAAATCCGTCATTGCTTCCTGAATAAACTTATTTGTAATACTCTTCTTTGTCTGATTTTCATAGCTGACAACTGTCGAGAAACAGTTCGTTACAAGAATAAGACTGTCAGAAATATCATTGAATGTAACTTTAGCCTCATTTTTAGAGTATTTGTTGTTCTGTTTGAGATAATTATCAACTGCACTTACAAAAGCACTTCTTGCTGCTTTGTCAGGGGCACCACCGTGTTCAAGAAAGCTTGAGTTATGGTAATACTCAATCATCTGAACATCATTGGAAAAGGCAAATGCAGCACTAAGCTTTACTTTGTAATCCTTCATATCCTCACGGTCGCGACCTGTACGCTCGCCCTCATAAAAAGCTGTCGTGGAAATACGCTTTTCATCTTCGGGACAGATTTCATTAATATAGTCAACTATACCGTTTTCATAACGGAATTCAAAACGCTGAACACCGCTTTGGTCATGATAATTAAGCTTGAATGTAAGACCGGCGTTTACAACCGCCTGTCTTTTAAGTGATGAAGTCAGAAAGTCAAGTGGAATATTAATATCTGTAAATACTTCAAGGTCAGGTCTCCATTTAATAGTGGTACCTGTAGTACGGTACTTCTTTTCTTCCTTGTAGAGACCACCGACATTTTCGCCTTTTTCAAAGTACAGATTATGCTCGTAACCGTCACGGTTAATGGTTACATTCATATACTCGGCACTGTACTGTGTAGCACAAAGACCAAGTCCGTTAAGACCAAGGGAGTAAAGGTAGTTTTCGCCTTCGCCCTTGTCGTACTTACCGCCTGCATAAAGCTCGCAGAAAACAAGCTCCCAGTTGTACTTTTCCTCTTTGGGATTCCAGTCAACGGGAATACCGCGTCCGTAGTCCTTGATTTCGATGGACATATCAGAAAAACGTGTGACCTCGATAACTTTACCGTAGCCTTCCTTAGCTTCATCTATTGAGTTTGAAATAATTTCGAATACGCTGTGCTGACAGCCTTCAAGTCCGTCGGAACCGAAAATAACCCCGGGTCTTTTTCTTACTCGGTCAGCACCCTTAAGGGCGGTAATACTTTCGTTTCCGTAGCTTTTTTTAGCCATTGACACATCCTCCGTTTTATTAGTTTTTTTGGGGGGATAGAAAAAATGCGGTCTATAAGTTCGAAATGTAAAGTCCGAAATTCGAAATTATGGATGGTTTTCTCCAAAGAGAAAACTTCTTTATCATAAACAAAGATTTTTGCTTCAGCAAAAATTTACCATCACTTCGCATTTCGCACTCCGAATTCCGCATTTAAAAATTTGCTTTTTACATCCCCTGCTGCAAAATAGCAGCTTTGATTGTGTTTTTCATAAGCATGGCAATAGTCATAGGACCAACACCGCCGGGAACAGGGGTTATTGCAGATGCAACTTTTTCAACACTTTCGTAGTCAACGTCACCGCAAAGCTTACCGTTTTCGTCACGGTTCATACCTACATCGATAACGATTGCACCCTCTTTAACCATATCTGCAGTAACAAATTTAGCCTTACCTACTGCGGCAACGATAATGTCTGCACGCTTTGTAACTTCTTTAAGGTCCTTTGTACGGCTGTGGCATATTGTAACAGTTGCATTTTCGTGAAGAAGAAGCATTGCCTGAGGTTTGCCGACAATGTTGCTTCTGCCGATTACGACACATTCCTTACCGCACACATCAATATCTGTAAGGTGAATTAATTCCATAACGCCTGCAGGAGTACAGGGAAGAAAATCAAAGTTACCTATCATAATCTTTCCCACGTTAACAGGGTGGAATGCATCAACATCCTTTTCAGGCTTGATAGAAAGAAGAACCTTTTCACTGTCAATGCCTTTGGGAAGGGGAAGCTGAACAAGAATACCGTTGATTTCCCTGCGGTTATTAAGCTCCTCGATAAGCTTAAGAAGCTCTTCTTCTGTAGTTTCTGCTGGGAGTGCGTGTTCTTCCGAATAAAAACCGCAAGCCTCGCAGGCTTTTTTCTTGTTGTTTACATAAACACGGCTTGCAGGGTCATCGCCTACAATAATTACTGCAAGACCGGGATTAATTCCTTTTTTCTTTAACTCTTCTGTTTCCAGTCTTATGTCCTCCTTGATTTTTGCCGATAACATTTTTCCGTCCAATATTTTTGCCATTTTGAATTCTCCTTTCAGGTTTTATCAGGCAGTCGGGACCAAATCCGATGAGGTCTGTCCGCTTTGCCTGGGTAAGTGCTTCCTGCACCAATTTGTAATTTTCTTTTTTTGATGACTGCAGAAGTGCTCTCTGCAGTGCTTTCTCGTGGGGTGTACGGGGTACGTACACCTTTTTCATAGTCCTTGGGTCAAGTCCCGTATAGAACATTGCTGTTGAAAGTGTTCCCGGGGTGGGATAGAAATCCTGCACCTGTTCGGGACGTATTTTGTTTCGTTTAAGATAAACCGCAAGCTCTATCGCATCGGAAAGGGTGCTTCCGGGATGGCTTGACATTAAGTATGGGACAAGATATTGTTCTTTTCCAAGCTCTTTATTTATCTCATAAAATTTATTGCAGAATTTTTCATACTGTTTTACCCCGGGCTTTCCCATATATTTAAGAACATTACTGCTTATATGCTCGGGTGCTACCTTAAGCTGACCGCTTACGTGATGCTCACATAATTCCCGGAAGAAGGTATCATCCTTATCTGCGATAAGGTAGTCGTAGCGGATACCGCTTCGCACGAAAACTTTTTTTACACGGGGAAGATTACGGAGCTTTCTGAGAAGCTCAAGATAGTCTTTATGGTCTACTTTTGCATTGGGGCAGACTGAAGGGTAAAGGCACTGCCTGTCGCGGCAGGTGCCTGCCTTAAGCTGCTTTTCACAAGCCGGTGCACGAAAATTTGCAGTAGGGCCGCCTACGTCATGTATGTAACCTTTAAAATCATCTTCCCATATAAGCTTTTGAGCCTCTGCGAGAATTGATTGCTGGCTTCTTGCCTGAACTACTCTGCCCTGATGAAATGTAAGGGCACAGAAGCTACAGCTTCCGAAGCACCCCCTTGATGAAGTGACTGAAAACTTAACCTCGCTGAGTGCCGGAATTCCACCGTCTTTGTCATACATCGGATGCCATGCACGCATATAGTTAAGTGAATAGACCCTATCCATTTCTTTTTGAGAAAGGGGGGAAGCCTGAGGGAGCTGAACAAGATATTTTTCACCGTGTGCCTGTGCAAGCGTCTTACCCCTGATATGGTCCTGTTCGTAATATTCTGTTGCGGCAGCTTTTGCATAGCTTTCTTTGTCAGTTGACACTTTTTCAAATGACGGAAGAACAATTGAATTTTTCGGAACGGTGTCAGCTATATAGCAGCTTCCTTTAACATTTGTTATTCTGTTAACAGGAATTCCGTCGCGAAGTCTGTCGCACACTTCCAAAAGTGGCTTTTCACCCATTCCGAAAAGAAGAAGGTCTGCACCGGAATCTACAAGGATACTGCGACGTACCTTGTCCTGCCAGTAATCATAATGGGCAAATCGCCTGAGGCTTGCCTCCGTACCGCCTATAATCACAGGAATATCGTCAAAGGCTGCCCTTGCCATATTTGAATACACGATAACGCACCTGTCAGGCCTCAAACCTGCTTTTCCGCCGGGCGAATATACATCCTCCGAACGGGGCTTTTTAGATGCAGTATAATGGTTTACCATTGAATCAATCACTCCGCCTGATATAAGGACACCCAGGCGGGGTTTTCCGTATTTTGTAAGCGCTTCTTTGTCATTTCTGTCAGGTTGCGGGCATATACATATTCTGTAGCCGTTATATTCAAGCCATCTTGAAAGAAGAGCAGTTCCAAAAGACGGATGGTCCACATACGCATCCCCTGATATGAAAAGAAAATCATACCAGTCCCATCCGAGGTTATCCATATCAAGTTTTGAAACCGGTAAAAAATCATTTTTCATAGCATTGCTCCAAAGTATTATACATTATCTATTCTATTATAATATATAACAAACTTCATTTCAAGCAAAAAATTTCACTGTGCGGCTTTTGAAGGGTGAAAATTTTCAGAATTGGGAATATAGCGTATATGATAATACAAAATATTACATAAAGATTAAATCTTATGCATTAAAATACAAAAATCCTGATTGAAAGTAGCTGGAAAAATATGTAAAATAATAAAAGAAATATACATAAAAAAGTAACTGTGGAAAAACGAAAAAAGAATAAGTATAATTGAAGGAAAAAAGGAGGTAGCGATATGAATAATCCATCATATATAAGGCAGACAGAGACAGAAAGCATAATGGGGGACAGAATAGTACTGTATTATTTTACGCAGGAGAAAGCTGACAGCAGTACTTCAAGCTATGCAGTGGGAATAGATATGTATACACAATTGCCCGACCAAAGAACTCTCAAGGAAAGGAAAATATCCGAGGCGATTTTTAATCATAAATGTGATGCAGAAAAGTTTATTGATATGCTGTGTAAATATATTGTAACACCTGCAACCTTAGATGATATAATCGCTGATAATGTAATAGCGTAAAAAGTAAGTATCAAAAAAATAAAAAAAATACTTGCATTGGCAAAAAAAGTGTGGTATAGTTACTAGGTAAAAGCGGTCCTCTGCATTTCTTTCGTACGAACGCTTTATTTTTACCGCAGTATGCGGGCATAGAAAGGAGCGATTTGAGTGGACGTTTTAAAGGCGATTACTCAGGAACAGATCAGAACAGACCTTCCTAAGCTTGAAATAGGTGACTATGTTAAGCTTTACGTAAAGGTTAAGGAAGGTGCAAAGGAAAGACTTCAGATGTTTGAGGGTACCGTTATCTCTAAGAAGCATGGCGGAATTCAGGAAACATTTACTGTAAGACGTCTTTCATACGGTGTCGGTGTTGAGAGAACATTCCCTGTTAACTCACCCAGCCTTGATCATATTGAGGTTGTAAGACACGGTAAAGTTAAGCGTGCTAAACTGTACTATCTGCGTGACAGAGTTGGTAAAGCAGCTAAAGTTAAGGAAAGACTTTAATAGTCAAAAACGAAAGAGAATCTGTCACACGGCAGGTTCTCTTTTTCGTTGTATAGCATTATGGAGGAGACAGTTATGGAAGAACAGAATGTAAATATTGAAAATGAAGTGCAGCAGGAGCCGAAGAAAAAAAGTATGGGAAGAGAAATATACGAGTGGGTACAGGCAATAGTTATTGCGGTTGTACTGGCACTTATAGTACGTAATTTTTTATTTACCGTGGTAAGAGTTGACGGTCAGTCTATGGAGCCTACACTTCAGCATAATGACAGAATGATTGTGTGGAGACTTGGTTACGAGCCTGAAAACGGTGATATTGTAATTTTTAATCCTCCCGGTTATGAGAAAAATGTGTATTGGGTAAAAAGGGTTATTGCAACAGAGGGTCAGTCTGTAAAGATTGATTATGATGAAAACAGTGTGTATGTAGATGGTGAAAAGCTTGATGAAGATTATCTTGGTGAAGCTATGATTAATCAGAACACCATTACGGAGCTGGAAGTTCCCGAAGGTTGTGTGTTTGTTCTTGGTGATAACCGTAATCACAGTACAGACGGACGTATTATAGGCCCCGTAAGTACAGATCATATTGTTGGTGAAGCAGTACTCCGTTTCTGGCCGTTTACAAAAATAGACACTTTCAATTAAGGATGAAATAATATGAATATACAGTGGTTTCCGGGACATATGACTAAGACAAAGCGTATGATGGCGTCTGAGATTAAACTTTGTGACTGCGTTATTGAGCTTTGTGATGCACGGTGTCCCGAAAGCAGCCGTAATCCCGAACTTCCGAAAATTATAGGGGATAAAAAGCTGCTGCTTGTGATTAATAAATCAGATATTGCAGATCCCGTTAAAACTCAGCAGTGGGTGGAAAGGTTTAAGAGCGAGGGAACTTTTGCCATTGCGATGAGCTGTAACGATTCTAAAAGTACTGCAAAGGTCACCGATGCGGTTAAGGAGCTTTTGAAAGAAAAGATTGAACACAACCGTGCACGCGGTTATGTTAATAAAGCAATCCGTGTTATGATTTGCGGTATTCCCAATGTGGGTAAAAGCTCATTTATAAATAAGCTTTACGGAAAAAGTACTGCAGTAACAGGTGACAGACCGGGTGTAACACGGGGGAAACAATGGATAACCCTTAAAAACGGCATGGAGCTTCTTGATACCCCTGGTATTCTTTGGCCTAAGTTCGAGGATAAGGAGGCAGCGTTAAAGCTTGCTTATACGGGTGCTATTAAGGATGATGTTCTCGATGTGGAGGAGCTTTGTGCACATCTTTGTGCTTTCCTTGCAAAGAATTATCCCGAAAGACTTAAAGAACGCTATAAAGTAGAGCTTGAGGACGGTCTCCAGGGGTTTGAAGTTCTTGAAAGAATTTGCAGAAAGCGTGGATTTATCGTAAAAGGTGGAGAAGTCGACTATCTTCGCGGCGCAAATGTCGTTTTAGATGAATTCAGAGGGTGTAAGCTTGGCAGAATTACTTTGGAGTGAACGGGATGTTAAAATCGCCCAGACCGCAAATGGCAGATTATGTTAAGTTATTGTTTTAACAAAAAATATAACAAAGTGCTTTTCCTCGTTTATTGTAGAAATTCGCAGAGCGAATTTCGAAATTTATGCCATTTGCTACGCACAAATGTCACCTCTCGCTGTATCCACATACAGCTTCGGGTTCCCTACGGTTCCATTTGTGTGTTCTGAACAATTTTTCCTATCCCTTTACGGGATGTTAAAATCACCCGGACCGCAAATGGCAGCTTTTTAAATGCGGAATTCGGAGTGCGAAGTGCGAAGTGCTTTTGTTTTAGTAGGTGATATAAATGAAAGAGGAAGAAATTTTAAGACTTCAGGCAATGTGGGAAATTGAACACAGCCTGTTTGATAAAGGATATAGTGTAGTAGCAGGTGTAGATGAAGCGGGCAGAGGGCCTCTTGCAGGGGATGTGTATGCCGCAGCGGTAATACTTCCGCCCGATATATGCATCGAAGGACTTAACGACTCTAAAAAGATTTCAGAAAAGAAACGTGAAAAGCTTTTTGACGAAATCAAAGAGGTTGCCCTTGCTTATGCTGTCGCAACTGCAAGTGTTGAGGAAATTGATGAATTCAATATCCGCAATGCTACATATATGGCAATGAACAGAGCTATAGAGGCACTTAATATAAAGCCGGATTACGTAATAGTTGACGGGGATTGTATCACAAACTGCAATTACCCTCATGAATGTATAGTGAAAGGCGATGCAAGAAGTCTTTCCATTGCAGCAGCATCAATTCTCGCTAAGGTTTCAAGGGACAGAAAGATGCTTGAAATGGCAGAAAAATATCCTCAGTATGGATTTGAAAAGCACAAGGGATATGGCACAAAGGTACATATTGAAGCATTGAAGGAGTTCGGTGCAAGTGAAATTCATAGAAAAACTTTTATCAAAAAATTTGTCTGAAAATAAAACGGCAGTTTCCATTGGCTGGGCAGGTGAGGAAACTGCCGTTAAAATACTGAAAAAACGCGGCTATAAAATCATTGAGCGTAACTACAGAACAAGGCAGGGTGAAATAGACATCATCGCGAAAGATGGTGAATATACCTGCTTTGTAGAGGTTAAATTTCGTAAAAACGATGATTTTGGCGACCCCGGTGATTTTATAGACGAAAGAAAACAGCAGAAAATCATTAAAACGGCACAGTATTATGCTGTGAAAAAGGGAATCTATGATACGCCTATGCGTTTTGATGCAGTACTGATAAGTGCAGGCAAAGGGAAAAAAATCAAGACGGAGGTTATAAAGGATGCTTTCAGACTATAAAGTATTTGACGGACATTGTGACAGTATCACTGTAAAGAATCTTTTACATACGAAAACACATCTCAATCATCGTGATATGTATAAATATCCGGGTTATATCCAGGTTTTTGCAATATGTCCGGAGGGAAAGGCATCATATCTTCATAACCGCCGTTTTATAAAGCGATATGACAGACTTGTGTTTAATTGGGGACTTAGAAAAATCCTATCGGCAGAAGACCTTAAATGTGCGGATTATGGCGGAATTCTTGCCTTGGAAGGGGCAGATTCCATACATAATCTTACTTCGATTCGTATGTTTTATGACCTGGGGGTACGGCTTTTTACCCTTACATGGAATAATAATAATGCAATATCCTCTGCTGTTAAGTCAGCTGTTGATAACGGTCTTACAGATTTTGGCAGAATGGTCGTGAAAGAAAGTGAAAAGCTTGGTATAATGATAGATTTATCCCATATCAGTGAAAAGGGATTTTATGATGTGGCTGAAATTGCCGGAAAACCTTTTATCTGCAGTCATTCAAATTCCAAAGCAGTGTATGAACATAACCGCGGACTTACAGACGACCAGTTCAGAACCCTTATAGAAAAAGGCGGAGTAAGCGGCATTAATTTTGCCCCTTACTTTCTTGGTGATGACCCGTCTGTAAAGGATATTCTTCTTCATATCGAGCATTTCTGTTCCCTTGGCGGTGAAAAGAATATCGGTATTGGCAGTGATTTTGATGGTATTGAATATATGCCAAATGGCTGCAGCGGTGCAAAATTCATGAATGTAATTGCAGAAGAGCTGCTTAAAAACAATTACAGTGAAAAAACAGTGAGAAATATTATGTATGGAAACTTTTTCCGTGTGTTTAAACAGGTACTTAACTAGGAGATAACAAATGAAACTTATTATTGCCGAAAAACCATCCCTTGCACGCAACATTGCCTCTGCAATAGGGAATATGAAAAAGTCCGGTGGCTCCTTTGAGGGCAGCGGTTATATTGTGACATGGGCTTTCGGCCATTTGTTTTCTCTTGCGGATATAGAAACTTATTCACCGAATCCCGATGGAGAAAACCGCTGGACTATGAAAAATCTGCCTTGTTTTCCCGAAAAGTTTGAGTATGAGCTGAAAAAGGATAAAAACAAGCAACCAGACAGCGGTGTAAGAACTCAATTTGAACTGATAAAGACCCTCTGTAACCGTGAGGACGTTACGGAAATTGTAAACGCAGGTGACTCCGACAGGGAGGGGGAAATTATTGTCCGCACCTGTGTGAGAATGGCACAGTGTGGGGATAAACCTTTTAAAAGACTGTGGCTTCCCGACCAGACGGAGGAAACTATCCGTCAGGGACTCAGCGAAATGAAGGATGAAACAGAGTACGATTCCCTTGCAAAAGAGGGTTATGCCCGTACATTTATTGACTGGCTTTATGGTGTGAATCTTACACGGTACGCTACTCTTAAAACAGGTACGCTTTTAAGGGTGGGACGCGTCATAGTTCCCATTGTAAAGGCAATTTATGACCGTGATATGGAAATTCGTAACTTTAAGCCGGATATTTACTATGCTCCCTATAGCCTGACTGAGCATAATGGTACAGAAATTGAGCTTACAAGTAAAGAAAAATTCAATAAAAATGAAAAAAATAAGGCACAGGTCCTTTGTGATAAATACAACGAAGCAAAAGGAGTAGTAACAGCATCAAAGTCTAAAAAAGATACTCTTTCACCGGGAAAATTATTTTCTCTCACAAAGCTACAGAATGTCTTAGGAAAAAAGTATAAAATGCCTATGGAAGAAAGTCTTAAGATAGTTCAGGGACTTTACGAAAAAGGCTATGTTACATATCCCCGTACTAATTCCGAGTATCTTGCGGAAGCGGAAAAGGATAAGGTGAAAGGCATACTTTCTGCAGTGTCAAAGCTTGGTTGTCCTGTAAAATTCAAGGACGGAAAAACCATATTTGACGATAAGAAAATTGAATCTCACTCGGCACTTACTCCGACACATAAAATACCCGATAAGCAGACACTTTCAGAGGATGAGGCAAAGGTGTATTCTACCATTATGCGTAGATTTGTGGCAGTGTTCTGCAGTGAGGAATGTGTCGCACAGAAAAGCGAAATTAAAATTGACGTTGGCGGTATGGAGGAATTTACCCTCAAGGGAACCGTTATTCTTGAACCCGGCTGGACAAAGTATGACGATTACAGTAAAAAGGATAAAATCCTTCCGGTTTTGCAAAAAGGTGACGTTATAGATGTGAATTTTGTACCCAAGGAAAAAGAAACCTCACCGCCAAAGCATTATACAATAGAAACACTTAATAACTACCTTAAAAACCCTTTCCGAGAGGAAAAGGCAAACGCCTCCGAACACGATGACGAGGAAGAGTACCGTGCAATTTTCGAAGGATTGGAGCTTGGTACTGAGGCTACAAGAACAGGTATTATAGATAACGCCATAAAGAGTGAGTATATTGCACTTAAAAAGGACGTTTATTCAATCCTTCCCGGGGGAGAGTTCCTGATAGAATCCCTTAAGCGTATGGGAATAAGTATGGATAAATACAAAACCTCCCTTATGGGACAGGCACTTAAAAAGGTGTACAGATGCGAAATTACCGTAAAGGACAGTATACTTCTTGCACAAAAGGAGATTACGGAAGTATTTTCAAAAAACAGCACAGAAACCCCTCCGGAAAAGGATACTGATGACGGCTTTATTGGTGATGTAATCGGAAAATGCCCTTTGTGCGAGGGGAGCGTAGTCAGAACACGGTTTGGTTATGGATGCGACAGGTATAAAGACGGATGTAAATTCAGTATAAATAATGTAATTCTTGACAGAGTTATATCTAAATCAAATGTAAAAATGCTTCTTGAAACAGGGAAAACAAGCAAAATTGACGGCTTTGTTTCTAAAAAAACAGGCAAAACCTTTTCTGCCGTATTAAAACTTGACGGCGATAAAGCAGTATTTGAATTCTAAAAATTTCTCATTTTGGGGACTGTCCCCAAAATGAGAAATTTTTTAGTTGGAAAGATTGGAATTTGTCTTGTGATATTAGATTTTGTCACTTGAAATCTTAAAAAATGGTGATAAAATCAAGATATGATTCTATGAAAGGAAGATTTATTATGAAAACACCATCATTTGCAATTCTTATTCACCTTGGAGAAAATATGTGGGGTGACCTCAAGGCACAGACCTCGCTTCATTTTGACAGAGAGGTATGGAATAACATCGTTGATAAATGCGTAAAAGAAGGTATAGATACAATCGTGCTTGACCTTGGCGAAGGCATCAGGTACAATTCCCATCCCGAAATCGGTATTGAAGGAAGCTGGTCTCCCGAAGAAATGAAGGAGGAAGTTCTTCGTCTTAAAGCGATGGGGTTGAGGATTATTCCCAAGCTGAACTTCTCCACAATTCACGATGCGTGGCTTGGGGAATATGAAAGAATGGTTTCCACTTCTATATATTACAAAGTCTGCCGTGAACTTATTTTCGAGGCTTACGATATTTTTGATAAGCCTGAATTCATACATATCGGTATGGATGAGGAGAACATCCACCACGCAAAAGACCCCAAGTATTCCTTTGTTGCATTCCGTATCGGGGAAAGACTTTTCAATGATATGAAGTATCTTCTTGACTGCGTAAGGGAAACAGGTGCAACACCCTTTATGTGGGGAACACCTCTTATGGACTACCCCGAAGCATTTGAATATGCAGGCGAGGATGTTGTAATCGGCAAGGGTATGTACTACGAATATAAAAAAGAAAACTGGACAAAAATTTCTGACCAGAGTCAGGAAGTTATAGACTTTTATGCAACACGTTTTGTTGAAAAGTACGGCTATACTATCGAATATGTTGAGGAATCCCCCTCTGTGCCTAAGTCAATTCAGCTTATGAAGGACTGTGCTGCCCGCGGTATGAAGATTGCCCCCACATCATCAAACCTATTTATTAAAACAAATGACCGTGCAATGGTTGAATACTACAGTGAAATTGAAACAGGCAAGAGCGTTGCAATGTACCTTGCAGCTCCCTGGGTAATGACAAGAAAAGAAAACGAAGCGGCAATCCTTGAAGAAATTGAACTTCTCGGAAGTGCAAAACGCGAATTCTACGGCGAATAATAAAAATTTCTCATTTTGGGGACTGCCCCCAAAATGAGAAATTTTTGCGTTGGAAAGATTGGAATTTGTCTTGTGATATTAGATTTTGTCACTTGAAATCTTAAAAAATGGTGATAAAATCAAGATATGATTCTATGAAAGGAAGATTTATTATGAAAACACCGTCATTTGCAATACTTATTCACCTTGGAGAAAATATGTGGGGTGATATGAGAGCACAGAAAGAAATGCATTTTGATAAAGATGTATGGAATAACATCGTTGATAAATGCGTGAAAGAAGGTCTTGATACAATCGTGCTTGACCTTGGGGAAGGTGTAGTATATCCCTCACATCCCGAAATTGCTATTCCCGGTGCATGGACAGCAGAAGAAACAAAAAGAGAAGTAGCACGCCTTAAATCCCTTGGACTCCGTATTATTCCTAAGCTCAATTTCTCAGCAGTGCATGATGCATGGCTTGGTATTTACGAAAGAATGGTTTCAACACCTGAATATTACAAGGTTGTACGCGACCTTATATTTGATGCCTATGAGCTTTTCGACAGTCCTGAATATATACATATCGGTATGGACGAAGAATCTCCCAAACACGCTGACGACCCAAAGTATGAATTTGTGTGCATTCGTCGCGGAAACCTCTGGCACCACGATATAAAATATCTTTCCGAATGTGTAAAAGAGGCAGGCTCAAAGGTATTTATATGGGGATGTCCCTTTATGTATTATGAGGAGCCTTATGAATATATGGATAAGGATACCCTTGTAGGTGAGTCAAATTATTATGAATTCAAGAAGGAAAAATGGACAAAAATCAGCGATCAGAGCAAGGAAGTGCAGGAGTTTTATGCAACACGCTTTGCTCAGAGATACGGCTATACCATTGAATATGTGGAGGAAGACCCCGTTGTACAGTTAGCCATTGACACAATGAAAAAATGTGCTGAAAGAGGATTTCCTATTGCCCCTGTTTCATCAAATATTTTCATCAAGACAAACGACCGTTCAACCGTGGAATATTACAGTGAGCAGGATTACCGCGATAGCATTAAAATGTATATAGGCTGTCCCTGGAGAATGACCCATAAAGAATGGGAAGAGGAAATTTTAGAAGAAATTGAGTTACTTGGTGCTGCAAAACGCGAATTTTACGGTAAATAATTAAATTTTCTCAAAAAGGGGACTGTCCCCAAAATGAGAAAAAATATAAAAAGCTGAGCGATGCAACATCGTTCAGCCTTTTAATTTGAGAGAAATGTCTTTTTTCATATAATTTATGCCTGAAAACGTATAGACAAAAACAGTGGTTATGTAATATTATTTTTTAAGTGTGCATATATTTTTCAAATCATAATTTTTAGTAAAGCTTTTTACATCTGCACCTATACTCTGACAATGGAGAAGCACACACGCCGCAGCATTTGAGTCACTTGCCGCATTATGGTGGTCAAGCGAGAGTCCCAGATAGTCGGAAAGTGTGTTTAACTTATGATTTGGAAGATTTGGCAAAACTTTTTTTGAAATACGCACCGTGCAGGCGTATGGAACGGTGGATTTCCACTCAATTCCGTAATCGCGGAGGCACTTTGCAAGCACGCCCATATCAAAAGGGGCATTGTGGGCCACAAGCAGTCCGCTTGACATAACCGGCTCTGCAAGGTGCCAGAATTCTTTAAAATTCGGCTTTCCTTTAACCATATCAGGGGAAATCCCCGTCAGGTAAATATTAAAATCATCAAAATGAGTTTCAGGGTCAATCAGGTGGTAGTAGCCACCAAGAATTCTCCCATTTTCCACAACGGTTATACCGATTGCACTCATTCTGTCGTTATGACTGTTTGGCGTTTCAACGTCAAAAACAATATATCTTTTGTTCATAATAGCACCCTTAACGAGAAATTCTTTCAAGACGGATTGTGTTTGTTTGTCCCGATTTACCGCTTGTTGTACCACCGACAATTATAATGTTGTCACCTTCTTTAAGATTAAGAAGTTTGGCGGTTTTCTTCGATGCACTGTAGAACATAACCTCCGGCGAGGGATACTCGTCACAGAGAATGGGAGTAACACCCCATGAAAGTGCCAGTTTACGCCATACCTTTTCTTTTGTTGTAAGACCGATAATGTCTACAACAGGGCGGAATCTTGACACAAGACGGGCACTCATACCTGAAAGTGAGCATACAGCAATAGCCTTTGCATTTACACCGATAGCCATTGAGCAGGCAGAGTGTGAAATTGCGTCAAGGTTGTTTCTTATTTCGAAATCGGCTCTGTGGAAACGCTTGTTGTAGTGGATATTATTTTCAGTTTCTTCACAGATGTCGCTCATAATCTGTATTGTTTGTACGGGATATTTTCCGGCCGCTGTTTCGCCTGAGAGCATAACGGCACTTGTTCCGTCATATACGGCGTTTGCAACGTCAGAAATTTCCGCACGGGTGGGGCGGGGGTTATAAATCATGGATTCAAGCATTTCCGTTGCGGTAATGATTCGTTTGCCCATCATACGACATACGGTGATGAGTTTTTTCTGCACTGCAGGAAGCTCCTTAAAGGGAATTTCAACACCAAGGTCACCGCGGGCAATCATCACACCTTCGCAATGCTCACAAATTTCGTAAATATGGTCAACACCGGAACGGTTTTCGATTTTGGCAACAATACCAACATCGCTACCACCGTTTTCCTCAATAAAATTCTTTATATCAAGAACATCCTGTGCCGTTGAAACGAATGAAGCAGCAATGTAGTCAATATCGTTTTCAAGACCGAAAAGGATATCACTCTTATCCTGCTCGGAAAGGAAAGTCTGGTTAAGGACTTTATTGGGGAAACTCATACTCTTCTGGTTTGAAAGCTCTCCACCTGTTATAACGGTGCAGTGTGCCTCGGTATCTGTAAGCTCCTTAACCTCAAAAACAACAAGACCGTTGTTTACAAGGATGGTATCACCAACTGTAAGGTCACCCATAAGACCCTTGTAGTTTACACTTACCTTTGTTTCATCCCCGATAATTTCCTCAGTTGTAAATGTAAAGGAATCACCGTCATTAAGAGTAATCTTTCCGTCTTTGAAAGTACGGATTCTGTATTCCGGCCCCTTTGTATCAAGGAGTATTGCAATGGGGAGATTAAGCTTTTCACGAACTGATTTGATAAGGTTAATATTTTTCTTATGATCCTCGTGTGTTCCGTGTGAAAAGTTAAGCCTTGCAACATTCATACCCGCCTGACACATTTTCGTAAGTGTTTCTTCATTATTGCAGGCAGGACCTATTGTGCATATAATTTTAGTTTTTCTCATAAAAATCACTCCTATAATGAAGTATACCACTAATTGGAAAGTTTTACAAGTGGAAATTTGCGCATTTAAGCGGGATAAAATTCTTGCTTTTAAGATGGGGGTATAATATAATAAAATTGGTATGCCGGAAACTTTTTTGGAGGATAAAATAATGAAAAATCGCCTTTTGGCTTCAACTGTAATGATTATAATGTTTGTTTCTCTGATACCGTCTTTTGCCCATGGGGCTACAACAGCTTGGGAGATAAGCTATGATATGGTTTCACGGGAAGCAGGAAAGTGTATTTCAACTGACCTGACACTTCCCGAAACAGTCGGGGAAACTTCTGTCACATGGTCGAGCAATAACACCGCTGTCATAGATAACACAGGTAAAGTTACAAGACCTCAAGATTCTCCGGCTTTGGTTACTCTTACAGCAGCGGTGGGAAACAGCAGAAAAACATTTGATTTTACAGTTATGCCGGAAAACTATTATGTTAATTATTCCGACAGCTTTGATTACAGTGAATATGAAAATTCCGTTATAACAAATTTCCTTACAGACTGGAAAACCCGTTGGGGAAATGCCAGTTACCCTTCGAGTAAGTTTAAGGTAGATACTCTTTCTGACGGAAGCAAAAACTGCTATATGTGGAACGAAATGTGGAAAGACCGTCCTCAGTATGTCCTTAACGGAATTTTACCCTCAGGCAGAATTTCCGTAAGTGCTGATGTGTATATGGACTTTGAAGAAGGACAGACGGCAATGTACGACTATGAGTTCCCGTTTGGTTCAAACCGTGCGTGGATGCGCTTTTACTTTCTTGCAGACGGGACAGTTGGGGAAGTAAGGTATTACGGCGGAAAACCCTCGGGACACAGCCTTGGTGCAGAAACTACATTCGGAAAATACAACCTGCTCCGCAGGTGGGTAACCTTTGAGTGGGAATTTGACACTGAATTGCAGAAAATGTGGCTATATATAGACGGTGAGCTTGTAACCTCTGCAGATGGAATTGATTCGACTTTTTCCTGTGAACCTCTTAAAAGAGTAGATTTTAATATTGGAACAAATGTTGTGGGGCATTGCCTCGGAATTGACAATATGTGCGTCATAACAAAGTACGACGATATTGACGAAAAGGAAATTGTTGACGTATATTCACTTCTTTCTCACGAAAGCTTTTCTTCAGAATCGGAATTTGCGGTGACAAAAAATCTTGATCTTTCGAGAGCCGTGATTGAGGGTTATGATGATGTGAAGGTAATCTTTGAAAGCGGCAGCGATAACCTTGTAATAAATGGCGACGTGGGTGAAATCATAAGATGCGAAGAAGATAAAGAAGCCATCCTTTACGCTACCGTAACAAAGGACGGTTCTGACTTTTCACAGACAAAGACCTTTAAGTTTACTGTTAAAGGCACAGACTACAAAGTATATAAATCGGAATCATTCTATTATCCCGACCTTGTAGGACAGAGAACCTCTGCAGAAAATGGAGGTTGGTATCTTAACTGGACACCGAAAAAGGATGGACTACTCGATTCAAAGTATGTGAAAGAAGGAAATAATCATTCTGTAGTAGGCTTCCGCACTGTAAAAGATACCGAGGTTAGTGTGACTGACAGTAATTCCTTCTATTACACATATTCGGATGCGTCAAAGCGTGATGTCACAATCGAAACAAGGATGAAAGTCGGCAAGGCTATTGACACTCAGCAGATTTATAATCTGAACATTTACGGAAGATACGAAGGTATTGCAGGCAGCAAGTCTTATGCGCAGATGCACATTTATGCGTCAAAAACGTCTACCAGTATGCGTATGACGTCCTATGACCCTCAGATGGGCACCAACAAGTCAGTTGCCCTTGCATCCAACTTTGCTTCTCCCGATGAATGGTTTAAGTTGAAAATGGAAATAGACCTGTTTAATAAAACCTTTAACATATTTATAAATGACAAATGTGTGACACCCACGCCCCTTAACTTTATAATGGAACAGGATGTAGATGTTTCTGCTAAGGCTACAGGGATTGTTTATTTTTCCGCAAATCCTTTCAGGTCGATGCCAAAGGGTGAAATGTATATTGACGATTTTACAACATACAGCACCCGAGGGATGACAGCAGATGTTTCTGTCAGCAAAAATGGTGAAAAGTTATCAGACCTTGGTTACCTTTCTCCCGGAGATACATTCAGTGCTGATGTTCAACTGTATGATTTTACAGAGAGCTTCACCCTTGAAAAATCCACCCTTATTGCAGGTGTATACAGTAATGAGAAGCTTTATGACGTTGCAATAACGAACGGGGAGGCGACAGATGGAGCTATAAATGTAAATTTCCCGTCCCTTACAATCCCTGAAACTATTGACGGGACAAGGCTTAAAATCTTTTTTGTGGATTCGGAAGGAAAGATGTCACCGTTACGTGAAGAACAGCTCTTCCCTCACAAGCTTAACGGCAACATAACTCCGATTGAGCATACGGACGAGGGAACAGGGCGTACATATTATACCGTTGACCTTAACGGCGAGCACGCAATCCGCAGCTACTATACAATGCCTGTGTGGGCAAAGGGTGCCGACAAATTCTATTTCTATGACAATCAGTACAGACTTTATGAATATGATATAGAAACGGGAAAATATAAATACATAGATTCCCTTTTCGGTCAGAACGATGTTATGGTATCTAAAAAAGGCAATGTGTTCTATGTAAGAAAAAACAAAGAAATTGTCCGTATGGCACCTGACTACGAAAAAGAGGTTGTGGGGACACTTCCGTCTGACATGAATATTGGTGCGGCAGGGCTTTTACAGGTAAACGATGATGAAAGCTACCTCAGTATTGAAATAACTGAAAACAACAGTACTGAATTTGATGTGACAAGAAAGAAACGTATTCCCGTAATGGATATAAACACAGGGGAGTGGGATTTAAGGTACATATACGGATTTGATACAAAAATTTATGCACCTGACCATATGAATCTTAATCCAAACCCCGCTTACTCAAATATTGTGGCGTTCGCCCACGAGGGCACAGGTGATAACGGTGAAGGAAATCCCGAACGTATATGGCTACTTGACCGTGATACGGGCCAATATGTGAATGTGTTCAAGCAGAAAATGAGTTATGACAATGTTCCGGCGGAAACAGTAAGTCACGAGGCGTGGATGCAGTCAGGGGAACTGATGATGTTTGCTAATTCGTCACGGACTACCCCCGGCGGTATTACTCTTTTTAAACTTGATGGCTCTGACAGAAGATATGTAAACAATGACTACAATTATCTTCATTCTACCGGAAGCACCGTTACAGACCGCTTTGTAGTATCTGATACAGCCTATAACGGCTCTGTTACACAGCTTGTGCTTATTGACTGTTATACGGGTAAGTCATATCTTCTTGCAACCCTTCCCCAGAACGGTAAGGACCCGGGACATACACATCCCTGCTTTTCCTATGACGGAACAAAGGTTATTTTCGGACTTTATTCCGAGGACCTTACTACAATACGTTTTGGGTGGATGGACGTTTCTGATATTATAAACAGCGTAGCTGAAGGAGAAGAAATCACCCTTTCTGATTCTTGCTCCACAACAAGCTATGGTAATACGGATTTCTTTCTTGAAAGAAAGACTATAAATGGTAAAGAATTTTATAATATTGCAAACGGTAATCATATGAATGTAAATATCACTTCCTTTGAAAAGGAAACCGTTGATGTAATAATTACTTTTGATTATGTGGATTATGGAACAGATAATATAGTTGTTGATTACATAAGGTGGGAAAAAGTAAACGGTAAAAACAAGATTGTAAATTATATAGAAAATATTGTCCGTACAAATACAGGAGAAGTTAAGACCGCAACCGTAACATTAAGCGGAATTAATGCAGAAAACCTTAAAATGATGGGAACAGATTTCACGATTAAAGGTGCAGAAACCGACCTTTTAATCAAAAACATTAAAGTGACAGAGAAGTAAACAGGGGGGTATAATTATGAAGTATTGTGAAAAATCAATCAGAGATGTAAAAAACACCAATGGGGAGATTATTCGTGCCATATACGATAATATGCTGAAAAACCGGAAAAGGGATGAGGTTGTATACCGTCCTTTGACAATTTTTGAAAATCTGCACATGATATATAATTCAGGAACAGATTTTTCAAAAATTTATCCCGATGCACAGGTAGGCGACTATGTGTTTATGGCATACTATGCTGATGGAATTTATGAAAAAGATATGCATATAAATATTGTAAAGAATAAGTCCTGCGAGGTGTACTTTAACGGCGAAAAGAAAGAGGTCAAAGCCGTTGAAATCCGCGGACAGGTGGCCTATGAAGCAGATGTTACATTTAAAGAAGGAAAAAATCTTGTAATCGTTAAAGTTCCTGCGGAAGAGGACAGCTTTCAGGTTGCAATCCGTAATCTTATGCCGGGGCTTCATATGGGTGCTGACGGTTACGGATATAATACATATTCTTACGTTGAATGTGAAGGCTTTAACGGGATGGAGTGTATGTACTATTCACGCCTTTATAAAAAGAAAGAAGCTCCATCAGTTTCTATGAAAACAATTGACTGGGTTTTCCCTGTGAAACCTATACAGACCAATATTAAAGAATTTGACTTTACAAAGCTTTGCAACGGCAGGGGTAGGGCGGTCTATGTTTATACTGAGGCAAAAGGGAAGCTTTCAATAGAACATAGCTCCCCGATAAGAATTTTTGCGAATAAGGAACTCATTTATGAGGGTGAAGCAAACGGTAAGTTCGAAGCAGATTTTCCTGAATTTACTCCACTTCTCATAAAAAGTATTAACGAAAACGGAAAGTGGGGGGTTAAAGCAACTCACTCGGAAACAAGGCTTTCCTTTGTAACAGGTGCCGATACTCCCGACCTTCAGTGGATGTGGGCAGGACCTTTCGGAAGAGATACAGACCCCATAGAATATCCCTATGTTCCCGAATACAACCTTGATTTCAGAGCACCTATGGTTTCCGTTTGCGGTAAAACAGCATACTGGCTGTTCTACCGGGAAAATACATACCTTTATCAATATATGACAACATCATTTTACGGACAGTGGTTCTATGCCATTATGGTTGGTCTTGAGGGTATGCGTCACGCAGCGTCAAAGCTTGGAATAACCGATTTTTACGATTACTTCATATCCTGTGTTGATACAATGTGTGCTCACCGTGACTACGGCAAGCACCAGAGAGGTGTACTCGGCTGGTCAAAATATATGGGCGGTGCAGGAAAGTTTGACAATCTTGACGCAATCGGAAGTTACGGACTTGTTATTTCCGAATATTATATGATGACAGGGGATGTAAAGGCAAAAGGTATGCTTGAAGCCCTTGCACACGGTCTTATGACGGAAGTTCCCCGTTTCCCTGACGGAACATTCAATCGCATAAAAACTATGTGGACAGATGATATGTATATGTGCCTGCCCTTTCTTGCACGTTATGCAGTAATAACAGGGGAAGAAAAATACTTTGACGAAGCGGCAAAGCAGATTATCGGTTTCTGGGAAAGAATGTATATGCACGATCAGGATATTTATTCGCATATCTTCTTCCCGCCCGAAGGCGTGGCAAACCGTGTTCCCTGGGGCAGAGGCAATGGATGGGTAATGGTTGCAATCAGCGAAGTTCTGATGCATATGCCATCATCCCACAAGGAATATAATCGCATCCTTGAAATATATAGGAATTTTGCCAAGGGTGTTCTTAATTGCCGTGACAAGAAAGAGAAAATCTGGCATCAGGTTATTAACAATCACGACAGTTATATTGAAACAAGCGGTACTGCAATGTTTATAACAGGTCTTGCACGTGGTGTAAAGTACGGATGGCTTGATGAAAGCATAACGGCAGATATCGTAGAGGCGTGGGAAGGTCTTACCGAGAAGTGTATTGACAGTGACGGAACAGTTTATGGTGTGTGTATGGGTTCAGGTTGCAACATGGAAGAGAAGTATTATCTTGACCTTGGAACAATAGTAAATGACGATCACGGAGTTGGAATTGTTCTTACTGCAGGTGTTGCTATTATGGATATGCTTGGAGAATAAATTAGAGAAAAAACAATAAAAAATTAAATAAAAGCTTTTTTGGTCAAAATGCACAAAGCTAAAAACCGCTTAACAAAGGGGAGAATAAGGGCAATGTGCCAAAATCTTACCCGATGTGCCAATTTTGTATAAAATATTGACAAGAGAAAAAATAAGGACTATAATGGTATTATGTTAAACTAATAACGATGTGCAGATGTACATCGTTAAGAAGGGGATGTATTATGAAAAAGACTCAGTCAGTCGCTTTGAAAAATCCGGCGCTTAAGTCGAAATTCCGAAAAAAAGGGGAGCTCATCATGAACAACTGGGAGTTGTACGTGATGATTGTTCCGGTAATCATTTTTTATGCGGTATTCTGCTATTGGCCGATGTATGGTGTGCTTATGGCATTTCAGAACTATAAACCGTTCCTTGGCATAAGCGGAAGTGAATGGATTGGATTCAGAAACTTTACTTTGTTTATGAGCTCACCTACATTTTTAAGAGTTCTCAGAAACACTCTTACAATCAGTGTGAGCACAGTGATTTTCAGTTTCCCGATGCCTATTATTCTGGCTCTTTCTCTTAATGAAGTGCGTAATAAGTATTTTGCGAAAACTGTACAGACTGTTACATATATGCCTCACTTTATCTCTATGGTTATTGTGTGTGCAATAGTTCGCGAATTTACAGCAGATACAGGTATTATTAACCATTTCTTCCAGTTGTTTGGCTACGACGGTCAGACAATGCTTCAGAAGCCGGGTCTGTTTGTTCCTATATATATTATATCAGGTTTGTGGCAGGAAATCGGCTGGAACTCAATTATATATCTTGCTGCTCTCAGTTCAATTGATCAGGAGCTTTATGAAGCTGCAAAGATTGATGGTGCAGGTAAATGGAAGCAGACGCTTCATGTAACAATACCGGGACTTCTTCCTACAATTATTATTCTCTTCATTATGAAGATGGGTTCACTTCTTTCTGTAGGATATGAGAAGATACTTCTTCTTGAAAACCCAGGTATCCGTGAAACGGCAGACGTTATTTCGACCTATACATACAGAATCGGTCTTAAAGAAGCAAGATATGGTCTCAGTACTGCAGTTGGTTTGTTTAATTCAGTAATTAACATAATTCTTCTTGTGGCAACAAATAAGATTTGTGATAAGCTTAACGGCACATCATTATTCTAAGAAAGGAGGAAGACGGATTATGAAAATTAAAGATTCTATGGGAGTGAAAATTTTTCAGGTTGTCAATACAATTCTTCTTTCACTTCTTTCAATAGTAGCGGTGTACCCTATCATTCATGTATTTATGGCTTCCTTCAGTGATGGTAATGCTCTTATGGCACACAGAGGTTTGCTTTTGTGGCCTGAGAAATTCAGTCTTGATGCATTTAAGATGATTTTTGAAGACGGACGTCTTGCGAGAAGCTATCTTAACACGATATATATATGCGTTGTTTCATTGGTTTTCAATATGTCGCTTACATCTTTTGCTGCATATTTCCTTACCAGAAACGAAGCTATAGGCAGAAAAGTTATAATGAAACTTATCATGGTAACTATGTATTTCGGTGGTGGCCTTATTCCTACTTATATGGTTATAAAAAACCTCGGAATGCTTGATACCTATTGGGCTCTTATTCTTCCTGGTGCAATTGGTACATATAATATGATAGTTCTCAGAACTGCGTTTGTGGGTGTTCCCGAAAGCTTGTACGAAGCTGCAAGAATTGATGGTGCAGGTCATTTCAGAATTCTGTTCCAGATTATGCTTCCTCTTACAAAGGCAACTCTGGCAGTTATATTCCTTTACTATCTTGTTGCACATTGGAATTCATGGTTTGCTGCATCCATTTATATTACAAAGGATCAGAGTAAATATCCCCTTCAGCTGTACTTAAGACTGAAGCTTATTCAGAACGATACAAGTATGCAGACAGGTGATGTAATGCTTGACTCAGACAAGCAGGCTATCGGCGAATCTCTTAAGTATGCTATAATTGTGGTTGCAACCGTTCCCGTTCTTTGCGTTTACCCTGTATTGCAGAAATACTTTACCAAGGGCGTAATGATCGGTGCGGTAAAAGGATAATATTAAAATAAGAAAGGAAGAATGGAAAAATGAAAAATTTTGCAACATTCAAAAGAATTCTCGTTCTTGCCCTTGCACTTATGCTTGCACTCAGCGTATTTACAGGCTGTGGCAAAAAGGGAAATAAGGCAGGCGGAAATGTAGAAGTAGGCGAGAGCAGATACGGTAACGAATATCCTCTTAATGCAGGCGATGCAACTCTTACTGTTTGGAAGCCTATCGGTCCTGCTATTTCAGAAATCGGTTACTCAAGCTGGGGAGACCTTCCGGTAGCTTTGGAACTTGAGAAGCTTACAGGCGTAAAGGTTGAATATGTTCAGCCTTCATCAGCAAACAGCGGTGAGCAGTTTAATCTTATGATTGCGAGCGGTGAGCTTACAGATATTATTGAATATTCCTGGAACTACTATCCCGGTGGTGCAAAGATGGCTATTTCCGACGGTATCATCCTTCCCCTTAACGATATGATGGATGCAGGTTGGGCTCCTGAATTTACAGCACTTATGGAGCAGTATCCTGAGGAAGTTGCTAAGGAAGCTAAGACAGATGACGGCTTATTCTTTTCAACAGGTACAATTGCTCCCGATAGAGAGCTTAACACAACAGCAGGTCCTATAGTAAGACTTGACTGGCTTGAAGAGCTTGGTCTTGAAAAGCCTGAAACAATTGATGAATGGTATGAAATGCTTAAGGCTTTCAAAGAAAAGAAGGGTGTAGAAATTCCTCTTTCATACAGCGCCCAGGGTATCGGATGTGGTTTCATCACAGGTGCTTATAAGACAAACTTAGGCTTCTATCATGTAGACAATAAGGTTATTTATGGTCCTTCACAGCCTGAATTCAAGGAATTCCTTACAACAATGAAGAAGTGGTATGATGAAGGTCTTCTTGACAGAAACTTCTCAACAACAGATTCTACAACAACAACAGCTAACCTTATTAATGGTAAATCAGGTGCTACATGGAACGCTCTCGGCGGTGGTATCGGTGTGCTTACAAATGCTATTAAAGAAAAAGATCCCAAGGCTGTATTCGGCGGCGTTCCTTACATAACACATAAAAAGGGAGAGAGACCCTGGTTTGGTCAGGCTTCAGCTCGTTTTGGTGTAAAATCTGCAATCACAACACAGTGTAAAGATCCCGAACTTGCTATGAAGTGGCTCAACTTTGGTTACACAGAAGAAGGTCATATGCTCTTCAACTTCGGTATCGAAGGCGTATCATATGAATGGGTTGAAAAGGATGGCAAAAAGTATCCTCAGTACACAGAAGAAGTAACAGCTAACCCCAAGGGACTTTCAATGTCGCAGGCATTCCAGCTTTACTCACTTGCAGGTCAGGGCGGTAATTATCGTCAGGACGTAAGATATCTTGAACAGTATGCAGGTCTTCCTCAGCAGCAGGAAGCTTGGAAAACATGGGTTGATACAGATACATTTGAACACTATGTTCCTGCAACAAACGTAGCAGATGAAGATGCAGATGAATATGCAACACTTTCAGCTGATATCGACAGCTACAGAGATGAGATGTTTATTAAGTTTATTATGGGTACAGAATCTCTTGATAACTTTGACAAGTTCGTTAATACACTTAACGAAATGGGACTTCCCAGACTTCTTGAAATCAAGCAGAAAGCTTTTGATGCTTATAACAAGAGATAAAACAATAAAACTTTGGCTTTTTGGCGCAGGGGTACCCCCTGCGCCAAAAGTGTCAATAAAGGAGAAAGTATGAAAACCGCTAAAACCTTAAAAAAACATGGAATAAAAAATATATGGATTATAAGCTACCTGGTAGTCTTTCTTGTTCCGCTTTTTGTAGGTATGATTGCGGGAATTCTCATATATAATGGTTATAGGGCACAGGTAGAAAACAGAAATAATATTGTACTTGACACTGTTTGCACAACTGTAGACGGTCAGCTCGAAGCTATAGTTTCTGCCTCTATGCAGCTTTATAATAATGAGAAAGTAAAAGAAATAGGAAGATATACATTGCCGCTTACTCCTGAAAATGAGTATGCAGTTTATGAATTTGTGAAAGAATTTGAGAATATTCGCGGATATGAAACAGTGCAAAAATACTCGGATATGTTTTTTGTTTATTTTTCGAGTATTGATTACGTCGGATGTAAGTCTTCAATGCAACCGTCAGAAAGCTTTTATGATGCGTATATAAATAAATCCGGATACAACAAAATTGAATGGAATGAGTTTATAACTTCAAAATATGACGGCGACTTTTTGAATTTAAATCTTCTAAGTGATGAAAATGATTTATTGTTTGTGAGAACTATTAACTTACGTAACCGTGAAAACAGCTTTGTAAATGCTGTTTATAAAATTAATACAAAAGAAATTTTAAGTAATATTGAAAATCTGTATTTTTATGAATACGGAAGCTTTTCAATAACTGATAATGTAGGTCGTCTTATTATGACTACAGATGAAGATTTTGACAATGAAAACAAGTACGGCAACAGAAGGAATCTTCTTTCTTTTGTGAAGGTTTCTGAAGCTACCGGTTGGACATACACATACACGCTTCCGTCAAATAAGGCGTACGGAAATATGTACAAAATTCTCGTGACAATGATAATTTTGTATGCGTTGTGCCTTATAACAGGAATATGGCTTATAAAATATTTTATAAAACGTAATTATAAGCCTATAGATAATCTTATGACGCTTTTTCCGAATGATGAGGGCGGAGAAAAGGATGATGAGTTTTCATTTCTGAATAAAAAAATAACGGAATCACTTTCTCATAATCTTGCACTTAATCAGGAAATTGACAGTCAAAGTAAATTGATAAAGGAGCATCTTATAAGTGAGATGATTATGGGACGTGTCCCTGTAGGAAAACGAAGCCGAACGGAACTTGAAAAGCTGCAGTTTGACGTGGAAAACAACATGTTTGTGGTTTTAATATACTCCTTAGGAAATAACGATGACGATGATATAACGATGAAGCATCTTGTTTTAAGTAATGTTACGGATGAACTTCTCGGGAACGAAAAAATTAGCTTTGCAAGTACAAAAAAAGACGAGGATATAGTGTATATCGTAAGTGTTAAAAGTGACGGGGACTTGAAAAAAATATGCAGTATTACACGATTTTTGGATGAATTTACTAAAAAAGAGTTTGGATTTAAGTTTTTTGGAGCATTGGGAAATGTTCATCAGGGGGCAAAGGGCGTTGGGAAAAGCTACAATGAAGCGAAGCGTGCTCTTGAATATGCTATTGCCGCAGAAAATACTGAATTTGTGCAGTATAGCGAAGTAGCGTCTTCGCTGAAGGACGGATATTTCTTCTCGGTTGAGCTTGAAAGCCAGCTTGTAACACTTATAAAAGCTAATGAATATAAAAAAGCAAAGCATTTGCTGGAAGAAATATTCAGTACTACGAAAGAAGATGATGCTTCGATTGATTCAGTACGTCACCTGACGATTGAACTTTTTTCTGCAATGAAACGCTTGCTCATACAGTACGGATATTCGATAGAAAAAGAATATCCTGAAGAATGTGAATTTGTTGAAAATATTTTTGATAACCGAGACATAGCACAGATGCAGAAAACAATTGAAGAGCTTTATTCAAAGTGTTGTAAGGATGTATTCGCACCGTCTTCTCAAAAAGATGATTTAATAGGTGGAGTAGTGCTGTACATTAATCAGAACTATTCAAATCAAAATCTCGGAATAAGGCTTATCGGGGATGCTTTTTCAATGAATCCCGACTATATGTCAAGAAAATTCCGTGAAAACACGGGAAAAACGATAAATGACTATATTCGTGATATCAGACTTGAAAAGGCTAAACAGCTTCTAAGGGAAACTGATGCACTTATAGCCGATGTTGCAGAAATGGTAGGCTTTACAAGCTACCGCACCTTTGTAAGGGTTTTTACCGAGGTTGTTGGGGTGACACCAAATAAGTATAAAACAATGAAATAGTAGAATTTCCATGCTTGTAAATTTTATAAGGGGATGTAAAAAAACCAATATCATTAAGTTAAGAATAATATAAAAAATTAAAACACACCTAACGAAGATAAAAATTTTAAGTTAGGTGTGTTTTTCTGAAAAATGGCATGCAAAAAAGACAGGCTGAAAAGTCTGCTTAAACTCGGAGTTAAAAAATGGATAACTCATAAGGTGGCAAATTGGGTCAACCATTATCAATTAATTGCAACAAAATCAGTTGTAGAAATAGCAATATCAAAAGAAATACTGACCAAGCGAGGCTTAATCAGTATTTCGGACTACTATCAAAAGGTAGTACATATTTAATTTTGAATTGAACCGCCGTGTGCCGAACGGCATGCACGGTGGTGTGAGAGGGCGATTAATTTCGCCCTACTCGATTTAAACAACTTTTACATAATATGTTTTTTCAGCAACTTTTATACCATTTGAATCAAATGCCATAGTTTTAAGGGGGATTGTTGTTCCTTTATAATATGAGAAGTCAATATTTACACTGTAGGGAATACCATAGGATGTGGCAATATCAGTTCCGTAAATGTTATAAACAACATAGCTTATATCATTTGCAGGTGTTTTGATGAACGAACAGATTTCCGTAGGTTTTGCCTCAACCTTGACATTTGTTCCGAGTTCATAGTAGTGGGGAAGATATGCATTTTCATCGGCAGTGGAAAGATACATATCACTTTTGATTCCTTCCTTCATTGCTGTGCAATATGTAGGATTTGAAAACAAATCATATTTGAAATTAGTGTCGTTTTTATTAAAGAAAAATACTGCTTTTACTGCGGGATATTTAATAGGAAGGTAGGTGAAGAAATCTAACATTTGTCGTGTTGCAAACTGTGTTATATCATTGCCTGTAGTATGGTCGCGATAACTTGCACCGCCTTCGGATATGATGATAGGCTTTTTATGAGCGTAAAGTGAACAAATTACATCAAGCTGATCGCTCCATCTGCTTCTGTCAATGCCCTGACCGAGAGGGTCGGTTGAAGGCTGATAGTGCTTGTATGATGATATTCCCACGTAATCAACATATTCGTCACCGGGGTAGTAGAGAGGAATGGTATTTTCAGGATAAAAGTTAGGTGACCATACAACCGATACAGAGGGAGCGTATCTGTGGAATATATCCGCTACAATGCGGAACTTTTCTATATACAAATTATAATCGGTTGTGTACCATCGGCAAGTAATATCATTCATTTCTCCGGCAAAGCGCATCAGAATTTTAAGCCCACTTTCTTCCATTTCTTTTGCAAGAGATATATATTTGGAATCATTGGGCTGTATGTCGTAGAGATTTCGCGGTTCTACTGCAATCTGAAGAATTCTACCGTCTTTTTTTGCATCGCTAATAATTGAACCAAAGGCGCTGATAAATGGTTGAGAATCATCTATATAGATAAATGCCGCTGCCATCCCCTTGTTTAACAAAGCAGATGTATTATCTACGAAAGCTCCATTGTCGCATTTTGAGTATGTGCCGAGATATACTCCGCTACGAGGTTCATATTTTTGCCCGAAGTATTTTTGTGGTGAAAATGCATCGTTGTTTGTTTTTGCATACATTTGTACAGTGGAATTTATAAGGGAGCTTCTTCGTAAAGCATCTTTTGTTTCTTCCCCTTTATTAACGCTGGTCCAGTAGTCAGCCTCTCTTTTAAAACAGACAGATGCTTCTGCACTCATTCCGAGTGAGCTGTAACATTCACCAAGATGCTTGTAAAACATTGCATCGCTGTTGCTGTCACTCTTCTGAAGAAAAGTATATCCCAGTGCCTTGAACTTATCTATAGCAGCAGCGTAGTTCCCGCTATTTTTCAGCGAAAGTGCTTCTTCCCAATGTTTCCAGTAGTTTGAAATACCGCCCCCGCTGTTTTCGATAGAGTGGACAAGATTTGCTGCACTACCGGTTGTAATCTGAACATTTCCATCCCAGGATACTGTCGCATCCAGAGATTCTGCAACTACACGGATTGGAAGATATGTACGAGAATTATGTATAATGGCTGCTGTATCATTGTCTATACGAGTGCTGTTTCGATAAACGCAAGCCTCTCCTATATAGCAGTTGACTGTAGTAGCATCTTTTTTTACAATGGCACAGCGTTCTTCCTTATCCCAGGAAACATCTGCACCCATAGCTTCCATTGTAGCACGCAATGGAACGAGAGTACGGTTGTTTTGGTCAATAAACGGATAACCACTATCATTGTTGAATGGAACTTTTCTTCCGTCTACATATACATCAATGGCATTTGCTGAAACAGCACAAATTATAACTGCGGTAAATACGAGTAATAAAGTTATAATTTTTTTCATGTTAATCATCCTCTTTTCAAAAATGGCTTTTCAAGTAATCTTTTTAGTGCTATTAAAAAACCTTCTCCACCTTTGTGAAGTGGTTTTGTATATATTGCGTAGCAACCTGCTCTTTTTGCACCCCATACATCAGTAAAGACCTGGTCGCCTACTGCACCGATGCGACCTTTATCAAGCTTCATTTCTTTAGAAGCAAGATTATATCCGCGTGCTTTGGGCTTTAACGCATCGTGTACAAAAAATTCAACCCCTATTTTTTTAGAAAAATTCTTCACACGTTCGTAGTGGTTGTTTGAAACAATGCACAGCTTTATACCGGAATGTTCAAGAAGCCGCAGATGTGCGAGGATTTCTTCATCGGGGATAGGGTCATTATGCCCTATAAGGGTGTTGTCAATGTCAAGAATTAGTCCTGAAAGATTATGCTCTTCCAAGAAGTCAGGGGTAACAGATTTTATATTGTCAAGGTAGGCGTCTGCGTAAAAATTTTCGAACATAATTTAGTTCTCCTTAGAAAATTTTCTCCAGTAAAATAGATATTGCTGGGCAAATCCGCTATACTCACCAAAAAGCTTTTCACCCTCATTTTTTGCATTTTTTGAGTTGAAGTTTTCTTCCATAACTCTTTTTATCCATACATCGGCTGGGAACAGGTCATATTTACCAATAGAGAACAGCAGCACACAATCACAGACTTTGTCACCGACACCGTAAAGAGAGAGAAGCTTATTCCTTGCTGAGGGGGTATCGAGCCTATGTAACTCGTCTGCACATATATCTCCGTTACAAACCGCCTGAGCGGCTTGTAAAATGTAAGGTGCTCTGTAACCTACACCAACAGAACGTATATCGGATTCTGTTAAGGAAGCAAGTTTTTCCGGAGTGGGGAAAGTATAGAAGGTTTTTCCTTCAAACTTTATTTCGTTCCCCCATAAGCTACACATTTTTTCCACAGAACTTTTGATTTTTGGAATTGAACTGCGTTGTGATACAATAAAGGAAATAAGTACTTCAAAAAAATCCTGCTTCAAAATTCGTATCCCGTGACCAAAGGCTACAGCGTCCTTCATAAATGAATTTGTGCTGACCACCTTTTTTATAGAGGTGTAGTCGCGATCTGCATCAAGGTAGTTTCTCCAGAAAATTTCATAGTCTTTTTCATTTATACCGTCTATAGTGACTTCGTCGCAATCTGCTCTGATTTTTACAACTTGTCCTCCCGCAACTCCGGTATAACTACCGTCGGGGTTTTCTTCCCAGCGGAAACACTGCCCGCAGTCAAAAGTATGACGGGGGACGAAATCCTTAATTGTTATTTTCATTTACTTTTACCTTTCTTTTTTTGATTGGAATACTGATTGTATGCATGAGCTGCTTTTGAAAACTGTCTATACTTTCTGAGTTATGCGTTTCAAATGTTAGTGCGGTTGTTCTTCTTAAATATGCACCTGCATTTTTTAATCCAAGCTCTTTTTCAAGCATACTTGCCAGGGCTATCAGTATGCTTGCGTAGGAATGTGGTGTATGTGTGTGCAAAAATCGATTGCCTCCTTTATATATATTAACAAAGTCAGAATGAAAAACAGTATACTCAATTGCAAATTTATTTCGTGAATTAATATGTGCCGATATGATGCTTGATTTTTCCTCAGTGCAGATGATAAAATCCTGCACAGGAATTTCTTTTGTAAGATAAAGTATCATTTCTTCAAAATCTATATACTCTGTATTAAATCCGCGTCTTGATGCGAGAACGGTTGAGATTTCGTCATAAAAGATTTTGTCATACTCTGATGATGAGTCGGTACACAAAAGAAATTCTGTTCTCCCTTTGTGTGCAGAGGCAGTTGCCAGTTCTGCAGTTTTCTGAAATGTTGAAAAACAACTCTTGTTTATGAATGTGACCTCTGTATCATTTTTTACCACTACCTTTGATGTAACAGGTGTAAGAATACATTTCCCGCTTGAAAAATGCTGTGCGGCATAAATTCCGAATAAATCCCGGAAAGCCGCTTTTTCCAACAAGGATTTTATATTGCCGGAGAAAAGAGCACATTGTGATTCCCCTATGTTTTTCAAAAGAAAATTTTTCATCTCTTTATGACACGAATGTGAAAAATCCAACTGAAGAATCCTGATATCTGCACTTTTACGGAATTTCCTTAAAACAGACTTCAATGCATCTTCACACAGTGAAAGTATTTTCCTTTCGGAAATATCAGAATAAAGAAACAGTATTTTATTCACAAACAACCTCTCCGTCTTTTTCGGTTATCAATACATTTCCGGTATGATTACCGCGAATGATCATAGAAGAAAGCTGATCTTCAATTTTACGGCTTATAAGACGTCTTAACGGTCTGGCACCGAGATGTTCTTCAACAGCTTCAGATACAAGGATTTCCTTTACACTTTCAGATACTGTAAGTTTTATCCCTTTGCCATCAAGAATATCCGAAAGCTCTGAAAGCATAAGGTCAAGAATTTTTGCCATTTCATCTTTACGTAATTGTTCAAATACGACTATTTCGTCTACTCTATTTAAAAATTCAGGCTTAAAAATCGCTTTAAGAGCACGATGTACCTTGTCCTTGTTTTGTTTTGTACTGCTTTCTGTAAAGCCTATTCCGCTACCTTTCCAGTCGCTTCCTGCGTTACTTGTCATAACAATTACGGTATTTTCAAAGCTTATTACTTTTCCGTGACTGTCAGAAACTCTACCGTCGTCAAGTATTTGAAGGAGAATATTCAAAACATCAGGATGAGCTTTTTCAATTTCATCAAAAAGAATTACGCAATAAGGCTTTCTTCTGACTTTTTCAGTAAGCTGTCCGGCATCGTCATAGCCCACGTATCCCGGAGGCGAACCGATAAGTTTGGATACAGAATGCTTTTCCATATATTCTGTCATATCAACTCTGATAAGTGCATCTTCGCTATCAAAAAGGTCAATTGCAAGTTGTTTTACAAGCTCCGTTTTACCTACACCTGTCGGACCAACAAAAATGAAACTTGCAGGTCTTAATTTTTTTGAAAGGGAGGCACGGTTACGGCGTATCGCACGACTTACAGCGCTTACGGCGTCGTTTTGTCCTATAATACGTTCATGAAGTCTGTCTTCAAGGTTAAGAAGCCTGTCTGTTTCTGCCTGTGTTATTTTTTTTACAGGAATTTTTGTCCATTCTTCAACAACATAAGCAATGTCGTCAGTGGTAAGCTCTACATCTGAAAGCTGCTCTTTAAGATTTTCAAGCTCGGAATTAAGTGTACATTCCTGAGTTTTAAACTGTGCAATTTTCTCATAATCAACTTCTTTTGTCTCATCCTGATCAGCTTCATTTTCTTCAGCCATCTGATCACGGAGAAGATTAAGCTTTTTTTCCGTTCTTGCGATTTCTGCCAAAATGGCATTTTTAAGATTTGCACGGCTTCCTGCTTCGTCAATCAGGTCTATTGCTTTATCGGGAAGAAAACGGTCTGTAATATATCTTTTTGAAAGAAGTACAGATGCAACAATAACTTCATCAGAAATTTTTACTCTGTGGTATTTTTCGTAATACCCTTTAATACCTTTCAGAACTTCGATGGTTTCGGAAGGCGAAGGCTCTTCTACGATTACAGTTTGGAAACGTCTTTCAAGGGCAGAGTCTTTTTCGATATGCTTTCTGTATTCAGAAAGTGTTGTAGCACCTATTACCTGAATTTCACCCCTTGAAAGTGCAGGTTTGAGGATATTTGCAGCACTCATAGCACCTTCGGCATCTCCGGCACCTACTATATTATGCATTTCGTCAATAACAAGGATAATATTTCCAAGCTTTTTGGTTTCTTCTATAATTCCTTTAAGTCTTGCTTCAAATTGACCGCGGTACTGTGTTCCTGCTACAATTGCTGTGAAATCCAGAAGATACACTTCCTTGTCAAGAAGCTTTTCAGGAACGGTTCCTTTTGCAATTCTGTCTGCAAAACCCTCAGCAATAGCTGTTTTTCCTACACCTGGTTCTCCCAGAAGTGCAGGATTGTTCTTTGTTCGTCTGTTGAGTATTTGTACAAGTCTTTCAATCTCCCGGTCTCTGCCTACCACCATATCAACAAGGCCTTCTTTTGCCTTCTGAGTAAGATTAGTTCCGTAAGTATCGAGAAGTTTTTTCTTCTTTTCAGGTTTCTGTTTGCTTTTTTTTGAATTACTTTTGTCGTCAGAAGCTTCTTCTGATTTTTTCTGAGAAATTCCGCCGAAAAAGTTTAGAAGCCCGGAAAAAGGGTTTGACGGGTCAGCGTTTTCTGAATCAATAGTAATATCTTCTGGAGAAAATGCCATCAAATCCATCATCTGATTTTCAAGGTTTTCCATTTCGCCCGGTTCAAAACTTCCGGCAAGCTGTTGCATTGGGTTTATTCCAAGCTCTTTTGCACAGGGCATACAAAGACCTTCATTAACAGTCTTGCCGCCTTCCATACGGGTTACAAATATTACAGCAACGTTTTTGTTGCAGCGGGTACATAACATAAATTTCATCCTTTCACGGGTTCTGGTTAGTAATTATATCACAAAATAAAGAAAAGTTCAAATAAAATATTAAAAATTAAAAGTCTGTTAACTAAAATATCTCACATACAAAATATAGTGGATTTTCAACAAAAAAAGTCCATTTCAACACATTTTTTTTGTAATTTTGTATTGCACTTTGTAAAGAAGTGTGTTATTATACTGTTAAGTATAGGAAGGAGGACTATAGAAATGAAAATAAAATTTCTGTCCGTTATTATTTCTCTTAGTTTAATTTTTTCTTGCATGGCTTTGCCGGCATATGGTGCAAAAGCATTTCCTGATGTTCTTTCTCCCGATCACGATTGGGCTTCAGAACAAATTGAGGAAATGACAGACCTTGGTATAATAAAAGGTTATACAGACGGAACCTTCAAGCCTGACAGGGCAGTGTCAAAGGTGGAGGCACTTATTTTATTTGCACGTGTTGCCGGATATTCCGAAGAAGCGTATAAGGCTTGTGCGGATTTTGCAAATGAAAAGTATAAGTATATTTTAAATGAGACTGATCTTGGAACATACAATTCTCTTAAAAAAGAAATTGCATTTTTGCTTTACAAGGGTATTATGTCTGATGATGAATTTACAAAGTATGTTGATGATGAAGCATACCTTGATGAATTCCCCCGCAAAGATGCTGCAATGCTCCTTGCAAATCTGATGGATGCGGATATTAAGTCGGTTTCTCCGTCAAGTCTTGAATTTGACGATGCCGATGAGATTGAGAAGGATTATGCCGGATATATCTCATATGTTGTAGATAACGGATTTATGAATGGTGTTCAGATGGATGACGGTACAGTTGTTTTTGATGCTGAAGGTCCTCTCAGCCGTGCACAGGTTTGTGTTCTTCTTTACAGAATAATTGATAAGCTTGATGTTAGTGTGGAAGCCGGTGTTGTAACATCTGTTGACACAGAAGGCGGTACGATAGAGTTTATTAACGATAAAAACAAGGAAAACAGCTACATTGTTTCCGAAGATGTAAAGCTTTTTGTTGATGGGGCATCCTCAAAACTTGAGAATATTCTTGAGAACAGTGAAGTTGTAATTGTAAGACACGGCAGAAATATCTATTCTGTTGAAGCTATAAATCCTGAGTCAAACATTACCGTAAGAGGTGAGGTTGAAGGATTTGTTTCAAGGGACAAGTTTATAAAGCTGGTTGTTAATGTTGAAAACAGTGATGAGATAGTTACCTATTATGCAAACAAGGCTTTTAAAGTGACATCAGATGGTGTTGTTGACGATATAGATTCTATAAAGACAGGCGACTTTGTTGTTGTTAAGCTTCTCGGTACAGAAATAGTTTCTGTTGACAGACTTACGGAAGAGGCTACTGTTCAGGGTACTGTTAAGAGCTTAAGTCTCAAAACACCTATAACAATTTCTGTTCTTACAATGGATGAAGTAAGTAAGGAAGAAAATGTGTCAGACTATGAAGTGTCTGATGATGTGGTAATCCGTAAAAATGGCGAAAAGGCTTCTCTTCGTGAGGTTCTTGTAGGTGATGAAGTTGTTCTTTCAATAAAACGCGGAAGCATTAACAAGATAGTTGCTACAAGCAAAAAAGGAAGTGTAACAGGAACTGTTACTGCACTTAAGATTGCGTCTCAGTCATCAGTTACTGTTTCGTCAAACGGCATTGAGACTGAATATCCGATTTCACTTGATGCACAGTTCATTATAGGTGGTTCAGCAGCTTCTATATATGAAATGCGTCTTGGTAATCTTGTAAATCTTTCACTTGTAGGCGGAACAGCTACTAAAGTTGAACAGACTTCTGCTTCAAGTGTTACTACAAAGAGTGGTGTTGTTGAAAATGTAAGTACATCATACGGATATGTAACAATCCTTTCAACAAACGCTGCAGGTGCTCTCAGTGAACAGATTTTTGTGAGTAAGACAGGTACTACTGTTACTGCAAAAATTCTTAACGGTGAAACCGGTAAGGAGATTGCTCTTAAGAATGTAAAAGAGGGCGACCATATTATTGCGACAGGTGCTTATACTAATGGTGCATTCGTTGCAAAGACAATTGTTGTTACACCTCAGGCAGAGTAAATAATTTCAGAATTAAAAGCATCCGTTTTGAGAAAAACGGGTGCTTTTTTCTGATGAATTTACGAAATGTTCATAAAAAAGACATACCCAGAAAATAAGAAGAGTTTACAATGAATTTATAAAGAAAATATTTACCAAATAAAAATTATGTGGTATAATTATTTATAATCTATTTGATATTTGGAATATATTTGATTGAGAGGGAAGGTTAGTATGAAAAATGCACAGACAGTTCTTATAGCTGATGATGATGCCAATATTTGTGAACTTGTCAGACTGTATCTTGAAAAAGAGGGGTTTGAAACGGTTATCTGTTTTAATGGAGAAAAGGCTTTGGAAATATTTAAAAGGGGCGGTATTGATCTTGCTATACTTGATATTATGATGCCGAAAATAGATGGTGTGACCGTTTGCCGTGAAATACGCAAAGAAAGCAAGATGCCGATAATAATGCTTACTGCAAAAGGGGAAACTTTTGATAAAGTACTGTGCTTTGAACTTGGTGCTGATGATTATGTTGTAAAGCCTTTCGAAGGAAAAGAGCTTGCTGCCCGTGTGAAAGCAGTTCTCAGAAGAAGTTCTTCTGGGGAAAAAAAGGAAGAAGTAAGGATTATCTCTTATGAAAATATTACGGTGAATCTTACAAATTACGAGCTTGTAATAAACGGCAAGAGCATGGATGTTCCGCCAAAAGAGCTTGAACTATTGTATTATCTTGCTTCTCATCCAAACCGTGTGTTTACCCGTGAACAGCTTCTCGAGGATGTGTGGGGATTTGATTATTACGGTGATTCCAGGACTGTAGATGTTCATGTGAAAAGGCTTCGTGAAAAAATTGAAGGAGTAAGTGATAGCTGGCAACTAAAAACAGTGTGGAGCGTTGGTTATAAATTTGAGGTGAAATAAGTGAGGAAATCTCTTTTTTCTAAAATATTTATTACACAGATTGTCGTTGCATTTACAGTTGTGCTCATAGTTATTCCAATGATATTTATTATGATTGGTGAATATTTTGTATCAGTTCAACGTGATGATATTTTAGATGATGCCTCGCGTGTTGCACAACTGACAGAACAAATTGTTGATGTAGGTACAGATGAAAAAACATGGGAGTTTTTTAAAAGTGGGATTGAATTTGTAGGCGGACAAAGCTCTCTGCTGGTTGTGAATTCACGGGGAGAAGTTATAGCGGCACCTAAGAATCTCTCCGGAATAAATCTTTCTCTTATTGATGAAAGTTTTTTAAAAGGGGTGAAAAATGGCAGACCGGAAGTTAAACTTTATGAAAGCGGACGCCTTTTCAGTGAACAGACAATAGTTGCAATAGTTCCAATTTTGAAGTTTGACCGTATAAGCGGAAAAAATAATTTTTTAGGAGCATCAGTTGCTTTCAGACAAACGCCTATTATTAAAAGAATTCAGTATAAAATTATAAAAATAATGCTTACTGCACAGGTGTTTGCCTGGTTAACTGCGTTAATTGTATCCTTTATAATAACAAGACAAATAACAAAGCCTGTAAAAAAAATGGGGATTGCTACAAAGAAAATTGCTTCAGGAAATTTTAGTGTGCAAATTCCTGTTACATCCAATGACGAGATAGGTGCACTTGCTAAAAGCTTTAATTCTATGACAGAGTCTCTTTGTGAACTTGAAAATATGCGTCAGTCGTTTCTTTCGGATATTTCTCATGAACTAAGAACACCAATGACTATTATTGGCGGATTTGTGGAAGGAATTCTGGATGGAACTATTCCCAAAGAACAACAGAAAAAATATCTCGGAATAGTTCTTGAAGAAACAAAGCGACTGAGTCGTCTGGTAAAAGACCTTCTTGATGCAACCAGGCTTGAACAAGGAACAATCAAAATTAATAAGGTTGATTTTGATGTTAACAGACTAATGACAGAATCGGTTATTTCATATGAACAACAGCTGTCAGAAAAAAATATCAGTGTAAATCTTAGCCTCGAAGGCAAAGAATGTTTTGCTTTTGCAGATAAGGATGCAATAAAACGTGTCGTGATAAACCTTATAGATAATGCAATAAAATTCACACCGGACAGCGGAAAAATTATCGTCAAGACATATAGAAAAGACGGAAAAGTTTATGCTTCTGTAGAAAATACCGGTGAAGGAATTTCTAAAGAGGATTTAAAGCATATATGGGAGCGCTTTTACAAGTCGGATAAGAGTCGAAGTGTTGATAAAAAAGGTGTTGGACTTGGATTGCATATTGTAAAAACTATTATTACTCAGCATAACGGAGAAGTCTTTGCTGAAAGCGAGGAAGGAAAATATGCAAGATTTACATTTGCCATTGAAAACGGAGAAAATAAAAGTGGAATTACTGAAAAAAGAAAGGATGATTAGTATGAAAAAAACTGTGATAGGAGTAATTTCTGGTGCGGTTGCAGGTGCTGTTATTGCAAGTATTCTTACTCTTTGCCTGGTAGGTTATTTGCCTGCAAAACCATTAGCACAGACGCTGTCAGGAAGTGTGTCTGAAATTTCTGAAGAAAAATTCAGTTATGTGAATGAAACAGTAAAAAAAGAAGTGCTGAGTGTCGAAGAAATTGCTAAACGCGTAGGACCTTCTATTGTTGGTATCTCTTGCGAAACTACTACCCATAACTATTATTTTGGAGCACAGAAATCAGAGTCCGGCGGAAGTGGTATAATCATTGACAAAAACGGACATATAGTGACAAATTACCACGTTGTTGAAGGGGCAACAACTGTAAAGGTTAAGCTTACCAGTGGTAATGAGTACGATGCAACCCTTGTGGGCGGTGATGAAAAAACGGATATTGCAGTGATAAGAATAAAGGCTGAAGAAGAACTGCATGTTGCAGTTATAGGAAATTCCGATGAGGTCGAGGTGGGAGCGCTCGCTGTAGCGATAGGAAATCCACTTGCAAAAGAGCTTTTCGGAACTGTAACTGCAGGTGTAATAAGCGGTGTGAACAGGACAATGACAGTAGGACAGCGTGATATGAATCTCATTCAGACAGATGCTGCCATCAGCCCCGGAAACAGCGGAGGAGCACTTATCAATAAGTTTGGTGAAGTAATAGGCATAAACAGCGTTAAGCTTGTAGACAATGCTGCAGAAGGGCTAGGATTTGCAATTCCGATAAATGAAGCGGTACCTATTGTGCAGGACCTTATGAATTTCGGTTATGTAAAAGGCAGACCCATGATTGGTATAAGTGTCAGGGAAATTACGCCTGAACTTGCATATTATAATAATCTCTTAGTAGATTACGGTCTTTACGTAATGAGTGCTACTGAGAATAGCGGTGCAGAAAAAGCCGGAATTAAAAGAGGGGACATTATAATTAAAATTGACGGTCGGAAGGTTACATCTTCTCTTGAACTCAATAAAATCAGAGATACGCATAAAGCGGGCGAGACAGTGAATCTTACCGTTCTCAGAGGTAATAAAGAGCTTGCAATTACGGTAACTCTTACAGAAGATCTGTCAGGAAAAAAATAATATAAAAAGGTGAGTTCGAAACCATCCTCACTGCACATATCAAATGTGTAAATCAAAACTAGGGAGAGAATAATATGAAGAAAACACGTGTTGTAACAGAAGCTGCTCTTATTGCAGCACTCTATGTTGTTTTTACCTATATCAGCAACATTTTTGGACTTGCAAGCGGAGTTATACAAGTACGAATATCTGAGGCATTGACAATACTTCCTGCATTTACTTTTTCAGCTGTGACAGGACTTTCAATAGGATGCCTTGCAGCAAATTTAATTACAGGGGCCGCAATATGGGATATAGTATTTGGGACATTGGCAACTTTTTTGGGAGCACTTGGCACATATTATCTTGGAAAAAATAAATATGTTGCACCTGTATTTCCGATTGCTTCAAACACAGCGATAATACCGTTTGTGCTTAAATCCGTTTACGGTGTGGCAGAAGGATACAGATTCTTATTTATGACAATTTTCCTGGGAGAATTTATTTCCTGTGGAATACTTGGGGTAATGTTATATAATATTATAAAAAAAACAAAAATATTTAATTAGCTAAAAACATATTGCGCAAAACAGAACGATTCAGAGCCTACAAGGTTTAGATTATTACTGTTCGGCTATGCAAAAGTGATATTGAAACCTTCGCTTTCAGTATTATTATATTTGTCGTTTAACTGTGCGTAGCATAGTATCACTCAGCGTAAGCCGAATATAGCTACATAGCAATATAACTTGCCGAAAGGCAAATATAACTGAAAAAGCGACAAGTCGAAACTTGTCGCTTTTTTTGGTGCACCATTAGTCTGAACAAAGCAAAATAATCCTGCGAATTGTTTTGCCGTGAAGAGTCCCTGCGAGCTGAAAACCGCATAATAATGCGGTTTTGAAGCCGCCGTTAGGATGGTGCGATGGAAAGAGCCAAGGTGAAATTACGAACACAAAAAAATAACACCTACCGAAGTAAGTGTTACTCTTTATGGTGCGCCATCAGGGACTCGAACCCTGGACACCCTGATTAAGAGTCAGGTGCTCTACCAACTGAGCTAATGGCACATATATGGAGCTGCCCAGCAGATTCGAACTGCCGACCTCTTCCTTACCAAGGAAGTGCTCTGCCTGCTGAGCTAGGGCAGCAAATTTGGCGACCCGGAAGGGGCTCGAACCCTCGACCTCCAGCGTGACAGGCTGGCGTTCTAACCAACTGAACTACCGGGCCATATTACTACAATCACGTCAAATGCCGAGACATTTGTTATCCGCTGACTTCACCTATTATAATGGCTTTTTCTCGATTTGTCAATACTTATTTTAAAAAAAATTCAACTTTTTTTAAAATATTAGAGGAAAGCTATTTTATTTGATTGACAAACCTTGCTATATAGGGTAAAATAGGGATATTGATAAAGAATTATTGATTTTTTGGAGGTAGTTTTTTATGAGAAATCAGGATAAAACAATGGAAAAAATCGTTGCTCTTTGCAAAGGACGCGGTTACGTTTATGCAGGTAGTGAAATTTATGGTGGTCTTTCTAACACGTGGGATTACGGTCCTCTCGGTGTAGAATACAAGAATAACGTTAAAAAAGCTTGGTGGAAGAAGTTTGTTACAGAAAGTCCCTACAATGTAGGTCTTGACTGTGCTATTCTTATGAATCCTCAGGTTTGGGTTGCAAGCGGTCACGTTGGCGGCTTTTCTGATCCTCTTATGGACTGTAAGGAATGTAAGGCAAGACACCGTGCGGACAAGCTTATTGAGGATTTCTGCCACGAAAAAGGTGAGGATATCGTTGTTGACGGTTGGAGCAATGAAGAAATGCTCAAGTATATTGATGAAAACGGTATCAACTGCCCCGATTGCGGTAAGCACAACTTTACTGATATTCGTAAGTTCAACCTTATGTTCAAGACTTTCCAGGGTGTAACAGAGGATGCAAAGGCTGAAATTTATCTCCGTCCCGAAACTGCACAGGGTATCTTTGTAAACTTTAAGAATGTTGCACGTACAAGCCGTAAGAAAGTTCCTTTCGGTATTGCGCAGGTTGGTAAATCATTCCGTAACGAAATCACTCCCGGTAACTTCATTTTCAGAACAAGAGAGTTCGAGCAGATGGAGCTTGAGTTCTTCTGTAAACCCGGAACAGACCTTGAGTGGTTCAAATACTGGAAAGATTACTGCAGAGATTTCCTTCTCACTCTCGGAATGAAAGAAGAAAACATCCGTATGCGTGATCATAGTCCTGAAGAACTCAGCCACTATTCAAACGCTACTACAGATATTGAATTTATGTTCCCCTTCGGCTGGGGTGAGCTTTGGGGTATTGCTGACAGAACTGACTTCGACCTTACTCAGCATCAGAACCACAGCGGTGAAAGCATGGAATACATCGACCAGATTACTAACGAGCGTTATGTTCCCTACGTTGTAGAGCCGTCACTTGGTGCTGACCGTGTTGCACTTGCATTCCTTTGCGAAGCTTATGACGAGGAAGAAGTGGGCGAAGGTGATACAAGAGTAGTGCTTCGTCTTCATCCTGCACTTGCACCTGTTAAGGCTGCAGTGCTTCCCCTTTCAAAGAAGCTTGGCGAAAAGGCTGACGAAGTTTATCAGATGCTTATCAAGAAATACAACTGTGAGTATGACGATGCAGGCTCAATCGGTAAGCGTTACCGCAGACAGGACGAAATCGGTACTCCCGTTTGTATTACAGTAGACTTTGACACACTTGAGGACGGCTGTGTAACACTTCGTGACCGTGACACTATGGAGCAGAAGAGAATCAAGATTGAAGAAATTGATTCTTATATGGAAAAGATGCTTGAATGGTAATGCGTAATTCAAGAGAAATTATATACGACAGATTCATAAAGCCCTTTGAGAAAAGGAAAAGAGGGAATATAGGCGTAGAGCTGGAGTTTCCGCTTATAAACAAAAACGGTGGCAATGTTGACACCGTTTTTGTCAGTTCAATAATGGATTACTTTGAAAAAAAAGGTTTTAAGTGCGTTCTTTGGGGCATAGGTGGGGAAAAGCTCTTTATGGAGAATGAAAAGGGAGACACCCTAAGCTTTGACAATTCCTATAATAATTTCGAATTTTCAATGATGTATGGGGATAATCTCTTTGAAATCGAAAGGCGGTTTTCGGAATACTACAGAGAGGTGCAGATGTTTCTTGAAAAAGGCAATCACGCACTTTGCCCACGTGGTACAAATCCTAATTTCCCTGGAATAGATGTAAACCACACTCCGTTTTCTACCTATAATATGGTGCAGGAATATCTGCATAAATTCCCCGGTACACACGGTTATAACGATTTTCCTGCGTTTATGTCATCGGTGCAAACGCATCTTGATACAGACATTGAAAGCTTGCCCGAAACGTATACTCTTTTTTGTAAACTTGATTTCGTAAGAGGATTGCTCTTTGGCAATTCCCCGGATTTTGAAGGGAAAGGGTGGAAGATTTTCCGTGATTATTTGTGGGAGAAAAGCGGTTTTGGAAATTGTCCTGAAATTACAGGCAGTGTTGACTATACATTCAGCACAACGGATGATATTGTCGAGTTTTTTGTTAAAAAAGGTATGTTCAACCGAATCCGTGACGGCAAATACGAAGTATTTGAGCCGGCCTCGATAGAAAAATACTTTTCCGAAGAAAAGTACGGTGCAAGGGAAGAGGATATTGAATGTTATCTGTCTTTCCGCAATGTGGAAATCACTTCAAGAGGCACTCTTGAAATCCGCAGTGACTGCACACAACCGGATGGTAAGTTCTTTATGCCACCGGCATTTAATCTTGGTATTCTTTATAACGCCCAAAAGGCACAAAAATGCCTTGAAAACTTCTTTAAAGATAACGGAATAGACAAATCTGCATCAGTGCTTCGAAAGATTGTCTGCGAGGCTAGAGAGGACGAAATTGCACCGAAAGATGCACTTAATACCCTTTGCACCAATATACTCGAAATTGCCCGGGAAGGACTTGTAAAACGTGGCAAAGGCGAAGAAAAGTTATTGGTATGAAATAATAAAAATAGATTTAAAAGACATTAAAAGTCCCTCTGAGAAACGGATTTCCAGAGGGACTTTTGTTGTGATTTATACTTCCTTTTTCTAAAAAAGTTGACAAAAAATGTAAGTCTTCATTGCCACCGTACCCATTCTCATATTGTTATAATTAGCGTGTAAAAATGTGCAAAAAGAGGCACGTCCCTAAAAACGCGTCCCTAAAAACGCACAGATTTTCCTGCAGATATGGACACAAAAACCCGTGAAAAAGTTTTCAAGGAAAGAATTAAAACTATATTTAACCTTGGTGCTGTAAAACTGAATACTGACACAAAGAAAATACAGATTGAGGGAGATCGGTTTACGGTACAGAAAAATTTATATGGTGATGAAATAGCGTCTGAAAAAGAACGGCAGGCTAGAATTAATTCATTGTATGATATGGCAGAGATTTTGAGTGATTCTAAATTTGCAGGAAAAGGAATAGAGGAAAGCTATAATGACCCTACAGTGAAACCTAAAAACCAAGCTCATAAAGATGTGAAATACTGGTATAAATTTAAAAACACCATCTCTATGGACGGTGTAATATATGATGTTGTTTTTAATATTCGTGATAAGGGAAAACAACAGTATCAGTATTTAATTGAATTCCATGAAAAAAATGGAGACAACTCGAATCAGCCATACGGTTCAAAGAACCTCCGACGAACACTAGACGAGTTGTCTCCTGAAGACAGTATATCAGAAGATAATCATACTGTCAATAGTAAGGATATGCGTGACGGTGAAATTTATTCACAGGGGAAGAGAGTAAGCTTTGAAAAGGGAGAAAGAGTTGGCGGAAACGTTGTCTATAATGAAGAAAGTCGTAAGTTTGCAAAAAAGAACCGTGAGGGGTACAAGGTAATACAGACAATGGCGAAGGACCTCGGTATGAAGGTTAAGTTTGTAAAGGGACTTGTTGACGGTGACGGAAACGTGCTTGACGGTGTTATAACAAGTGAGGGAATATTTATTAACACTGAAGCGAAAAATCCCACACGCTGGGCGGCAACACACGAATTCAGCCACAGAATGAAGCAGACGGGCGGTAAGGCGTGGCAGAAGTATCAGGACTATGTTATAAAGCACCTTAAGGAAACGGGCAAGTATCAGGCAATGTATAATGCGAAAAAAGGTGCTTATGCGGAAAATGAGATTAATGAAGAAATTGCAGCGGATTATATTGGAGAATTATTCTCCGATGTGAAGGAGCTTGCAGAGTTCATCCGTGAGAGCAGGCAGACGGCGTTCAGTGTTCGTAATATGTGGTACAAGGTGCTTGATAAGCTCGGTCTTTCTGACGAAAAGAAAAAAGCACAGCGCATGTGGGCCAGTGCTTACAGAGAGGCTATGAAGAATAGTGATGCGGAGTATGAGGATGGTGTGCATGAGTCAAAGAGTGGAACAAGGGTTGACGATAGTTCAAATAGCAAGTATAATGAAATTAGTGAAAAATTAACTCGTTTGGAATGGAAAATGTTTTATAATTCTCTTGGTGAATTAAAAAGAGGAATGTGGTTTCCGCAAACGATCGATGGAGATTACATTTTTGAAACTGACGATAAATTAATTTTTACAGATGGAAATTATAAGAACCCTAAAGTTAATTATATTGTAGAATTTGAAAGTTTAAATGCAGAAGAAATCGAATATGGAAAGGAAATTATTTGGAATGAAGCAGAAAACGGTAAAAATTGCGAAGAATGCTGTGAAATTGCTCAGGTTATGCTCGGAAAAGGGACTATCACATCAACAAACTCTTACACTAGTAGAACCTATGGGGAAAGCGACAACAATCAAAGAAAAGGAACAAATAGCAAAACAGCTGATAGAGGAACTCGAAAATCAGTAAGCGGTACACGGGTGGAGGACAATCCCTCCGGCTCTACGAGCCACCTCCCTTTGCACAAGGGAGGCTTGGAGGTGCGGAGTGATGCCACCTCATCCACCGCTAAAGCGGTCCCCCTTCCCCTCGAAGGGGAAGGCTCTGGTGGTGTGAAGTATAGTATTGCACAGAATTCTAAGGGAAAGTATGTAAAAGCGAGCAGGCAAGTTATTAAGGGTAACAATCCAAAAGAATGGGCAGGACAGGTCGAGAGGTATATTAATGATTCTATCCGAAAAAACAAAGACGTAATGTTTGCAGGTGCAGACGGAAATCTCTTTGTTATAACAACTGATACTGCGGGAAAAGCTCGATTTAGAAATGTTGTTGACGAAAATGGCAAAAAAAGACGAATGACAGATTCTGAATATGCTACTAAACTGCGTGCTGAAACTCATATAGATGAGTTAATTCAAACTTCAAAAACAGGCAAAAGTAGAGATGATTCAAAATCTCATTCGTTTGCAAAAGATGGATTCAATTATAGAAAAGCTTATTTTGAGGACTTTGACGGAACGTATTATGAAGTAACGATTTCTGTGGGTAAAAATGGTATAGTGAACACCGTGTATAATGTGGGGCGTTTAGATAAAAGAACAAACCCTTCGTATAGCGGTTCAAAGACCAATCAGAAATACTCTGACCACGAAGGGTTTGTTGATAAGACAAGAGTAGCACAAAAAGAGCCATCTGTCAATAGTAAGGATATGCAAAAGGGCGGAAAAGATGCACATTCTGAAAAGAAAGTGCCAAGTCCTGAAGAAGCGAAGAGGGCGAAAAATGTTGATAAAGGTATTGTTGTCAGTGAGGAGTCGAAGAAACTGAAAAAAGAAAACCTCAGGGCGTACAACAATATTGGCAAGCTCGCAACGTCATTTAACACACGTGCTGTTGTGGTAAGCGGTTTAAAGAACAGCAAAGGAGAAGCTCTTGCCGGTAAGCTTTCGGGTGGAGTAATATATGTCAATGCTGATGTTGGTGCAGATAAGATAGCCCGTTGGGCGGCACTGCACGAGGTGAGTCATCTTATTAAGCAGAAACAGAAGAATGCGAAGATATGGCAGAGGTATGAAAACTATGCTATAAAGAGACTTAAAGACACCGACAAGTACAAGGAAAAGTATGAAGCAAAAAAAGAACACTATGAACCCGAAGAGATTAACGAAGAGCTTGCCTGTGACTATATCGGAGAATTGTTTGAAAGCGAAGCAGAGCTGACAGAGTTCATCAGAACGGACAAAAGCCTGGCAGTGAAAATCCGCGACGGATTCTATAATGCTCTTTCAAGGATGGGACTTTTCGGAGAAAGAAAAAAAGCCCAGGCACTTTGGCTTAAGGCTTATAAGGCAGCGATGAAGAGTGATGCGAAAAGTGAACAAAATAAGTTTAAAATCAATCCGACATTTGGAATAGCATTTGATAACTGGCGTGGACCGTTAAAGAGGAGAAATGGAATAACTTTAAAAGTGGGTAGTACATCCGAAGCTTTGATTTCAATAGGTGTTAAAGAGCAAACTATATATTGGGATACTACAAAAATTAATGATGCATTAAAAAAACATCCCGACGTAGATATCGAGACGTTGAAATACATTCCTGATTTAATTGAAAATCCTGTTTTGATAATGGAAGAAAGAAACAAGAAAGCCAGCAGAACACATGGAAACAATAGAATATTTATTCTGGGAGAACTGTATAATGAAAACGGTTTGCCTGTAATAGCATTTCTTGAACTTGAACCAAAAAATAATGACGGACTGTATTTAAATGAAATTAAAGTTGTAAGTACATATTCTAAAGTGGATGATGCTTCTCCTGAAAGTTTAGATAAAACTAGAGAATTTGTGAAAAATAGTCATTTGTTGTATGTTGATCCAAATAAAAATAGGACCAACAACTGGTTGGCGCGTAATAGGCTCCAATTGCCGTTCCTCCCAACTACGTATGGTCCTATTAACAAAATAACATACAGTGATGCTTTTGTCAAGAATAATTCTATGCAGAATGATGAAAATTATGACAAGGAATCTGTTTTAGGCACAAGGTTAAGTGAGACCGAAGCAAAAGAGGATAAGTCACTGACGGCAAGATTACTTGAAGAAAACGCAAGGCTTCGGGACAATATAGAAGATTTATATGTTCAGATGAATCAGGCAGAGGGAAAACTTAATACCAGGGCAGTAAATGATGTAGCGAAAAGCCTGAAAGAAAAGTACGGCTCAAAAATAAGTATACCGACCTTAAGGCGTGAGCTTGCGAAGTTATACACCTATATGTCCGGAAAGAATGTTGACGGTGCTGTAGTGTTAAAAAGAATCTCTTCCATTGCAAAAGATGTGATTGACAGAGCAACAGAAACTATAGAGGGCGGAGAATATAGTGAGCTTCTGAAGACGATAAAAGAGACAAGGATTCAGGTGCCGGAAAGTGACAAGGCATCATTTAGTGAGGGGTATGAGAATTTCAGAAAGCACAGTATGGGTAAGCTTAAGCTTGTAAAAGAGGGTTACCCCCTTGATGCGTTGTGGTCAGATTTAGTAAGTGATTATCCGTATTTATTTTCGGAAGATATTGTCGGTTCTGAAGAAAGACTTAACAGAATTCTTGAAGTAAGAGAAGAAATGCGACCTTCAGAAGAAAGCATTTATAAGACGGAAGCAGAGTATGATAATGCAGTAACAGAGCTTGAAAATGCTATAATGGGAAGCTTCTTTGAAATTCCGGAAGGGGACGGAGGAAGCTACACGTTCTTTGAAGCGAAATACACTGACCGTTTCTCAAGAGAAAAGCTCAGAAGCAGGATTGACAGTGATTTTACATATCTTCACGGTATGCTTAAGGAGCCTACTGACAAGAGGCACGTTCCGGAGCATCTGAGGGCAGAGGTTGCAGCTGTGCTTGACTGCATCAAGTTTGAAACAAAACAGCTTGACAAAATAAGAGATGCAGGGAAGGAAGCACAAAGCCCCACTGCGATAAAGCTTGCCGGAATAAGCGGACTTTATGAGGACATTATCCGTAAGGCATGGGGTGTTGAGAAAAGCGGTGAGAGTAAGCTCCTTGACGAATATTTATCAAGTGATTTGCTTGAGCTGAAGGAAAGTATTCCTGTTGATGAAAGCGGAGAATTCAAACGGCTTCAGGATATGAGCACGGAAGAGCTGAGAGTTATAGGAGACGTGCTTCGCGGAATACATCACGCAGTGACAAAGAGTAATCAGGCGTTCACAGAAGGGATAAAGGCAACTATAGACGAGGCAAGCGGTAATGTTGTAGCAGAGCTTGCCACCACAAGAAGTGAACGCAAGGGCAGCGGACAAAAGCTTGAGTACGGAAAAGCGAATGGCATTAAAAAGGCAATTAGTGGTATAGACAAGTTTATGAATGTGGATATGCTTCAGCCCTGGGATATGTTCCACAAGATAGGCGGTACACTTGAAAGTATATACGGAGAAAACAGAAAGGCATTTGACAGGCATATTGCAAACCTGAGAAATGCTATAGGAAAGACAAAGGACCGGTTCTATTGTCGTACGAATACAGGTTATACAATTTTAAAAAATTCACATATCAAAAACAAGTTGATGACATTTATCAACTTGTTTTTGATATGTGAATTTACATGTTTTAATTTTCAATGGTTTTAAAATAGGCGTCGATACCTTCGGCAATGCCTTTTCCGATAAGATCGGTTTCATTTTGAAGTATTTCAAGCTCTGCCGGATTATCGTAATAACCTATTTCAAGATAGCCGCAGGGGACAGGAGATTTACAAAAAGCAATTAATTCCGGTAAGTTCCCAATTACACCATCTCCCCAAATTTCAAGGGAAGAATTTTTTGCAATGTACTCGTTACAGAGCTTTCCAAGTGTGTTACTGTCTTCGACATAAGTATCTGAAATCCATTTCTGGTCATATTCGCCATCCAGCGAAATATACGCTGTTCCTGAGGCTGAGCCATTTGCAGCATTAGAATGAAGACATATAAAGATATCAGCATCAGGCTCGACATTTCTGTCGTTATTTGGATGGCAGAATGCAAGTTTATCGCTCATAGACAAATATTCATCATTTGATGTACGAGTCAATCTGACAGTATAGCCTTTTTCTTCAAGATGTTTTTTTGCACTGAGTGCATTGTTTAAATTAAGCTCAGGTTCGATATTTCTATCACCATCTGTACACGGATACCAACAATCACCGGTAGGAGTTACCCTTTTATTACAACCGTCGCCTTCACAGTCTATAGTTGATGAGCCGGTTTTGTAGTGACGCCATTCGCCCCAGTTACCTTTGGCGTTTTGCACCAGTCCTGAGGCAAGCTTTTCTTCATCACTCATAAGAGAAGTTGATTTTCCGTGCCCGGGATCCAATACAACAATTTTTCCGTTAAGCAATGGCTTTTCAGGAACGTCCGGCTTTTCTTCTGTAGCAGAAGATGTTTCTTTTAAAGTGGAGTCTTTAGCTTGAAAGGAACCTTTATTACAACCTGTAACGGTGCATACCAAAAGAATGAAGATAACAAAGAAAATAGTAAAACCGGTTCTTTTTCTCATATGTGATACCTCTTTAAAAATCAAGTTAAATTTTCGCGGTTTGGAGGTGTAAAAACCTCATTTTTTATATACCGGTTTATTTAATTGTATAGCTACCCTTCACCATGATAAGACAATACGCATGAGCTTTAATGCCTCTGCCGTCACCAAGTGGTGCAATAAGATGATGGTTTCCCTGGACAGAGGTTCCATCGGGAAGGTCAAACCCCATTGTTACATCGCTAAGTCCGCCCTTTTGTGTGCCGATAACCGTAGCAGTTCCCATTCTGAGAATCGCCTCGCCACCTTCACCTAAAATAAGCGACTGTCCCTGATTAACACTTACAAGCTGAAACCGTGTAGTAGGATATATTATGCTTTCCACATAACTTTTGGTAATAAGCGGATCCGCTTCAGTACCGGGTTCTGCCGCAAACGCCCCTACTACAAAGAGAAGCAATAATGTTGCTGTTGTGATTAATGCACGTTTTTTCATAAGTAACAAATCCTTCCATATTAAATTAAAAATTGAAAATTATGATGGATTTTTGCTTTGGCTAAAATCTTCCCTAACTTCGAACTTCGAATTAACTCTATTCATCTTGCATTTGATTAGATTAGTCCGAAGCTTATCTGTATAGCATCATTTACTTTTATCATCTGAAGCTCGTCAAGTCTGCCGATTTTCTCGCGAAGACGTTTTTTATCTATTGTACGGACCTGTTCAAGGAGTATCACGCTATCACGGCTGAGACCATATTGTTGAGCATCTATTTCAATATGGGTAGGCATTTTAGCTTTATTAATCTTACTTGTTATAGCTGCTGCAATAACAGTAGGACTATATTTGTTGCCAACATCATTCTGCACAACTAATACAGGTCTGATACCACCTTGTTCTGAGCCGATTACAGGACTAAGGTCTGCGTAAAAAATGTCGCCACGTTTCACTATCACTTTATTCACTCTCCGTCAGGGGTATCCCTTCCGAAACTGATTGCCTGAAAACAAAATCAATTTTGTGGGATTACCCTATAAATTCCTCGTAGATTTTACAAGCATTCTCATCGGATAACAGAGCTTCTTCGGCGATACTGAGATTTATATCAGCCATTTCAAGGTATCCTTTTTTCAATTGTTTTTTTAGTTCAATACATTTTTTCTCGTTCAGGTATTTTTTCAGTGCCAGTGCAATAAGCTCACTTCGTGACCGATTAATTGATGAGGCAAGTATATCAACCTCCTCAAGCAGTAAATCGGGCAATGTGACAGATATCTTGCGCTTTTCTGAACTTTTCATCTGACATGCCCTCCCTTGCGATAAATATATACTAATTATACTACATTTAAGAGGTCAGGTCAAATGTAAGTTATTCCAATGAATACTTTAAGCTATGTAGCCGAAAAATACGGCTTGTAATCTACACTGTTATTATGCACATAATCTGACCTGATAATACGTTCCAGATATTATTTTTGTATTTGTTTTATTGCACGGGGGATAAGCTGTATCAAATCTTCAGCTGTAGTGCCAAAAGCACCTATTTCTTTTTCTGCAATAATTCCCGCGTGAGTATGGATAAGGCAGGCTACGGCAGCACTGTCTGTCAGTGTAAGTCCCTGGGAAGCAAATCCTGCAATCAGACCTGACAGTACATCACCGCTTCCTGCTTTTGCAAGTGCACTGGTTGCTTCAAGAGAGACGTATCTGTTACTTCCGCCGTATGTGATAATGCTGCGAGCACCCTTCAGAAGAAGATGAATCCCATTCTCTCTAGCAAATAAATCGGAGATAGATATACGATTTGATTCAATGTCTGTTATTGTATAACCGCTTATACGTGAAAATTCCTTAGGATGGGGAGTAATAAGCACGTTTTTATTTCTGATTATATCAATGTAAGAGGAAAGACAGTTTATACCATCGGCATCTATAATTACTCCGCAGGAAACATTTGTAAGTATATTTTTTATAAGAATATGATGGTCCCCTCTGCCAAGTCCGCAGCCAACCAGAACACTGTCAGCTTCTTTTATTGACAGCAGAGCTTCTTCAGTAAGATTAGGCAGCATTACACCGTTTTGTTCCGGAACAGGTATAACGATAGCTTCCTTTACCAATATATTCAGAACTCTGCAAATTGACACAGGGGCAATAATTTTAACAAGTCCGCAGCCGCTTCTTAATGCAGCCATTGCAGCCATTGCGGCAGCACCGGGCATAGTTGAGCTACCTGCAACGATTACAGTTGTTCCAAAAGTTCCTTTATGCGAATAACGTAATCTTGTCGGAAGCATTGATTTTACAAGCTTGGGCGTAATCGGAACACATGTGCTTTCTGAAAATTCATTATAATTGACGCCTATTCCAACTTCAGCTACTGTAATTTCACCGCATATATCTACACTGGCATTAGAAAGCATACCAAGCTTTGGTGCTGTGAATGTAACAGTTTTATCTGCATGTACACAAGTCCCACATTCTTCTCCGGTATTGGTATTCATTCCGCTTGGGATATCTGCAGATATAACGAATGAGTCAGATGCATTTATTATCCCGATTGCCTTCCTTATTGAGGGGTCAAGAATATCTCCGGTTATCCCTATTCCTAAAATTGCATCAAGCACGCAGTCAAAATCATCCTGTGGAAAATCTATAATATCTGTAATGTTGATATTTTCTTCAAGGGCTTTTTTATACAGAAACCGACACTCTTCACTTTGCGGTGCTGAAACTTGTACTATTTCTGTACGTATACCATTTTTCTTTAAAAGAATAGCAGTGGCGTAGCCGTCACTGCCGTTATTTCCCTTCCCACAATAAATTCGTACGGATTTAAAAGCTTTCAATTCGTTATATAGTGCACAAGCAGCATTTTCAATAAGTGTAATTGCTGATACGTTTTCAAGTGTGCGTCGTTCGGATTCTTTTATCATATCCGCTGTTAAAAATAACATTTGCCGTCACTGCCTTTTTTTAGTTTATTCACTGATTTTTATTTTCGAAGGAGCGTACTTAAAAAGTTCTGAAAGCATTGTGTATGGGGGTTCAAATTTTACTAATGTGCGTTTTTCAAGATTTACAACGGCAAAATAAACCGTTGTGTTTTTACTTCTGGATGTAGCATCTATTATTTTGTCATATTTTTTGTTCAGATAAGAAGCAAAGTCCTTGTTTTCCACAGGAGCAATTATTTCAACATCAGGAACACTGAAGGAAATAAGCCTTTTTCTGCGGGCTGAGTTCATAATTGCGTCAATAGCAATGTTATCCTGTGTAAGAATGTATTCAAATTCTTTATTCATTCCTGTGGAGATTTTGTATGCAAAATAAAAGAAACCAAAAGCAAGGAGTGCTGCAATACTTGAAAGTTTTATAAGCAACATCAAAACTAAGGCTGCCAGAATTGCTGCAACAAAATAAATCAGTACTGAAATAAGCTTTTCACCGGTACTTTTTTTCCTTTTAATTATATATTCATAAAAATTCATAGAAAACACCTCACTGTGATTTTTGTGCTGTTTTAAATCTATGGTGGGACTGTAGAAAAATGAGTGAGTTTTCATTTTCTACAGTCCTACCGCCTTTTTATATGCCTAAATCTAAACCATCAGACGGAGAAGGTGCAGGTGCCGGAGCTGGTGCAGGATCAGGTGCCGGTGCTGGAGCCGGTGCTGGTGCAGGAGTTGGTGCCGGTGAAACCTCCGGTACAGGATTCGGTGTCTGAGTAGGTTCTGACGGTGGCGTTGTAGTGTTGCCAATTACTTCCCCTTCATGAGTAGTACTGCCACCTGGCGTAGTACCGGAAATCTGACCGGTAGAGTTTCCTAGCCCTGAACCAGACTGATTATTTGTAGTTGGACCTAATTTTGGAGGTTCATCCTGAACTGAACCTTCTTGAGGTTTTGTTTTTGTAACAACGTTTTTATTAGTTGTTCTGCCGCCTGCCAAGTCGTTTTTGTTATAGTCATAGGTGTGAGTCGTACAGTATTTTTTCGGAATATCATTCTTGGGAAAATCCTTGCTGGTGAGATTTTCGCAAGCAGGGGTAGCACGCATTCCACTGTCTGCACAAATCATCATTGAATAGTTATCTTCATCGTCATCTTCAAAGAAAGGTTTATTTTCCAGTTCTTCGTGTACGCGGCGCATAACCTTGCCCCATGTAGAAGCAGAAGGATTTCCGTAATATCCGTAAAGGGGAGCAGGTTCGTCATAACCGAACCATACAGCACCTGTGTAATAAGGGGTGAAACCTACAAACCATCTGTCTTTATTGCTGTTAGTTGTTCCTGTTTTTCCGGCTGCCCTCATACCCTGGATATATGCAGCTGTACCGGTACCACCGGTAACAACACCTTCCAGCATTGAAACCATTGTTCTTGCAGTAGTTTCACTCATTGCAATTTGCTCTTCGCCCTTATGTTCAAGGAAGACATTTCCTTCTGAGTCTGTAACTTTTGTATATAATGATGGTTTTATATATTTACCACTGTTGGGAAATGCACAGAATGCAGCACACATTTCATAAACTGAAACACCGTCTGTAAGACCACCTAAAGCAAGAGGAGCAAGACCAACATCAGTAAAGTCGTGGTCTTCACCATCACGATTTTTCACAAGAGTTGAAATGTGGAAATTGTTTTTTACATAGTCGTAAGAAGCCTGAGCTGTAAGATAATTACAGATTTTTACTGCAGGAATATTTCTTGAAGCACGAAGTGCCGATCTGACAGTAATTCTTCCGGAGTAACCGCCACCGTCATTCTTGGGGGACCATCCGTCTATCCTTATCGGTGCATCGTTTACAATTGTATCCGGAGTAACAAGTCCGTATTCAACTGCAGGTCCGTAAACTGCAAGGGGCTTTATAGAAGAACCGGGTTGTCTGAGAGAGTGTGTAGCACGGTTAAGAGTTCTGTTGCCCTTCTTTTCACCTCTACCGCCACGCATTGCCTTAACAAGTCCTGTGTAAGGGTCCATTATAACCATAGCACATTGTGGCTCGCCATCAGCATATTCTTTCTGGAAGGTGCTGGGATCGTCAAAGACTTCATCCATAATTTCCTGTATCTTTACGTCCATAGAAAGATAAATTTTGAGACCACCGTTATAAAGAATTTTATTAGCGTAAGCTTCGGTGTAATTATACTGCTCCATCATATCAACAATGAGCTGGTCAATTACAGCGTCTGTAAAGTAACTCTGATATGTTCGTTCATCTTCCGACTTTGGCTTTTTGAAAACAACATTTTCTTGCACTGCACTATCATATTCTTGCTGTGTTATATGACCGAGTTCAAGCATTTTATCAAGAATTACAAGTCGTCTTTGCTTGTTCGCTTCAGGGTTTACAATAGGGTCATACTTAGTGGGGAACTGCGTAATTCCGGCAATAGAAGCACATTCCGCAAGACTGAGCTGAGAAACATCTTTGCCAAAATAAGTAAGTGCAGCACTACCCACACCATTACACTTCTGACTGAGATATATAGTGTTGAGGTAATATTCAAGAATTTCTTCTTTTGACAGATCTTTTTCAAGATTTAATGCTCTGTAAGCCTCCTGAATTTTACGTTTAATTGAATAGTCGTTGTCATCGGTAAGGTTTTTTATAAGCTGTTGCGTAATGGTACTGCCACCATAGCTTGAATCACCTTTATTTGAAACATACTGAATTGCAGCACCTGCAAATCGCTTTATATCTATACCCGCATGCGAATAAAAACGCTCGTCCTCGATTGCGACAAAGGCATTCTTTAAATGCTCAGGCATTTTTGAACCGGCTACCCATATACGGTTTTCAGTGTCATACAGCTGCTCAAGCTCCTTGGCTTCGCCCGTATCAGGGTCTGTAATATACACGAAGCTTGTAAGATTGAGTCGCATATTTTCAACATCAACAAGATCAGTGTCTTCGACATATCCGTAGAGTGAACCACCGATAAGTCCGATAATAGCGATTATGAAAGCACCTATGATAATACCTATTCCTGCAAGAATTCTAAGAAATATATTTTTTTTCTTTTTAGGCTTGCGTCTTGATGATGGTTTAGAAGTCTTTTTTGTAACTTTTCCTTCCATAACAGTATTCCTCCGTGATTTGTAATATTCAGTAGTATAAATTTCCTTATAGTGACAATACTAAAACAGATGTCTTTTTAGCCAAAATAACACCTATTCTAATTAAGTATAGCATCAAAGAGTTAAAAAAGTGTTACAAATGCGATAATATTTATTATATATATGAAAATAATTCAAGAAACGTAAATTGAGAAATTCCCGGAGGGTAGAAAATGAGAAAAAAATACAGTGTTTTAATAGTGCTTATGATATCAGCGGTATCTTTTTTCTCTTCATTGACAGGATATGTTTTCGGAGTGAGGGCAAGCAGGGAGAAAAAGGAACCTGTGCAAATTGTAACAAAGGCAGTTGTGCAGGAAAAAAAGAATGTTTATGAAGAGAAAAAAGAAGAAGTAAAAAAACAAGAAGATACAGAGACTTATCGGATAAGTATAAAAAACGGGAATGTAGCAATCTATATAAGGTCGTCTGACGGAAATGAAGAACTGTATAAAGAATACGACATTCCGGTAAGTTTGTTGCCGCAGTCTGACCGTGAAATGCTCAAAACCGGAATAGAGTATAAAACCTTAAGTGAAGCACTACAACTTATAGAGGATTATTTGTAAAAAAGAGCGTGCCGCTTCACCCTCATCGCACAAGTGAGCATAGGTTAGCACGAATTAGTTTTTGCAAGTTGGATTCCTACATGGTAAAAAGCCGGAACAGGGGAAAACTTGTTCCGGCTTTTTACTGTATAAAAAATCAAATATATTTTTCTACAAATTCGCCTATTTTTTCAAGAGCTTTTTCAATATTCTTGATGCTGTACGCATAACTGCAGCGGATAAAGTCTTCACCGCAGGTTCCGAATGCAGTGCCGGGAACAACTGCAACTTTTTTATCGTATAGAAGCTTTGTTGCAAACTCATCGCTTGTAAGTCCGGTGGCACTTATATTGGGGAATACATAGAAAGCACCGAGGGGTTCAAAGCAGCTAAGCCCCATATTTCTGAAACCGTCAACCATAACCCTTCTTCTGTAGTTATATTCATTTTTCATATGCTCTACATCTTCGTCGCAGCTTCGGAGTGCTTCAATTGCCGCATACTGGCTTGTTGTTGGTGCACACATAATGCCATACTGATGAATTTTTGTCATCTGCGTTATAATAGGTTCCGGTCCGCAGGCATAGCCAAGACGCCATCCGGTCATAGCAAAAGCCTTACTGAATCCGTTTACTGTAACAGTATGCTCCTTCATTCCTTCAATTGAAGCGAAGGATACGTGAGTACCTTCATATGTAAGCTCGCTGTATATTTCGTCAGAAAGAACAATGAGGTTATGCTCTTTAACTATTTTTGCAATTTTTTCAAGATCCTCTCTTGTCATTACTGCACCTGTAGGATTATTGGGGAAGGGAAGAATAAGAAGCTTAGTCTTATCTGTTATTTTTTCAAGAAGCTTTTCAGGAGTAAGACGAAACTCATCCTTTTCCTCCGTTTGAATAGTTACGGGGGTACCGCCCGCCATAATTGTACAGGGTCTGTAGCACACAAAGCATGGCTCAGGAATAAGTACCTCGTCTCCCGGAGTTACAATTGCACGGATTAACAGGTCGATTGCTTCGCTTCCACCGACAGTAACAACAACCTCGTTCTTAGGATTATAGTTAAGGTTGTATTTCCTTTTAAGGTAGGTGCAAATTTCCTCAAGAAGCTCTTTAGTACCCTTGTTTGCAGTATAATGGGTATGCCCCTGCTCAAGAGAATATATGCCTGCTTCACGGACTGCCCATGGGGTTACAAAGTCAGGTTCACCGACACCGAGAGATATTACCCCTTCCATTGTTGCAGCAATATCAAAAAACTTACGGATGCCGGAAGGGGGAAGGGTGCTTATTGTCGGGGATAAAATATTGGAATAATCCATCATATACCGAAAACCTCCCTGTCATCTTTTTCAGGCTCGGCGTAAATTACACCGTAGTTTTTGTATGTTTTAAGCTCAAAATGTGTTGCGGTAGAAACAACGGCATCCATTGGTGCAAGTCGTTCTGCGACAAACATTGCAATTTCCTTAAGGCTTTTTCCTTCTACCGTTACAAGCAGGTCATAAGGTCCTGACATAAGAATAACTGACTTAACCTGAGGAAATCTGTATATCCTTTCAGCGATGGTATCAAAACCGCCACCGCGCTGGGGAGTAATTTTAAGCTCTATATGAGCAATGTTTGTCTGACGGTCAGTAAGCTCCCAGTTAACAAGAGTTTTGTAACCGAGAATAATATTGTCATTTTCAAGTTCACAAATGGCGGCTTTAACCTCCGCCTCATCTTTACCGAGCATAACGGCTATTTTGGCGGCTGTGAGATGACTGTCCTGTTCTAAAAGTGCGAGAATTTCATTTTTCATAGTTAATAACTCCAATCTTTGTAAACTTTTCATAAGTATATCATAGAATGTCATTAAAATCTACTGTTTTTTATAATTTTAATTGTATTATACCATATTTTTCACAATAATCCGGTTGAAACAACGAAAAACCGCTGAAAAGCAGCACATATTTTTAAAATAACTGAAAAAATAATTGAATAATAGGAAGTTTTGTAGTAAAATAATACATTGGATGATTGTGAGAGGAATGGTTTTATGAAATCAGCGTCTTTAAATAAACTGTCCTTTTATCTCCAGATGCTTAAAGCGAGATTCGGAGAAGGAGAGTATTTTACTAAAATAGAGATAAGTTTTAAGTCAGGAACAAAAATTTTTCCAGCAACTGTAAAAAAAGAAGACGACGGATTAATGTTTTCTTTTTCAGGGCGTAAAGAGCTTTTTGCATGGGAAAAAATCACGGATGAAGCAAAAAACTACGACAGTATGCAGCTTGTGTACAAGGAACGCGGAACAAATGCCGTGATTTTCGCAGACGACAGAAACGTAACACTTAAATACGAGGATACTGCACAGGCTGAGAAAAGCACCACTGCGACTGTGGGTGAGAGGAAGTACCTTATTGCACCGCCAAAGGCAAATGCACTTCTTAAAGAAATAGGCATTATGGCTGAAAACGGTAAAATAAAAAATGATATGATACGCAAATACAATCAGATAGACCACTTTGTGGAACTGATTGCAGACCACTTGAAAAAGCTTGACGGCAAGATAGAGGTGCTTGATTGTGCCTGTGGAAAAAGCTATTTGTCTTTTGCACTGAATTATTATCTTAAAGACGTATTAAAAAAAGATTGTCATATAACAGGCGTTGACTATTCAAAGGTTGTCATCGATGCTTCAAAAAGGATGGCAAAAAATCTGGACTATTCAAATATGACATTTATTGAAGCTGACCTTACCGTGTTTAAACCTGAGAAAGCACCTGATGTTGTAATTAGCCTGCACGCTTGCGATACGGCAACAGATATGGCTATTGCGGCAGGAATAAATGCAGGGGCAAAGGCTATTTTTACAGTTCCATGTTGCCATAAGGAGCTTCTTTCTCAGTATTCTTATGAACCTTTTGCACCGCTTCTTAAATATGGGATATTTAAAGCACGACAGGCGGATATTCTTACTGATTCACTTCGTTGTCTGCTTCTTGAAGCAAGTGGCTATTCGGTTACTGCACAGGAATATATTTCCCCTGTTGAGACCCCGAAAAATTTGCTTATAAAAGCATTCAAAGATGGTAAAAACAGTAAAAAAGCAACGAAGGAATATTATGAACTTAAAGAAATGCTTGGAATTAATCCCAAGCTTGCTACACTTATAAAGCTGGAGGACAACTGATGCAGGATTTTTCAGAAAAGACAGTAAAAAGAGAATATATGTTTAAGGGCGAAATTATCAATCTTCGGGTTGATACAGTTACAACTCCATCGGGAAACACCGCTACAAGAGAGCTTGTAGAGCATCCCGGCGGTGTATGCGTTGTGCCGCTCGACGATGATGGAAACGTGATTATGGAATGGCAGTATCGTCGCCCATTTGATACAAACACTTTTGAAATTCCGGCAGGAAAGCTTACGCCCGGGGAAGACCCTCTGGAGTGCGGTAAACGTGAACTTGAGGAAGAAACCGGTATGCGGGCTAAAGAATATATCTATCTTGGAAAAATGCTTCCGACACCCGGATTTTGCTACGAGGTTGTACATATGTACCTTGCAAGAGGTCTTTACGAGGGAAATTTAAACCGCGACGTGGATGAGTTCATGGAGGTTGTGAAAGCCCCTCTTACAGAACTTGTTGATAAAGTGCTTTCAGGTGAAATTATAGATGCAAAGACGGCACTTGCTCTTATGAAGGTCAACGAAATGAAAAACAGAGGAATGATTTAATGAAAGCAGCATTTTATGCTCTTGGATGTAAAGTCAATCAATATGAAGCTGATTGTTACGCAAAAATGTTTGCCGATAAAGGATGGGAAACAGCTTCTTTTTCGGAAAAATGTGATGCTTATATAATAAACACCTGTGCAATAACAAATGTAGGTGAACGTAAGAGCAGACAGATTCTCCGCAGAGCGAAAAAACAAAATCCGGATGCCGTTGTAGTTGCAGCGGGATGCTATGCACAAACAAAAGCAGAAGAAATAAAAGCTATAAAGGAAGTTGACATTGTTCTGGGTACGGCTAACAGAAGCCGTATTGTAGAAATTGTTGAAGCAAAATTAAAAGGCGAGAATATTGACCTTATTACTGACATTATGAAAGAAAAGCTTTATGAGGAGCTTGAGTGCGAAGGTAGTGAGGAACGTACCCGTGCATATATAAAAATTCAGGACGGTTGTCAGAATTTCTGCTCATATTGTATAGTTCCCTATGCAAGAGGTCCTGTAAGGTCAAGGAAAATTGAAAACATAGTAAAAGAGGCACAGCGGCTTTCTGATAAAGGCTTTCGTGAGGTTGTTCTTACGGGTATTAGTGTCAATTCCTACGGAAAAGACTTTGAAAGCGGACATACACTTAAAGATGTCATACGTGAGGTTTGTAAGGTAGACGGTATTGAAAGGGTTCGTCTCAGTAGTATAGACCCGGGTGCATTCGACGATGAATTTATAGAGCTTGTGGCAAACGAGGAAAAAATGTGCAGACATTTTCATATTTCACTTCAAAGCGGAAGTTCTGCAGTCCTTAAAAGAATGAACAGAAAATATACTGCGGATGAATATCTTCTTACTCTTGAAAAAATAAGAAAAGCTATGCCAGATGCAGGCATAACTACAGATATAATATGCGGATTTCCCGAAGAAAGCGGGAAAGAAGTAAAAGAAACCATTGAGTTTGTGAAAAAAGCACAGTTTTTAAAGGTGCATGTTTTTCCGTATTCAGTAAGAAGCGGGACGGTCGCTGCCCGTATGCCGCAAATTGACCGACACATTCGTGAAAAAAGAGCACAGGAGCTTATAGCGGTATGTGAAAGAATCGCAGAAGGTGTAGAAGAAAGCTTTATCGGAAATGAGGTTAAGGTGCTTTTTGAACAGTGCAAAAAAGGCGTATCAGATGGCCTCGCGGAAAATTATTTGCGTGTGTTTGTAAATGAAGAAGGTCTTGAGGGGCAAATCAGAAAAGTTATTATAAAAGAAAGAAAAGACGGTAAACTTTTTGGAGAGCTGAGGTAAACTATGGAATGGGTTTTATTTACTCTTGTATTTGGATTATGCAAGGGTTTCAGGGAAGGAATAAAGAAAAAGGCTTTAGAAAAAAGCTCTACCTTTGAAGTCTTGTTCCTTTATACATTGCTTGGATTTTTGTTTGTTATTCCTACAGCGAAGGATGTTTTTTCTATTCCTTGGAAATATTACTTTTTTATATTCATAAAGGCGACGCTGGTATTTACTGCATGGACGTGTTCGTTTAATTCCATAAAGCATATGCCTGTCAGCCTTTATGGCGTTATGGACACATCAAGAGTTGTTTTTTCTACGCTTATGGGAATTATCTTTATGGGCGAGAGTCTGAGAGTCGGGCAGGTAACCGGTATGATACTTGTAATCCTCGGTCTTGTGCTTGTTAATATAAATCAGAGAAGCGACACAAAGGTAAAAACCAAATATCTTTTACTCACGTTAGCAGCGTGCCTTTTTAATGCTACATCAGGGGTTCTTGACAAATGGCTCACAAAAACGGTAACAAGCGGTCAGCTTCAGTTCTGGTTTATGTTTTATCTTACGGTTATGTATGGAATATATATTCTTGCTTCAAAAACAAGGGTTAGCGTGAAAGCTTTAAAAACAAACTACTGGATAGTAATTCTTGCGGTGATATTTATAATAGGGGACAGGGCACTTTTTATAGCTAATGCAAATCCTGATAGCCGTATTACAATAATGACCCTTATAAAGCAATCTTCAGTATTGGCAGCAATTCTTGCGGGTAAAATTATGTACAGAGAGAAAGGTACGCTTCGTCGCAGCTTATGTGCGTTATTGGTTGTTGCCGGTATAATTGTGGCAACCGTATTATAGTAAAAGGAGTGGTCTCTTTTGAAAAAAGGAGATTTTTTGATAGTTGCAGTTGTTGTTATAATGCTTGTTTCGTACTTATTAACATCAGAAAAAGGCAACAGTGCCGCAATTTATGTTGATGGAGAGCTTTACAGAAGGGTAGCTCTTTCGGAAGATGCAGAAATCAATGTGAAAAGTAAATACGGCGAGAACACCGTGATAATCAAAAATGAAAAAGTTAGTATAATTCATTCTGACTGTCCGGGTAAGGACTGTGAAAAAGGTGAAATAAGCGATACTTCCAGAAGTCTTGTGTGTCTGCCGAACAGACTTACCGTGATAATAGAGGGAGATGGAGCAAAAAATGAAACGGATGTTATATTATGATAAACAGTAAAAAAATAACCAGAACTGCCCTTTTTGTTACAATATCGGTGCTTCTTGGATATATTGAAGGTTTATTTCCGCCTGTTGTTCCTGTACCGGGAATAAAAGTGGGCCTTGCAAATGTGGTAGTGATGCTTATGCTGTATTCCGGTTCGGCAAAAAGTGCCTGGACTGTCGCAATACTGAAGGTTATTCTATGTTCGCTGCTTTTTGGAACGGCAACATCACTTATATACAGTATGTGTGGTGCGGTGATAAGTCTTGGTATAATGGTGCTTGCAAAGAATGTGAAACTCTTTTCGATGACGGGAGTAAGCAGCATTGGGGGGATTTTTCACAATCTTGGACAGCTTGTATGTGCATATTTTTTTGTAGGAAAGGGTGCAATTTTATATATACCGGTGCTTTGTATATCCGGTGCAGTATGCGGTGCATTAATTGGTATTGCTGCAGAGTTCATATTAAAAAGAGGAGGAAATTTGTTTGGGAAAGAGTGATTATCTCAGGCTTTCTGAGGAAAAAGCTGCTGAAATAGAGAAAACGCTTAGGTTGGAAAATAAAGAAGTGGTAAGACGTAATCCGGAACGTGATAAGGCAAAATTGTGGCGTCCCTGTTACATAAGAGATATAGAAAAAATTCTGCATCATCCTTTTTATAACAGATACACAGATAAGACTCAGGTTTTTTCGTTTTATAAAGATGATGATATAACAAGACGTGCACTTCATGTTCAGCTTGTATCAAGAATTGCCAGAAATATCGGAAGGTTGCTTGGACTTGACCTTGACCTTATTGAGGCAATTGCCCTTGGACACGATATCGGACATACTCCGTTCGGTCATGCGGGGGAAAGACTTCTTGGCGATATATACACGGAAAGGACAGGACGATTTTTTAATCATAATGTACATAGCGTAAGAGTTCTTGATAAAATATTCAATCTCAATATAAGCCTTGATACCCTTGATGGAATACTCTGCCATAATGGGGAGCTTGAACTTAAAGAATACCGACCGAAAGATATAAGCGGATTTAAAGAGTTTGACGAAAAGGTTGAAGGATGCTATACTGATAAAGGAAATGTAAAAAAGCTTATTCCCTCGACGCTTGAAGGTTGTGTTGTGCGTGTCAGCGACATAATAGCATACTTAGGCAAAGACAGACAGGATGCCGAACGTACAGGTATGGAGTTTGACCATGACGGAAGTTATAATGCTATCACCATAAATAATTTTATTGTGAACATAGTTGAAAATAGCTTTGGTAAGGAATATATACGTATGGATGATGCGTATTTTGATGCTTTGAGGCAAGCAAAAAGTGACAATATGCAGAGAATTTACATGTCGCAAAGCGTGAATGAACAGTATGATAAGTGCCTTCGTCCGATGTTTGAGCAGCTTTATGAAAAGCTATTAAAAGATTTAAATGATAAAAACAGCATAATATGGCGTCATCATATTGATTTTACGAATACACGCAGAAAATTCTATGGAACAGAAACTTCATATGTTGACGAAAACACAACTGATGATATAGTAGTTGATTTTATAGCATCTATGACAGATGACTATTTTATTGATATTTGTGCCCACCTTCTTCCCGATGCACCGAAGGTTGTGTACACCGGATATTTTGATTGAAAGGAAATGAAACAATGGAAAACAAAAAGATGGCGGAGCTTCTTTTTCCGCAAATAGACAAAACTCCCGATTATTATGAAAAGCTTTACCCTGAGAGAAAGCTCAAGGAAGGGGCAAAAGTTACACGTCTCGGCCCCAGTCCTACAGGATTTATTCATCTTGGTAACCTTTTTGGTGCAATCACAGATGAAAGACTTGCGCACCTTTCTGACGGTGTTTTCTATCTTCGCATAGAGGACACAGATAACAAGCGTGAGGTTGAGGGTGCGGTTGATGTAGTTATCAATACACTACGCTATTTTGGGGTTGAATTTGATGAAGGTGCTACAAGTAACGGTGAAAAGGGTGATTACGGTCCCTACCGTCAGAGACAGAGGGCAGAGATTTATCAGACTTTTGCAAAAAACTTTGTAGAAAGAGGCCTTGCATATCCTTGTTTCTGCACAGAGGAAGAGCTTGCCGCTATGCGTGAAAAGCAGACGGAGCTTAAAGAAAACTTCGGATATTACGGTAAGTGGGCAGTTCACAGAAATATTACTGTTGACGAAGCGAAGAAAAACATTGACGAAGGAATGCCTTTTGTTCTTCGTTTCCGTGCTCCCGAGCCAAGCGGTAAGACTTTTACTATTGAGGATGGTATCAGAGGAGAGCTTACAATGCCTGAAAATGAACAGGATGTAGTGCTTCTTAAATCTGACGGTATTCCAACATACCATTTTGCACACGTTGTTGACGATCATCTTATGCGTACAACACACGTTGTAAGAGGGGAGGAGTGGCTCGCAACGCTTCCAATCCACGTTCAGCTTTTCGAGTTTATGGGATGGAAAGCACCCGTTTACTGCCACACGGCACAGCTTATGAAGATTGACAATGGTGTTAAACGTAAGCTCAGTAAGCGTAAAGACCCCGAACTTTCACTTGATTATTATAAGAGCGAAGGATATCTTCCCGGTGCGGTGTGGGAATATCTTATGACGGTGCTTAACTCAAATTACGAGCAGTGGAGAATGGACAACCCCGAAAAAGACGTTAAAGAATTCGAGTTTACGACAAAAAAAATGGGCATCAGCGGTTCTCTGTTTGATATAGACAAGCTTAATGATGTGAGCAAAAACTATCTTGCTACTCTTGACAGTGAAACTGTTTATGATTATATTACTGACTGGGCAAAGGAATGTGATGAAGAATACTATAATCTTCTTACGCGTGATAAGGAATTTGCTCTGGGAATGATTGGCATCGGCAGAGGCGGAGAAAAACCCAGAAAGGATATCAGCCACTGGAAACAATCAAAAGATTTCTATAGCTTCTTCTTTGAGGAACTATTCTGTATGGAAGACGAATTCCCTCAGAATGTAACGGAGGAAGACAGAAAGATTATACTGGAAAAGTATATGGAAACATACGACCATCAGGATGACCAGTCAACATGGTTTTCTAAGGTGAGAGCTATCGGGGAAGAGTTAGGATATGCTCCCCAACCTAAGCTTTACAAGAAAAATCCTGAAATGTATAAGGGTCACGTTGGTGACGTCAGCGGTGTAATCCGTGTTGCAATTACAGGAAGAACAAACTCTCCGGATATCTGGTGTATTCAGCAGGTAATCGGTGAGGAACGCTCGATGGAAAGAATTAAAAAGAATATATAAAGTTTGAGATTAAGAGAACAACAGAAAAAAGACCGTATCTTCACATTTGTTTATGAAAATACGGTCTTTTTAGTTTGAAAAAGTCAAGTAAAAATTTTACAGCCTGGTTGTATATGATACTGCTTTTCCTAAAATACGGATATTTCTACACTGTTTTTTTGTGTAGATCATAGGTTTATATTTGGGATTTTCGGAAACGAGGGTAACGGTATCAGGGGAAAGGTATACACGTTTTAAAGTTGCTTCATCATCTACAAGGACGGCTGCGATTTCACCGTCATCAACAGATTCCTGACTGCGGATAAAGACAATGTCTCCGTCTTTTATCCCTGCCCCTGTCATAGAGTCACCGTGGACGCGGAGACAAAAATCTGCTCCGGTATCATCCCCGGGGGAATAATATTCCACATCCTCCTTTGCAAAAATAGGTTGACCTGCCGCTATCTCCCCAAGAAGCGGCAGCTTTTTTTTGCTTATATGCATTACTGATTCAGGAAGGACATCCTCCTCCCACCCCATAAGATACGACGGGGTACAGTGAAAAATCTTTGCAAGCTCAAGCACTGTCTGGTGCTTGGGATTTTTTATTTCGCCACTTTCATAACGTTGTACGGTTGCTTCTTTAACGCCAAGTGCATTAGCCACATCAAGAAGCGTCATCCCCATTGCTATGCGACGTTCCTTTATTCGTTCGTATAATTTCATAGCGGTCACTCCCTTTGCTTTATGGAGTAAGTATAACACGAACTTTCTTAAAATGCAAGAAAAATTTAAAAAACTTACGTAAAAAGTATTGACTTCCGTCATTCGCTGTCGTATATTACTTACGTAAGACGTAAGAACAACAAAATCAACTTACGGGAAAGGAAAGAAAAATAATGGAGGATAAGATAAAATTTTGTGTAGTATGCGGAAGAAAAATCCCTGAGCTTTCCCTAAGACGCAGGGTGTGCAGTGATTTTTGCAGACGCAGAAAGAAAAGCGGATATGCACCGTACATTAATTACAAGAAACCGCCATTTGAAGATTTGACAGAGCTTCAGCAAAAGGCACAGGCGGCAGGAATGAGCTACGGAAAATATATGTCCTCTTTATATAATAATTAAAGGAAGGTGATAAATATGCCCATGGTAATGCAATGCCCGTTTTTCAAACGAAGCGAAAAGCAAAAGCTTGGATGCGAGGGTGGTGTGCTTAGCTTTTACGATAAAAAATCCAAAGAAGAGTATGTTACGGATTTTTGTGCTAATCCCATTAACTGGCGAAAATGCACGATATGTCACAATCTTGAAAAATACTATGAAAGAGAGGAAACAAGATAAATGGATGTTTCTAAGGAAATAAAACGAAGGGATAACCGCATAAAGAACGATGGAAAGCTTATAAAAGAGCTGCGGGAGGAAATAGTGGCACTCAGACAGCTTCTTGACTGTGCGGCGGCAAACATAGTGATACTTACAGGAGAAAGCGGCGGAGCAAGGAAAATATCGCGAAAAGATGTAAGTGAAGCTCTTGGAAAATATCACCTCAACGCAAAATGCGATGATGAAGGCAACTATATACTTGAGACAGTAAAAGAAGCGGGAGAAAACTCGTGACTAATATAGTATGGAAGCCACAGCCAAGGCAAAAGCTTTTTATGTCAAGATTTGAAAACGAGGCTTTATATGGCGGTGCAGCAGGCGGCGGAAAAAGCGACTGTGCCATTGCGGAGGCACTCAGACAGGTGAATATTCCTCACTACCGTGGATTAATACTCAGAAAAACTTATCCGCAGCTTTCAGAACTTGTTGACAGAAGCCGTGAAATTTATCTGCCGTCTTTTCCTGAGGCAAAATATAACGAGCAGAAGCATTGCTGGACATTTCCAAGCGGGGCAAAAATTTATTTCGGGGCAATGCAGCATACCAAGGACAGAACAAACTATCAGGGAAAGCGTTACGACTTCATTGATTTTGATGAGCTTACACATTTTACGTGGGATGAATATAGTTATCTTTTCAGCCGGAACAGACCAAACGGACCCGGAACACGCTGTTATATACGTGCACAGGCAAACCCCGGTGGGATAGGCCACGGATGGGTTAAAGAACGTTTTATATCTCCGGCACCGCCTATGACTACTATATGGGACAATGTGAAAATCGTATTTCCTGACGGAAAAAGTGAGATGAGACGCAGAAGCAGGATTTTTGTACCGTCAAGTATATTCGATAATAAAATTCTTATGGAAAATGACCCTGAATACATAACAAGGCTTGCCTCCCTTCCTGAAAATGAAAGAAAAGCTCTTTTGTACGGTGACTGGGACTGCTTTTCGGGGCAGGTGTTTACAATGTGGAGAAATAATCCTGACGGATATATTACAAGAAAACATACCCACGTTATAGAACCATTCAGAATTCCGGATACGTGGAAAATATACCGTGGATTTGATTTTGGTTATTCAAGACCTTTTTCCGTTGGTTGGTACGGAGTGGACCATGACGGCAGGATATACAGAATACGTGAATTGTACGGTTGTACTGACACCCCCAATGAAGGGGTCAGGTGGGAACCTTCCGCTATAGCAAGGAAAATTAAAGAAATTGAAAAAGATGATGTGAATTTACGCGGGAAATATATAAGCGGTATAGCGGACCCTTCTATTTTTGATGAAAGCCGCGGTGAAAGTATTGCTGTAATGATGGAAAAAGAAGGTGTATTTTTCGAAAAAGCCGATAACACACGTATTGCCGGAAAGATGCAGATGCACAACCGACTTGTATTCGATGAAAACGGAATCCCTATGCTTTATGTTTTCAGCACCTGCAAGCATTTTATAAGAACTATTCCGTCGCTTGTATACAGCCAGACAGATGTTGAGGATATTGATACTGACACTGAAGACCATATTTACGATGAATGTCGGTACGTGCTTATGGAAAAGCCTATCAATCCGCCGCCAAAAGAGCCTGTGGACACTTTCTACGATCCTTTAGACCTCAACGAGCCAAAACCGTATAATTTTTTTAACTATTGAAGGATGATTGAATGAAAAAAAAGAACTACGACTGGAATGCCATAAAAACTGAATATGTGACAGGCGATATAACGGTGTCTGCTCTTGCTAAAAAATATGGAATAAATTCTGCAACTGTATACAGACATTATCAGATAGAAAGATGGAATGAATTAAAAAAGGATTACTTAGAAAACGTTATGGAAAAATGTGCGGACAACGCAGCATACATTGCGGCAATAAAGCTCGCAAAGGAAATTGATATAGCAAACAAGCTTTCCGGAGTGCTTGATGAAGCGGCAAGTGATAAAAAGCAGTTTCAAAGGCATCTTGTAAAGGGAAAGGATGAAGACGGAAAGCCTGTTACCGAAGAGGTTATATTTGAAAAGGTCGATATGGAATCACTGAATAATGCTATAAAGGCACTTAAGTCCCTTGAAGAAATAAAGCGGGTTATGTATGGAATAATATCACCTTTAGAAGAAAGAAAACTTGGGATAAAGAATGCCGAGATAAATAAAACAGGGAACGAGGAAAATGAAACAGGTATAGTTATGCTGCCGGAAATAAAGGAGGAAGATGATGAAGCTTAACAGTATATTCGGAAAAAAGGAAGAAACCGAAAGCGGAAAACGAAAAATCGGTCAGGCAGAAATTGAAATAGCTGCACAAATTCTGCGTGACTATAAAAATGCAAAATCAAGTCTTGAAACAAGAATTGTAGAGGACGAGCAGTGGTGGAAATTAAGGCATCTTGATCACAGTACGGAAAACAGAAAGCAAACAGAAAGTGTAAGTGCATGGCTTTTTAATACGCTGACAAATAAGCATGCCGATGCTATGGACAGTTTCCCCGAAGCAAGCGTCCTTCCGAGGGAAGAAGATGATAATGACGAAGCAAAGAAATTGTCAGCTATTCTTCCGTCGATAATGGAACACAACAATTTTGAAGATATTTATTCAAACAACTGGTGGTACAAGCTGAAACACGGCTGCAGTGCTTACGGAGTATTCTGGAACAGTGAGCTTGAAAACGGTCTTGGCGATGTACAGATAAGGAAAATCGACCTTCTGAATATCTTTTGGGAACCAGGAATAACAGATATTCAGAAAAGCAGAAACCTCTTTATTGTGGATTTAAGAGATGCCGATATTCTTGAAAGTGAATACCCATCTCTCAGGGGAAAGAAAATCGGAAATCCAATAGAGGTCAAGCAGTATATATATGATGACAGCGTAGATGTCAGTAAAAAGGTCTTAGTTGTTGACTGGTATTACAAGGTAAGAACAAAGGAAGGAAAAACGGTGTTGCATTACTGTAAATTTGCCGGAGATAATTTGCTTTTTGCATCAGAAAACCATGAAGAGTTTTTCGAAAACGGATGGTACGATCACGGCGAATATCCTATTGTGCTTGACTGCCTTTTCCCGGAAGAAGGAAGTGTGTCGGGTTTTGGTTTTGTCGCTGTTACAAAAAATCCTCAGATGTATATTGATAAGCTTAACAGTGCAATTCTGGAAAATGCACTTATGGCCGCAAAACCAAGATATTTTGCAAAAATAAGTGCGGGAATAAACGAAGCAGAATTTCTTGACTGGTCAAAACCCATTGTTCATGTGGAGGGTGATATAAACGAAGAAAGGCTTCAGCCGATAAATGTAAATCAGCTTCCTGCATCCTGTATAAATATACTTAAAATGAAGATTGAAGAACTGAAGGAGACAAGCTCCAATACCGATTTTAACCGTGGCGATGCTAATCGCGGTGTTACAGCGGCATCTGCTATAGCAGCTCTTCAGGAAGCCGGGAACAAAGTAAGCCGTGATATGCTTAAAACAACATACAGGGCATATACCTCAATCAATTATCTGTGTATTGAATTGATACGTCAGTTTTACACGGAAAGACGCTCCTTCAGGGTAAATACGCCTGACGGCGGATATGAATTTACAGATTACAGCAATGAAAACATACGCGTGAAAAAATCTGATGGAGGCTATTACCGTAAGCCTGTATTTGATATTGCAGTAAAAACCCAGAAGAAAAGTCCCTATAGCAGACTTGAACAAAACGAAATGGCAAAGGAGCTTTTTAAACTTGGCTTCTTTGCACCGGAAAATGCATATCAGACACTCAGTGCTCTTGAAATTATGGATTTTGAAGGCAAGAGTGCAATTGAATTAAGAATAAGAGAATTTATTTCTAACGAGGAGGAGATTGGTTATGAAAAAGAAGAATGAGAATGCTCTCTCAAAACCTACCGCGGAGGTAAGAGATGGTATAAATGCTGAAAACAAGGCGGAAGTCAGCAACCCGCCATCGGGCGAAGAAAAAAGCTTTGACGCCGAAAGCGAAAAAAAATCAGCAGCTGAGTTTGAAGAGCTTATAAGCGGAAAATATAAAAAACAGTTTTCCGAAAAAGTTCAGGCAATACTCAGTCGCAGACTTAAGGAGGTGAAAGACTTGAAGGAGAAGGCACAGGAAAATGCTGCAATAGTTGATATGCTTATGAAAAAGTTCAACATTGAAGACGGAGACACACAGAAGCTTGAAAGGATGATTGATGAGAATATGAATTTTGCTGAAAAGAAAACAGATACAGAAAACAGAGACTTTGCAGAAAATAACACGGGTATGAAACACATAGAGTTAATTAAAAGACTTATTGCCGAAAACAATTTTCTTAAAAGAGACCGTGAAACAAATATGCGCAGTATGGAAGCAAAAAACCGTGCACAGCAGTGGAGAATGCAGGCAGAAGAAACAAAGAGACTGTACCCTGAGTTCGATTTTGAAAGAGAACTTTCTAACCCTGAATTCTGCAGACTTCTTAAGGCGGGAGTAAGCGTTAAAAGTGCTTACGAGGTACTTAATATTGACACAATCCTTGACAGCAATTCAAGAAATGCTGAAAAGAAGGTTGTTGATTCAATTCGTTATAAGAAAAACCGCCCTGTAGAGAACGGAAGCGAACCTAACGGAGGCATTCTTTTGTCAAATAATATCGGAAAGCTGACAAAGAAGCAACGTGCAGAGCTTGCAAGAAGAGCTGCCGGCGGTGAAAGAATTGAATTCTGAAATCGGAGTGGCCTATCTTAAAAAGGGGAGCCAAATCCATCAACACCAAATGAGAAAAATGTAATTAAGGAGAGAAATGTATGTTTAAATTTAATTTGCAGCATTTTGCTGCAGGTAATGTTGTGAACACTACATCTGGTATTGCTAACTCCAATACGGGTGTAAGTGTTCCTTACGGTGAAACAGGCGGACTTTCAAATGAAATGAAGACCTACTATTCTGACTATCTTATTGATATGGCAGAACCCAAGCTTGTTCACGATCAGTTCGGACAGAAATGTCCCATTCCCAAGGGAAGCGGTAAAACAATCGAATTTCGTAAGTATGACCCCCTTCCCAAAATGACGACACCTCTTGCAGAAGGTGTTACCCCCAACGGTCAGAAGCTTGATATGGGTGTTGTAACTGCGGAAGTAAAGCAATACGGAGGTTTTATTGAGCTTTCTGATATTCTTATGCTTACTGCAATTGACAATAACCTCATTCAGGCAACAAAGCTTCTTGGCGGTCAGGCTGGAAGAACACTTGATACCATTACAAGAGAGGTTCTTTCAGGCGGTACCAACGTACAGTATGCTGAAGGTCAGGTCGCATCAAGAGCCCGTCTTACAGGCGGAAATGAAAGCGGTAATCATTATCTTAGCGTTGATGCTGTAAGACGTGCTGTAAGATACCTTAAGAAGATGAATGCCGAAACAATAGACGGCAGCTATGTCGGTATCATTCATCCCGATACTGCATATGACCTTATGAGCGATCCTAAATGGGTTAATGTAAAGACTTATTCTGACCCGGAAGGAATCTATCAGGGCGAAATCGGCAAGATTGAAAACGTAAGATTTGTGGAATCAAGTGAAGCAAAGATTTTCCATGCAGAAGACCTTACAAAAGAATCAAGAAGTCTTACGGTTGAAAGCTATTCTACTCTTACATCAGCAGGTGAAGCTACACAGATGTGCGGTGAAGGAAGTCTTTATCAGATTGTTGTAAAGGAAAATCTTTCGGAAGAAGATGCACCCAGACTTGTTGGAGCATCCATACAGATTAAAAGCAGCACAGAATGTGAAAGTGCAGTTGTATGTGGCTTTAATGTAGCTTCAAAGGCGCTTTTTGTGAAAAACGCTCTTTCAGTTGAACCCGCAGCAAACGACGAAATATATCCCGGTGAAGCAGGTCTTTACGGTAGGGATGTGTACTCCACACTTATTATTGGTGACAATGCTTATGGTACTACTGAGATTAAAGGCGGCGGTCTTACGCATATCATAAAGCAGCTTGGAAGTGCCGGAACTGCAGACCCTCTTAACCAAAGAGCAACAGCAGGTTGGAAAGCCACAAAAGCGGCTGTAAGACTTGTTGAACCGTATATGATCAGAATCGAAACTGCAAGTACATTTAATAACTAATTTTATATTAAGGGGGACTGAAACAGTCTGAGTATGGGCCAGAGTGAAGTGATTGTTTCAGTCACCTCTTCAGATTAAATAACTTAGGAGGAATATTATTATGGCTACAGTAAAAAAATCAGAAGGAAAAGTTTTGACTTCTCCCGTTACAGAAAACACCCTTGTGGAAATTGAACTGTTCAGAGACAACAAGGACTATAAGGATAATGTTTTTGTTGCGGTAAACGGGGAAAGCTGTGTTATCGCAAGAGGCAGAAAGGTGAAAATCAAAAAGAAATTTGCCGATGTTATTGAGAACTCAATGCGACAGGATATTAAGACCGCACGTCTTATGGATAATAAAAGCGATGAGTTTTACAGGGAAGCTGCTGCCAGAAATATATAAAAGGGGGATTTTTGATGGCAAGTTTTAACCTTGGTTGTATAAAAGGTGACAAGGGAGATCCCGGCCCGAAGGGAGAGCGTGGCGATAAAGGTGATAAGGGCGAAACCGGACTCAGCGGAAGAGACGGTATTACACCTGTTTTCAGTGTAAACGGTGTAGATACACTGGACTATTCGCAAGAGGCTTCTGTCGAAATTGACGCATCAGACCCTGCAAACCCGGCATTGTATTTTAAAATTCCCCGCGGAAAAGACGCCATAGATAAAGAAGGCGATATGATTGCTGGAATATATGATACAAAGGGCCGAAAAACGGATTTCTATGAGTTTGCACAAACCCTTTTTGAAAAAACTCTTCTTAAAGAAGGCGGAAGTCTTTTAGGAAAAGTTTATGCATGGGAAGCACCGCTTTCGGAAAATTGTGTACGAAATATTTCTTTTTGTGCAACACTTCCGGAAAATGCAGTAATTGGTGATGTTTGTTTTGCTTTTTCAGATAATACAGCAGTGAAGCTCGGAGATTGTCAGGAAGGAAGCATTATTATTCTTGAGGAAGCAGGGGAAGCTACAGAATATATCCTTGCATCAAAAACTATTCACGGTGAAGGCAATGTGACACTGGTCAGAAAGTATCTGACAGACAAAACAGAATACTATGATTTCGCCAAAAGGGGAATTTACTACGGCTCAGATGCAGACATGTATCTTGAAACAGTTTTTGCAAAGCTTTTTACTGAAGGTATACAGAAAAAACTTGTTGCTGCCCAGCTTGAAGAATCTGAAAGAAGACATTGCTTTTTGCCTTCTGTTGAAGAATACAGTGCAATGGAGTATTTTAAGGAACACGGCATTGTGACATCGCTTAAAAACGGAAAGTATAAAGAGTATTACCTTACAAGAAGCCTGACAGACAGCAAAAGGGTTTTTGGTGCTAATACAAGCGGATATTATTCGTCAGTTTATCAGAATGTAAAATGTAACCTGAGACCTGCTATTGTTCTCAGAGGTGATATTCCTGTAGAAAAAGTTGATAATAACGGTGAAGCCGGTATGAGGATTGTTGGGGAAAAGACAGGCATATATATTTATGCGGATGAGGGATGGAAGGAGTTTGTTTTTTAATGGCAACAGTTAATACTGCTATAGAAAATGCAATGCGCCTTAGTCCGGATAACATATCTGATACTGTTAAATGTCGTTGGCTGAGTGAACTTGATGGAAAAATTATGCGTGAAACAATGCATAAAACTGACTTTAAAGGATACACTTTTCCCGAAAATGGAGATACAGAGCTTGTAGCAAAGCATCCGTATGACAATATCTATGAACTGTATATTATTGCTATGAGTAACTTTTTCAGCGGTGAGCTTGCCTCTTACAGTTCCGCAGCTGTTATGTTCGAACAGGCATATTCTGAATTCAGAAAAAATTATATACGTAATAATATTCCTCCGGAAAACAAACTGAAGCTCTTTTGAGGAGGTTTTATAATGCGATTACCGGTTTTTAAAAGCAAAAACAACTACAGCAGAAACACAGTGAATTTTGGGGGACTGAATTATATACAGAACTACAAGGAAGGGGACATTCTTGATTGCGAAGGAATTTCGCACGAGTGTTTTCCTTCCATCACACAACGAAGGAAAAGCGTGACGGAATTTGAGTGTGAAGCTGTAAAAGCTGCAATTTACGGAGACAAGGAATGTGTTGCTACAGATACAGGACTTTACTATGACCGTAAATGTGTTGGAGAACTTGTAAACGGTGAAAAAATAATTGAGCAGATAGGGAATAAGATAGTAGTTTTTCCTGATAAAATGTACTACGACATTGAAGAAAAAAAGTTTGGTTCTCTTGAAGGAAAATGTGTTCTGGAGAACATTGAAACCACCTTTAAAGCAAACTCTATAAGTGTTCCTGAAAAAGTTTATACAGAAGAAAAAACTATTGAAAGTATGAATTTTAAAGAAGGAGAAAAAGTTTTCAAATATGGTAATGTAACGGTTAATGAAGGAAGGATTTGCTTTGAAAATATGTCGCTTATAAATGCGTCAGAGCTTTCAGGCGGGGATATATTTTCAGAAGTAAGCGGGAACAGTCATTACAGAATTGTGCAGCAAATTTTTTCAGATGAAGGGACAGCAACGCAGATAGTCTGTGAATATGTGACGGTAAGGAATATAGCTAAAGATGTCTTTTCAGAGCTTAGAGAGGGCGATGTTATAGAAATAACTGGCTGTGATGAAGCATCAAACAATAAAGAGGCCAGAATCATAAAGTGCAGTGCTGATAAACTGGAATTTGCTGACGGAACTTTTACGGAATGTGTAATGACGTCAGGTGTTACTGTCAAACGGAAAATCCCGGATTTTAGCTTTGTTTGTGTTTATGAAAACCGCCTGTGGGGCTGTGTAGGAAATGTAATATACGGCTCGGCACTGGGTGATCCTTTCAATTTCTTTAAATACGATAATCTTTCTACAGACAGTTATACTGTTCAGTCAAATACTGCGGGAGAATTTACTGCTGCAATAGCATACGGAAATTGCTGCTTGTTTTTTAAAGAATCAAAGTGTTATAAGCTTTATGGAACCAGGCCATCAAATTTTCAGCTTATTGAGTGCTTCGGTGCAGGTATTATGAAAAACGACTTCAAAAGTCTTGTTAATCTTAACGGAAAGCTTTTCTATAAAGGCAATAACGGAGTATATTCTTTTTTTGGAGGAATGCCGCAGAAAATTTCAGAAAGCCTTGGAGATATATCGCTTAAAAATTGTTCAGCAGGAGCAGATGGAAACTGCTACTATCTTAGTGGTGATAAGGATGGACAGAGAGAGGAATTTGTTTATGATGAAAAGCACGGCTTATGGAGTAAATCCGGATATAAAAATGTAATTGGTTATTTTTCTTCCGGAGAAAATCTGTACAGACTTACAGCAGAGGGGGTAAAGTGGAATTCTGCAGATATTGACGGAGATTGCCAATGGTTTGTAGAATTTTGTCCCTTTGATGAACAATATTATAAAACAAAAAACTATTCACGGCTTTATATTACTGCACAGCTTTTTGAAAATGCGTGGATAAAAGCGGAAATTTCAGGCGATGAGGGCAATTGGCAAACAGTATGTGTGCGTTATGGAAAGAAAAAAGAATACATAAACATTCCATGTGTTTTAAAAAACAATCATCAGATTAAACTGAAAATTTCCGGAAAAGGAAGATGTGTTATAGAATCCATTGTAAGAGAGTTTTGTGTGAATTAGGAGGAAATGTATGTTTAATGATCTTCTTGAACTTACAGGAAAAAGTCCTGAAGAGGCAATAAGTATAATAGAAAGTTATCTTCGCTCAAATCAGGCTACGTTGGAGTACATATTAACTCATCTGGACAGTTCAAACATCATCGAAATTGATACTAAACAAACCGTAATTAAATAAGGAGGGGATATAATGGGATATGATAAAGAAATTGACTACAAAGCCAAAATGGATGAAGCGGTTAAGGCCGGTGATTATGAAAGTGCTGCAAAATATGAAAAAAGCCGTAATGAAAAGATTGACGGTGAAAAGCTTCCTTATGAAAAAACTAATAATTATGCAGGATGGCTTGATACAACAGATTATTCCAACATAATCCGGGATCAGATTAAGACAGGGGCTTCCAGGGAAAAAGTTTCGGATACTTTAAAAAAACGTATAAAAAAATCAAGCGGAACAATAGGTCTTTCACAATATACATATGATAGTGTTTATGATGATGCTATTCAATATATTATGGGGGCAAATTACACTTATGATGAGAAATCACCGGTATTTGAAAACAGTTATCAGTATAAAGTTGACAAGTTATACGATGAGCTTTCTAAATTAAAAGATTTTGATTATGATTTGTATTCTGATGATTTATACGCATATTACAAAAATCAATATAACAGAGAAGGAAAACGTGCAATGCAGGACCTTCTGGGAGAATTATCTTTAAATACAGGTGGAGTTGCTTCAAGCTACGCTGTAAGTGCAGCGGCACAGATGCTTGAAAATTACAACTCAAAGCTGACTGACAAGATTCCTGAACTTTATGAAAGTGCGTATGACAGATACATTGATTCAGTTTCGGCAAAGCGTGATAATCTTAAAGTTCTTGCAGGTCTTGCTGAATCAGAGTATGAAAAATATCAGGACAGACTTGAACAGTATAACAAGGACAGAGAGTTTTCATACAAAAACTATCTTGATTCGTATAATGCTAATTACAAGCAGCGTGAGTCGGAGTTGAATAATGAAGGCAAAAATAAAGAGCTTGAGTATAATAACAGAAATCTTGATTACCTGATTGATAAACTCGCTAAGGATGATGCGTACAGATGGGAATCGCTCCGAGAAGACAACAAATACCGAAATGACAAACTCGCCCGGGATGACAGTTATCGCTTAAAAGAACTCCAGTTTAAAGAAAAGACTCTTGAAGAAGAAATACGTCAGAATCTTTATGACAATGAAGAAAAAGAAAAACAGCAGTTGATAGACAATGCTCTCGAAAAATGGGAGGCAATGGGATATCTTGATAGTGCCAGTGCAGAAATTCTGGGACTTCCTGAAGGCTTACATACAAGCGATTACGATTATAAACAGGCTCAGCAGTATAAGCTATATAATAATTAAGATATAGACAGGATGCTTTTCTATAATTGAGTTCATTGTAGAAAAGCATCCTGAAAGGAAGGGGTAAAAATGAGTGCATTAACAATTAATATAAAAGGTCAGTTTGTTTCTAAAAATAGCAAAAATGCAGGAAGTGCAGGAAGTGCAAATGTTACGTTAGTTAAAATGGTGTTTGACAGTGAGTGGGACAGATTTGCAAAAAGAGTTATATGGAAAGATTCAAAGGGCGAAAATGAAACAACTGTGCTACTGGTTCCGAATCCGGAAAATATGACGTCAGTGTATGAAACTTTTATTCCGGCAGAAGTTATGACTGTTGAAGGCTGGTGTAGTTTTACGGTAGAGGGATATTTTGAAAGTAATCCTCATAAAGTATATAAAACTACGCAGGATAAGTTGTTTGTGACATATTCTAACACAAAAGAAAAGATTTTTTCGTTTACTCCTGATGAAGCTATTCAATTACACTCTGAGTTTGAACAGCTTATGCCAAAGGTAAAGGAATTAATGAGCTCTACACAAAATGAAGTAAAAAACTGCTGCGACAATATAAATTTGTGGGAAATTTATAATGAAGAAAAAAGATATTTGCCAGGAAATAAAGTTACTTTCGGTGGTCGCTGCTATGTATGTGTTGAAGAGTGTTTTGCAATAACTCCGCAAAATGAAAAATTCTGGCTTATGATTTCGGACAGAGGCGAAAAGGGTGACAGAGGAATTCAGGGGATAAAAGGTGAAAAAGGTGAAAGAGGCGAACAGGGAATAAAAGGTGACAAAGGCGAAAGAGGCGACAAAGGCGAAAAAGGTGAACGTGGAATAAGCGGAATGGTCATGCCTGCTAACGGCTTTTTTTCTTTCAATGTAGACGAAAACGGCGATTTGTGGATTCATTATCCTGATGAAGAGAGTAGTCCTGAAGTTTCAATAAATGAAGACGGAGAACTTATATTAAAAATAGACGGAACAGAAAAATCCTTTAATGTGGGACGGGTGATGGGCGATAGGGGAGCTGTCGGTGAAAAAGGTGACAAGGGTGATGCCGGTGCAGACGGATATACTCCGCAGAAGGGTGTGGATTATTTTACCGAAGAGGATATAGAAAGCCTTAATATTCCCTATGATGAGGTAAAAAGTCTAAAGTACTACGGAGATGCAAGTGTTGTACCATCAGATTTTAGCTTATTTACATTT
>JAZPYX010000026.1:0-5790 GCA_045544395.1 Clostridia bacterium
CGAAGAACCCTGACGATGAAAAATTTCTAATAAGACGGATGCGGAAGATGCAGATGGGCTGACGCCCTTCAAATCTGACAAATTCGTATTATTGGAATTTAGCAAGTCAGGGCGTATAAGGTTCGACTACTGTCACGCTAGAAAGTAAAATTTTTGAAAGGTCCTGATTGAATGAAATACGTTATTATTCTTACAGACGGCTGTGCAGACCTTCCTCTGCCGCAGCTTGGAAATATGACACCCCTTGAAAAAAGCAATACTCCCAATATGGATTATTTTGCTTCAAACGGCTCGCTTTACCTTGTAAAAACAGTTCCTGATTCACTTAAACCAGGAAGTGACGTTGCAAATCTTTCTGTTATGGGTTATAACCCTCTTGACTGCTATACAGGCCGTTCACCCCTTGAAGCGGCATCAATAGGCGTTAAGCTTGGGGATAATCAGACAGCATTCCGTGCAAATCTTGTAACGCTTTCTGATGAAGAGGATTACAGTGAAAAAACCATGCTTGACTATTCCTCAGGCGAAATTACAACCGAGGAAAGCACCCAGCTTATGCAGGAAATTGAAAAACAGCTGGGCGGCGGAGATTTTCATTTTTATCCCGGTGTAAGCTACCGCCACCTTTTTGTATGGACAGATGCACCAAAGGAATTCACGCTTATTCCGCCTCACGATATTTCAGACCGCAAGGTTAAGGAATACCTTCCCTCTGACGAAAAAATCCTTGATTTTATGAAAAAGAGTGAAAAGATACTCCGCGACCATCCCGTAAACAAGAAACGTATTGCCGAAGGTAAGAATCCCGCTACTTCTATGTGGATATGGGGCGAAGGAACACGCCCGTCACTTCAGTCTTTCGAAGCTCTTTACGGAAAAAAAGGGGCGGTCGTAAGTGCCGTTGACCTTATAAAGGGTATTGCAATCCTTGCAGGAATGAACAGTATTGATGTTGAAGGTGTAACAGGTAACATCCACACAAACTTCGACGGCAAAGCAAAAGCAGCCGCTGACGCACTTCTGAATGGCGGTGCTGACCTTGTATATGTTCACCTTGAAGCTCCTGACGAATGTGGTCATCAGGGCGATGCTGAAGGAAAAACACGCAGCCTTGAAATAATCGACGAAAAAGTTATCGGCTACATAAAAAAGCAGCTTGACAACGCAGGCGAGGATTATGCGTTCCTTGTAATGCCGGACCATCCTACTCCTGTTTCTACAAAGACACACAGCCGCGAAAGAGTACCGGCAGTTATTTACAAAAAAGGTGAATGTAAAAACACAGGTCTTCGCTTTATCGAATCAGATGCAGAAAAGTGCGGTGAAAAAATAGAGATAGGGTATTCAATTATGAAGAAATTCCTTGAATACTGAGATTAAAAATTAACTTTATTGAATAAAATAACAAGAGCAGATTTATTGCTCTTGTTATTTTTATTGTCTTAAAAAGTGCGGCAAGGGCGAAGCGGCACGCTTCCGAAAAGGTCTCGCTTAAAGCCGCAAAACTAAATCGCATGAAGCTATGTTTGCACAAAAAAAGAGTGCGACAGGGGTGAAGCGGCACGCTTCCGAAAAAGTCACGCTTAAAGCCGCAAAACTAAGTCGCATGAAGCCATGTTTGCACAAAAAAAGAGTGCGACAGGGGTGAAGCGGCACGCTTCCGAAGGGGGTTTTTTATGAAAAATATTTCCTTTTCTACTATTCGTTCACTGTGTATTGATTTTATCATCTTTCTTATTCCACTAATGCTTCTGTTTATGGCTCTTCCGTGGATTTTTAAAATATCTGCACCTTTTATTTTCGGTACGTTTTTATATTTTACCGCAAACCCTTTGAACAAAGCACTGAAAAAGCATAACATTCCGTCATTTCTTTCTGCACTTTTTTCCCTGTTAATTATTTCAGGCGGAATTTTTCTTGTAATAAAATTTATCGGCGGAAAGATTTTTGATGAGCTTTACTCTTTTACTCAAAATCCTCCACTTCTTTATGCATCTGTAATAAATAGCACCGCCGGAAAAATTTCAGACCTTGCACAAAAGCTGAATGTGGGTAAAACCGTTTCCGAGACCGTGTTTCCTATGATGGCAGAAGCATTGAAAAACCTTGTTTCTTCAGCAGTTTCCCGTATAAGTGAATTTCTTTTATCCTTTGCAAAAACTCTTCCTTCTGTGTTTATAGCCTCTTTTGCTTCTGTTTTTACAGGTTTTTTTCTCCTTAAAGACGGAGATAAAATTTTTCCGTCTTTAAAAAAATTCTTCGGTAATAAGACCTACGGTGGATTTTTAAAAATAAAAGAAACCTTTTTTTCCGTCTTTACATCCTATCTTAAAGCACAGCTTATTATAGAAGGTATTGTTTTCCTTGTCTTGTTAGCCGGCTTTCTTATCCTTAAAATAAATTACGCCTTTATTCTGTCCCTTATTACGGCAATTGTGGATGCAGTTCCAATTTTAGGGACAGGAACTGTTCTTTTCCCTGTGTCCGCATTCTTTTTTCTTTCAGGAAACTCTTCTGCAGGTTGGGGAGTGCTTATTCTCTACGGAATTACGCTCCTTACAAGGCAACTTTGCGAACCTAAAATTCTTGGCAATTCCCTCGGAATTCACCCCCTTGTAACTGTATTCGCCCTCTACGCCGGAATGAAGCTTCTGGGCGTCTTTGGACTGATTTTAGGACCCTTTTTAGCAATTTTTCTTAAAATTCTAATATTTTCTTCTTAAAATTTACGAACAAATGTTTGCATTTTTGAAAATAATGTGTTATACTTGTTTCACAGAAAACAAAAAGAAGGGGTCGTACGCGAAAAAACCGGCGGTTCTGCTTTGCAGCGTACGTATCCCCGTTTCTTAAATGTGGGGTGTTTTTGTGGAGCTTTTGAAAAAACTTGAAATACTTGCAGACAGTGCAAAATATGATGCATCCTGTTCATCAAGCGGAAGCGAACGAAGCTTTGATTATGGAGGAATAGGTGCACCCACTGCCGCAGGCTGCTGTCATGCCTTCAGTGGTGACGGAAGGTGTATATCGCTTTTAAAGGTGCTTTTTACAAACTACTGTATAAACGACTGTAAATACTGCCATAATCGTGTTTCCAACGATATTCCCCGTGCGATGTTTACACCACAGGAGCTTGCAGAGCTTTGTATAGATTTTTACCGCAGAAATTATATTGAAGGTCTTTTTCTGAGCAGTGGAATAGTAAAAAGCCCCGACTATACAGCGGAGCTTATACTTGAAACGCTGAAGCTTTTAAGGTACACCTATAAATTCAACGGATACATTCATGTTAAGGGTATTCCCGGTGCATCTGACATTCTTACAAGGGAAATAGGATTTCTTGCCGACAGAATGAGTGTTAATATAGAGCTTCCGTCGGAATCCGGACTTAAGCTTCTTGCACCGCAAAAAACCAAAGACTCCCTTATTAAACCAATGGAATTTATAAAAAATACAATAACAGAGGTTAAGGATGCTTCTCTTGCAACGAAAAACAAGCTTCACTTCGTCCCCGGGGGACAAAGCACACAGATGATTATCGGTGCAACAAATGACAGCGATTATCAGATACTTAACCTTACACAGGCACTTTACAGAAAGTTTTCGTTAAAAAGGGTTTATTTTTCGGCATATATTCCTGTAGGTAACCATCCCGTACTGCCTAAGGATGTTCCTCCGCCGCTTCTTCGGGAGCACAGACTTTACCAGGCGGACTGGCTACTCAGGTTCTATGGATTTCAAGCAGGGGAGATACTTGAAAAAGGGGAGTCCCTTGATCCGCTTTTAGACCCTAAAAGCAACTGGGCAATGAAAAATCTGCACCTTTTTCCGGTAGAAATAAACACTGCACCCTATGAAATGCTTCTCAGGGTTCCGGGAATAGGTGTAACCTGTGCAAAACGCATCGTTACTGCAAGACGGGCAGCATCACTGGGGTTTGAGGAATTAAAAAAACTACGTGTTGTTCTTAAAAGGTCTGCCTATTTCATTACCTGTCGCGGAAAGTATATGTACCCGGCATTTAAAATGGATTACGGTTTTATTTACGAAGCACTTACTCATCAGAGTGCCATGCTTCCTGCAATACAGCAAGCTCAACAGCTTTCATTCTTCAACGGTTACGACCACTTACTCCCGCCACCCCAGGAAAAACTGACATCTGTAGTGGGGGAGTTCTGACAAGCTAAATTTCCATAGCTGAAAAACATCTTGGCAAGCATTTCAAAAGAGGTGATTATTTTGCCACACAACACAGAAATTGATAACAGAGGCATTTTCTACACTTATGACGGTAGTTTTGAAGGACTTCTTACTGTTATTCATACTGCCGTTTATTCAAGAGTAGTACCTTCGGGCATTTCTACAGAAAAAGACTTACAGTTTCAATTTAATACACGCTATGTTGAAGTAGAAACAAATCGCAACTATGCAAAGAAGGTTCATGATGCACTTTACAAAAAAATAGGTGTTTTCGGTCTTAAAAGACTTTATTACGTATTTCTCAGTAATTTTCCCGGAAAAGATATGATTATTTATGATTATATGATGCTCGGATTTAAGAACGGAAGCATTACTAATTCCGCCCTTTCTAACGATACAGTCGCTGAAGCGTTTAAAATTGCAGAAAATGTTTCACGTGAAACAGAGAAATTCCGCCAGTTTACACGGTTCAATGTAATGGAGTGGGGAGTGCAGTATGCTAAGATAGCCCCCGTTAATAACATACTGCCTATTCTTACACCGTTTTTTATAAACAGGCTTAAGATAATTCCTTTTGTTATTCACGATGTAACCCACGATATTTGTGCAGTTTACGACACAAAAGAGTGGAAGGTTGTATCTTCGGAAGGAATTACACCACCGGATGTGTCGGCAGACGAGGCACGTATAAAAGCTTTATGGGAAGCCTTTTTTAACGCCATTACTATTGAACCAAGGAAAAACACAAAGCTTCAGAAGCAAAATATGCCGGCAAGATATTTTAAAAATATATGGAGCATAAAATAAATCTTATAAACAAAGAAGCGTGCCGCTTCACCCTTGTCGCACATGCACAAATTTCAATTCTACCAAATGTTGCTCACGATTAAATAATTCAAAGGCAATACAGGTTATTGATAAATATCACTTTGTACGACAATGCGTATGGGCATTTGAAAATATCAGAAAGCAGGAACAAAAGGAATATAGCGCACAATGTCGAAAGTTGTTTAAAAACAGCAAAAGAATACTCACAAAGCGGTATTCAAAATTAAATGATGCAGAAAAACAACGACTTAATTCCGTGTTATACATAAGCTCTGAATTACTACGTACCTACAGATTAAAGGAAGATTTCTATAAAATACTTGATTGTGCAGATAGAGAAACAGCAAAGCAAATGATGTCAGATTGGATTTTAGATGCCCAAAACAGTCAACTTACAGAATATGAAAAATGTGCCTCTACAATGATAAATTGGTAGACAGGTATACTTAATTCATTTACAGTCCCTTATACTAATGGATTCACAGAATGATGCAACAACCGTATTAAGATTATTAAGCGTATATCATACGGCTATCGAAACTTCAGAAGCTTCAGAAACAGGATACTTCATATATTCAGATATCAGCACCCGGAACGCTACAAAACAAAGGGAGGTGTAAAAAAACGAGCTTTTTTACACCTCCTGTTTTTTGGGGATAGGAAAAAATGCTTCAGAACGGACAAACTGAGCTGTAAATCCCTGTACACAGGGATTTACAGGTTACCCGAAGGCGTACGATGGTACGTCGAGAGGCGAAGTTT
>JAZPYX010000027.1:0-11122 GCA_045544395.1 Clostridia bacterium
CAAAAAGGCACAAAAACGAAGAAAAATCGAATAAAATGAGATTTTTCAACAAAATAAGATAATTCTATGATTTAGAAACTGTCTATATTTCGTATTATTATTGCCTTTTTGCGGTCTGGACTTTTTTTTACATCCCCTTTTATTCATCTTCTTTTGGAATTTTAATATTTATTCCGTTTACGCATACTGCATCGTCAGCAGGGATAAGCAGATACTTTCTGCCATCTATAACACGTGTTTCTACACTATATGTATAATCGGGATCAACAGTTATTTTTACCTGTGGAGTTTCAATGTTAAATTTCTTGCTTTCAATAATGTTTGTAGGAATAAGGACTGTATTTTCACCGAAATCCTCCTCGCATTTTTTACAGAAAGCCTCAACCTTTTGTTCATTTACTCCGCTATATGTCAGCATTTTACCTACATCATAGGGGGTGAATTCAAGAGGCGTAGGCTCGTGACTTTCTTTATGCTGCGTAATTCTTTCGGTTATTTGTTCATGAATAGACTGTACAACATCATAGCTACATTCTTCCTGAAGTGTCTGGGTAAGTGCGTCAGTAAATTTTTCCTTCTGTTCAGGTGCAGAAAGCGGAATATCTGTTTTAAAAAGTGCATCAATAAGCTTATCCTGAACAATAGAAGTATCCTTTGTATAGAAAAGTGTATTATAGATGTTTGTACTGCGGTCGTCAAAAGACGGAAACATGAATCCTACAGCGGGTGCAGCTACAAGCTGGGGAGAAAGGAATGTGTGAAACTCCTTTTCCTCGGAATTATAGGCAAGCTCTGCTTTTCCGTCCTTAACAGGACAGATTGCACAGATTATGTAGGAGAATACATCAAGCGAATCGTTTGATGTGTCCTCGTCAGTGCTTTTAAAAGGAATGTCATATACGTCCGATGCAAGTAATATCACATAGTTGGAGTCAAGCATATTAACATTCTGAATAATTGTTTCGATAAGCTTCTCGCGAGCTTCTTCGTTTTCAAGAGACGAGTTTTTAAGCTCCATTAAAAGCTTATGCTCAGGACTGTCTACAACTTGCTGGGTGGAAAATGCAATGTCCACCATACATTTTCCTATACCGCCGGAAAGCACTTTCTTAAACAGTGCCATGTATTTTTCTTTTTCGCTTTGCACCATAAGTGAAAAGGAATAATCAATATGTGAAATGACTTCCCTGTTTTTGTTTACAAAGCATCCGTAAATCTTTTTAGTGCAGGCACGTTCGGAATTAAGGTGTCTGCGAATTTCGTTAATTTCTTTCTGAATCATAAATACCTCGTCTTAAATAGTTATGTTAATGCCGTTTTCCTTCAATACCTCAATAGTTTCCTTGTCTGCCGAGCCATTTGTAACGATATAGTCTGCAACATTTACGTCGGAAATCTTTACAAAAGCGCTTCTGCCAAACTTTGAATGGTCAGCTGCAACAATACAGCAGTTTGACTGCTCAATCATAGCGCGGTCAATATCAGATTCCTTATCGTAGTATGTAGTAAATCCGTATTGCGGGTCAATTCCGTCGACAGAAAGAATCAGCTTATCAGCATGGTAACTTTTAAGCTGATTAACAGCATCGCTACCGAATGTAAATTGATACTTTGTATTAACAAGTCCGCCGACCAGAATAACATTGTAATTAGGGTTTGACGCTGCCTCAAGTGCTACAGCAATTGAGTTTGTAACAATGCTTAAATTATATTCTGACGGAAAATTGCGGAATGCAAGCAGGGTAGTGGTGCCGGAATTAAGCATAATAGTATCGTTAGGCTCTATAAATGAAGCTACCTTTTCGGCAATGGAAACTTTCTCCGTCTGGTTTGTTTCAAGGCGCTGAGTAAGGTTCATACTGTAGTAAGGCTTGTATGAACTCATTGCTCCGCCATGAATACGGGAAAGGAGTCCTTTGCTTTCCATGTCTGCGAGATAGTTACGGATAGTAACTTCAGACACGTCAAAAAGACGGCTTAGTTCAGATACCTTTACCGAGCCGTTTTTCTTAAGCAAATTCAGTATTTGTTGTTTTCTTTCGTCTGCAATCATTTTAATCACTCCGCTAAGTATTATAGCACAGTTTACATTTTGTGTCAATTAAATTATTTTCGTTCGTAAGTTCTAAACTTTCGATTTTTATGATTGACGTTTTATTATCAGTAATGTATAATAACAGTATATAATTAAAATGCCATTATATGGAGTTGGATTTATGAAAGAACCGGAAAATGACAGGACATATTATTTATCTAAAGAGGTTTCGGATTGCCTGAAAGGTTTTTTTGCTGTTTGTGTTTTTTTGCATCACATATATCAGAGGACCGGTTTTATAAAGCAACCTGCTTTGGCGAAGCTTTTTGAAGTCCTGGGGTATTTATCTGTATCAGTTTTTTTATTTTTTTCAGGATATGGATTAATGGTTTCGTATATAAAAAAAGGACATAAATATATGAAGACATTTGTAAAAAAGCGTATTTTGCCGCTTTTCTGCGTGTACCTGTTCTTAGTTATTTTATACAGCGTAGAAAGAATCTTGCTTAATATAAATACGTCATACAAAGATGTCATTGAATCATTTTGGATTTTTAAATCAGTCGTCATTTATGGTTGGTACATACAGTCGATACTTTTCTTTTATATTATTTTTTATTTGTGTTTTACTTACAGTAAAAATATAAAAACCGGTTTTTATCTGATGCTGATATCGGTTCTTATGTATATGGTTTTGTTTCATGTCACATCACAGACAGGAGCAAGGTACCTTTCTATGTTATCATTAGCATTGGGTCTTTTGTGGGGAAAACACACCAAAGTGTTTGACAGATACATAGAGGGGAATAAAAAAGCAGTTATAATTTCACTTGTTATGTTTGTATTGTTGTTATGGGCTTACTGTGCACCGATTGAATATTTCCAGAAATTATGTGCAAGAATGTTTTCTTCTCCTGCTTTTGTTGTGCTTGTTTTGTCTCTTACGGCTATTATATGTGCGAGAAAAAAGGAATTAATACTTAACCGTGTATTGTACTTACTTGGAAGTATATCGCTTGAAATATACGTTTCACAGGGATTGTTTTTCAGATTGTTTCACAGCAAAATTCTGTATATAGAAAATAATTTTATTTATATTGTGACAGTATGGATATGTACGGTTGTTTTTTCATTTTTGTTGCATTATTTATTCAGCTATATTTACATATTGTTTGGAAAAAATCAATACCGTGAAGGTGTTGTCTGAAAAATTACTTAGTATTTGAAAGTTTCAGGGAGGATTTTATATGAAAAGGAAATTAATCAGTACGGTATTATTGGGGGTATTGCTTCTTAGCATTGGCTATGTTGCAAAAGCGCAGACGCAGTTTTTATACGGCAATATTATTGAGAAGAGACTGTCTAGTGGAATATCACAGAGTCTTCAGCTCAAAGTTGCTGATACAAACGGGACAGAAACGGTATATACTTGTAACAGGACAGTAAAGTTTAACGGAAAGAACTATAGAGATGCTGAAACACTTTATTCAGAAATAGAAGAAGGTTCTTTTGTAAAAATGGCAGTAGAAGATAATGTTGTAACTGTAATTAATGCGTCAGGCAGTTGCGTTTCATACAAAAATGTTTCATATGATGAAAAGGACAGGATGTTTGAAGGTTTAAGGAAAAGAAAAACGGGAGTTCCTGTGTATTATAAATATAACGGTGCTTTTGTCCCGTTAAAACCTGACAAAAACCATCTTTATGATATTGATGTATATGATTACGCAATATGCGTAACAGATATTCAATCAAAAAATGATTCTGTAGTTATTGAATATATAGATATATCAAATGATATAAACGGTAGCTTTAATCAGAATATTTATATATACTGCGAAACAGAAGCTTCTGATAGCTTTGTTTTAAAAGGAAACCTGTATGATGAAAAGAAGAATCTTATTTTCAGTGAAGAAACGGAAGAAGTCAAAGAATTTGAACTCAATTTTCCGCAAATAGAAAATAAAAATAAATCTTACATATATGAAATCTGGTTGGAAGATAGTGAAGGACGCCGTGCAAGCTCTGTATATACAGGAAAATATGACCTGAAGGCAGCACAAATAGTTAATTCATACCTGGCGGAAAAAGGAATAACCTCGGGTTTAAATGAAGAATTTCAGCTTAGAGCCTATGATGAAGCGGGGAAAGAAATAATTTACGATTTCAATGAAAAAAGAGTTATTATAAATGGTGAGAGATACCGGAATATTGATGATATAAACGCTGCCATTTCTGTAGATTCTTTCGCAAAAATAGCATTGGTAAACGGTGAAGTTTCAGTTATAAGCTTTAGTAATGCATATGAAACATCTGAAGAAGTTTTAATGCATGAAATAACCGACAGGGAGCTTCCTGTGTACTATAAGTACGATGGTAGTTTTGTGCCTGCATACCTTGATGAAAATCACGAATACAGCATAGAAGTGTATGATTATGCTGTGCTGATAACAGATATGAGGGCAATGGGCAAAGAAAAAACAATTAAATATATTGATATCGGAAATACAGTTAATAAAAATTTCAAGCAGGTAATCAGCATTTATTGTATAGCGGATTTAAATGAAGATTGCATTATCAAAGGAGAGTTATATAAAGACGGAAGGTTGATCGATGAAGCCCGGAGTGAAGGAAATAGCGAATTTGATATTGAGTTTTCGGGACTTGAAAATAAAACAGAAGCGTATGATATTAAATTCTGGCTTGAGAATTCTGAAGGCAGCAGTATAAGCTCGGTGTACAGCATGGAAACTACAGTGGAAGAATGTGCAATAGAATATGTATTCATAGCTCAAAAGGGAATAACTTCAGGAATTCAAGAAGAGTTCCAGCTTAAGGCATATGATAAAAATGGTGTAGCGAAGATTTATGATTTTAATGAAAAGAAAACTATTGTAAATGGCGAAAGATACAGAGAAATTGAAGAACTTGACGGAGCAATCAGGGTGGATTCATTTGCGAAAATTGCGTTAAAAGACGGTGTTGCAACAGTTGTCTCCTACGATGATACGCCAGAGGTTAATCATTCCGTGTCTGACGCAGATATTAAGTCGAAAAATCTTCCTGTGTTCTACATGTATAATGATAGTTTTGTACCCGTATATCTTGATGAAAATCATAATTATGACATAGAAATATATGATTATGCAGTATGCATAACTGATATGGTGTCAAAGAATATGCCGACAACTATTAAATACATAGAGGTTTCAGATGGCATAAACCGTAATTTTACAAAGTTTATATGTGTTGAGTGTGAAACAGATTCTTTGGAAGAACTTACATTAAAAAGCGAAGTTTATACCGGAAAGGCAAAGCATTTCAGAAAAAGCGAAGTCAGAGGAATCAAATATTTTTCTTTGGATTTTGACACGATGAAAAATAATACGCAGGAGTATTCTATTAAATTATGGCTTGAAAACAGTGAAAATATCCGCGTAAGCAATGTCTATACGATTAATATGGGAACTAAGAAAAATGAGATAATATACGGTGATGTTATTCTTAAGCATACAAGAACAACGGATGATAAGGAAGAAGAGGTTCTTGTGGTAAAAGATATAAACGGAAAAGAAAGACTTTTTGTCTGTGATGAAAATGTTGAGGTTGTGGATAACGCAAGTGTATTTTTACTTAATTCAGAAGAAACAGAAATTCCTGAGAATACATTTGTAAAATTTGCCGTTGAAAATGATGTAATAAAAGTAATTCAACTTGAATCAGATACTGTTGAAGTAGCAACAGATAGCTTTAAATCAGAAAATGACATACTTGAAGGAACTGTATGTATTATTAATAACTCTCAGGAAAAAGTTTATGCTTCTTGTGTAGCTGCAGTTTACGACTTAAATAATAAACTCAAAAGTATAACGGAAATTCCTCTTGAGATTGATGCAAATAATGACAAGACAATTTATCCGCATTTCGAAGAGTGTGATTTACAGAAAGGGGATTATGTCAAGATTTTTTCCTTGAATAAAGGTGAAATTAATCCGATATTCAATTCCTTGTATGAAGAAATAAAGTAGTTTTTTATATATTATAAGTGAGGATGATAAATATGAATTTTTTAGGCGTTGATTATGGTACCACATCTGTAAAAGCTGTTTTATTTGATGAAAAGCTTACAGAAATTACTTCTTATACTGAGGAGTATACACTTAATACAAAGGGAAATGTTGTGGAATTTCCTGCAAAAAAATACTGGACAATTATGCAGAATGTTTTAAATAACGTTCTTGAAACTGCATCTATTGATGCTCTTGCAATTGATACACAATGCGAAACCCTTATTCTTACCGACGAAAACGGTGAGCCGGTACGCGATGCCATTGTATGGCTTGATAACCGTGCAGAGAAAGAGGCTGAAATTATTGAAAAGCATTTCGGCAGAAAAAAGGTGTATGACGTAACAGGTCAGCCTGAAATTACGGCTACATGGCCTGCGGCAAAGCTTTTGTGGGTAAAGAATAACGAACCTGATGTGTGGGCGAAAACAAAGAAGATTTTCCTTCTAGAGGATTATGTTCTTTATAAGCTTACAGGTAAGTTTGTAACTGAGAAAACTCTTCAGTCATCAACTATTTACTTTGATATCAAAAACGATATCTGGTGGAAAGAAATGCTTGACTTTATCGGTGTAAGTGAGGATATGCTTCCCACTCTTCTTGATAGCGGTAAGCTTGTCGGTGAATACAACGGCATCAAGGTTGTAACCTCTGCAATGGACCAGGTTGCAGGTGCAATCGGTGCAGGCGTAATTAAAAAAGGCATTGTGAGCGCAATGACAGGTACTACGATGGTTATTTATGTTCCTACCGATTCTATGCCGGAATTTGATGAAAATAGCTTTGTACCCTGTCACTACAGCTTTGACGGCAGTTACACGCTTCTTTCATGGAGTCCCACTGCAGGTATGGCACTTAAGTGGTTCAGAGACACTTTTTTAAAGGACACATCATTTGAAGAAATAAGTGAAATGGCAGATAAAATTCCTGCAGGATGTGACGGGCTTACATTCCTTCCATATCTTTGCGGTTCAACAATGCCTAAGTATAATCCCTCTGCACGTGGTAGTTTTACAGGAATTACTCCCGAACATACTACTGCACACTTCGCAAGAAGCATTATGGAAGCGGTTGCTTGTATGCTCAAAAATAATCTTGATTACCTTGATGTACCCGTATCAGAAATTCGTGTAATGGGGGGCGGTGCAAAGAGTGACGTTTGGTGCAGAATCAAAGCAGATATGACAAAGAAAAAGCTAGTTACACTTAAAAATAAAGAAACGGCATGTCTTGGCTCTGCTATTCTTGCAGCTGTTTGTGTTGGTGCATTCCCCTCTGTTGAAAAGGCTTGTGAGCTTATTATGACAGATAAGGAGTACCTTCCCGAAGGCGTTGATTACACTGCAGCTTGCGAAGCTTTTAATAAGTATGATGACATTCTTAATGTAAGAGAGTGATAATATGGAAAGACGAATTGAAATCCCAGACTTTTTTAAAAACAGTTATGACCACGTGGAAAAAGTTGTAAAAAGTCTTAAAAAGGCAAAAGTAGAGTTTGGGTGTAAAAGTCCCGGGGGAAGAAATGTTTATGTTATAGAATACGGAACGCCAAATGAGTATGAAAGAAAAGCTAATTACAGTTCAGCTCTTGGTGCTCACGATATAAGCTGTTACAAGCAAAATAAAAAGCCGTGCGTGTTCTTAATGGGTGGAATACACGGTGGTGAATTTGAGGGAACAGCGGCACTTTTAAACCTTTTCAATATTCTTGAAAATGGGACAGACTTAAAGGGCAGAGAACACAAAGAACTTGTGGAAATGATTGAAAAAACGCACCTTATAATCATTCCCTGTCTTAACCCCGACGGCAGATGCAGAATTCCCTTTGAGGGGTTTGGCGGTGTATCTCACGATATGCTTCGTTATTACAATCAGGGTACGTGGAAAGACGGCACCCTCTGCGGTTGGCCCGGCTGTAAACAGGTACACCCTATGCGTGACTGTGAACATCTCGGTGCATATTTCAACGATGACGGAATAAATCTTATGCACGATGATTTCTTTAATCCCATGGCAGAGGAAACAAAACTTGTTTTCCACCTTGCTGCAAAGTATGCACCCGACCTTATTGCAGGACTTCACGGGGCAGCAGAAATGGGTTACGGAATATATCATCCCGGATGTGCAACTTATGATGACCTTGAAGAAGGTCTCCGGTTTGAAAAGGCTCTTAAAGAAACCTTTGAAGAAAAAGGAATCAGATACATAGAAACACACTGTGATAACTCCGTCAGGGAATTTAACCAGACAGTGGCACTTTACTATGCCTGCGGTGCACTTTCCGTTACGTGGGAAAGCTATCAGGGTGTACTTGCATCGCCTGATGAGCCTATGGATATAACGGTTTATGATAAAATTCTTGACGCACACTTCCTTTTCTTTGATGAATGTTTTAAACACGTTTCAGACAAGTATAAAATGTGAAAATAATTATATTATTTTCTGATATATAACAAGAAATAGTGTAAATATCGGTGTTATAATCATACTCAATAAGGGGTGGTGGGAATGAATTTTCAAAATATGAAAAATCTTCTTGATAATTTCGTAGAAATGGGAATTGCTCCGGGAAATACAATTTCTGTGTATAAGGACGGAAAAAATGTATATAAGTATTCCTGCGGATACAGTGATATTGAAAACAAAAAGCCTATGGTCGGGGATGAGATGTTGTATCTTTGGTCCTGTTCAAAGGTTATTACTGTTACAGCGGCACTTCAGCTTTTTGAAAAAGGTTTGTTTTTGCTTGACGATCCGCTTTATGAATATATTCCCGAATACAGGGATATGTGGATAAAAAAGGAAAACGGCGATATTGTAAAAGCAAAGAAGCCTATTACAATGCGCAATCTTTTTACTATGACGGCAGGTCTTACATACGACTTCAATCCCGGTAAAGAAAAAGCATACGAGCTTACAAACGGCAAAATGGATACAGATGTTGTAATCAGACAGTGTGCAAAAAATTATCTTTTTGCAGAGCCGGGTGAGTGTTATCGCTACAGTATATGTCACGATATCCTCGGTGGATTTGTTTCTATTGTTACGGGGAAAAAATTCCGTGACTATGTAAAAGAAAACATTTTCGACCCACTCGGAATGAAAAACAGCGCTTTTCACGTTACTACTGAAATAAAGGAAAAAATGGCAACCCAGTATGTTTGCGAGGCAAGCGAAAAAATAACAGATGTTGTGGATGCCCAGTTTGGCGGTTCTCATCAAAAAGGAACATTTAAGCTTTACGAAGGTAACGGCTACATTATGGGCGATGAATACGATAGTGGCGGTGCAGGAATAATCTCATCTGTTGTTGAATATGTGCTTTTTGCAGCGGCACTTGCAAATTACGGAAAAGGCGTTAACGGTGAAAGAATTCTTTCTCCTGCAACTGTGGACCTTATGAGGACAAATACCTTTGATGAAGAAAAGCTTAAGGGATATGCCACAGGTTATTTCAGTGGCTACGGTTACGGACTTGGTGTGCGGACTATGATTGATAAAGCTGCAGGCGGTTCTCTTGGAAGTATAGGAGAATTTGGCTGGGGTGGTGCGGCAGGTGCATCTGTCTATATTGACCCTGATACTAACCTTGCGGCAGTTTATGCAAAGCACTGTCTTGCTCCGCGTGAGGACTATTATCAGCCCAGAGTGAGAAATGTACTTTACGGATGTCTTGATTGAAAGGAATATTTGAAATGATTATTGATGAAAAATGGATAAATGAAACTTGGGAAAAGCTTGACAAAAAGCTTTCAAGAGTTGCAGTAACAAAACGCGGTACACTTCCTTATACAACAAGAGAAGGGAAAGTGTATGACGACTGCAATATTTATGACGTAAACTGGTGGACAAACGGTTTCTGGCCCGGAATGATGTGGCTTATGTATGATGCAACAAAGAATGAAGAATATAAAACCACTGCCGAAATCAGTGAAAAGCTCCTTGATAAAGCACTTGCAAACTATGACGAGCTTCATCACGATGTAGGCTTTATGTGGCATATCTCAAGCGGTGCAAATTATGCATTTACAGGAAATAGGGAATCATACGTAAGAAATATGTATGCGGCAAATGTCCTTGCAGGAAGATATAACCTTAAAGGCGGTTATATCAGAGCTTGGAACGGAGAAGGAAGGGAAGGCTATGCAATCATTGACTGTATGATGAATATTCCTCTTCTTTACTGGGCATCAAGAGAATCAAAAGACGACCGCTACAAAAATATAGCTATGAGTCACGCGGATAAAACTCTTACATACCACGTGCGTGAAGATGGCAGTGTAAATCATATTGTAAACTATAGTCCCGAAACAGGTGAAGTGGTGGAAACAATCGGTGGACAGGGCTATGGTGTAGGCTCGTCCTGGTCAAGAGGACAGGCATGGGGAGTATACGGATTTACTCTCAGCTATATCCATACAAAGGAAGAAAGATATCTTAACACCGCAAAGAAAATCGCAAACTACTTTATTGCGGCTTGCTGTGACGACTATCTTCCTAAATGCGATTTCAGAAGTCCAGAGGAGCCTGTTATTTACGATTCAACAGCAGGTCTGATTGCAGCTTGTGGCCTTATTGAACTTTCAAGAGTTCTTCCTGAAAACGAGAGCAGAATGTACTATAATGCTGCACTCCGCTTAATTAAAACAATTACAGATACATTTGCAGACTGGTCAGAGGATTCAGATGCAATAATCACTCATTGTAGTGAAAATTATACTGCGGGAAAGCATCTTACACTTGTATATGCAGATTTCTTCCTGGCAGAAGCGCTTAATAAGCTAAAAGGTATAAATACATTTTTATGGTAAACCAGGGATGTAAAAAAAGTCCAGACCGCAAAGCATTTTTTTCTATCCCCAATATTGAGGGGATGTAAAAAAAAAAGTCCAGACCGCAAAAAGGCAATAATAATACGAAATATAGACAGTTTCTAAATCATAGAATTATCTTATTTTGTTGAAAAATCTCATTTTATTCGATTTTTCTTCGTTTTTGTGCCTTTTTGCTAGCAAAACTT
>JAZPYX010000028.1:0-9176 GCA_045544395.1 Clostridia bacterium
CTCGACGTACCATCGTACGCCTTCGGGTAACCTGTAAATCCCTGTGTACAGGGATTTACAGCTCAGTTTGTCCGTTCTGAAGCATTTTTTCCTATCCCCAAAAAACAGGAGGTGTAAAAAAACTCGTTTTTTTACACCTCCTTCATTTATTTAGCTTTAATTATCAGTCGTGAAGCTCTGCGTTAGCATATGCAAGAGGTGTGATACCGTCTGCATCAATTACGAAAAGCTTAACCTGATCGTAAGCAGCTGTCACCTTGGGGTTTTCTGTACTAAGGTTATTTACAACACCGTTTTCTTCGTTGTAACGGTCACCTGTACCTGTCTTTGAATCCCAAGCTTCTGTTTCAGCAAAGTCAACAATACTTGTACCCACTAACTTACCACCAAGGTACTTAGCAACAACGAGTTTTTCATCGCCTGCTGCACCTTCAATCCAAGCACCGTTGAGGCAATCTTCTGTACCGAGTGTAAGAGTTCTGATTGCTACAGGAGCAACAAGTCTTGTGAATGTCTTTGACTCTGTAATGCCGTTAGCAGTTGCAGTAACAGTCATTGTTACTTCCTTCGGTGATGTAACGTTGATAGCGGTTACAGTATCATTGCCAATCTTCCATGTGATTGCCGGACCGTCTGTTACATATGTGTAGCCTGCAGGGTTTGTAGCCTTAAGCGCACCGTCATTAAGGTCTCTGTTGAAGAGTGTGCCTGAAAGCCACCAAGACTTACCGATTGTCATTGAGGGAAGTGCACAGTTTGTAAGAACAGGCTTGTTATAAGCAGAAGCATAGTCGAAGAGAGCTGCATTAAGAGCTGCATTTACCTCTGATGCATTCTGGTCGTTATATTTGCTGAGTGAAATGTTATCAACCCAGATTTCGCCTGTACTGCTAAGCTCAAGTGAGTAACCGCGGATTGCATTACCACCGTTATCAGGAAGCTTCATATTAGCCTGAAGAATGGGAAGCTCGTTAAGGAGCTGACCATCAATATAGATGTACATTGTCTGTGAAAGTACGTTGTGGTCAACCATTACGTTAACCCATTCGCCTTCACCCTTTTCGATAACGCTCTGAGGCATATCGAAGTAAAGTACCTTGTCTGCATCAACTGCTGTGTTATTGCCATTTAAGTAAGCAACAGTAGAGTTCACCTGAACCTTACCTGTGTTATAGTTAAGGTAAATGTTTATACCGTAATTTCCTGCAATAGTCTTGAAGCTGATAGCACCTGAACTGCCGGCAGCACCGTTGTGGGTATACTTAACGTCAGCCTTAAGAATTACTCTGTCCTTACAGGTTGCACCATCAATACTAGCGATAGTACCTGTTGCTTTGTGTCCTGTTCCTTCATTCTTAAGGTGAAGAACACTGCCGTGTGAAGCATCTTCATCTGTCACGATTTCAGCACTGCCTGTTGCAGTCTCTGCTGTGAAATCGATAGCATTAATGAGAGTTGTTCCATCTGCAACTGTAACAGGTATTGTAACAGTTGCTTCTGCGTCACCTGCAGAGATAGTAGCTGTCATATTAACAACTACATTTGCGCCTATAGAAGCAAGCTTTGCTAATGTACCATCATTTGTGATATATGTTGTGTCACTTGATGCCCAGTCAACTGTTACGCCTGCAGCGGCAATGTCGTAATCTGCATAACCGTTATCAAGGTCAAGAACTGCACCAACTGATGTAACTGTACCGATGTTTGATTTTTCAACAAGAGTCTTGAAGAAGTCTACCTTATCAGCATCTGAAAGTGTTGCAAGAACATCACTAACAGGTCTTGTGATGTAAAGTTTAATATCATCGGTATGGAAGAAGTTTACAGGTGTTGTAGGAGCAGTTGTGCTGTCCATATTGCTACGTCCTGTGAACTGGAATTTTGCTGATGTGATAGTTGCAGGAACTGCAGCCTTTGTCTTATGAGTACCTACAAGCGTATCGTCAATGTAGCACTTTACAGAGTAGCCTGTTGCTGATTCTGCATTTGCGTAGATTTCAAACTTGATTTTATACCATGTGTTAGCTGTGATGTTTTTATCGGTTCTTGCGGCAGTGGGACCATAGTAACCATCGCTGCCAAGGTCATAGTCGTTATCGTAAAGATAGTTACTGTGGTAGATAAACTCTGCCATTTCGTTACCGTTAAGGAGAAGACCCCAGTTAGCAAGACCCGTCTTTACAGGAACTCTTACCTTAGCTTCGAAAACGAGTGTTTCGCCTGCTGCAAGAGCAGTGGGGTAAGATGCGAATGTGTACTGGGGAGATGTACCGCTAGGCTGATAAGCACTGGCACAGATGCTGTAGTAGTTGTTACCATCTGCATCTTCGCCAACGTTCATTCTTTCCCAAGACTGGATTGAAGATGTCCAGCCTGTTGCACCAACAAAGCTTGTGCCGGGTGTAAGAGACTCTGCATCAGCAACCTCTGATACAAATGACTGTGTAAGGGGAAGTACATTTACAGTGTAGTTTACTACTACATCTTCTGCACCTGCTACAGAAAGTGTACCTGTAACAGTAGCTGTTGCAGTCTCAAACATAGGACGCTTTACAGTACCGTCTTCTGCGACAACAGCGGGGTTAGTAGATGTCCAGGAAATAGCAACACCGTCTATAAGCTCTTCAGCGGGAGCAAACTTAAGGTTTGTTGTAAGTGCTGCGAAGTTGCCACCGTTTGCAACGTAGTCTGCTTCAAGATACTGTGAGTAGTATGCTGACTTTTCTGCAGGTGTTGCGTTAGCAAGAACCTCTTCAGCAGGAACATCCTGATATACAACGAAGTTATCTACATCAAATGTAGCTGTACATCCGCCAGCTGCATTAGCGAAGTAGAAGCTTGTAATTTTAACATAGCCGCCCTCGGGAAGTACAGCCCCGCCTTCGGGGATTGTTCCCTGAGACATTGCAAAATCTACAAGTGTATTTGCTGAAAGCGCACCTGTTGCAAGTGTCCATACCTGACCTGTCAACGGGTCGTACTTGAAATCAATATCCTTACCTGCTGCAAAGTAGCTGCTTGAAAAGCCGCTTGTAGTAGTAACTCTTGCAAAGCTTGAAGCAGGAAACGCCTTGTACTGGGTTCCGTCAGCGTTATATACACCACCGTTAAGTCTGATGTCTGCACCTGATTGAGCAAGGTCTGTGAAATTGTCAACATCAAACTTAACACTTACAGGCTTGGTGTAATCAATAGTTGAAGGCATTTGGTATGTGATGTTGGTACGTCCACTTGTTGTAGCACCGATAACAACATTGAACTTACCGTCAACGATTGAAGAAGGAGTGTTGTCTCCCTTAACTTCTATTGTCCAACCGGTTGCCTCTGTAGAGAAATCGTTAGCGTGAAGCACATTAGTTGTCTGTGCCTTTACTGTTACTTCAACAGCTTCACCGCCGTTGATTGTAAGTGATACAGTTGCATCCTCGAAAAGGGGACGCTTTACAGTACCATCTGTTGCGATAACATCTGTGTTTGAAGATGTTATCACGTTTTCGCCAAGCACGAGATTGCCTGTAACGAAATTTGCAGGCTGACCGTTAGCAATTGCTGAAAAGTCAACCGCTGTTCCCTCTGCCATAACTGTGAATGAGCACATTGAGAGTACCATCAACACAGAAAGGCAAAGCGCCATGAGTTTTTTCATAGTGTTTTCCTCCTAAATAATATTTTTTATTTTTTTATGTATAGTTAATTAAATCCGCATTTATGTATATAATATAGTTAGCATCCCTTTACCACATAATTTGCATTATGTGGTAGAGACACCCCCACCTACAACTATACATATTCAGTATACATCTCTTTTTTTGTTTTGTCAAGGCTAAGGATGTGTAATTTTAACAAAAGTGTTAAGTATTTTTTATGTTTTTTGTCAAATTTGCTATCAGCATTGTAAAAGACCTAACATCTGAATTTGTTTTCGATGCTTTTCACCGTTTTCTATTGTATAAATTCTTGTTGTATTAATATTGGTATGTCCCAAAATATCAGCAAGACGGACAATATCTTTTTGCATAGTATAATATGTTCTTGCGAAAAGATGACGAAAATTGTGCGGAAACACCTTTTCTTTTGGTACATTGGCATACTCACAAAGAGATTTAAGCATTTTCCATAGATTAGACCTATCAAGAGAATTACCATTTTTTGTAACAAAAACGCTCCCTTTAATCAGGTTTTCTTCCTTTATATATGATACAAGCATTTTGCACAACTGATGGGGAATAATTACAACACGTATTTTTCCTTTGCAGTTAATTATTGCCCTACGTGCTTTTACCGCATCTACTGTAATATATTTTAATTCAGACACTCTGATGCCTGTAGAACAAATTGTTTGAATTAAAAGCCATAGCTTTTTATTTCCATTTTCAAGCGTTGCTGAAAGCAGTCTTTCATACTCTTTTTTTGTAAGCTCTTTTTCTTTATCTGAAAACACTCTGTTTTGTATTTTCAGAGTTTTCACACAGCAATCATTTCTTTCTGAAAACCGAAAAAAACAATTAAGTGATGAAATCATGGAATTAACACTTCTTGGCGCATAGTTTTGTGAAATATGATTTTTGTAATCTATTACGACTTCTTTAGATAGAGGTATTTTTCCCAACCACAAAAGAAAGGCTTGAACATCCCGTAAATACTTTTCAATTGTTGCAGAAGATTTTTCCTCGTTATAAAGATATCTGCTGAAATTTTCAATAGTTTTGGTGACTTTTTCGTACATAAAAAATTGCTCCTTTCATTATATTTATTATAGCTTAAAACACATAAAAAAAAGTTTCTACCACATAATGCAAATTATGTGGTAGAAATAAAGCTATTATGAATTGTACTTTGATAATTAAATCAAAAAAAAAAGAAGCGTGCCGCTTCACCCTGCATCGCGTTCCAACAACATTCAATTCTGCCAAATGTTGCTCGCGATTAAATTTCACAAATTCCTATACGGTAAAAAAGTGTTTTGAGAAACACATCTCTCCCTCCGTCTTTTGCTTCGCAAAATCCACCTCCCTCATCAGATGGAGGCTTTGGTACACTAGTAATTAACTCAAACAAATATCAAGGCACCCCTTGTCAGGGGTTGATTTCCCCGTTGGGGAAAATGTCCGCTTGTGGACAAAAGGAGCACGCTCGGGGAGCTGGCTTGTCGTAGGCAAGGCTGAGGGGTAGTAAAAACAAAATATTTTGTTTTTACTTTGGAAAAGCGGCAGGGATGCGGACTAAAAACCGTCTGCCAGCAGCGGAAAAAGATGCAGACGGTTTTTCCGCTAACAAGTATAAAATATGAATCAGCCGAAACGAAGTGCAGTAGTTAGTCTGAGTACAATATACGCACAAACAACAAGGTTAAGAAAAATATATTGACAGTTTACGTAAAACCGCTTGTAACGGTTTCCTTTGCTGACAAGCGGTTTTATAGTCTGTCCTACGGCAATAAGTTTGCCGTTACAGACGGCGGAATAAGGGCAATATATTTTTCTTAACAAAGACCACAAATTTACAAGACTGAAATCCATAAATAATTACGCCCCTGCGAGGCCGTTTGAAGGGGGTGCAGGGGGGAGATTCGGAATCCACCCTGCGTTTTGGTCCTTTTGCAACAAAAGGACAATAATTCCCCTTAAGAGTGAGGGGCAGGGGTGTTGAAGTGTGATGCTAATCACACTTTTTTATCTCCTTTTAAAATCTTCTTTTAATTTATCAGACCATGATTTTTTCAGCGGTGCACCGCTTCTCAGATTAGAAACTGCATCTGAAACTGTTGCGTAAAGACACGCTGTGCCTTTTTTATCTGCGTGATAGTTTACCGCACGTTCTTTTCCTATACCGAAGCTTTCTGCCGTTTTTACTGCATCTATATTTGCTGCTACAAAAATAAACTCCCACCCGTACCTATCTTTCTGCCGTTCAATCATTTCTTTCACTTTATCACTTGTAAAACTATGGCTTGCGTTTTCCATTCCATCGGTTGTAATCACAAACATTGTATGCTCCGGCACGTCCTCTGCCCTTGCATACTTATGAACATTACCTATATGCTTTATTGCTCCGCCTATTGCATCAAGAAGTGCGGTACATCCCCTTACATAATATTCATTTTCCGTCATGGGGCGTACGTCTTTAAGATTTACTCTGTCGTGGATAACCTCGCTTACATTGTCAAAAAGAACTGTTGACACGTAGCATTTCCCGTCAAGCTTTTTTTGTTTTTCAATCATCGCGTTAAAGCCACCGATAGTATCCGTCTCAAGACCTGCCATTGAGCCGCTTCTGTCAAGAATAAATACGATTTCCGTTACATTGTTTTTCATAATATAAAACCTCTCTTTCATTTGATGGCTTAAGTATACCACCATAAAAGAGAGGTTTGGTCGCTCGTCAGGCGACATTTTCATTTTTATACACCAAGCAAATTCTGGTCAAATGCAAAAAGTGCCTCGTTGATTTCGAATATGTTATAGTTTTCATTTATAATAAAATATTCAATTATAACATCAAATTTATTACTGTGAGAAAGGGCGAAGCCTGCCTTTTCAAGAATATCCTTTGTTTCATCCAGTGTAAGCTCCAATGAAATAGCGAACGCAATTACCGTAGGCTTGCTCGGTTTATAATTCACATCACTGCGTATTTTGGAAAACAACTTACGGTCAATGTTCGCCTTTTTGTAACATTCACTGTCCGTCATACCACTTTCACTGATTTTACGAAGAAGCATCTGTGAAAAGCTTTCATCAAGATTATTGACATATTCTTCAAGGGAAGTACGTTTCTTAAACAGCGATTTTTTCGGCTTAACTGATTTTCGTGACATCATAGGTGCAGCACAAGCTATATCCGGTATACCGTTATAGTCTGTATCACATACGGGCAGCCGTCTTTTTTCAGGATACTGCATAGCTTGTACATCAACATAATTATCGTCAATATACTCCTGAATGTCTGAAAACAGTTTTCCGCTTATTTCATATGTTCCTTTATCAAAAACAACGATATACACCGTCATATCGTTTTCAGAAAGAAACTCTGTAATAATATCCGTCGCAACCTTCAACGCTTCTCCTTTCGGGTATCCGTATATTCCAGACGAGATAATAGGAAAAGCTACTGTTTTACATTTATATTTTTTTGCAAGCTTAAGCGAATTTCTGTAGCAATCTTCAAGAAGTTCTTTTTCATTATGCTTCCCATCTCTATACACCGGACCAACTGTATGTATAACGTATTTGCAAGGAAGATTATAACCTTTCGTTATTTTTGCTTTTCCTGTTTCGCACCCTCCCAGGGTTCTGCACTCTTCAAGAAGCTTCTCCCCTGCCGCACGGTGTATACACCCATCAACCCCTCCACCGCCAAGAAGCGATGTGTTTGCAGCATTTACAATAGCATCCACACTCATTTTTGTTATATCCTGTCTCACTATAATAAGGGGCATAAATTATCACCTCAGTTTTATACTTTTCATTTGTTTTCGTCTGTTTTTCCAGTCGGGACATACTTTTTCAAGTTCCCTGTAAAATGCGGGAGAATGATTTGCCTCGATAAAATGTGTGAACTCGTGAAGCACCACGTACTCTATACACTCAATGGGTGCATACATCAGATTTGTATTAAAGGTAAGTATTCCGTCTTTGCTTCTGCAGTTACCCCACTGTGAAACCATACGGCGAAATCGTATTTCGGGATATTTTATTCCTTTTTCTTTAAAATACGGATATACCTTTTTACAAAGTTCTGTTACAACCGTCGTTATTTCTTTCTCTTCAAAATACTTCACAAGCGGTTTTTTCGCATCTTTTTCAAACATTTTAATAGCGTTAAGAATAAAATCGCTTTTGCTTATAATAAAACTCTCTATTGTGCTTTGTGCAACAAATCTGTTGGCACTGACAGATATACTTCCGTCCTGTTTTATACGCAGATTAATATTCTTAACAGGTTTCCGCTGCAAAATATATTCAATTTCTCTTTCCTTAAGATTAATTTTCTTAATCATAATTTCATCCTTATTGCTTTTCTTCATTTATAATGATATACTAATACAAAGGGGTGGTTTTATGTTTTCCATTGAGCTTAATATTCTCCGCACCATTGAGGGAATACGAAACGGATTTTTAAACGGCTTGTTTGAAGCAATCACAATGCTTGGTGAAGAAACAATTCTCATTGTGCTTATGGCTGTAATTTATTTTATGTACGATAAAAACCTTGCAAAAAGGATGTTTTTTATAACGGCAATATCACTGTGTTTTAACTCCGTCATAAAAAATTTTGTAAAACGCCCAAGACCGTTTACACGCGGAATCTCCTGCGTAAGGGAAAATACGGCTACAGGCTATTCCTTTCCAAGCGGTCATACACAAACCTTTACTACGTGGAGTAACGGATTTGCATTTAAAACTAAAAAGAAATGGCTGATTTTTGTTACTGTTATTTTTTCTGTACTTGTCGGATTTTCAAGAATTTATCTTGGGGCACACTATCCAAGCGATGTAATATTCGGTCTGGTCTTCGGTTTAGTGTTTGCATATTTTGGAAATATACTTTACGACAAAACAAAAAACAAGTACCGCCTTTACAGTGCTGTATTCCTTATTATGACACCCTTTGCGGTATTGTTTGATATAGTGCCGGACCCGCTTTTCGAGGATTTCTTTAAGCTTTACGGAATGTTTGCAGGATTTATCCTTGCAGTAATATTTGAAGAAAAGGCAGTTAATCTTGAAAAATCCACAACAGTAAAAAACATAATGCGCATTGTAATATGTGTTGTGATGGCACTGGTTATTAAAGAAGCACTTAAATCATTATTTTTTACAGAAATTCTTCGATTGTCGCTTTTGCTTGATGCACTGCGGTATTTTATACTTGTGTTTCTGATTATGGGCGTTTGCCCATGGATTTTCAAAAAATTTAAACTGTAACTAATATGGAGGTGTAAAAAAACGAGTTTTTTTTACACCTCTTTTTTTGGGGATAGGAAAAAATGCTTCAGAACGGACAAACTGAGCTGTAAATCCCTGTACACAGGGATTTACAGGTTACCCGAAGGCGTACGATGGTACGTCGAGAGGCGAAGTTTTGCTAGCAAAAAGGCACAAAAACGAAGAAAAATCGAATAAAATGAGATTTTTCAACAAAATAAGATAATTCTATGATTTAGAAACTGTCTA
>JAZPYX010000029.1:0-15581 GCA_045544395.1 Clostridia bacterium
TTAACGCAGTAGCAACGAAAAAGAGAAAGTAAAAAACGAGGTTCGGATAACTACTGTCACGCTAACCTGTAAATCCCTGTGTACAGGGATTTACAGCTCAGTTTGTCCGTTCTGAAGCATTTTTTCCTATCCCCAAAAAACAGGAGGTGTAAAAAAGCTCGTTTTTTTACACCTCCTGTTTGCAAGGAGAAAAAGTATGTTTAAATTAATTACCGAAACAGAATTTGAAGATGTATTTAATATAATGGAAAAGAGTTTTCCGCTTGATGAGTACAGACCCTATGAAGAACAAAAAGCTCTTTTAGAAAATAAATATTATAACGTATACGCAGTAAAAGAAGAAAAAATTAAAGGGTTCATTGCAGTATGGGATTTTCCGGAATTTCTTTATGTTGAACATTTTGCCGTAAATCCTGAATACAGGAATCAGGGAATAGGTGCTGAAATTCTTAAAGAAATTATTACTCTTTTTGATAAACCTCTTTGTCTTGAGGTTGAGCCGCCTGAAAATGAGATTACAAGACGCCGTATAGGGTTCTATGAAAGAAACGGATTTCACCTGAACGAGTATCCGTATATACAGCCGCCTATTTCAGCAGGAAAAAATCCGGTTCCGTTGATGATAATGTCTTCAAGGAAAGAACTTTCCGAAAATGAATTTAATATAATAAAAGAGACATTGTACCGTGAAGTGTATAGGGTGTAAACTAAAGTTGTCGCTAAAGTTAAAAACTTTAGCGAACTAAAACGAAAATTGCAAATCCGAGTTTACAAAAGTAAAAAAAGATTTACAATATATGAAATAAAAATGCGTTTAACCATTGATTTTAAAAAAAATGTATGCTATAATACAACTGTTTGTGTATATGTACACGGAGGGTAACTATATGAAGAATTTTGAAAGACAAATTGACATTATAGCGAAGTTTGACATAGACGGAAAAGTTGTAAGTATGGATAACTGCGGTGACGGTCATATTAACTCAACTTTTCTTGCAATAACAGATAATGGTACAAAGTATTTACTGCAGAAAATAAATACAGGCGTTTTCTCTCATCCTGAAGAGGTTATGGAGAATATAGTAAATGTAACCGATTTTCTTAAAGAGAGAGGACAGGAAACTCTTAATGTTATAAAAACCCTTGACGGTGAGTTGATGGTATGGGATTGTGATGAGTGTTACCGTGTTTACGATTTTATAGAAGATGCAGTTACATATCAGCTTGCAGATGAAGAAATTTTTAAAAACGCCGGTGAGGCTTTTGGCAATTTTCAGAAGACTCTTTCTGATTTTGATGCATCTGCCCTTAATGAAATAATTGCTGACTTTCATAACACACCGGTGAGGTATGCTAACTTTTGTAAGGCTGTTGAAAGAAATCTTTCCGGCAGGCTTTTAGAGTGCACTGAAGAAGTTGATTTTGTTAAAAAGCGTTCAGAAACATACGGTGACATTGTTAAAGGCATTAACAACGGTGAAATTCCACTGAGAGTTACTCACAATGATACAAAGTTAAATAACATCCTTATGGATGCACAGACAAAGAAAGCAAGGGCTGTAATTGACCTTGATACTGTTATGCCTGGGTCTATGCTTTATGACTTTGGTGATGCTATAAGGTTTGGTGCAAGCACAGCAGAAGAAGATGAAAAAGACCTTGATAAGGTGCATTTTGATATCAACATGTTTCGTGCTTATTCTGAGGGCTTTTGCGGTGCTCTTAAAGAAGCAATTACAGAAAAAGAAGCAAAACTTCTCCCGTACAGTGCATATCTTATGACAATGGAATGTGGAATGCGTTTCCTTGCTGACTTTATTGACGGTGATAAGTATTTTTCAACAAAATACCCTGAACATAATCTTGACAGATGCCGTACTCAGTTTAAGCTTGCGTCAGAAATGGAAAGTAGCATAGATGAAATGAAAAAGATTATTGACGAGTGTGTTAAAAATGGCTAATAAGGATTTTATGAACGGTTTAAAAGACGGAATTCCAATAGCTCTTGGATATTTCTCCGTTTCAATGGCGTTTGGTCTTACTGCCGCTATGCTGGGTTTTCCGGTGTGGTCGGCAGTTCTTGTTTCATTTACAAATGTGACAAGTGCAGGTCAGGCGGCAGCAATACAAATAATGGCAAATTGTGGAAAGCTTGTTGAAATTGCAATTACAACACTGATAATTAATATGCGATATTTTCTGATGTCGCTTTCTGTTTCTCAGAAAGCAGAAAGTTCAATGTCGGTTTTAAAAAGAATGGCGGTGTCGTTTGGTATCACAGATGAAGTTTTTGCAGTTTCAATGCGTAGGCAAAAGCCTCATACGGCATCCTATATGGCGGGGTTAATTCTTCTTCCAGTAATTGGATGGACCGGCGGAACTTTTGTGGGTGCCATTGCTACAAATGTGCTCCCTGCTGAGATTTCATCAGCAATGGGTATAGCACTTTACGGTATGTTCATTGCTATTATTATTCCTCCCGCAAGAGAAGAGAGGAATGTACTGCTTACAGTTCTGATGGCAATTGCAGCAGGATTTCTTTTTGCGTACACGCCTTTAATTAAAAAGATTTCCTCAGGGTGGACAACCATAATTATTACAGTGGTTGTCAGTAGCATTGCAGCGACATTTATGCCTCTTGGAGAAAAGGGGAATAAGAATGAGTAACAGTTATATTATTATTTGCGTAGCAGTAACGGCATTGGTTACATATCTTATACGTATGATTCCCATGGTGTTTTTCAGAAAAAAGATTGAAAACAGGTGGGTAAGGTCATTTCTTTATTACGTTCCGTACAGTGTGCTTGCGGCAATGACTTTTCCTTCAGTGTTCACAAGTACAGGAACATATGCCGGTGGTATAGCAGGATGTGTAGTAGCAATTATACTTGCCTATTTCAGGCGTGGACTTCTTACTGTTGCTGTTGGTGCAGCATTAGCGTCGTATATTGTACAGCTTTTACCGTTGTGATTTTGTCAAACAGTAAAAAAAAGGTGCGAAAACAGACTTTCGCACCTTTTTTACTGTATAGGAATTTGCGTAAACGAAAAAAGTGTTATATAATAAAGATTTTTATGAAATTCAGAATTAAAGTATTTCGCCTGCAGCATACATTATAGCAAGCTTTGCACTCTCATAAGTAAGTCCGCCTTGTAAGAAGCCGACGTATGGCTCTTTTATAGGTGCATCAGCACTTAATTCGATGCTTGCACCGGATACAAAAGTTCCTGCAGCCATAATAACCTGATGCTGATAACCGGGCATATCCCATGGCATAGGTGTAGCGTAGCTGTCAATAGGAGAGGCTTTTTGTATTCCCTGAATAAATCTGATAAGTTTATCGGGGTCATTAAACTTAATAGCCTGAATAATATCATAGTGATTGCCTTCGGGAGTAGGGTTGACTTCGTATCCAAGTTTCTGCATAAGTGCACCTGCAAACACTGCACTTTTTATTGCCTGCGCTACAGTATGAGGTGCCATAAAAAGTCCCTGATACATCAGTCTGTTTTGCCCGATTGTAGCACCGCATTCTTTACCTATTCCGGGTGCAGTAAGTCTATTTGCTGCAAGCTCCACAAACTTTTTCTTACCTGCAATATATCCACCTGTATGTGCAAGACCACCGCCAGGGTTTTTTATAAGCGAACCTACTACCATATCAGCACCATATTGTGTAGGCTCAGTAGTTTCGGCAAATTCCCCGTAGCAGTTATCTACAATGCAGCATACATCCGGATTGATGTTATGTATAAAAGAAATTGCTTCACCAAGTGCCTTGCTACTTAATGTGTCACGCCAGTCGTATCCTTTAGAACGCTGAAGAATTACTGCCTTCACATCAGGTGTGAGAGCGTTTTTTATACCTTCAAGGTCAATTTTTCCATCAATTAAATCAACTTGTTTGTAACTGACTCCAAACTCTTTCAGATTTCCGCCTGCGTTGCCGGAGATTCCAATGACCTCTTCAAGCGTATCGTAAGGCTTTCCGGCACCTGCCAGAAGTGTATCGCCGGGTCTTAATACTGCAAACAGAGAAACCGCAAGACATTGAGTTCCGTTTACTATATTATGTCTTACAAGTGCATCTTCTGCACCGAACACATCAGCATAAATATTTTCAAGAGTTTCCCTGCCTGCATCACCATATCCGTATCCTGTTGATGAATAAAGACAGTTTTCGCCTACGCGATGTTTAATAAAAGCATCAAGTACCTTTTCCTGGTTAAACTTTGCTGTTTCATCGATTTTTTCGAAAAAAGGGTAAATCTCTTTTTCAACCTCGGTTGCTATATCTCTGATTATCTGTTTAATTTCCATCGTCAGTCCTCCAGAATGCCTTTTTCTTTAAGATTTGATAAAAAGTTGTCTATATCTGCAGAAACTGTATCTCTGTCGATATCGTACTCACTGATAACTTTCTCAATCATTTCTTCCTTTGTAGTATCTTTGCTAAGCAGATTCCAGAAAAACACACCGGTTTCATTAAGTGTAAGCATACCTGAAAATGCGGTATCAGCACCTACTGACACAACAATGTTTTTCCCTGCAACTGTTCGTAAAATATATCCGTCACTGATTTTCATATATAACATCCTTTCAAATCTATACTAACATAAAGAAAGTAAAAATGCAATATATTTAGAAGGCTTTAATTAACAAAAATTGCTTAAAAAGCTTTACAAACAAAATATAATATGATATGATAAATTAGATTATTTACAATGGTGCAACTATGCATTATTAGAGAATGTACCTTTCTGATTATTGGTATAATTTGTATGGGGAATTAAAATGAGACGAGAAGAGAAAATAAACTTTGGTATAATATTGCGTATAGGCCTGTCACTTCTTCCAATCCTTTTTGGAATGACACTGCCGGCAATGATATTATGTGCTTTTAATATTGCTATGTCATTTGTTGTTTTTGGTCCGAAAACAAGTATTGTAAGTTCAATGTGTGCTATTTGTATCTCTATGTTCTTTTGCAGTGGTTATGGAAACGGGGCAGAGGTTGAGGGGTTATTTCTTGCGTTGGAGTCAATACTTTGTGCGTATGCATGCATATATACAATTGTTAAAAAGAAAGACTTTTATAGTGGTGTATGGCTTGCTTCAGCAGGATATCTTATTCCAAGTATGATAAGCTTGAAAAACTCTGCAGATAATATGGGAATGAGTATAGCTCAGTACCTTGTTGATATTCCTACCCAGATGCTAAAGCTTCAGTTTGAACAACTTTCGGGCGAAGCGGGTGCTGCGTTGGATATTTCAGTTGCAGAAAAAATTATTGACACAAGTCTTTCTGTAACTGTTATGGTCATTCCGTCAATATTGATAGTTGTTTCGATAGTCGTAGGATATACAGTTATGTGGAGTGTTATTTCGAGATTAAGGATGCTTCCGATAAAGCATGAACATTCGTTTTCAACTATCAGAATTCAAAGAATAATGGTCATTATAATGCTAGGTGCATTTGTCCTTTTTGTATTAAATATGAAGTCAGACTTAGCATATGTTTTTGTTAACGTTTTTGCTATTTTAGCTTCTTTGTGCCTTTTTGCAGGAATTTCGTTTGTTGATTATTATTTGCGTATTCCTGTTAAAAATGTGATAGTAAGACTTATATTTTATGCTGTAGCACTTCTTTTTGCCGGCACATTTGTTATTCCGGCATTGTGTATACTGGCTATAGTTGATTCATTTGCTGATTTCAGAAAAATCGGAAGGAAGGAACTTGAATGAAACAGAAAAACGAGAAATTCAATCAACTTCCGAGAAGTGGTGTGTCATTTCTTGCAGTGATTATAATGATTTGCTCTTTGTTTTTGATGAAAAAAGCTTTTGTACCGGCAATTATTATGGCGGTTTGTTCTGTTATTATAATAATCGAAAAAATATTTCACTACTTCAGCCGTGCAAAAAAATTAAAAGAATATATAGATGATTCAGGTAAAGAAGAGGCGCTTCAGAATAATGAAGCATTCTTTAAGTCGATGAATCCAATAGCAGGTGTCAGGGTTGATGGAACGATAGGCTGGTATAACTCTTCTTTCAAAGATTTATTCGGAGTGATTGCAGATAAAAAAATTTCAGAAATAATGCCTGAAATTAATGTCAGGGAAATTTACAATGATGGTGGAAAAACTTCGGTTATAGTAAAAACTGAGGGCAGCATTTATAATGTCAGAGCATCTGTAAAAAGAATTACATCGCCTGACCATGCGGCAATTATTCTCTACATGGATAATGTTACAGAGCTTATTAAATCGAAAGAAGAACTTCGTAACGCACAGAAAGCAGTTGCCCATATTGTCATAGATAATTATGATGAGGCTATTTTTTGTGTTGAAGATGAAGAAAAATTTGAAACTATTGCACTTCTTGATAAAAATGTTATCGGATGGGCACAGGATGCCGGTTGTCTTGTAAAAAAAATGGAGAAAGATAAATTCTTGTGTGTTTTTACAAGAAATGAATTGGATATTTTTATTAAAAATAAGTTTGAGATTCTTGAAAGCCTCAAGAATTTCAATCCTGGAATGAAGGTTCCGCCAACGGCAAGTATAGGTATAGGGGTTGGCGGTGAGTCTTTTTCAGAAAACGATGCTTCTGCAAAAAAAGCACTCGAAATGGCTCTCGGAAGAGGCGGCGACCAGGTTGTAATACGTGAAAACGGAAAGTTTTCTTACTATGGCGGAAATACAAAAGAAACAGAAAAACGTACAAAGGTGAAGTCGCGTATAATGTCCAATAACCTCAGAGAGCTTATCGAAAATGCAGATAATGTTCTTATTATGGGACACCGTAACAGCGATGCTGATGCTATTGGTGCAGCTGTAGGAATTGCAAGTATGACTAACTTTATAAAGAAGGATGCAAGAGTTCTTCTTATAACAAAGGATGATGCGGTACATTCTATTCTAAAAAAAATAGAAGAAAATCATTACCATGACGGTATGTTTATCGGTAAAAATGGTCTTCGCGATTATGTTACCGACAAAACATTACTCGTTGTGTGTGATACACACATTCCTGAATATACGGAGATGCCGGAACTTATAAGTTCCATAAAAAGAAAAGTGGTTATAGACCATCATAGAAGGAGCGAAAGCTTTATATCCGGAGCGGACCTTGTTTTTCATGAGCCGTTTGCATCCTCAACTTGTGAAATGGTAACTGAACTAATGCAGTATTTTGATGCACATTATTCCGTTTCTACGGTAGATGCAGAAGTTTTGTATGCAGGTATTACCGTTGATACAAAGAACTTTACATTTAAAACAGGTGTCAGAACTTTTGAGGCTGCAGCATATCTTCGTGCAGCCGGTGTTGATACACTTCATGTTAAAAAGCTATTCCGCGAATCAATTGACAACTATAAGCTCAAGGCTTCTATCGTCACAGAGGCACAACTATATGCAAATAATATTGCCATATCACTATATTCAGGTGTGGTAGACCATCTTGTGATTGCAGCCGCAGCGGACGAAATGCTTGACATAACCGATATAAAAGCATCGTTTGTTGTTGCACGTGGAACAGACTCGAAAATCATTATATGCGGAAGGTCTCTAGGTGAAATAAATGTTCAGGTAATTCTTGAAAAGCTTGGCGGCGGTGGCCATATGATGGTTGCCGGTGCACAAATACCGGGGAAATCCGTATCAGATGTTGGTGTGCTTCTTAAGGAAGCAATTGACGAAGTTTTGTAAGTAAATTTTATTGAAAGGATGTTAGAATATGAAAGTAGTACTTCTTACTGATGTGAAAGGTCATGGAAAAAAAGGGGATGTAGTAGAGGCGAGCGACGGATACGCAAGAAATTTCCTTATTCCCAAAAAAATGGCTGAAGTTGCAACAAATGATGTTCTTAATAACATAAAAGGAAAAAATGAAGCAGCCGCTTTTCATAAGCAGCAGGAGATAGAAAAGGCTCAGGAAACAGCAAAAAGTCTTGACGGGGCTAAAGTTATGCTTAAAGGAAAAGCCGGTGATAACGGAAAGCTCTTCGGAAAAATAACAAATCAGGATGTTGCAGATGCTGTTAAGTATCAGCTTCACCACGTAATAGATAAACGTAAGGTAATTCTTCCCGACGGTATAAAAACAATCGGTGAAACCAGTGTTGTTCTAAAAATATATCCCGAAATTTCTGCAACAATTAAAGTAATTGTTGACCCGGAATAAATTCCGTAAGAAAGGAATGTTACTATGGATATTCCAATAGGAAGAACCATGCCCTATAATCTTGAGGCGGAAGCCGCGATTTTAGGCAATATGATTCTTGATGAAAAGGCACTTGTAGCAGGTATGGACAAGCTCGATGAAGATTGCTTCTATGCAGGTGCAAATAAGACAATATTTAATGCTATAGCTCTTTTGTTTGAGGAAGGTGTGCCTGTTGATATGGTAACCCTTTCAGAAAAATTGGGCGATAAGCTTGATAGTGTGGGCGGTATAGCATATATTACAAAAATTGCACAGAACGTATTTACAAAGGAAAATCTTGACCAGTATATCGAAATTGCAAGAGATAAGAAAATGCTTCGTAACCTTATTGAATCTGCAAGTCAGATTATGGATATGGGTATGAAGGATGAAGAGCCTACTGCTGATATTATTGATAAGAGTGAACAGCTGATTTTTAAAATTTCTGAAAATCAGGGAAAAAGCGGTTTTGTGCACATTGGTGAGGTTGTTAAAAGTGCACTTGCAACCCTTGATGAACTTAAAAAACGCGGTGGTAAAGTAACCGGTATAAAAACAGGATTTACCGGCCTTGATGCTGCTACGGCTGGTCTTCAGAACAGTGACCTTATAATCCTTGCAGCACGTCCCGGTGTAGGTAAGACAAGTTTTGCCCTTAATATTGCACAGAATGCAGCGATACGAGAAAAAGTTCCTGTAGCAATTTTTTCTCTTGAAATGAGTCGCGAACAGCTTGTAAACAGGGTTCTTTCTAGTGAAGCTCTTGTCGAGGCAGGAAAACTCAGGGTTGGAGATATTGATGCTAACGAAATGACAAAGATAGCACATTCTTTAAAGGATATTATCACGGCACCTGTATATATAGATGATACTCCCGGTATTACAGTAGCTGAAATCAGAGCAAAATGCCGGCGTCTGAAAATGGAAAAAGGTCTTGGCCTTGTTGTGATTGACTACCTTCAGCTTATGCAGGGTAGAGGAAAGGGCGATAGCAGAACACAGGAAGTCAGCGAAATGTCACGTTCGCTTAAAATTATGGCAAAGGAACTTAATGTTCCGGTAATTACACTTTCCCAGCTTAACCGTGCGTCGGAAAAGCTGGCAAGACGCCCGATGCTTTCCGACCTTCGTGAAAGTGGTTCGATAGAGCAGGACGCAGATATTGTAATCATGCTTTGCCGTCAGCAAAGTGAAGAAGGCGAAGAAGAAAGTTCAGGCAATATTGTTGAATGTATTCTTGCGAAAAACCGTGCCGGTGAATGTGGAATTATTAATCTTGCATGGCGTGGTGAATATACCAAGTTTATGAATCTTGACAGCAGGAGCTGAGGCAGGTGCTTCTTGATAAAGTACGATGTACGATTGAAAAAAACGGGCTCATCTCTAATGGTGACCGCATTATATGTGCAGTATCAGGTGGGGCAGACTCTGTGTGCCTTTTGCATACGATGATTGCGCTGAGAAGTGAATATGATTTAAAATTATACATAGCAAATGTTAATCATCTTATCCGCGGTAAGGAATCGGATGAAGATAGCAATTTTGTCAGAGCTATTGCCAAAGCTTCAGGAATTGAACTTTTTTACCGTGAATATGATGTGGTTAAAATAGCTGCAGAGCGTAAAATTGGTGAAGAAGAGTGCGGAAGAGTTCTCAGATATGAATTTTTTGAAGAAATTTCAAAAAGTCTTGGTGGGGCGAAAATTGCAACAGCACACAATCTTAATGATAATGCAGAAACAGTTCTTTTCAGACTTGTCAGAGGGACTTCGGCAAAGGGATTGTGTGGGATTATTCCCAAAAGAGATAATGTTATAAGACCTCTTCTTGATGTTTCCCGCAGCGAAATTGAAAAATATCTTAAATCGAACAGCCTTACATGGCGGGAGGATAGTACAAACAGTATACCAATTTATGCACGTAATAAAATACGTCTCAATGTAATTCCGGTTCTTCGTGAAATTTCATCTTCGGCAGATGAAAAGATTGTTTCAGCAGCAAAGTTTATTTCAGAGGATAGCTCATTTATAGATGAACTTGCCTTAAAAAAAGAAAAAGAATGCTTTAAGAACGACGAAATTATTTTAGAAAATTTTGAAAAGCTTCACATTTCAATTAAAAGAAGAATAGCTGCGAAGGTTCTTTCAAAGTGGGGTGCTAAAGAAATCACTTCTGAAAAAATCGAGAGTTTTCTTCAATATACAATGAAAGATAACGGCAAAGAGTTTGATGTTAACGGCAGAGTTTACATAAAAAAATCATACGGAAAAATAGCAGTGTATAATCCAACAGTAAACGCAGGAATATACTGCGTACTTGATGAAAATACAGATGTGATTACACAAACTTGGAAGCTTAGTATGTTTTATACACGCGATAAAATAAAAAGAGATACTAACTCTATTGCAATTTTTGATGCCGGAAAAATTACAGGTCCATTTGTTGTTACCTATAGACAAAACGGGGACAGAATGATGCTTAAAGGTATCGGTGGTACGAAAAAAATTGCTGATATATTTACTGATGAAAAAATAGATTCTGAAAAAAGAGGTGTTATTCCGATTGTAAGAAAAAATGAGGATATTCTATATTTGGGAGGAGTAAGGCAGACTTCAAAATATAACGTAGATTCAGATACAAAAGAGTATTTAGTTATTAAATATGAGGAAAGAGAAGATGGTTATGAAAAAAATTGATGATGTTGTTGAAAAAGTTCTTATAAGTGAAGAAAAAATAAAAGAGTGTATCAAAAGGCTTGCATCTGAAATCGACAGAGATTATGAAGGAAAAGAACCTATGCTTGTCTCTGTTCTTTCAGGTAGCTTTATATTTGTTGCAGACTTGATGCGTGAAATGAAGACATCCTCTCAGATTTCTTTTGTTTTTGCATCAAGCTACGGAAGCGGCACCGTTTCTACAGGAAGTGTTGAAATTCGTGCAGGAAAAGGTTTTGAACCTGAAGGAAGGGATATAATAATAGTTGAGGACATCATAGATTCAGGAAGAACTCTTTCAAGACTTAAAGAATATCTTTTCAATAGTGGCGCAAAAAGTGTGGAAATATGTACATTTCTTGATAAACCTTCAAGACGTGTTGTAGATGTAGACGTGAAATATAAAGGCTTTGAAATTCCTGATGAATTTGTTGTGGGTTACGGACTTGATTACGATTATAAATATAGACAGATACCGTATGTGGGTGTGCTTAAAAGGGAAGTTTATGAATAAAATATGAAATAGATTGATTCTAAGTTGCTTTAATGTTAGAATTAGGAAAAAACAAGGGGGTATTAATATTGAAGAGGTCTTTTAAAAGCATAAGCTTTTATATAATCTTACCAATTATAATTGTTATTCTGATGATGCTGTCTATGAGACAGCCTGACGAAGGAACAAAATCATTTTCAGAACTTGTGAAAGCAGTTAAAGAAGAACAGGTCACAACTCTTGAAATAGGCGATACATCAATTGTTGCAGAGATAGAAGGCAAGAAATATGAGGTTGAAGTAACCCAGGGTATTTTATTTACTGTCGTAGGTGACGAAATCAGTGAACAGATAAAAGAAGGAAAGTTAAAGACCACTGTACCGGCACCTGAAGAAGTTTCATGGTGGGTATCCCTTCTTCCTACACTTCTTATGATACTTGTAATAGGTTTTTTCTGGTTCTCATTTATGAAACAGCAAACAGGCGGCCACGGTATAGGAAATTTTGGAAAATCAAAGGCAAAAACTGCGGTTGACGGTAAGAATAAGGTAACATTTGAAAATGTTGCAGGTGCTGATGAGGAAAAGAAAGAGCTTGAAGAAGTTGTTGAATTTCTGAAAGATCCTAAAAAATTTATTGAGCTCGGTGCACGTATTCCCAAAGGCGTGCTTCTTGTAGGACCTCCAGGAACAGGCAAGACTCTTCTTGCAAAAGCTGTAGCCGGCGAGGCAGGGGTGCCTTTCTTTTCAATTTCAGGTTCCGATTTTGTTGAAATGTTTGTAGGTGTAGGTGCAAGTCGTGTGCGTGACCTGTTTGAACAGGCAAGAAAAAACCTTCCTGCAATTATATTTATTGATGAAATTGATGCCGTAGGCCGTCAGAGAGGTGCAGGTCTTGGTGGCGGACACGATGAAAGAGAGCAAACCCTTAATCAGCTTCTTGTTGAAATGGATGGCTTCGGAACAAATGAAGGTATCATAATGATTGCGGCTACAAACCGTCCTGATATTCTTGACCCTGCTCTTTTAAGACCCGGCAGGTTTGACAGACAGGTTGTTGTTAATTATCCTGACCAGAAGGGGAGAGAGGCAATTTTAAAAGTTCATTCGAAGAATAAGCCTGTTGCTGAAAGCGTTTCATTGGAAACAGTTGCTAAATCAACTTATGGATTTACAGGTGCAGACCTTGAAAATCTTTTAAATGAAGCTGCTATTCTTTCTGCAAGAAGAAACAAAAAAGTTATTGAGCAGGACGAAATTGACGAAGCTATTCTTAAGGTAATAATGGGTCCTGAAAAGAAAAACCGTAAGCACGAGAAAGAAAACAAGAGAAAGACTGCATATCATGAAGCCGGTCACGCAGTTGCAGCGAAGCTTCTTCCTACGCAGGATAATGTTCATCAGGTTTCTATTATTCCGCGTGGAAGAGCAGGTGGGTTTACGCTTAGTCTTCCGGATACTGATAAGACCTACATTTCAAAGGATGAAATGCTTGAAGATATTGTTATGGCTCTTGCAGGCCGTGCAGCGGAAAAAATCGTATTTAATGAAATTAATTCCGGTGCATCAAGCGACCTTGAACATGTGACAAAAATTGCCAAGAAAATGGTAATGCAGTATGGTATGAGTGATAAACTCGGATACGTTACATTTACTGCTGAAGACCACGAAGTATTCCTTGGAAGAGATTTCTCCCAGGGAAGAAATTACAGCGAAAATGTTGCAGCGATTATTGATGAAGAAATCAAAAGAATAGTTGATGAGTGTTATGCACGCTGCGAAAAACTTCTTACAGATAACCGCGATAAACTGGATAATGTCGCAAACGCACTTATAGAGCATGAAAAACTTGATGCAAAAGAATTTGAAGAAGTTTTCGAGAATGGTTCTCTTGAAAATGAAAATATTAATTCGTCGGAAAAATAAATTTTGGAGGTATATATATGCGTTTTAACGAAGCAAAAGAAATCTACGCCCGTTTAGGCGTTGATGCAGAAAAGGCAATTGAAACAATTAAAAATATCCCTGTTTCCATGCATTGCTGGCAGGGTGATGATGTAATTGGCTTTGATAGTATCGGTTCTCTTACAGGAGGTATTCAGACCACAGGTAATTATCCCGGCAGAGCAACTACACCTGAAGAGCTTATGACTGATATTGATAAGGCAATGAGCCTTATTCCAGGTAAAAAGAAAATCAATGTTCACGCTTGCTACGCAGTATTTAATGGAGAGAAAGCAGACCGTGATGCACTTAAACCTGAACACTTCAAGGCTTGGGTAGACTTTGCAAAGGAAAGAGGAATGGGACTTGACTTTAACCCTACCTTCTTTTCTCACGCAATGGTAAAGGAAAATCTTACTCTTTCTTCACCTGACGAAGAAGTAAGAAAGTTTTGGGTAGAACACGGCAAAAGATGTGTTGAAATATCACAGTACTTTGCAGAAGAAACAGGTATCCCTTGTGTAATGAATATCTGGATACCCGATGGTTACAAGGATATTCCTGCAGACAGATTGGGACCGAGAGAAAGATTCAAGAAATCACTTGACGAAATCCTTTCAATTCCTTACGACAAGGAAAAGGTATATGTATGTCTTGAATCAAAGGTATTCGGTATCGGTATGGAATCCTACACAGTAGGCAGTGCGGAATTCTGCCTTAACTATGTAAATCAGAAGGGTATCACACCACTTATGGATAACGGCCACTATCATCCTACAGAAGTGGTATCGGATAAGATTGCAGCAATGCTTCCTTTCCACGAAAAGATAGCTCTTCACGTAACACGTGGCGTAAGATGGGACAGTGACCACGTTGTACTCTTTGATGATGAAACAAAGGAAATTGCCAAGGAAATAGTACATCACGATGCCCTTGATCGCATATTCATTGCAACAGACTACTTTGATGCATCTATCAACCGTATTTCTGCATGGGTAACAGGAATGAGAAGTGTGCAGAAAGCACTGCTTAATGCACTTTTACAACCGAAAGATACTCTCAAGTCACTTCAGAATGAGGGAAGACTTACAGAGCTTATGGTACTTCAGGAAGAATTAAAGACCGCACCCTTTGGCGATGTGTGGGAAGAATACCTCAAGCGTGAAAATGTAAGTGCAAATTACATAGACGAAGTTTTGAAATATGAGAAAGAAGTACTTTCTCTCAGATAAAGTACACAAGGCGTAGCGGAATTCCGCTACGCCTCAGACTGTAGAAAAAGTCGGTCAACCACAAGCAGAGAATAAAAATAAAGCCTTCTCATCAAAGTATGTGGGTTGCATTGCAACTCAGGTGAGGTGTTATGTAACAGAAAAATCTCAGACAAAATAGCTACAAACTACAGTTTGTAGCCATTGCTGCTTGCTTTCGTCGAACACGTCCTCTACCGTATCCACATACGCCGACGAGTTCGTGTTCGACAAATTTACCTTCCTTTTTCCTCATCTGCCAGTGTGTCGATAAATCTATCGACACACTGAGGCGTAGCGGAATTCCGCTACGCCTGTTTTGATTCTAACCGGAATTAGAAATTAACTAAAATAAATTTCTTATAAATTTGCATTTTTTACTTGACAATTACGGTAAGTGTGAGTATAATAATTAAGGTAATATGTTTAGGGGTATAGTTCAGTTGGTAGAATAACGGTCTCCAAAACCGCAGGTCGTGGGTTCAAGTCCTACTGCCCCTGCCAATATATTTGGCTCAAACACTGGGTTTGAGCCATTTTTTATTGCCAATTTTCAAGAGCGGCAATCTTTACTTTTTCGAGCATCAAAACCATTTTTTAGTAATTTTAGATTATATTTCTGATGACGGCGCATGGTCTTGAGACTCAAATAAATATGCCCGAAATGAGCATCAATTTCGCATATGGTCGCATCTGTTTCGGAGCGTTCCGTCTGCTACATCATCATTTTAGCATCACTTGATTTTGTCAATTCTATCAATTTCGCCTGTAGAGAACAATTCAGCAAGAATATTTTTTAATTCTCGCAGATATTTTTTGTCCAAATATAATTCTGCTTTTCTTTGGTTACTGTATATTAAAATTTGACACATTTAAAAGTTACGGCACGGAGAAAATCCGTGCCGTTTCATCAATATAGAATCTAATGCTTTTAAAATATTTATTTCTTATTTTTGTTTCCGATACAAC
>JAZPYX010000030.1:0-63034 GCA_045544395.1 Clostridia bacterium
ACGCTTACGCTACCACTCTGAACGGGGCCCGTTGTGTAGGGCTCCCAAAAAGTCCAAATGACTTTTTGGGAAAGAGACAAAACAAGATTGCAACCATAGTTTTCCTGCGGAAAACGTAATTGCAAACCTTGTTTTGGCGAGGCTTCGGGTAGCCCCCTTCGGGGTTCAGTTTGTCCGTTCTGAACCTTTTTTCCTATCCCGTAATTTGTTGGCTTTCAAATTTTAAATTAAAAAGGTTTTTGCAAAGCAAAAACCAACCATAATTTTGCATTATGCATTATGCATTTTGCATTTCCGAAAGGAATTGAGGATATGTTAATATTTCCGGCTATAGATTTATATGATAAAAAAGCTGTGCGTCTTTACAAGGGTGATTACGCACAGATGACAGTATACAGTGAAAATCCTCTTGAGGTTGCAAAGTCTTTTAAGGCGGCAGGTGCAGAGTATATTCACATGGTTGATCTTGAGGGTGCAAAGGACGGTACAACACCTAACTTTGACATTGTAAAGGCAGTTGCACAGGAAAGCGGACTTAAGGTGGAAATTGGTGGCGGTATCAGAAATGAAGAAACCGTCAAGCGGTATCTTGATGCAGGCGTTATGCGTGTAATACTCGGCACTGCGGCAGTAAGTGACAATGCATTTCTTGAAAGCGTATGCAGAAAATACGGCGACAGAATTGCCGTTGGTGCAGACCTTAAGGATGGAGAGGTTGCCGTTAAAGGCTGGACAGAGGGCAGCGGTATAGACGGTATGGCGTTTCTTGAAAAAATGCAGGCTCTCGGTGTTAAAACAGTAATCTGCACCGACATTTCCCGTGACGGTGCAATGCGTGGCACAAACCGTGAGCTTTATAAGGAGCTTTCCGAAAAATTCAGTATGGACATTGTGGCTTCAGGCGGTGTGTCTACTATTGACGACGTAAAGGCACTTTCTGAAATGGACATTTACGGTGCGATTATCGGTAAAGCAATTTACACAGGAGACATAGACCTTAAGGAAGCAATAGAGGTGGCGAAATGATAACTAAAAGAATTATCCCTTGCCTTGATGTGAAGAATGGCAGAGTGGTTAAGGGTGTGAATTTTGAGGGACTGAGTGATGTTTCATCACCTGTAGAGCTTGCAAAAATGTACTGGGAAAATGGTGCGGATGAGCTTGTTTTCTACGATATTACGGCATCCTTTGAGGGCAGAAAGCTTTTCACAGATGTCCTTCGTGAGGTTGCTTCAACAATCTTTATTCCCCTTACAGTTGGCGGTGGAATAAATACGGTTGAGGATTTTGACAGGGTGCTTAAATGCGGTGCAGATAAAGTCAGCGTAAACTCAGGTGCTATCCGTAACCCTGACCTTATAAACGAGGCGGCACAGATTTACGGTAATCAGTGTGTCGTGCTTTCCGTTGATGTTAAGCGTGTAGACGGAAGCTTCCACGTTTTTGCAAAAGGCGGCAGAGAAGACACCGGTATTGAAGCCATTGAGTGGATAAAAAGCGGCGTAGAACGTGGTGCAGGCGAAATAGTGGTGAATTCCATTGATACCGACGGGGTAAAGCAAGGCTTTGATATAGAAATGCTTAAAGCTGTTCAGGATGTAGTAAACGTACCGGTTATTGCATCGGGCGGTGCAGGTGCTATATCCGACTTTGTAACACTCTTTAACGAAATTCCGAAAATGTCTGCAGGTCTTGCGGCATCAATATTCCACTTTGGCGAAGTTAAAATCAGTGACCTTAAAGACGAACTTGCAAAAAATGATATTTTAGTAAGAAAAATATAAATGAATGACGATTTACCTGACACCTCATCCACCGCAAGCGGTCCCCCTTCCCCTCAAGGGGAAGGCTTATATGCAGAGATGACACAGAGGCTTCCCCCTGAGGGGAAGCTGTCACGAAGTGACTGATGAGGTGGTAAACGGCATTCCTGAAAGGATGAATAAAATGATTGATATATCAACACTTAAATTTGACGAAAAAGGACTTATTCCGGTAGTAGTAATTGATGCAGAAACAAATAAGGTACTTACTCTTGCATATATGAACGAGGAAAGCCTTAAGATTTCTATTGAAAAGAAGCTTACCTGCTTCTGGAGCCGCAGCCGTCAGGAATTATGGCTCAAGGGCGAAACAAGCGGAAACTATCAGCATATCGTAAAGATTGTTGCAGACTGCGACCGTGATGCTCTTACAGTTTATGTCAAGAAGGAAGGTCCTGCCTGTCACACAGGTGCAGACAGCTGCTTCAACGACACTGTTTTTGAAAGTGCAGAAAACGGTGTATTCTCTCCGGAGGCACTTTTTTCTATGCTTAAAGGCAGAAAAACCGAGAAAAAAGAGGGTAGCTACACAACTTACCTCTTTGAAAAGGGTATAGACAAAATCCTTAAAAAAGTAGGCGAAGAGTGTACCGAGGTTATTATTGCATCAAAGGATAACGACAAAAAGGAAACCATCTACGAAATTGCCGACCTTTACTATCACGTTATGGTTATGATGGTAGAGATGGGTATTGAGGTTGACGATGTTATCCGTGAGCTTGCATCCCGTCACGTTATAGATAAAAAGGTTAAACAGGAGAAGATGACGTCATGACAAGGGGGAATCTTCACACCCATTCGGTTTACTGCGACGGAAGTTTTACGCCCGAAGAAATTGTAAAAATAGCAATAGAAAAAGGCTTTTCATACATAGGCTTTTCAGGTCACAGCTATACCTTTTTTGACGAAACTTATGCTATGACAAGAGAAAACACCGACAAGTATTTTGACGATATTACAAGCCTCAAAGAACAGTACAAAGATGAAATAACTGTCCTTTGCGGAATTGAAATGGACGCTTTTTCGGATTATCCAACCGACAGATTCGACTACACAATCGCATCCTGCCACTATGTAAAGGTGGGGGATAACTATTATGAGGTTGACCACGCAGAGAGTATTCAGTCAGAAACGATAAAAAATGTATTCGGCGGTGATCCGTATGCTTATGCAGAAAATTACTTTGAAACAGTAGGCAATATGCAGGGGGATATAATCGGACATTTTGACCTTGTTACAAAGTTTGACAGAGAGGAAACTGTTTTTACTCCGAAAGAAGAAAGGTATAAAAAAGCAGTTCTTGATGCTCTTGAAAAACTTTGCAGTAAAAACAGCATTTTTGAAGTGAATACCGGTGCAATTGCACGTGGATACAAGGATGCACCATATCCGTCAAAATGGATTTTAGAGGAACTTAAAAAGCATAACTCCCGTGTTCTTATTACAAGTGATTTTCACCGTGGTGACACTCTTGACTGTAATTTTAAGGAAACGGAAAAAATGCTTTCCGATATGGGATTTAAGGATTTTTATAATATTGATTTTATAAAAAAATAAAAAGGGACATTTTTTAATGGTAGAGGCAAAATAATAGAGCATATTGATTTTCTTGTACATGATTTTTGGACAATTCCATTTTACAAGAGTTTTCAATATGCTCTATTCTTTTTATTACATGTTTTTCTAATACTTAAACTCCACATTGGGAAACACGGAAGAAATTGTTTCATATATATTATCATTTCCCTTTTTATCGTGGATAATTATGCTTTTAGGAGCAATTGTAATAAGTGCACTGAGAGCGATGTCTTCGTGGGTGAAATCTTCAGTGGAGAAAGCGAATTCGTTTGAATAAAAGTCGGTTATATCTTTTTTGTATTTATTTAAAATCCGCAGTGAACCATTTTTTTTCACTACGTGGACAAGCGGTTCCTTTGGCATTTCGACAGAAACAAAAAATCTCAGCATGTTTAAAAATTCATCATATTCGCGTAATGCTGAAAATTCTTCTGCAGCATTGTGGCAAAGCTTTTTAAGCTCATTTTTGTATTCGTCCAGTCTGAAATTAACAAATCCGTTTATGATGATGTAGCTGTTTTCCCGAAGATAATTTTCTGTACTTTCTTTAACAAGGGCTCTGCGGCGGTTATATTGCATGGTATTAATTACGTTATCGTTATCAGGAAGTGAATTTTTAACGGCAATATTGAAAATTTCACGCTTATCTGAAGACGGAGCATAAGGAAACTCGTTTTCCGTTATTTTATATAAAAGCCGCTTTTCACATTTATCCATAATTTCACCTGTAATTTTTCCCGCAAATTCCTCTAAATCGGTATTTGGGGGCAAAGTGACCGCAGTATTCAAATCCAATAGATATCACCTCTCAAATTTTTGCGCGACAGCAGTCAGTACGTATAAGACTCAACTGCTATTTGGCTAGCCAAACAGTAATAATCCGAACCGTGTTTTTACTTTTGACTATGTATCAAAGGTAACAAAGACCCGATATCTGTAAGTACACCTTCCTTAATAGATTTAATATTTATGCCTTTAAGGTTTAAAAATTCTGTCAGGATTTTTTTATCCGGAAATGTATCTAAGCTTCCGTTTACAAGCAGTGTTTTGTTATCTGCCATTCCGCAGCAACCTCCAAAAAAACCGTTGTTATAACCCTCAAGAAAAATTCCGTCATTTCTTATTAACAGAACATCCATTCCTGCTTTTTCTGCGGCTTTTTGAATAGATTTATCTCCGGTAATCAATGTGTTTTCATCAATGGGGCATATTGAACATTTCGCATATCCCTGACGGACATTGATGATTTCATAACCCTCGCTTGTAAGTATGTCATATAAAAGGCTGTCACATACACTTTTGTTTAAAAAACATTTTTTACCGACTATACCAACATTATATGCACTGTCGCCCGGGTAGTTACACTGAAGGGAACTATTTCCCTGAATAACTGTGAATCCATAGGGAGATAGTTCTTTTTTATAGTATAAAGAAGAATCCGGCGGACAGACTGCTATGTTTCCATTTACAATACATATTCCAAGGTCGGCATGACGCCTTAGTCCCGGTGGAAGTGCTTCAAGGTGTGGCGGAGTGATAACCGTTTTATTTTCTATTATGGCATCTGCTATAAATACTGACACTTCTTTTTTCGGAAGATTTGGTGATTTTATAGAATACATATTTACTCCTTAAAAAGTTTTTTATTAAATATGGACGGTCCCATAGACTGAAAAAAGTCTGTAGGGAGCCGTCCACAATGGATTTTTATATTTACCCTTTTATAAGCTTTTCTGCAAGCTTCATAGCTGCTTTATGTCCATCAGCTTGCTCTTTAATCTGATCTTTTCTGGGATAGTATCTTACAAAAATGTATGTGTCCGTAAGTTTTTCAAAATCAGATGAAATTGTGTTAAAAAACTCACATTCAGAAAGCTTTATTCCGTAATCTACACCATGGACATTGTAGGTGCTTCCTTCCGGAAGGACGCCTTTATACCAGTCACTTAAAGGGATAAAGCAACTGTCATCTGCACTTTCGCCTGAATACGTATCTGCAACTTTCTTATCAAGAATATATATGAATATATCTTCTTCTGATATAGAAAGATTAAGCTTTGTCTGCATTGCCATAGCATACTCGGCATCGGCTGCATCGGCAGAAAGATTCATTTGCGTGAATAAAACGGATTTTTCACCGTTTTTGTCAACGTCCTCACAAAGCTTGGATGCTTCCTTTGTAAATTCGTTTTCAAACTCTTCTGAAAAAATTCTTTCTCCGGCATAAGCTATTGTAAGGTCATATCGAGGCTGCGTTGCCTTCTGATATATTGTGATTGAAACAGTAATAATCAAAAATGCAGCGACAAGAACATACCATTTATAATATGTCCAGAAATAGTCCCACCATTCCCTGGTGAACTTTTTTGGCACTGTTCCGTATTTTTCAGCCATTTTTTAGTCCTTCTTTCCACTGGCGTTAAGGCGGGCGAGAGAACGTTTAAGCTTTATTTCAGCAAGCTTATATTCATACTCGTCACGCTTTGCTTTTTTTAGTCTTTCTTCAGCCTTTTCTTTTGCCCTTTGAGCTCTTTCGGTATCGATATCTTCTGCCCATTCAAAAGTAGAGGCCACTATCCTGACAACACCGTCTGATACACTTACCATACCGCCTGAGCAGGCTGCACGTTTTTCTTCTTTGTCAGTAAAGATACGTGCCAAGCCGATGGAAAGCGGTGCAACATAGTCAGAATGTCTTTCAAGAATTCCCACGTCACCTTCTGTAGTGCGGACTATTACCTTTTGGGCATCACCATCATACAAAAGTCCGTCGGGAGTAACTATTTCCAATTTAAAACTCATACAATCAACCCTTCTTAGCTTTTGCTACAGCTTCGTCAATTGTTCCTACAAAGAGGAATGCAGATTCAGGAAGGTCGTCGTGCTTTCCTTCAATAATTTCCTTGAAGCCGCGGATTGTTTCCTTAATGGGAACATATTTTCCCTGCATACCTGTAAACTGCTCTGCAACAGAGAAAGGCTGTGACAAAAATCTCTGCACTTTTCTTGCACGGCTTACGGTAAGTTTATCTTCTTCAGAAAGTTCATCCATACCCATAATTGCGATGATATCCTGAAGCTCGTTATAACGTTGAAGAATTCTCTGAACGCTTCTGGCAACTTCATAATGCTCCATACCCACAACATCCGGAGAAAGTATTCTCGATGTTGAGTCAAGGGGATCAACTGCAGGATAAATACCCTGTGATGCTATCTGACGTGAAAGAACGGTTGTAGCATCAAGATGGGCAAAAGTAGTTGCAGGGGCTGGGTCAGTAAGGTCATCGGCAGGTACGTATACTGCCTGAACAGATGTAATAGAACCTTTCTTTGTGGATGTAATTCTTTCCTGAAGTGCACCCATTTCTGTTGCAAGGGTAGGCTGATATCCAACCGCAGAGGGCATACGTCCGAGAAGTGCCGAAACCTCACTTCCTGCCTGTGTGAAGCGGAAAATGTTGTCGATGAAAAGAAGCACATCCTGTCCTTCTCTGTCGCGGAAATATTCAGCCATTGTAAGTCCTGAAAGGGCAACCCTCATTCTTGCTCCCGGGGGCTCATTCATCTGACCGTAAACGAGAGCAGTCTTTTCGATAACGCCTGATTCCTGCATTTCATTATAAAGGTCATTACCCTCACGTGTTCTTTCGCCAACACCTGAAAATACGCTGAGACCACCGTGCTGCTTTGCAACGTTATTAATTAATTCCATAATAAGAACTGTCTTACCTACGCCTGCACCACCGAAAAGACCGATTTTACCGCCTTTTGCATAGGGGCAAATAAGGTCTACTACCTTAATACCTGTTTCAAGAATTTCAGTAGTGCTTTCCTGTTCATCATATCCGGGAGCAGGTCTGTGAATTTCCCAACGTTCGGGATTTTCCGGTGCGGGTTTATTATCAACAGGCTCCCCAAGAAGATTAAATATTCTTCCCAGTGTACATTCACCAACGGGAACACTTATTCCTTTGCCTGTATCAACTGCACTCATTCCACGGACAAGTCCGTCGGTAGAACTCATTGCAATACATCTTACAACATCGTCACCGATGTGTTGTGCAACTTCAAGTGTAACCTTTCTGTCACCTGAATTTATTTCAATAGCATTTAAAAGGTTAGGAAGGTTACCGTTTTCAAATTTAATATCAAGTACAGGCCCGATAACGGAAATTACCTTGCCTATATTTTTTTCTGCCATGGAATTTCATTCCTTTCTTTCATAATGGAAAATTGAAAATGGAGAATTGAAAATCTTCCTTCATTTCGAACTTCAAATTCCGAATTTCGCATTATTTAATAGTTTTCATAAAGAGCAATTCATTACACCTGACTTCCGGCAACAATTTCTGTAATTTCCTGTGTTATAGCCGCCTGTCTTGCACGGTTATACTTAAGGCTTAATTCGTTAATGATTTCACCTGCATTATCTGTAGCGGCCTCCATTGCAGTACGGCGGGCACTTAATTCAGAAGCAAGTGACTCGCAAAGTGCACCGTAAACGATGCCGCTTATATAGTCAGGAACAATTTTAGAAAAAACTGCCGCAGGTGAAGGGTCATAAATAATAATGCTCTTCTTACGCTCAGCATTTTTGTCAGGAATAATCGGTAAGATGTCTTTAGAAGCCGGAATCTGAGTAAGAACATTTACAAATCCTGTGTAATAAATATCTATAGAGGAAAATTCTTCTTTTAAAAATGCATCACTTAACGCTTTTCCGATACTATTACAGTCAGAAAGACTTACATCTGCTGCAACGGCATAGTCGGTATTAAAAAATGAAACATTTTTTTTGCCGAAATAATCTACAACCTTTTTCCCTATCGGAAAAATTATATCCCCGTCGTTATAAGAAAGAGATTTAAAAAGATTGTTGTTATAACCACCGGCAAGCCCTCGGTCCCCGGCAATAACTATATGACAGGCTTTTTCGCTTTTGTTTTTTCTTGTGAACGGAGACGAAAAATCGCTGTTTGACATAGCTATATCAGAAAGAGTTTCCGAAAGTGTTTCAAAGAAGGGACGGCTTTTTTCAATACGGTCCTTTGCTTTTTTCATTTTACTTGTAGCGACAAGCTGCATTGCCTTTGTTATCTGACGTGTGTTTTCTACGCTCTTTATTCGGTTTTTAATCGCTTTCATTGAAGGCATAGATGTTCACCTCATTTAACAAATTTATTACAGCACTCATTAATAGCAGTTTTAAGAAGAGATTCGGTTTCCTCTGAAATAACTCCCGTTTCTACGATGGATTTACCAATCTGGGGGTAGGTGTTATCAACATAGTCAAAAAGTGCCTTTTCAAAACTACGTACATCCTCAACGGCGATGTCTTTAAGATATTCGTTAACAACCGCATAGATTATCATAATCTGATGCTCAACGCTTACGGGAGCATTTCTATCTTGCTTAAGCACCTCGACTATACGTGCACCCTGGTCAAGACGCAGCTTGGTGTCCTGGTCAAGGTCGCTTCCGAACTGTGCAAAAGCCTGAAGCTCGCGGTACTGTGAATAGAGAAGTTTAAGAGTACCTGCAACCTTTTTCATAGCTTTAATCTGTGCGTTACCGCCAACACGGCTTACAGAAATACCGGGGTTAACAGCAGGCATTACGCCTGAATGGAAAAGCTCTGTTTCAAGGAATATCTGTCCGTCTGTGATAGAAATTACGTTTGTGGGGATATATGCCGAAACATCGCCTGCCTGAGTTTCTATAATCGGGAGAGCGGTAAGTGAACCGCCACCGTATTCGGGTGCAAGGCGTGCTGCTCTTTCAAGAAGTCTTGAATGAAGATAGAATACATCACCGGGGTACGCTTCACGTCCCGGGGGACGGCGGATAAGAAGTGACAGTGCACGGTAAGCCACTGCGTGCTTTGAAAGGTCATCGTATACAACGAGAACATCCTGTCCCTTATACATAAAATATTCGCCGATAGCACAACCTGAATAAGGTGCGATATACTGCATGGGGGCAAGCTCACTTGCAGTTGCGGCAACAACGGTTGTATAGTCCATTGCACCGTTCTTTTCGAGAGTGTCAACAAGCTGTGCAACGGTAGACTTTTTCTGACCGATGGCAACGTAAATACAAATAACATTTTTGCCTTTTTGGTTTATAATGGTATCAATACCGATTGTGGATTTACCTGTCTGACGGTCACCGATAATAAGCTCACGCTGACCACGCCCAATAGGAATCATAGAGTCAATCGCCTTGATACCTGTCTGAAGCGGAACGCTTACAGATTTTCTTTCAATAATTCCGGGGGCAGGGGATTCGATGGGACGGATTTCAGTTGTTTTGATGTCACCCTTTCCGTCGATAGGCTGACCAAGGGCATTTACAACTCTGCCGATCATTTCTTCGCCTACCGGCACACTCACAACATTTCCTGTGCGTTTAACAATATCCCCCTCGCGGATTTCGGCATCGGAGCCAAGAATAACAAGACTGACAAGATTTTCCTCAAGGTTAAGTGCCATAGCAACCTCACCGTTACTAAACTCTATAAGTTCGTTACTCATACAGTTGTCAAGACCTTTTACCTTTGCGATACCGTCTCCGACTTCTACAACGTAGCCGGTTTCCTTCTGCTCAGTCTTATTCGAATAGTTTTTTATCTGATCTTTAATAATTTTGCTGATTTCATCTGATTTGAGCTGCATTGTTTCACCTCATTAATTATCACAGATTTGTGCCTTTATCGCATCAAGTCGAGCGCGGACACTTGCATCTGTCTGGGAATTTTCTGTTCTTATGATTATACCGCCAAGGATTTCCTGCTGAACCTTGTATTCAGGCACAATTTTCTTTGAATACTCTTTTTCAAGCTTCGAAATAAGCTTTTCTTTAAGGCTGTCACTCAAAGGAACTGCCGTTATAACGGTAACTTTTTCAATGTTATTAGCTTTGTTGTAAAGCTTTTCAAAATGCTTTGCACAATCGGAAAAAAGATGAACACATTTTTTCTCGCAAAGAATTTTCAGAAAGTTTACGATATATTTATCTGCATCGGAAAATGCCTCGTCAATCAACAAAAGTCTTTCTGAAAGGGCAACGACGGGAGAGTCAAGAAGATTGCAGTATTCACTGTTTTGAGAAAACACTGACGATAACTCCTTTAATTCTTCCATAATAAAATCAAGCCTGTTTTCATCCTGCGCAAGGGAGAAAAGCGAGGAAGCATATACTGAAGTAACTGAACTCATTTGTTATCACCCCAGCTATTTATAAAATCCTCAACAAGCTTTTCATGGTCCTTTTCATCAATGTCTTTTTCGATTACTTTTTCTGCAACGCTAACAGCGATTGAGGCTATATCGTCTCTTATTTCATCAACTGCCGCCTGTTTTTCGCGTTCAATATCCTTTTCAGCTTTACTGCGTGCAGCTGCCGCATCTTTTTTTGCATCGGAAACTATCTGCTCGCCTTTAAGTGTAGCTTCTTTTGTAGCATCCTTTATGATACGGGCAGCTTCTTCCTTTGCACCTGAAAGACTTTCGGTATATTCTTTTTCAAGTGCCTCGGCATTTTTTTGTGCTTCTTCAGCCTTTTCGTACATGGAATTAACTTCATCTTCACGCTGCTTAAGCATATTTGTGACGGGCTTAAACAGAAGCTTTTTCATAATGAAAACAAGGATAATCAAGTTAATCCAGGTGAAAATAATTGTCCATGGAGCAAGAGATACAAACTCCTGAAATTTTTCCATTTCAAAACCTCCTCATTTTGTAAGGGCGACATAGCGTCGCCCCGGAAAGAAAATAAACTTAAATGAGGGGATTTGCAAAGAGAAGAATCATAGCAACGACAAGGCCGTAGATACCTGTTGACTCTGCAACGGCACAACCGAAAAGCATTGTTGATGTAATTTCACCTTTTGCTTCAGGCTGTCTTCCTACAGCTTCCGCAGCTTTACCGGCAGCATAACCCTGACCGATACCGGGGCCGATACCTGCAATCATTGCAAGACCTGCACCTATTGCTGATGCAGCACGTACAATAGCTTCTGTCATTTCCATAATAAATACCTCCAAAAATATATAAATTAAAATTATTATGCTTCGTTAGCACTTCCGACATAGACCATTGTCAGCATTGAAATGATGTATGCCTGAAGAAAGCTTGTGAAAACATCAAAGTAGATTGAGAGCAGTGCGGGAAGACCTGCCTGCAAAAATGGGATAGAGCCTATCACCGGAATCCATCCGAGAAGCATCTGGCTAAGTGCCGCCAACGCTCCGTAAATAAGGGTTGTTATTACGATACCCGAAGCAATGTTTCCGAAGTGACGGAAAGCCATTGAAATCGGATTTGCAATTTCACTTATAATATTAAGCGGTGTGAGGAAAAATACAGGCTCCGTAAAACCTTTGAGCCAACCGCCAACACCTTTGTTTTTTATGTTATAGAACTGAATGAGGAAAAATGCAATAAGTGCAAAACCAACCGTTGTATTAAGATCGCCAGTTGGTGCACGAAGTCCTGTAAGTCCTGAAAGGCTGCTTAATATTGAGTATGAGAAAAGAGCACCGATGTAGGGAAGAAAATGCATATTGTTCTTTCCCATAGTTGTTTCTACAAGGTTAGAAAGCATTGTAACCAGCTTTTCTGCAATAATCTGTCTTTTAGAAGGGTTTCTGACAGATAAATTTCGTCCCAGAATAAAGCAGACGATAGTTATTACAGCCATTACAATCCAGCCGTTAACTATTGTTTCTGTTATTTCTATCCCTCCAAGAAAAGGAATAGTAAATATTACCTTTGGTCCTGTAACAGATACATTCAAGAAATCTCACTTCCTTTACTTTTGCGTGAATTGATGAAACCGACTATATGCACTGCAATCCGGTTGAAAAGAAGTGGAATAATAGCCGCCCAAAAATGTATAAAATCAATTTTTACTGCTATAATTATTGCTATAGCGGTGAGAAGCAGGCGGGAATTGTAACTTATTGCCATATGTGCTTTTGCTTTGCCTTCACCTTTACTGATGCTTTTCTTTACAGAATATGCAAGGTACAGAAAGTTAAGTGATGTGAATGTGCATCCATATAATACCCCTATCAGTACACCTAAACGGAAAGATAAAAATATACAAAAAATAATAAATTCCAAAAGACCTAACAAAAAAACAACAATGCTGAATTTTAAGGCTTCTTTATAAACAGAACTATTTTCCATCCTTTTTCTCCTTTCCGGATAGCTTTTGGATATACTTTATAAATGACATTACGGCACTTCCGGTACCAAGAATTATTCCTGCAACCATAATTCCGTTGCCCAGAGAAAACATACTTTTAATCCATGAAGCAATAAATATCCACAACAGAAACGAAATGACAACATTCAGTCCAAGCTGTGTGATGTTTCCCAATGCTTCAAACAGTGCTTTGTTGTTTTTCATATCACTGCCACTCTACGGGACGGCAGCTTGTTATACCAAAATGGTAAAGTATTGCATCAGCAATTCTTCGTGACGCATTACCGTCACCGTAAGGGTTAACTGCAACACTCATTTTATGGTATTCGTTTTCATCAGTAAGAAGCTGTGATGCAAGTGAATAGATAATATCTTCTTCTGTACCCGCAATTTTAACGGTGCCTGCTTCAGCTGCTTCGGGACGCTCTGTCTCGCCACGGAGTACAAGAACAGGCTTGCCAAGGGCAGGTGCTTCTTCCTGAAGTCCGCCGGAGTCTGTAAGAATAAGGTGAGCCTTATTCATTGCGTTATGCATAACGTCAACGTCAAGTGGGTCAACAAGATGAACTCTCGGAATGTTTCCGAGAATAGAAAATACTGTTTCACGTACAGCGGGATTAAGATGAACGGGATACACCACTTCAACATCAGGGAAATCGCGAACGAGACGCTGAACAGCCTTGCAGATATTTTCAAGGGGTGTACCAAGGTTCTCTCTTCTGTGAGCAGTCATAAAGATAATCCTTTTTGACATATCAATTCCTTCAAGAGGTGTTCCGTCAAAAGAGAAGTCTTTCTTAATAGTTGTTTTAAACGCATCAATAACAGTATTTCCCGTTACAAATATGCTGTCAGGGTTAATACCTTCATTTATAAGGTTTGCCCGATTATTTAATGTTGGGGAGAAATGAAGGTCAGATATAACGCCTGTAAGACGACGGTTCATTTCTTCAGGGAAGGGAAAATATTTGTCATAAGTACGAAGACCTGCTTCAACATGACCTACCTTAACCTGATTGTAATATGCTGCAAGGCTACCTGCAAAAGTAGTTGACGTATCACCGTGCACAAGAACCAGGTCCGGCTTTTCCTGCCTGAAAACCTCTTCAAGACCGGTAAGGGCTTTGGTAGTAATTCCTGCAAGAGTCTGCCTTTCTGTCATAATGTTAAGGTCGAAATCAGGTGTTATCTGGAAAAGATTAAGCACCATATCAAGCATTTCTCTGTGTTGTGCGGTAACACATACCTTACAGTCAATAGATGGACGTGACTGAAGCTCATAAATAAGGGGTGCCATTTTAATGGCCTCAGGCCGCGTTCCGAATACTGTGAAAACTTTAATCATAATAAACTCCATTCTGTCGCTTAAAGTGCGACTGCTTATTTATCAGAAAGTGATTCTATAATTTTGGGTGTAAATTTTAAAAACAGTATAAGACCGAGAATTACGGCAACAAATACCCACCAGGATACTGCACCCGTAGCAATAAGGACAATTGCACCGAGGCAGAGAACTATGCATAAAAGATATATTATAAGAACAGCTTGCTTTTGTGAAAATCCTGCATCAACAAGCCTGTGATGAAGATGCCCTCTGTCAGGGGACATAATAGGCTGATGGTTTTTCACTCTTCTGAGAATAGCAGAAAGTGTATCAAAAATAGGCAGTCCCAGGATAAGTATTGGAGTCGCTATGCTTATGATGGCATAGCCTTTAAAAAGTCCCTGTACAGAAATCGTACTAAGGATAAAGCCCAAGAACAGTGCACCTGTATCGCCCATAAAAAGCTTTGCCGGATTGAAGTTATAAGGTAAAAATCCGAAGCAGGCACCTGCCAGTGCACTTGTTATGAAAGCAACTTCTCCTTCGCCAACGATAATGGCAATGACAAGAAGCGTCAGTGCTGAAATAGAGGATACACCACAAGCAAGTCCGTCAAGACCGTCCAGAAGGTTAACTGCGTTTGTTATACCCACAATCCAAAGAACCGTAAGGGGAATAGCAAACCAACCAAGACCAATGTATCCGTATTCAGAGAGGATTGAAGGAACTTTTATAAACTCAATCCTTACACCTGCAAGAACAGGACACAGTGCGGCAACAATCTGAAAAACTAACTTCAATTTAGCACTGAGGGCATAGATATCGTCAAATACGCCAAGAATTACAATAATGCTGCAACCAATAAGCATTCCGATTATTTCCCTGTTAAGGTCAGCAAAAATGATGGCACTTATTACAAAACCCAAAAAGATTGCAAGACCGCCGAGACGGGCAGTTGGTTTTTTGTGCATGCGGCGATTGTCCTTGGGAACATCCACTGCACCGATTTTGAATGCAAGATTTTTTACAAAGGGGGTAGTGATAAATGTGACTATGAATGCCACAATAAAGGCGACTAATAAACTCTTATGCATAACAGATTACCTCACAATCGGTTTTATAAAACAAATCCGACTTTCTTTTTAACTTTTGAAATGGTACGTCTCGCAATAGAATTTGCAATTTCTGCACCGTTTTTATATACGTTTTCAAGATAATCCTTGTTTTTCATCAGGTCATTGTATTTGTCCTGAATGGGACGTAAATGCTCTGCCACAGCTTCACCGACGGTAAGCTTAAAGTCCCCGTAACCTTTACCTGAAAATTCCGCTACTGCCTCATCAACTGTTTTGCCTGTTACGGAAGCATAAATTGTAAGAAGGTTATTTACGCCATCCTTTCCTTCACGGTAGCAAATCTCCGCCTCGGAATCTGTAACGGCACGCTTAAGCTTACGGATAATATCTTCGGGCTTATCAAGAAGAAATATGCAGCCATTAGGATTGGGGTCGCTTTTTGACATTTTTGCCGTAGGCGTCTGAAGACTCATAATCTTTGCACCTGCGTTTTTATTCGGGATATATCCTTCCGGAATTACAAATGTATCCGAGTAAAGGGTATTAAAGCGGTGAGCAATATCTCTTGCAAGCTCAAGATGCTGCTTCTGGTCTGCACCTACGGGAACAAGGTCAGTCTGATAAAGAAGGATGTCTGCAGCCATAAGCACCGGGTAAGTATAAAGACCTGCGTTGATGTTTTCGGGATGCTTTTGTGATTTATCCTTGAACTGCGTCATACGGTTAAGCTCACCCATCTGGGTGAAGCAGTTAAGAATCCAACTGAGCTCTGCGTGTGCAGGCACATGGCTTTGTATAAACATAATGTTTTTTTCTGCATCAAGTCCGCAGGCTATATATTGTGCAAGCAGCGAAATTGTGTTCTTACGAAGCTGTGCTGCTTCCTGTCTTACTGTAATTGCGTGCATATCAACTACGCTGAAAATGCAACTGTATTCATCCTGAAGATGGGTCCAGTGCTTAAGGGCACCAAGGTAATTTCCCAGTGTTACAGAATCGCTTGAAGGCTGAATCCCTGAAAATATAACTTTTTTATCGTTAATCATATTATCTCCTCATATTTTTCAATAAATAATGGTTTTAGAAAAATTATACAAATTCCTTTCTATATTCTACCACAAAATATAGTATATTGTAAAGGATTTTTTAAAAATTCATAAAAGGTTTAAAAATATGAAACAAAAGAAAAAAGCTTCGTGAAATTTCGAAGCTTTTAAGAAAAAGGAAATTACTGTTTTTTCTTTTTGTTTTCTGCGGTAAGTGCCATTTCTCCACCAAGGTACATGGCCGCAAGTCCGAGAAGGACAAGAATTGACGTAGCATACACAATAACAGGGATATAGTCTTTATAAATGAATTCACATATCATTGCAGCGGAATCTCCGCCAATGATAAGTGCTGCTACATATCCGAAAAACGAAAGTCCACCGGCAAAAAGAGTTATCATTATACCGTATCCGAAGATTTTCTTGAGCACGGCAGAAATTTTTTTCATTATATCTTTCATAACTGTACCTCCCAATTAAAGTCCCAGAATGGGAAGCCATCCCATAAGGCATAATACCTGCATTACAAACTGTGCTGCAACCCACCAGAGGTTATTTTTAAACGTTTTGCTGAATTCTGCTTCTGAAAGCGTCATACCTGCATACATACCAAGTCCGAGAGGAGGAGTAATTCCGCACATTACACCACATATACATGGAAGCATAGCTGCTGCAAGAAGAGGATTAACCCCAACTGTAGCAAGAGTCGATATGAAGGTAGGTCCGAAAATTACAACTAACGAAGAACCGGGGATTACCATGCCAAGGAAGCATGTCAGGATACATATGAAAAGTACCATTCCGAATTTGCTGAAGTGCATAGATACGATAAACGCTTCCATTTCTTCTGCAACATTCATATCTTTAAAGAGAGCACCTACCATATAACCGATAATACATACACCAATTGCAGGTGAAATTGACTTAACGCCATTTGCAAACATATCTGCAATTTTAGTAGGAGTAACCATTTTCTTATCCTTTGCTATAAGACAAGCGTACATTGCAGAAATACCCGCAATGAAAAGAAGCAATGAGCTTGAAAGTGCTTTTGCACCTGCCGCACCGAGACGTGCAGTAAAGAAATTATCTTTGAAAAGATAGTCAAAAAGGAAAGGAAGAAGAATTATAACAGGAAGCAAAAGGCCCTGCCAACCTTGCTTAAATACTTCGCCCAGTTTAGGGAGCTGATCCTTTGTCATTGGTTCCACTTTATAGAATTTACAGAATCCCCATACCATTACAAGACGCTGAATAATAAACCATAAAGATATTCCCCACAGAATAATCCAGAACTGTCCCTGTGAAAGATTATTGTCAGGGTAAAGTGCAACAAATGCACCCATTGCCGCAACAATATTTGATGACGGGGGAATCATATTTCCAAGATAGCTTGAATTGCTTTCAATATTCCCTGCAAGCTCACGGGGAAAACCCGACTTAATCATAGCAGGAATTGTAAGTGTTCCTGTTGCCATTACGTTTCCGGGACCGCTTCCTGAAAGTGCACCCATAAAGCTGGATGCAATAACAGATACGTAGCCTGCACCGCCTCTTATTCTTCCAAGAAGAGAAAGAATAATTGCAACGCAGCCGTCAATGACCTTTGTTTTTGTAAGAATTATTGACATAGCTACAAACGAAGTCATTGAATAAATAAGTGAAGTGGAAAGTCCGGAATCTATGTAACTCCAGATATTTCCCCATGTTCCGCTTACTGTAAGAAGCACTATGAAACTAAGAAGTATTGCTTCATAAACAGGTCTCTTAAAAAGTGCAAACCACACAATTACAACAAGCAGCAAAATACCTAAATAAAGGAATGCCTGTGGCATATTAACCCCTCCTATTATTCTGGAATGGTTATAAAATCCATTCCTTGATGGTTATAATATAACACGGCTAAAAAAATTTGTCAATATTAAATTTCAAAAAATTTGTTGCATAGTGACAGGAAAAATAGTATAATTAAGCCGAGGTGAAAAGTATGAACTCACGGCAGATGCAATATGCAGTTATTTTAGCAGAAACAAGGAATTTTTCCACCGCGGCAGAAAAACTGAATATTTCACAGCCGGCATTCAGCAAGCAGATAATAGCCTTGGAAAATGAATTGGGACTGAAGTTGTTTGACCGCAGCACAACTCCGCTTTCAATCACTCCTGCAGGTGAATTTTTCATAGAAAAAGCAAGGAACATTCTTTTTGAGGAAGATGTCCTTTTGAAAACGGTTGAAAAGTATAAATCAGGGGAAAAGGGAAAAATTGTTATCGGTGCAGTACCTTTCCGTAGCTCATATATGATGCCAGGACTTATTAAATCATTAAAGGATAAATTCCCGGATTTGCAGGTGGTTTTACTGGAGTACGGACTGCCGGTTCTTGAAAAAGGTCTCCTTGAGGGTGAGTATGATTTTGCAATTATGAATCTACCTATAAATAACCAGGAGTTTGAGACAATCCCTCTTTGTGAGGATGAACTTGTGTTAGCTGTTCCCAAGGAATATAAAATATTGATTAAAACTGACAAAACAGGTGAAATAAATGACCTTTCAGCAGCAAAAAATATACCTTTTGTAACCGTTGGAAAAGAGCAGGAAATGCGTAAGCTCTTTGATGCTCTGTGTGCAGAAGCAGGTGTTGAACCCTGTATTTATGCTACTGTTACAGGCGTTGCTACCGCCTGGGAAGTTGCAAAAAGCGGAAGTGCTGCAACCATTATTCCAAAGCAATTTATTGACGCTAAGGAAGGGAAGGATAAGGTAGAAATTTACAAAATAAAAAACACTCCGTACAAACGTCAGAGTGCCGTTGTTTTAAGGCGTGGACAGTATGTGTCGGAATACGCAAAATACGCAATAGAAGAATTAAAGAAACGGTAAAAGCAATCTGCTTTTACCGTTTCTTGTGAAAATTAATTTTCAAATAATAATTCGGAGAGCAATTCGCGAGAGGAATTGTTGCTGATTTGTTTAGCAGGAACGCCTGCCCATGTAGTGTTTGGAACGGTAATGGATTTGACAACAACAGCTCCTGCACCTAAACATACTCCATCAGCTATAGTTACATCGCCAACGATTTTTACTCCGGGACCGATAAAAACATTGTTGCCGATTTTTGGAGCATCCGATTTTCCGGAAACGCCAATGTTAACACAGGCATGTATTCTGCAGTTTTCTCCGATAACGGATTTCCCATTTACGATAATTGTGCCGTAATGAGCTATGGACAAGCCCTTGCCAAAAACGTTATAAGGCATAGAGAACCCAAGTTTTACAGATAGCTTATGATATTTGAATTTATAGAAAGCGAGCGGTAGTGCATACAAAATATTGGAACGTTTTTTTGTAGCATAGTAGTCGCATTTGCGCATCGTTTTTTGAAATTTCCATATTTCGTCTCCAAATAGTTTTGAGGATACTGTGGTGCGCCTGTTTGCTTTGGCATCTTGAGATATATAATCTCTTAACGCTTTTTTTGAAGATATCATAAAACAAATCCTTTCACGCCATGATAGCGCTCATTAAAATATTATTGTATCTACTTCTTATTCTAACCCAAACGCTATAAAATGTCAAGCTACATAGAAAATGCCAGGTTAAACTGTATAATAAGTTGGACGGTGCAAATTAATGTTGACTAACAAATAAATTTATATTATAATATAGAAGTGTCTTTGTGCGCATAATTATGAAAAAACTCGAAAGAGGGTACTGATAAAATGGCGGAAAATGAGAGGATTTGGCTTTCCTGTCCCACAATGCACGGGGAAGAGCAGGTGTTTGTGAAAGAGGCATTTGATACTAACTGGGTAGCACCTCTTGGTAAAAATGTCAATGAATTCGAAAAAGAGATAGCTTCTTTTGTTGGTGTGAAGGAAGCGGCTGCAATGACTGCAGGCACTCACGCACTTCATCTTGCAGTAAAACTTGCAGGAGTTAAAGAGGGGGATATTGTTCTCTGTTCTGACCTTACATTTTCTGCAACAGTTAACCCCGTAAGCTACGAAAACGGAACTCAGGTTTTTATCGACAGTGAACGTGACACGTGGAATATGGACCCTGCTGCTCTTAAAATTGCTCTTGAAAAGTATCAGGGCAGAGTTAAGGCGGTTATGCTTGTACATCTTTACGGTACACCGTCGAAGATTGATGAAATAAAAGCACTTTGTGACGAGTACAGAGTGACGCTTATTGAGGATGCTGCAGAATCTCTCTCAGCTACATATAAGGGCAAGCAGACAGGCTCTTTTGGTAAATACGGTGCAATCAGCTTTAACGGAAATAAGATTATAACGACATCAGGCGGCGGAATGTTCCTGTCAGACGATGTGGAGGCAGTTAAAAAGGTGAGATTCTTCTCAACTCAGGCGCGTGAGCCTTTCCCGTATTATCAGCACGAAGAAATCGGTTATAACTACCGTATGAGTAATGTTGTGGCAGGTATTGGCAGAGGTCAGATTCTCCACCTTGAAGAACACAGAAAACTGAAAGAGGATATATATTTCCGTTATAAGGAGGGGTTAAAAGACCTTCCCGTAACAATGAATCCTTACGAGGATTGTGCAGTACCTAACTTCTGGCTTAGTTGTATGCTTCTTTCGGAAGATGCAATGAAAATCACAGAGCCCGAAAAAATCCGTATTGCACTTGAAGAGGAAAATATCGAGTCAAGACCTATATGGAAGCCTATGCATATGCAGCCTGTGTACAAGGAAAATGATTTTATCACTGCAGGTGACAATGTGGGTGAGGACATTTTCCGCAGAGGGTTATGTTTGCCAAGTGATATAAAAATGACAAAAAGTCAGCAACAGAAAGTAATTGATTTAATCAAGGAGTTATTCTGATGTATGAAAAGTTTTTAAAACGTGCTTTTGATATAATTTGCGCGTTGTTAGCTATAATTGTATTTTCCTGGCTGTTTTTGATTGTGGCATTGCTTGTGAGGATAAAACACGGCAGTCCTGTTATTTTTAAACAAGCACGCCCGGGACTTAACGGAAAGATTTTTTATCTTTATAAATTCAGAACAATGACTAATGAATGTGATGAAAGCGGAAACCTTCTTCCGGATAATGTTCGTCTGACAAAGTTTGGAAAGCTTCTCAGAAAAACAAGCCTTGACGAGCTTCCCGAAGCATTCAATATTCTGAAAGGTGATATGTCTGTTGTAGGGCCGAGACCGCAACTTGTTCGGGATATGGTTTTTTTTAGTGAGGAACAGATGAAACGGCAAAGTGTACTCCCGGGACTTACCGGTCTTGCACAGATCAGTGGCAGAAACGGAATCACATGGGAAGAAAAGATAGCGTTTGACCTTGAATACATAAAAAAAATAACGTTTATAGGTGATGTCAGAATAATTTTTCTTACAGTGTGGCGTGCATTTGTCAAGCAAGATGGTGTTTCACAGGAAGGTATGGATACCGCTGAAGATATGGGGGATTATTTACTTCGATGCGGAAAAGTAAGCCAAGAAGAATATGATGAAAAACATAAGAAAAGCAAGGAATTGATTGAGGGAATACGATGAAAGTAGTAAAATGGCTTTATGAAAAAATCACGAAAAGAGAAGCACCGTATTATTACAATTACAGTGTTTTAAAAATTGTAGCCAAGCCGATAAGAAAATACTTTACCAATGTAGTGGCAGCAAACTGTCCGTTTAATTGTATTCGTATCCTCATTTACAGAATGTGCGGATTCAAAATAGGGAAAAAAACTTTTATAGGGATGCGTTGCTATTTAGATGATTTGTGCTATGACAAGCTTGAAATAGGTAGCAACTGTATTATTTCATACGGCGTGTTTTTTGCTTGCCATGGAAGAAATCAGGGACATGTCCCGATTGTTATAAAAGACGGTGTATATATAGGGATGCGGGCAAGTGTGATCTCAAAAGGAACCGATGAAAATGGTATTATTGTAGGCGAAAATGCTGTAATAGGAGCTTGCACATTAGTAAATAAGAATATACCAAAAGGGGTAACTGCGGTTGGAATTCCCTGTAGAATTATTGAGGAGAGTGAAGAGCAGTGAAAGATTTGGTTTCAGTTATAATGCCATCTTATAATACAGCGGAATTTATAAAAGAGACAATAGAATCTGTCCTTCATCAGACGTATCAGAATTTTGAAATTATAATTGTGGACGATTGTTCTACTGATAATACGGATGAAGTAGTTTCATCAATTAAAGATGAAAGAATCAAATATTTAAAAAACGAAAAAAATAGTGGGGCGGCGATTTCTCGAAATCGCGCACTCCGAGAAGCAAAAGGCGAATGGATAGCTTTTCTGGACAGTGATGATGTATGGCTTCCGGAAAAACTTGAAAAACAGATTTCTTTTATGAAAAAGAACGGGTATAAGTTTTCTTACACCGCTTATGAAGAAATGAATGAGAACTCGTTAGAGACAGGTGTCTGGGTTTCAGGTCCCGGTAAAATAACAAAAGCCGGTATGTATAATTATTGTTGGCCGGGATGTCTTACAGTTATGTACAGTGCTGAAAATATCGGCCTTGTTCAAATTGAGGATATCAAGAAAAATAATGATTATGCAATGTGGTTGAAAGCGATAAAAAAAGAAAACTGTTATTTGCTTAATGAAAAGCTTGCGAAATATCGTATTCGAAGCGGTTCCATATCAAGACACAGCAAGCTTAAACTTATAAAGCACCATTATTTGCTTTATAAAATAGGCGAAAAAAGAAATTGTGTTTCAAGTATTGTATTGACGATTCGTAATCTGTTTTTTGGAGTTGTCAAGAAGTTAGTATATGTAAAAAAAGAGTGTTAACATATGAAAAAGATTGCAGTTATCGGACATTTTGGATTTGGAAAAAACTTACTTAACGGACAAACAATAAAGACGAAAGTGTTTACAGAAGCACTTAAAGAGTATGTCGGACAGGAGAATATAACTTGTGTAGATACCCATGGAGGACTCAAAACTCTTATAAAAATTGTTGCAAAAATCAACTCTGTATTAAAAAAAAATGATGATATAATTATGCTTCCGGCTCATAACGGAGTGTTGGTGTTTACTCCGTTGTTAAGCTTCTTTAACTGCTTTTTAAAAAGAAAACTTCACTATGTTGTTATTGGCGGATGGTTGCCTGAATACCTTGATAAACATAAAATTACAGGCAAACTCCTTAAAAAGAAATTTGCGGGAATCTATGTAGAGACATCCGTTATGAAAAATGATTTGAACAATCGTAATTTCAGTAACGTGCATATACTTCCGAATTACAAAAATATTGACCCTGTACGGGAAACTGAACTGTTAATGGTTGATGCGTATCCGATAAAGGCTTGCACTTTTTCCAGAGTGATGCCTCAAAAGGGGATAATAGATGCAGTGAGGGCAGTGACTGAAATTAATAAAGAGGCAAACAAAACGATTATAACTCTTGATGTATATGGTGCAGTAGACGATCAATTCAGAAATGAATTTGAAACAATTTTAGAAAATGCTCCGGACTACGTTTGTTATAAGGGGATGGTAGATTATGATAAAACGGTGTTAACTTTAAAGGAGTATGATCTGCAGTTGTTTCCTACCAAATTTAAAACAGAAGGAATCCCCGGTTCTGTCGTAGAGAGCTTTTTCGCAGGCGTTCCGGTAGTTTCTGCGAAGTGGAACAGTTTTGAAGATGTCTTTACGGATGAAAAAACAGGAATTGGGTTTGAAATAGGAAATTACGATGATTTCAAGAAAAAACTTAAGGAATTAATCAGCAATTACAACTTGCTGAATGATATGAAGAAAAATTGTTTGGTAAAAGCGAATAGCTATAAGAATGAAAGTATAGAAGCATTAAAAAAATTCTTCTTTGACTAAGCTTTTTAATGCGATGAGGAATCGGTAATGAAAAAGTATATAAAAGTTTTTAAACGTTGGTTTGGTATGCTTTCCGGAAAAAGTGTTTTTCATAAAGCTCAAAGCAAGGGAACCCTAATGTGTAAAGATGCGGTAAGAGGTTATTATAGTGACTTAAGGCACAAAGTTAAGGATAATAACGTTTTGGATCAGTCAGGAGTTCCGATAAACACTTCAAGCGAAGGAAGAGCTTTTTACTTTCCGATTGCTGTGTTTCAGTATGGCTTGGGTGCATATGATTTATTTTTGGAAACAGGCGATGAGTCGTATAAGGACAAGTTTATGAATATTGTGAACTGGGCGTTTGAAAATCAGCAGATGAATGGTGCATGGGATGCCTTTGGCTGGTGTGATGAACAGCATCCGTTTTCTTCTATGGCGCAGTCAGAAGGAGCGTCTTTGCTGTGCAGAGCTTTTATAGAAACAAAAGATGAAAATTATCTTAAATATGCAAAAAAAGCTCTTGATTTTATGTTAGTTTCCGTGGAAGACGGTGGAACAGCGTATTATGATGATTTGGGAAACCTTGTGTCTCTTGAAGAGTCCGGAAAAATAAAAACAGTGATGAATGGAATGATTTTTTCAGTTTGGGGTATTTTTGATTATTTGCTATGTGCTTCAGATGATAATCTGGAGCGGAGACTTACACAAGCTGTTGAAAGCTTGTCCGGGCTTTTGCCGCAATTTGACAGAGGATACTGGAGTAACTATGATTTGGAAAATCATATTGCAAGTCCTTTTTATCACACACTTCATATTGAACAACTTAAAGTTATGGAAGAACTATTCCCCGATAAAAAATTTAAAGACTACAGACAAAAATTTGAGAAGTACAGTAATTCTAAATTGAAAAGCAAGAGGGCTTTTGTGGTTAAAGCGATTCAGAAAATGCGGAGTATTAAAAGTGATTCGGTAATAGTAGAGTGATGGTTTAAAAAATGATGGTTCGCAGTTTGAAGTAAACTGTAGAAGGAGGATAAAAATGAATCGAGGTAAAGTATCAGTAATAATACCGACATACAAGGGTGACGATAATGTAGCCAGAGCGGTAGAGAGTGTTTTGAACCAGACCTACAATGATATTGAGATATTCGTGGTTGACGATAATGGAAGAGGAACAGAAAAGCAGTTGGCGACTGAAAATGCACTCAGAAGCTACATTGATGAAGGAAAGATTACATATCTTATTCATGAAAAGAATATCAACGGCTCTGCGGCAAGAAATACCGGAGCCCGTGCATCTTCAGGAGAATTTATTTGTTTTCTTGATGATGATGATGAGTATTTGCCTAAGAACGTAGAAAATCATATAAAGCGTTTCAGAGAATTGTCGGAGGATTACGGAATTACCCATTGTGCAATAAAGAGATTCTATGAGTATAACCGTCAGGAAATAATTTCTCCGACCCATGAAGGAGAGGCTCTTTTGGATTTTATGTGTGGAAAAGTTAAGATGGGTTCCAGTTGTATTATGGTAAGAAGAAGTGCTTATGAAAGCGTAAACGGATTTGATGAAACTTTCCGACGCCATCAGGATTGGGAATTTTCCGCAAGAATATTACGCAACTACAAAGTAGCTATGGTAAATGAAGTAGGACTTAACAAATATCAGCTTTACAGAAATAGTGCAAAAAATCCTGAGCAATATGAAAAAAACAGGTTGTACTATCTTGAAAGAATGGCGTTTATTATAGATTCTTTTGATAAAAAGGACAGAAATAAGATTTTCAATGCACATTATCAGCAGATAGCAATAGATTATTTTAAGGCGAAAAAGTTTGGAAAGTGTATTAAATGGACGATGAAAACAACCAACCCCGTAAAGTGTTGGGGAACAATATTTATGGATGCAATGAGATTTATAAAAAGAAAGTATATGTAAATATCCCGAAGGAGCTTTGTTGAATGGACAGGCAGGAGCAAAGGACAAAAAAAGAATATTTGACATCGTTTATAGTGGCGTATGTAATAGCTATTAAAGGTATGAATCAGCTGATAGGAGCTATTTTAGGTCGGACTAACGGTATAATGATGATTAGCTTGATTTTTGTATCAGGTTTGCTTGTGTTGCATTTTTTCATATCAGACAAGAATGAAAACCTTAATTTGAATAAAAAGTCTTTGCTTTTTGTTTACTATATCGTAAGTGTAATTGTTGTGTATAAGTATGCGTATAAATACGGAAGTGCTTCTTATGAAGAACTCTTTGTTTTTGTGTTGATTCCGATTTATCTTTCTTTTTATAAAATTGATGTTGAACAAGTTCTTAAATATCTTACTTTTTTATCTGTTCTGATATTACCTTTTTCAGGGATGTTTTTCAAGAGTACAGCAACAATAGCTTTTGAAACTATCGGCATGACGGCAAGTTACAATACACTTATTTTTGTGGTTGCTGCTGCACTTCACTTTTGGTACTACAGAAAAAATGCGGGATTTTTGATGTGGGTAGGATATTTGGCAAATATTTATTATTTGATAAAGATTTTAACTTTGGGAAACCGTGGTGTGTTTGTTTCAATTGCTGTCTTTTTGGTACTTTTACTTCTTCATGATACTGATAAAAACGGAAAAATAAATAAAAATAATTACAAAAAAGTATTGATTACCCTTGTTGTGGGAATTTTGGTTATATATGTTGTTAATAATTTTGAAGAAATATTAGGCGCGATAGATAAGTGGTTAAAGTCTATGGGAATGGAAATCAGTGCTATTTCCAAAAATGTACATAAGCTGGAACAAGGCGATATTACCAACGGACGGCAAATTATTACGGAATTTACGAAAAAAGGAATAAAAGAAAAAATGCTTTTGGGTAACGGTATATCAACGATGTTGCACAATAGCGGTTATACAATGGCATATCCGCATAATATTTTCTTGCAACTATGGTATGATTTGGGAATATTTGTATCTATACCGTTGTTTTGTTTGATTGCTAAAGCTACAATAAAAACTTTCTTTGATTCTTCTATTAGTAAAGAATATTCAGTTTTGCTGATTTTTTTGTATACTTTATCTATTCCAAGGTTATGTGTTTCATCACAATTGTGGGTAGATATATCGTTTTGGTTTTTGATGATGTATACAATTACTCCAAATCTCTACGAGAAGCATAATTACGGTGTATCGGACGACTTTGAAGAAAAGGAGCACTTGCGCGATGAAAGAAACTGACAAAGTAAAGTTTGTTCATATAATTTTTAGAAACGAAGTGAAATTTGGAACTCGTGTAGTAAAGTTTCTTAATGAACAGGAAGAATATTTTGACTCTTCTCAACATCTTTTTGTTACACCTCATAAGCTTGCTTATGAGGCTGTAAAAGAATATTCCAATGTTGTTTTAGACGAAGAAAACGTAAACCTTATCAACAAGTATGCTCCAATGTGTAAGTGGATTATCTGTCATGGGCATTTTAATGCTGGTGATATACTTAACATTAAAAATAAATATTTGCATAAGGTCATTTACAGATATTGGGGAGGGGGATTCGGCTTTCAGTATAAAAAAGGACAACTTATACAGAACCTTATGAAAATCCCTGCCAATATTGAATTAAAGCGCAGATTTAATTCATTTGCAGCAATCGGTATTGCGAAAAATACAGATATTATTTCATTAAGTAAATATCTAAAATCACAAAAGTACTATCGCATACCGTATACCGGTGTGGACAGTGAAAGTATTCTTGAAAGAGAACGCGATAGAGTATACGAAGATGATGGTATCCTAAATATTGCTCTTTATCACCGCGGAACAGTTGAAGGAAATCATATAGAAATCCTTAAAAAACTTGAACGTTTTGGGGGTAAGATTCGTGTATATGTTCCGCTTTCTTACGGTGATGAAAAATATATAGAAAAAGTCAAGTCATACGTAAAAGACAACTCTCATGAAAACGTGATTATTGTGGATGAGTTCATGGAATATGAAGATTATGTTGGTCTTATTAATCGTATGGATGTAGGTATATTTGACTGTACTACCTCTACAGCTCTCGGTAACGTTGCGGTTTATCTTTACCTCAAAAAGAAAATGATTCTCAACCGTGAAGGCGTAATAAAAAAAGCTTTTGATGAAGAAAACATTCCTCATTGGTTTGTGGATGAACTCGATACAATTTCTATTGAACAACTAAAACAAATGCCTGAATATCCTGAAGGTGTACATTATGATCTTATGCCTCTGGGAAAAACAAGGTCAATAGAAGCATGGAAGAAGATTTTTAATGATTTTAATTAAGTGACGGTGGGGAAATGGATAGTAAAAAGGTTTTAACAAATTTAATATGGCGTTTCCTGGAAAGAAGCGGTGCGCAGATAGTAAGCTTTGTTGTGTCAATCATTCTCGCGAGACTTTTATGCCCTGAAGATTATGGGGTTATTGCTCTTGTAACTGTTTTTATCACGGTGTTACAGACTTTTGTGGACAGCGGTTTCGGTAATGCGCTGATTCAGAAAAAAGATGCAGACGATGTGGATTTTTCGTCGGTATTTTATTTTAATATAACTTCCTGTGCAGTGCTGTATCTTATAATGTTTTTTGCGGCACCGTATATTGCAAAATTTTATAAAATTCCTCAACTTACAGCTATTGTTCGTGTTATAAGTCTTAAACTTGTTATTTCCGGACTTAAAAATGTGCAGCAGGCATATGTATCAAAGCAGATGATGTTTAAAAAGTTTTTCTTTGCAACGCTTATAGGCACTGTAGGGGCGGCAATAGTTGGTATTGCAATGGCATATTGTGGATTTGGAGTATGGGCACTTGTAGCACAGCAGCTTTTTAACTTGTTTGTAGATACTGCTATTTTATGGTTTGTAGTTAAGTGGAGACCCAAGAGAGTATTTTCTTTTAAACGGCTTAAGGGACTTCTTTCTTATGGATGGAAATTACTTGCTGTATCACTTATGAATAATCTGTATAATGAATGCCGCCAGCTTGTAATCGGTAAGGTGTATACCCCTGCGTCTCTTGCAATTTACAATAAAGGCAGACAATTCCCTGATTTGTTTGTAAATAATATAAACACTTCGATAGACAGCGTGCTTCTTCCTGCATTGTCCCGTGAGCAAGATAATGCAAGCAATGTTAAAGCAATGACAAGACGTGCAATAAGAATCAGTAGCTTCATTATGGCTCCGTTTATGGTTGGACTTGCTTTAGTGGCAAAACCGCTTATATTGCTGCTTCTGACAGAAAAATGGGTAGAATGCGTGCCGTTTATGGTTGTTTTTTGTGTTTCGTTTTTGTTCAAACCTATTAATACGGCAAACCTTAACGCAATAAAGGCTATGGGAAGAAGTGATTTGTTTCTAAAAATAGATATCCTGAAAATTATAGTTGGTATTATAACACTTGTCATTGCACTTCCTTACGGAACGTTTGCAATTGCAATAGGATTTCTTGCTGCTACAATTATAGGAATGATTATAAATGTCTTTCCTAATAAGAGTATGCTTGGTTACGGTTATATTGAACAGATTAAGGATTTACTTAATCCGATTATCCCGATTGCGGTAATGGTTATTACAACTTATGCGGTAGGCCTTTTAAAACTTTCTCCGCTTCCGATGCTTTGTATACAAGTAACTGTGGGAATAGTTTCTTACATATCAACTTCGGCACTTACTAAAAATGAATCTTTCCGCTATGCTTTGAATATGATGAAAAATCTTTTTAAAAAAAGAGGTAAACAAAAATGAAAAAACTTATGATTCTGGGCGGCGCAAGATATATACTTCCAGTAATTGAAAAAGCAAAAAGAATGGGAATATACGTAATAACTTGTGACTATTTGCCTGATAATGTGGCACATAAATATTCCGATGAATATATAAATATAAGTATTGTTGATAAGGATGTTGTGCTTGACGGTGCGAAAAAAGCGAATATTGACGGTATTATGTCTTTCGCTTGTGACCCCGGAGTGGCGACTGCTGCCTATGTTGCTGAAAAAATGGGACTTCCCTTTGCAGGAAGTTATGAGGCAGTTTCAATACTTCAAAACAAAGACAAATTCCGTGCATTCCTTGAAAAGAATGGTTTTACAGTGCCTGCGTCAGGCGGTTACAGAACGCTTGAAGAGGCTCTCGGTGACCTTGATAAATTTACTTTCCCTGTGATTGTAAAACCTGTTGATTCTGCGGGAAGTAAGGGTGTAAGTCGTGTTGTCGATAAAAAAGATTTGGCTCCTTCCGTGGAATTTGCCCTTAAATATTCAATTGACGGCAGGTTTATTATAGAGGACTTTATTGAAAAGAAAGGATTTTCGTCAGATTCAGACAGCTTTACTGTTGACGGAAAGTTCAGTTTTCTTTCATTTTCAGACCAAAGATTTGACGAAAATGCATCAAACCCCTATACGCCTGCAGCGTATAGCTGGCCTCCTACTATGGAGGAAGGCGCACAGAAAGAACTTGCTGATGAGCTTCAGCGTCTTGCTAAATTGCTTGACCTCAAAACTTCAGTATATAATATAGAAACCCGAGTAGGTACAAACGGCAAACCATATATAATGGAAGTTTCTCCCCGCGGTGGCGGAAACAGACTTTCGGAAATGTTATATCACGTAACAGACGTTGACCTTATAGAAAATGCAGTGCGTGCAGCAGTAGGTGAGCCTTTGGTGGATATGTGTCAGAAACCATATAATGGGTATCTTGCAGAAATCATTCTCCATAGTGAAAAAGAAGGTATTTTTAAAGAATTGTGGATCAACGAAGAAATAAAGGAAAATGTTCTGGAAGAAGATTTGTGGGTGAAAGACGGTGACGGTGTCAGCGGATTTTCAGGCGCAAATGAAGCAATAGGTACGCTTGTTCTTAAGTTCGACAATCGTGAAATGATGGAAAAAGTACTTAAAAATCAGGATAATTATGTTAAAGTAGTTTTGAAATAAAGGTGAAATTATGTGGGAAATCGGCGGATATATTGAACTTGATACATACAATCTTCCAATGCTTCATGGAGAAGCGGTACTTCTTAACTCGGGAAGAAATGCTCTTGCCTATCTTATAAGAGCCAAGAAAATTGAAAAGATATATATTCCGAAATTTCTTTGTGATTCTGTAAGAAATGTATGTAAAAGAGAAAACATTAAAATAGAATACTATTCTGTTGGAATAAATTTTCTTCCCAAAGATTTACCCGAAACTATTGACGGATGGCTTTATATCGTAAATTATTACGGACAGATTAGTAATAACAAAATAAGAGAAATTGTTGTTAAATATAAAAATGTTATTGTGGACAATGCACAAAGCTATTTTCAGATGCCGGTAGAAGGTGTTGATACCTTATACACCTGCCGTAAATTTTTTGGTGTGGCAGACGGTGCAATACTGTATACTGATAGATACATCGAATGCCTTGAAACAGATGAATCATTTTCAAGAATGAATTTTCTGCTTGGCAGATTTGAACGCACCGCATCTGAGTTTTATTCGGAATATGTAGCAAATAATGACTTTTTTGAAAATGAAGAAGTTAAGAAAATGTCAAAGCTGACGTATAATCTTTTACATGGTATTGACTATGAAAAAGTAAAAAAGCAGCGAACAGAAAACTTTTTAGTTTTACATAATGCTTTGAAAAATATAAATAAACTTTCACCAACTGTTCCCGACGGTGCATTTATGTATCCGTTATATGTAGAAAATGGTGCAAAAATAAGAAAAGAACTTCAAAAGGAAAAAATTTATATTCCTACATTATGGGCAGATACGTTTGATGTTTGTGAAAAAGATGATATTCAGTGTGATATGGCAGAAAATATATTGCCACTTCCCTGTGACCAAAGATATGAAGATGCAGATATGTATCGAATTGTAGATTACATTAAAAAGTATTTATAACTAGGAGGAAGAAAATGTATAATCTTGAAGGTAAAAAATTGATGGTTATGGACAGAACGGCTCTTGCGGCTTGTGCAGTAAAAAGAGCGAAAGAGCTTGGTGTAAAAACTATTGTAGCAAACTTTTATCCCACAGAAGAGTCTCCGTCTAAGCAGATTGCTGATGAAACTGTTGATATTGACATTTCAAAAACAGATGAAATGCTCGCCCTTATTAAAGAAAGAGGCGTAGACGGAATTTTTGTGGGATGGACAGATTCGCACCTTCCTTTTTATGCAGACATATGTGAAAAGGCAGGTCTTCCTTGTTGTGGAACAAAAGAACAGTTTGACATTCTTTCCAATGATAAACGCAGATTCAAGGAAGTTGGCTTGAAATATGGTGTTCCCACCATTCCCGAATATAAGCTGGACATTAACTTAAAAAGGGAAGATCTTGATAAGATTGAATATCCCGTACTTGTAAAGCCTGCTGACGAAAGTGGTAGCCGCGGAATCAAGCGTTGTGATAATGAAGAAGATTTGGTTGAATATTACAAGGCTTTGTACGAACATTCCAAGAGTAAGAAAATTTTATGTGAAAAATATATGGGAGATTGTAAAGAAATTTTCCTCCACTATACAATTCAGGACGGATATTGCAGCTTGTCCTCAACCTTTATGAAACAGAAAGCTGTTACAGAAGGTTCCGTAGCTTCTTCAGCGATTCTGCACGTATTCCCAACATCTTATGTTGACTTGTACAGAAAAACAACCGAGCCTGCAGTAATTAAACTTATAGAAGGTCTGGGTATTAAGAACGGCATTGTTATGTTTCAGGGGTTTATAGATGGCGACAAATTCTGCTTCTTTGAATCAGGACTCAGAATGGGTGGTGAGCAGTTCTATGTATTTGCTGCCCCCTTGAACGGTATCAACGCTTTAGATATGATGATTGAATTTTCATTAACGGGCAAGATGACTTGCGGTGATGCAAAAACTCAAGACAATCCCAATTTCTCAAAAAGCTGTGTAAACTATTATATCACATTAAAACCCGGAACAATTACAAAGATTAAAGGACTTGAAGAAGTTGAAGCAATGCCCCAGGTTCTGCAGAATGCAACCTTCCATAAAATAGGCGATACTATTCAAAAAACAAATGCATTGGACCGAGTTATTTATCGTCTGCATGTAATGGATGATACAAAAGAAAAATTGGCAGAAACACTTTGTAAAATCAGTCATACATTGCAGGTGCTTGATGAAAACGGTAACGATATGCAGATTGAGTGTCTGACTTATGAGAGAGCGTACGAGATGCTTGCAAATTCTTAAAAGTAAGGAATATGATATTGCTTAACTGTAATAAAATGTTGTAAGTATATAATAACAGAGGTGTTTTAATTGACAAAAGTATTGGTTTTAATGGGCGGAATTTCAACTGAGAGAGAGGTTTCCCTTCGCAGCGGTAAAGCCGTGGCAGAGGCTCTTTTTGAAAAAGGTTACGAAGTAAAAACTCTTGATATAACGAAAGAAACTATAGGTGAAATACAGGAAATTAATCCTGATGTGGTGTTCCTTGCACTTCACGGAAAGTACGGTGAAGACGGATGTATTCAAGGTATGCTTGAATGGATGGGGTATCCCTATACAGGCCCCGGTGTTGCATCAAGTGCAATCTGTATGGATAAAATTCTTACAAAGAAGATTCTTGTTAATCACAATATTCCGACACCGAAGTTTATGGAATTTAAATCTTTTAACAGTAGCATAAAAGAAACTATTCTTAAAAACTTTTCTTTGCCGGTTGTGCTTAAGGCGTGCTGTCAGGGTTCGAGCATCGGTGTCAGCATTGTAAATAACGAACAGCAGCTTGAGAAAGAAATCGAAGATACATTAAAATACGGAGATAAGCTCCTTGTTGAGGAATTTGTTAAAGGAATTGAACTTACCGTTCCCATTATTGGTAATGAGAGCTACCGTGCACTTCCAATAATTGAAATTACCTCAGAAAATGAATTCTACGATTATGAGTCAAAGTACACTCAGGGTATGTGTCAGCACATTATCCCTGCAAGAATTGATGAAGCTACATATAAAGCTGTTGAAAAAGCGGCACTCGATGCCTACGGTGCAACTGAATGCCGAGGATTTTCAAGAGTTGATGTAATCATTGATGAAAACAATAATCCTTATGTTATTGAAATAAATACTATTCCCGGAATGACATCTATGAGTCTTTTCCCGGATTCTGCACGCTATGCAGGAATAGAATTCCCCGAATTATTAGACGAAATAGTAAAACTCGCTCTTAAGAAATAAGGTGAAAGTTTTGAACGAAAGAATAAACGTTACACGCTCCAGCATGCCCTCTTTTGAAGAATACTGCGAGGCGATAAGACCAATATTTGAATCAAGATGGCTTACCAACGCAGGTCCCGTACATAATGACTTTGCAGAAAAAGTAAAGGGGTACTTAGGCGCAGAAAACATTTCTCTTTTTACAAATGGGCATCTTGCCCTTTGCATTGCACTCCGTGCATTAGGACTTACGGGTGAAGTTATTACGACACCGTTTACCTTTGCATCTACAACCCACGCAATAGTTGACGCAGGTCTCGTACCCGTGTTCTGCGATGTGAATCCGGATACATATACTATTGATGCAGATAAAATAGAAGCATTAATTACTGATAAAACAAGTGCGATTATGCCTGTTCACGTGTATGGAAACGTGTGTGATGTGGAAAAGATAGATGCTATTGCAAAAAAGCACAATCTTAAAGTTATCTACGATGCAGCTCATGTTTTCGGCGTCAAAGTAGGTGACAAGGGAATCGGTACTTTTGGTGATGTCAGTATGTTCAGCTTCCATGCAACAAAGGTGTTTAACACCATTGAGGGCGGATGTCTTACATACAGTGACAAATCACTTGAAGCAAGGATTAATTCCCTTCGTAACTTTGGTTTAACAGGCCCCGAAAGTGTGGATATGCTTGGAACGAATGCCAAAATGAATGAGTTTCAGGCGGCAATGGGACTTTGTAATCTTAAATATATTGACGGAGAACTTCAGAAAAGAGCTATTGCAGAAAACCGTTACCGTGAAAGACTCTCGGGTATAGACGGTATAAAACTTTCCCCCATTCAGGAGGGAGTGGAACATAACCACGCATATTTCCCCGTCCAGTTTGACGGATATAAATATAACCGTGATGAGGTAGCGGACAAGCTTTCGGCAGAAAATATTTTTGCAAGAAAGTATTTCTACCCCATTACAAACGAATTTTCCTGCTATAAGGACAAGTTCAGGGGTGAAACACCGATAGCAAAGCATATTTCGGAAAATGTACTTACACTTCCGATGTATGCAGACCTCTCCGCAGAAGATGTAGACAGAATATGTGATATTATTTTGAAATAAAGGAACGTGAAAATGATGAAAGGTATAATCTTGGCAGGCGGTAAAGGAACCCGTCTTTATCCTATGACAAAGGCAGTGTCAAAACAGCTTCTTCCTATTTACGACAAACCCCTTATATACTATCCTCTTTCAACTCTGCTTCTTGCAGGTATAAGAGAAATTCTTATAATTTCTACTCCCGAGGATACCCCTGTTTACGAAAAACTTCTGGGCACAGGCGAAAAGCTTGGTATCAGCATTACATACAAAGTACAGGATAGCCCCCGTGGACTTGCAGATGCCTTTATCCTTGGTGAAGAATTTATAGGGGATGACAGTGTGTGTCTTGTTCTTGGTGACAATGTTTTCTACGGACAGAATTTCACAAAGATTTTACGCTCTGCTATGGAAAATAACACCGGTGCAACAATTTTCGGTTACCCTGTAAACGATCCCAGGGCATTCGGTGTAGTTGAATTTGACAAGGATTTCAACGTAGTATCAATAGAAGAAAAGCCTGAAAATCCCAAGTCAAAATATGCTGTTCCCGGACTTTATTTCTACGATAACAACGTTATTGAAATTGCGAAGAATGTTAAACCCTCTGCCCGTGGCGAAATTGAAATCACTGCAGTGAATAACGAGTATCTCCGCCGCGGTAATCTTAAGGTTAGACTTTTTAATCGTGGTATGGCGTGGCTTGATACAGGTTCCCCGTCGGGTATGCTTCAGGCAAGTCAGTTTGTGCAGACAGTGCAGACTGTTCAGGGTATGTATATTTCCTGTATAGAGGAAATTGCATATCGCAGAGGTTTTATCACAATAGAGCAGCTTCGTAAAATTGGAGAAGAGCTTAAAATGACAGAATACGGACAGTATCTTCTCTCAATATACAAGGAGGAAAAGTAATGAAAATTCTTGTTACAGGCGGTGCCGGATTTATCGGCAGTAACTTTATATACTTTATGCTTAAAAAGCATCCCGGATATAAAATTGTGTGCCTCGATGCACTTACTTATGCAGGCAATCTTGAAACCCTTGAGGACGCAATGAAAAACCCTGACTTCAAGTTTGTAAAGGGTGATATTACAGATCGCGATGCAGTAAAAAAGCTTTTCGGGGAAGAAAAGTTTGATATTGTAGTAAACTTTGCGGCAGAAAGCCACGTTGACAGAAGTATTGAAGAGCCGGAAGTTTTTCTTAAAACAAACATTCTCGGTACACAGGTACTTATGGATGCGTCAAAGGAATTTGGTGTAAAGAGGTATCATCAGGTGTCAACTGACGAGGTGTACGGAGACCTTCCACTTGACCGTCCCGACCTTTTCTTTACAGAGGAAACACCTATTCATACATCAAGTCCCTACTCTGCTTCAAAGGCAGCGGCAGACCTTCTTGTGCAGGCATATCACAGAACTTACGGTCTTCCCGTTACAATTTCAAGATGCTCAAATAACTACGGACCCTATCATTTTCCGGAAAAGCTTATTCCTCTTATGATAGCAAACGCTCTTGCCGATAAGGCTCTTCCCGTTTACGGTGAAGGTCTTAATATCCGTGACTGGCTTTATGTGGAAGATCATTGCAGTGCCATTGACCTTATTATCCACAACGGAAAAGTTGGTGAGGTTTATAACATTGGCGGTCATAATGAAAAAGCAAATATTGATGTTGTAAAGCTCATTCTTAAAGAGCTTGGAAAACCCGAAAGCCTCATTACTTATGTAACTGACAGAAAGGGTCACGATATGCGTTACGCAATTGACCCTGCAAAAATTCATCGTGAGCTTGGCTGGCTTCCGGCTACAAAGTTTGACGACGGTATAAAACTTACAATTAAGTGGTATCTTGAAAATAAGCCCTGGTGGGAGAATATCATCAGTGGCGAATATAAAGACTACTACAAAAAGATGTACGAGGGAAGATAATGAAAAAGATTATAATAATAGGTGCCGGAACATTTTCGACAGTTGTTATTGATTCAATTCTCGAAAATTCGTTTTACGCAGATTATACTATAGAAGGATTTTTGGATGACGGGCAGATTTGTGACGGCAATTTTGACTATCCTCTTCTGGGAAAAATTGATGAAGCGGAAAAATTTAATGACAAGGAGACTTTCTTTGCATTGGCAATCGGTTCTCCTGCGACCCGTCAAGCCATAGCGGAAAAACATCCGTATCTTAATTATCTGACGGTTATTGACAAATCGGCTAATATAAGTAAATACGCAACTATCGGCAAAGGATGTGTTATTATGAAGAACGCATCCATTAACACGCTGGTAAGGGTGGACGATTTTGCTATAGTAAATACAGGTGCAATTGTTGACCATCATGTGAAGGTGGGACGCTATTGCCACGTAGGACAAGGCGTTGTGCTCTGGCATAGTGCACAGATAAAGGAAGGGGAACATCTTTTCCCGGGAACAGTAATAAAGGGTTGATTTTATGACAATGCAGTTTAAAGAAATGCTGAAAGTCCTTGGGCATTCGGTATTTGGAACTGAATATATTCCATCCGATGGTGTAGATGCAGATTTAGTCTACGAAACTTCGGTAAAACAGGGCGTATTTTCCCTCGTTTATCCCGTAGTGTCGGAAAAAATCCCGTGTTCTGATATGAAAAAGGAAATGCTTTTTTTGCAGACTGTTGCCATAAATGAAAGAAAGATGTACTGCCTCAGGCAGGTAATTGAAAATTTTGAAAAAGCAGGTGTTCCCTACTGCGTTCTTAAAGGTGTCAGCATTGCAAATTTTTATTATATGCCAAAGCTCAGAGCTTCGGGGGATATAGATATGTTTATATATCCCGATGATGAAAAAAGGGCAATGAAGATTCTTGAAAATATGGGAATGACCGTTGTTCCCAGAGAAAAAGAAAGTCAGCATTTTGAAGCACGTGATAAAAACGGCGGACTTATAGAAATGCATGTTACACTCTACAGCAAAATGCTAGGAGATATTGTTCTTAAAAATAAATTTTCCGTATCTGAACCATTCGTGAAAACAGTAATAAAAGACGAATTTTCAGTAAATTCACTGGGAATTCAGGATAATCTTAATTTTCTTACAGCGCATCTTATAAAACATTTTGTAAAAGAGGGATGCGGAATAAGACAGGTTACAGACATTCTTGCGTTTATAAATGCAAATAAAGATAAAATTGATTTCGAAAAGTATTTTTCGGTATTGAAAGAAATTAAATTTGATACGTTTATAAAAAATGTACTCGGTATTGGCGTCAGGTATTTTGGACTTCAGTTCGATATTTATGAGACGGAAATTTCCGATAAAATTCTTGAAGACATTGAAACAGGCGGAAACTTTGGCAGAAGTGAAGCGGATCGTGATGGGTTTTATGAAAGCTTCCTTAAAATACGTTCCGGTATGTCTTTTGACAAGTTTAACGAAAAACTTGATAGAAGACTTAAACAGCGTGCGATAAAAAGTGTGTTTTTTCCGGGAAAGCGACTTCTGATAGAAAAGGGATACACTTATCTGAAAAAAGCACCGTTACTTTACCCTTGCGCATATATTTGTAATATCTTGGAAGCTTTTAGAAAGTTGACAGGAAAAAAACGTAAGCTATCAGATTTAAATTATAAAGAAAAGACAAGCAGTACCATTGATTCCAGGATGAAACTTATGGAAGAAATGGAAATTATATAACAAAGGAAAATGAAATTATGTACAGTGAAAAGTTTTTTTGCCCCTACAGAATATGCCCCCTTGGTGCTCATAGCGACCACCAGTACGGTATAGTAAGCGGCTTTGCCATTGATAAGGGTATAGAAATTGAATATGAAAAGACTTCCGACGGAAGTATTGTTCTTACCAGTAACGAGTTTGAAAAACAGGTGGAATTTTCCCTTAATAAGCCTATTGTAAAGGAAGGCGATTGGGCAGATTATCTACGGGGAGCGGCAGCATCGCTTAAACGTAATTATGATGTGCCTTTCGGTGTGAAAGCTCACATTAAGGGCAGTCTTCCAATAGGAGGACTTTCCTCGTCTGCAGCTGTAATTATTGCGTTTCTCGGAACGCTTTGCCACGCAAACAATATTATTTTATCGAAGGGCGAAATTGTTGAAACAGCACTCTGGGCGGAAAACAAGTTTGTAGGAGTAAGTGTGGGTAAGCTTGACCAATCCTGTGAGGTTTACTCAAAAAAAGATCACCTTCTTAAAATTGATACAAAAGACGACTCTTATGAGCTTATTCCAAAACATAAGGATATGCCTCCCTTTGAATTTGCGGTGTTTTTTAGCGGACTTGAAAGAAGTCTTGTGGGAAGTAAATTCAATATGCGTGTGGACGAGCTTAAAAGTGCCGCATATGCATTAAAGGCTTTTTCAGGTATGGAATATGGCAAGTTTGAGGATGCTGTTCTTCGAGATGTTCCTAAAGAGGTTTTTGAAGAATATAAACATAAACTCCCCGAAAACTGGAGAAAAAGAGCAGAACATTTCTATACAGAGTTCGAACGTGTAAAAAATGGTGCAGAAGCTTGGAGAAAAGGCGATCTTGGAGCTTTTGGGCAGCTTGTTTTCCAAAGTGGAGAAAGTAGTATATATAACTTTGAAACTGGCTCAGTCCAACTAAAAAAAATCCATGAAATCATGATTGAAACTCCAGGTATTTATGGTGGGCGTTTCAGCGGTGCGGGATTTAAAGGCTGTGCAATGGCGCTTATAAATCCCGAATATAAAGAAGAAATCGCATACAATGTGACAACGCAGTATCTTAAAGAATTTCCGGAGCTGGAAGGTAAATTCAGCGTAAATTTCTGTAATACAGCAGACGGAGTAAAACTTAACTGAAAAGAAAGGAATAATTATGAAAATTACGGTTGCAGGAACAGGATATGTAGGACTTTCAAATGCGATTTTACTTGCGCAGAATAATGAAGTGTGGGCAGTAGATATCGTGCCCGAAAAGGTGGAAATGATAAATAACGGAGTGTCCCCTATTGTAGATAATGAAATTGAAGAGTATCTTCGTAAAAAATCACTTAACCTTACGGCTACAACAGATGCAAAAAAAGCATATAAAGATGCTGATTTTGTTATTGTGTCAACGCCTACAAACTATGATCCTAAGTTAAACTATTTTGATACGTCATCAGTTGAAAGCGTAATAGAGTTTGTAACAGAAATTAATCCTGATGCTATTATCGTTATAAAATCAACTGTACCGGTAGGCTATACCGAAAAGGTAAGAGAAAAGTATAACTGTAACAATATAATTTTTTCACCTGAATTTTTAAGAGAAGGAAAAGCTCTTTACGATAACCTTTACCCTTCAAGAATAATCGTGGGATTTCCAAAAGAAGATAAAAGACTTGAGGAAAAGGCGCGTGTTTTCGCATCTCTTTTACAGCAGGGGGCGATTAAAGAAAATATTCCGGTGCTTTTTACTAATCCCACAGAGGCGGAGGCAGTTAAGCTTTTTGCAAATACTTATCTTGCCCTCAGGGTATCATTCTTTAACGAGCTTGATACATACGCAGAGGTAAGAGGTCTTGATACAAAACAGATTATCGAGGGTGTAGGTCTTGACCCGAGAATTGGCTCCCACTATAACAACCCCTCTTTTGGTTATGGCGGATACTGTCTGCCAAAGGACACAAAGCAGCTTCTTGCAAACTTTAATGATGTTCCAAACAATATTATTCGTGCAATAGTTGATGCAAACAGCACCCGTAAGGACTTTATAGCGGACAGAATTATAGAAAAAAATCCTAAAATTGTAGGAATATACCGTCTCACAATGAAAGCAAATTCCGACAATTTCCGCCAAAGCTCAATTCAGGGTGTAATGAAAAGAATCAAGGCGAAAGGTATAGAGGTTGTAGTTTATGAGCCTACTCTCAAAGAATCGCATTTCTTTAATTCAAGTGTGATTCAATCTTTGGATGAATTTAAAGAAATATCGGATGTTATTATTGCTAACAGATATAATGAAGAAATATCGGATGTTCTTGATAAAGTTTATACCCGTGACCTATATTTCCGTGATTAAAGGAGACTATTATGGCAGATTTTATTAAATATACAGGCAAAGAAAAAATTTTAGTAACAGGTGCGGCAGGTTTTATTGGCTTTCACCTTTCTAAAAGAATTCTTGAAGCAGGGGGCGAGGTAATCGGATTTGACAATCTCAACGATTACTATGACGTTAATCTTAAATATGCCCGCCTTGAAATTCTTGAAAAGTATGAAAAATTTACTTTTATCAAAGGAAACCTTGCAGACAAAGCAGCAGTAGATAGCCTTTTTGTAACTTACAAGCCCGATGTTGTTGTAAATCTTGCAGCTCAGGCGGGGGTAAGGTATTCAATTGACAATCCGGGAAGTTATATAGAGAGCAACATTGTAGGGTTTTACAACATTCTTGAAGCCTGCAGGCATTATCCTGTAGAGCACCTTTTGTATGCCTCAAGCTCATCTGTATACGGCAATCAGAAAAAGACACCTTTTTCAACAGATGACAATGTCGACCACCCCATAAGTCTTTATGCCGCAACTAAGAAGTCAAACGAGCTTATGGCATTTACGTACAGCCATCTTTATAATATTCCTGCTACGGGGCTTCGTTTCTTTACAGTGTACGGCCCCTACGGCAGACCGGATATGGCATATTTTTCATTCACACAGAAAATAATGCGTGGCGAAACCATAAAGATATTTAATAACGGTGATATGTACCGTGACTTTACTTATGTTGACGATATAGTTCAGGGAATAATGAATATGCTTCTTAATCCCCCGAAACCTGACGAAAACGGGGACCGTGCAAAAGTATATAATATCGGTAACAACAATCCCGAAAAACTTATGTATTTTATCGAAACACTTGAAAAGGCAATCGGCAAAGCAGCAGAGAAAGAGTATCTTCCTATGCAGCCCGGTGACGTATACCAGACCTATGCCGATGTAAGTGATTTACAGAGAGATTTTGACTTTAAGCCGTCTACATCTATAGAAGACGGACTTAATAAATTTGCAAAATGGTATTTTGAATATTACGGAGAAAATAGATGAGTCTTTTAACACTTCAGAACGTATCGAAAAGCTTTGGAGAAAGAGTGCTTTTTGAGAACGTGTCATTTAACATTGAAAATAACACGAAAATGGGATTTATAGGTGCAAACGGAGTGGGAAAAACCACTCTTTTTCGCACTATTACATGTGAAGAGGATTTTGAAGGTAATATTGTAAAATCCGCAGACCTTAAAATCGGGGTAATGGAGCAGACACCACCTTCTTCTGAAAGTATGACTGCATATGATTATACGGTAGAAGTATTCAGCCGCTTTTTTGAAATTGAAAAAGAGATGGAAGTAATCCGCCTTACTCTTGAGAAAGGTGAGGGAGATACTACCCGTCTTATTAACCGCCAGGAAGCACTTAATACAGAGTACATCCGTAACGACGGACTTACTTTCAGAAGTCGTACGAGAAGTATGCTTTTAGGTCTTGGATTCCTTGAAAGCGAGCTTAATCTTCCAATGAATTCACTGTCAGGCGGACAAAAGACAAGACTTTCCCTTGCAAGAACTCTTCTTTCCGAGGCAAATTTTCTCCTTCTTGACGAGCCGACAAACCACCTTGATATTGATTCTGTACGCTTTTTGGAAGACTTTCTCAGAAACTGCAATAAAGCTTTTATTGTAATAAGCCATGACAGATATTTTCTTGACAAGGTTACAAATACAACCATTGAACTTGAAATGCGAAAGATTTCTCTTTATACAGGCTCTTACTCTACCTTTGTAGAGAAAAAGGAGCAGGTACGACTTGCGGCAGAACGCAAGTATGAAAATACGATGGCGGAAATTAAACGCATTGAAGGAATAATCGAGCAGCAGAAGCGGTGGAACCGTGAACGTAATATCCGAACTGCCGAACATAAGCAGAAAAGCATTGACCGCCTTGAAGAAACTCTTGAAAAACCCGAAGAGGATACTTCAAAAATACGTTTCAGATTTACCGCAGAAAGAAAAAGCGGTAACGATGTGCTTTTTGTAAAAGACCTTGGTATGAGATATGGGGAAAAAGCACTTTTTGAAAATGTCAGCTTTGAAATTAAACGCGGGGAAAGAGTGTTCCTGCTAGGCCCTAACGGATGTGGAAAATCTACTTTATATAAAATGATAAAGGGGACAGTCCCTGCTCCGAAAGACAGCGTTATATTCGGAACGAATGTTGACTGTGCATATTATGACCAGGACAGAAGTGATATTTCAGGCGGGAAGGATGTAGAAAGTGAGCTTTGGGATGTATATCCCCGTATGGACAGAACACAGGTACGAAGTGCTCTTGCAGCATTCCTTTTTAAAGGTGATGATGTTTTTAAATCTACCGATACTCTTTCAGGTGGTGAAAAGGCAAGGCTGTCTCTCCTTCAGGTAATGCTTACAGGTGCAAACTTCCTGCTTCTTGACGAACCGACAAACCATCTTGATATACGCTCTAAAGAGGCACTTCAAAATGCAATCGAAAATTTCGAAGGAACAGTATTTATCATCAGCCATGACCGTTACCTTATAAATAAAATGGCGGACAAAATACTCGCTTTTGAAAACGGAACGGTTAACTGCTATAATATGAATTACGATGATTATGTAAATAAAATTGTTGCAAATTCAGTACGGGAAGTTGCCGAAACAAAACAGAAAAAAGAGCCTAACGATTATCAGAAGCAAAAACAACTTCAGAGCGAAAAACGTAAGCTTGAAGGAAAAATTAAACGCCTTGAAGATTCAATTTCAGCTTGCGAGGCAGAAATAGAAGAGCTTCACGAGACAATAAACAATGCAGGCAGCGATTTTGAAAAAATTACTGAATTAAGTAAAATCCTGGAAGAAAAAGAAAAATCCCAGGAGGATATGATGACAGAATGGGAAAAGCTTAATACGGAGCTTGAAAGCCTATGAAAATATTTATAGATGCAGACGGTTGCCCCGTAGTAAATGAAACGATCTCGCTTTGTAAGGAATTTAAAAAAGAATGTATCATAATCTGCGACACTGCACATCAGATAGAGCGTGAAGGTGCAACTACAATTACCGTGGAAAAAGGTGCGGACAGTGCCGATTTCAGGCTTGTAAATATGCTTTCAAAAGGAGATATCGCAGTAACACAGGACTATGCACTTGCCGCTATGGGTCTTTCCCGTGGGGCAAGAATAATTAATCAGAACGGACTTGAGTATACTGATAAAAACATTGACTCGCTTTTAATGCAGCGGTTTGTTGCTAAAAAAGTGAGAAATGCCGGTGGAAGATTAAAAGGTCAGAGTAAAAGAACGAAGGAACAGACGGAAGCATTCATAAGAACGCTTCGCAGAATATTGGAGGAAACAGTATGAAAGTAATTGCCGCTACAAAAAATAAAAATAAACTCCGTGAATTCGGAGAAATTCTCAAAGGCTTTGAAATTATAAGTCAGGAGGAAGCAGGCATAGATATAGATGTAGAAGAAACAGGAACTACATTTGAGGAAAATTCACTTCTTAAAGCAAAGGCTATTTACGAAATATCAGGCATACCTGCAATCGCAGACGACAGCGGACTTTGCGTAGATGCCTTGGGTGGCGAGCCGGGAGTGTATTCCGCACGTTACGGCGGTGAAGGCTATGACGATGCAGGTCGCGTTCAGCTTCTTTTAAAGAATATGAAGGACATTCCTGATGAAAAGAGAACTGCACGTTTCGTATGTGCAATTACTATGGTAAGCGATGACGGTATCATCACCGCAAGAGGTGAGTGCGAGGGAAGAATAAATCACGCCCCGGTGGGTGAGAATGGCTTCGGATATGACCCCGTATTTTATATGGAAGAATACGGCAAGACAACAGCGGAAATGACGCCGGACGAAAAAAATGCAGTAAGCCACCGCGGAAAAGCCCTGCGGATTTTTGCAAAGAAACTGGGAATGTAAGGTGGCTTTTCCGCAATGAATTGCCTTCGGCAAGAATTGAAATCAAGATTTCATGATTTGAGCCTTCGGCTCATGAATTGCACCTGCGGTGCATTTTAAAGCAATTCAATTTATGGAAATATTTAAACCGAAAATGAGAAAATTGCTGAAATTCATAGCCTTCCCCTTGAGGGGAAGGTGTCAGTGTAAGCTGACGGATGAGGTGTAAAAATGAACACAACCAAGAATCCTGAATTAACCAATAATGCGAAATCCTTGAGGACTAATATGACAAAAGAAGAACGACATTTGTGGTATGATTTTTTGAAAGGTTTACCGATAACAGTTAACAGACAAAAGGTGATTGGGAAATATATCGTAGATTTCTATATTGCAACTTCAAAGCTTGTTATTGAAATTGACGGTTCCCAGCATTATGAAAAAGAAGGAATTGAAAGTGATAAAAAAAGAGATGAGTATTTAAACAGTTTGGGAATAAAAGTATTAAGATATACTAATATGGACATTAACCAAAAATTTAAAGATGTATGTCAGGATATTTTGAATTGTCTTGACACCTCATCAGTCACTTCGTGACAGCTTCCCCTCAAGGGGAAGCCTGAAGCCTCCAAAAAAAAAACACCGTGAAGGAGAAACAACAATGAAAAGAAAATTATTTTTAACCACAATAATAACATTTGCATTAATTGTATTTGGTGCGGCATGTGCCTCTGCGGAAACGGAAGGGGATTTTACCTATACTGTTTCTGATGGTGAGGCTACAGTTACCGGGGGAAACATCTTTGATGGTGAGCTTATCATTCCCAACAGATTGGGCGGCTGTCCCGTGACAAGTATAGGAGAAAATGCATTTATAAACCGCAAAGAATTGACAAATGTGTATATCGGTAAAGGTGTAAAAAGTATTGGCAAAAATGCATTTTGTAATTGTACTAACTTGACAGATATAACTATTGGCGATGGCATAATAAGCATCGGTGATTCTGCATTCAGGGGATGCTACTCTTTAACAAGTATAACGTTGCCGGAAGACTTAACAAGTATTGGTAGCTTTGCATTTTCGGAATGCTCAGGCTTGACAGGTATAACAATTCCGGAAAAAGTAACAAGCATCGGTAATTCTGCATTTTATAATTGCATGGGTTTAACAAGCGTGACTATCGGTAGTGGAGTAAAAAGCATTGGAATTCAGGCGTTTTCGGAGTGCAATGCCATAACAAAGGTGGAAACAACAGATATAGCAGCATGGTGCGGTATAGAGTTTGAAGATGGGTACAGCAATCCGTTATTATATTCAAAAAAACTTTATGTTGACGGAGAATTAATTACTGAACTTGCTATACCTGAAGAAGTAACAAGTATCGGCAATTATGCATTTATAACATGCACCGACTTGAAAAGTGTAGCTGTCGGTAGTGGAGTAAAAAGCATTGGAAATTATGCATTTTCGGGATGCGATGCCATAACAAAGGTGGAAACAACGGATATAACAGCATGGTGCGGTATAGAGTTTAAAAGTGTTTTCAGTAATCCGTTATTATATTCAAAAAAACTTTATGTTGACGGAGAATTAATTACTGAACTTGTTATACCGGAAAAAGTAACAAGCATCGGAGATTATGCATTTTATAATTGCACCGGCTTGACGAGTGTAGCTGTCGGTAGTGGAGTAAAAAGCATTGGAATTCAGGCGTTTTCGGGATGTACTGCCATAACAAAGGTGGAAACAACAGATATAGCAGCATGGTGCGGTATAGAGTTTGAAAATGGGCACAGCAATCCGTTATTATATTCAAAAAAACTTTATGTTAACGGAGAATTAATTACTGAACTTGTTATACCTGAAGAAGTAACAAGTATCGGCAATTATGCATTTTATGCTTGCACCGGCTTGACAAGTGTAACCGTAGGCAGCGGAGTTACACTTATTCCAGAATATGCATTCTATTTCTGTGGTAATCTGGAATATGTATGCCTTCCGGAAGAACTGCTTTATATCAAAAACAGTGCATTTTTGGAATGTGCAAACATAAAAACTGTATTTTATTCAGGCGATAAGATGCAGTGGGGAAAAATTCAGATTGACAGCGGAAACGAAACTCTTGCAAATGCAAAAGCAGTGTTCAATGTAGAAAATAAGACCTACAGCTTTGTAACAAACTGTGATGCCACTTTGCCTGATATTACAAATTATGCAGTATTTAAATCACCAACAGTTGAAAATGGCGATAAAACCTTCCTCGGCTGGCATTACAATGCAGATTTCACAAGTGCTCCGGTTTCATTCCCATACTACGGTGATGCGACAACCCTTTATGCGGAGTGGACAGACAGAAAGGGTACAGGCTTTGACGATGCATTTATCGTCAAGGAAAACAGAAAATATACGGTTAATGCTACTAACGAAAATCAGTATATGTATTTTGAGTTTACACCGTCGGTTACAAAAAAATATCGTTTATATACAATAGGCAGTAATAATACATACGGCTCACTATATGACAGTAATCAAAATTTGTTGAAAAGCAACAACGATTACGGAGACAGTCGGAATTTTTGTATAATTTATGAACTTGTTGCAGGTCAGAAATATTATATTAGAACAGATGTTAATGGTGGTACGTGGGAATATTCATTTACTATTGAGGAAGTTGCAGATTACCATATAAATTCAATCTTTCTGACAGACAAATCGGGAAGCGCCCTTGAATCAATTCCCGCGGGAAGCTTTTTTGCATCGGTTTCATTTACAAACGATAACTCAAACGGGGACACAGTAATCGTACTTGGTCAATATTCTGAAAACAATGAATTCTGCGGACTTATGTATGTGAAAACGAAGGATGTGCCCGCAGGATCAACTATTGAACTGATGCTTCCCGTGGATAATACATCAGGCAACATAGCAAAGCTCAAGGCGTTTTGTTGGGAATCCTTTGCATCGCCTGCTCCAATGGGAAATACAGTAAGCTTCCCCAAAAATTAAAATAAAAAAGAGCCGTGACTTTCGTCACGACCCTCCTTTATAAGCAATTGTTAGCAAGCGCCACAGCCGCAACCGTTGTTGCCGTTTGTACCGCAAGCACAGTTAAGCAAAAGCACAATGATGATTACCCAGATTATCCATTCGCAACCGCAGTTATTATTACCAAAGAACATAAAAAAGCTCCTTTCAAAATTCAGTATCTATATGAAGTAGGTTACCCTACAGTAACAGATTATGACAAAAGTAAAAAAAATGTGATGCATTTTTTTTGTTATTTCTGTGAAAATGTGAAATAATACTGATATAAAAAGGCTGTAGTAAAATTAATACTTATTCATTTTACTATAACCCCAAAAAGAAAGGATCTTTAACTATGAAAAAACTTATTTTTCTTATGGCAGCACTTGTTGTTCTATTTACAGCGTGCGGAAACAATAATGATGATAACCGTGACTATGAATCTGCACCCGACGGAGTTGTAAATGACGGAGACGGTATTATTGACGAAAGTATGGATAACGATACAAATACAGACACAGATGCCGATACCGATACCAATATGGGAGAAGATATTAAAAACGGTGTGGAGGATGCGGCGGATAATGTTGCCGATGGTGCAGATGACCTTGTGGACGGTGCAGCAGATGCAACAAAAGAAGCTGCGGACGGTGTGGAAAATGCCGTTGACAGTGTAACAGGCAATAATTCTTCAAAGTAAACAAAATATATGGGATGTGTAAAAAATCTGTTTTTAACACATCCTCATATTACATAGAAAGGAAGATGACAGTGATTCAGAAAGAGATAAAAAAAGGAATTAACCTTTATATGATTAAAGACAGCAAGTTTAAAACTTTCAGTGCAAGCTGTCTTATACACAGACCTCTTTCAAAGGAGGAGGTTACAATGAACACGCTTCTTGCCTCAACGGTAAGAATGCAAAGTGAAAATTATCCTACATTTGCCGAGATTTCCAGTGAACTTGAAAGTCTTTATGGTGCAGAACTTGGTTCCCGTGCGTCAAAGTACGGAGAAAGACAAATTATAAAGATAGGAGTTCATTCTGTGTCTGAAGCTGCACTGGGTAAAAAGGGTAACTTTGAAAATGCAATGAAGCTTCTTTGCGATATTGTATTAAACAGTGGTCTAAACGGAGAATTCAGCGAGGATATTGTATCGGTTGAAAAGAAAAACATCAAAGATGCCATTCTTGCCCAAAAAAATGACAAACGAAGCTATAGTGTTTTAAGGCTTCAGGAAGAAATGTGCAAAGACGAACCTTACGGAATAAACCCTATGGGTTATATTGATAAGCTTGAAAAGATTTCAGCAAAAGAACTTTATTTCCACTACAGAAAAGTAATAGAAGAAAGTCGCATTGATATAATTTTTGCAGGTAACTTTTCTGAAGAGGATGCCATAAAGGCAGCGGAGGAATTTTCAGCTACACTTTCTCCCAGAGATGGCAAGACGGTTTCCGAAACTATAGTAAAAGCATCGGGAGAAGTCAGAAGTGTGACTGACAAAATGGATGTTACGCAAGGAAAATTATGCATGGGATTCAGATGTGGGGAGAAGGCTTCCGGGGATAATTATCCTGCAACGATTGTATATAACAGTATTTTTGGCGGAAGTGCGGTAAGTAAGCTTTTTAATAATGTTCGTGAAAAACTCAGCCTTTGCTATTATGTGGGAAGCAGCATTGACCGCCTTAAAGAAATTATGATTGTAAGAAGCGGCGTCGAGTTTGAAAATTTTCAAAAAGCATATGATGAAATAATGGCTCAGCAGGAATTAATGGTAAATGGCGAATTTTCAGATGAAGAAATTATGTTTGCAAAAAAACAGCTTACAGGTGCTTATGAATCGAATCTTGACAGTATAGGTGCTATGGCAGAATATTATACAATGCAGATTCTTCTCGGAACTGATGTGTCTATTGAAGAAATGACAAAGAAAATTGAAAGCGTAACAAGAGAAGAAATCGTACAGGCAGCAAAAGCTATGAAGCTGGATACTGTTTATTATATTGATAAGGAGTGACTGAAATGAACTTTACAAAAAAACACTACGACACTCTTAATGAGACTGTTTATACGGCCACACATAAAAGCGGACTTAAGGTTATTCTTATCAAAAAACCCGGCTTTAAAAAGAGCTATGCTACATTCAGCACGAAATACGGTTCAATAAATACAGAATTTACCCAGCCGGGGGAAACCGAAACAACAAAGGTAATTGACGGTGTGGCACATTTTCTTGAACACAAGGTTTTTGAGCAGCCTGATGGAAGCAACGCTTTCAATGATTTTTCAAAATACGGTGCAAATGCCAATGCGTTTACAAGCTTCGGTGTGACGAATTATCTTTTTAGCTGCACTGATTACTTTTTTGAAAATCTTGAAATACTTCTTAACTTTGTGCAGACGCCTTATTTTACAGAGGAAAATGTTGAGAAAGAAAAGGGGATAATTGCACAGGAAATCAGAATGTATGAGGATGATGCAGAACAGACCTGTATGTATAACTGCCTTGAAGCAATGTATGAAAAGCATCCGGTTAGAGTGAATATTGCAGGCTCCGTTGAAGAAATTATGAAAACAACCCCAGAACTTCTTTATAAATGCTATAACACATTCTACCATCCTTCAAATATGGCACTTATCTGTGTGGGTGACATAGATGAGAATAAGCTTCTTGAAACTGTAGAAAAGTGTATTAAGAAAGATACTCCCCACGGGAAAATAGCCGAGGTATTTCCAATTGAAAACAAAACAGCATACAAGCGTCGTATCGAAGCAAAGTTTGATATACCGGTGCCTATGTTTATGATTGGTTTTAAGGACCCAACTGTAGGTGGAACAAGTGACGAGCTTTTAAAAAGAGAGACTTTAACAAACTGTATATTAAGGGTTCTTTTCGGAAAGAGCAGTGAATTTTTTACAAAGCTCTACGACAGCGGTGTTATAAATAAGTCTTTTTCTTCGTTTTATGAATATGAAGACAGCTGCGGTTATGCAGCATTTTTCGGTGAGTCTGAAAAAATACAGGAAGTTGAAAAAGAAATATTTGCAACGATTGAAAATGCGAAGAAAAACGGAATTGACAAGGATAGCTTTGAAAGAGCGAAAAAAGTTCTTCTGGGACAGTTTATGGCTGTGCTTGACAGCGTTGAAAACTTTGGGAATGAGTATATGTTTGCCTATCACAGGGGTATAAATCTGTTTGATTATGTAAGTATATGCGAAAACCTTACCGTAGAAGATGCAAAAACACGAATCAGCGAATTATTTACCGAGGAGCAGTGCAGTACATCGGTAGTACTGCCGAAAAACTAAAATGACAAATAATATTTCATTTCCGAAACTGGGATTAAGTTTTAATATTAATCAGATAGCTGTAGATATGCCTTTCCTTGGTGGAATCCGATGGTATGGAATTCTGATAGGAATAGGAATTGTGCTTGCATATATATATTGCAGTCGCCTTGCAAAAAAGGAAGGGGAAAGCCCGGATATAGTAACTGACCTTCTCTTATGTGCGCTTCCGGTATCAATTATCTGCGCACGTACATATTACGTGGTTTTTTCCTGGGACAGCTATAAAGATAATTTTATGGACGTCTTTAAAATATGGGAAGGCGGAATTGCCATATACGGTGCTATAATCGGTGCAGTTATTACAGCGGCAGTTTTTTGTAAAATTAAAAAAATAAATATGCTTAAGCTTTTTGATATTTGTTGCTTGGGACTTTTAATAGGTCAGGCAATAGGCAGATGGGGGAATTTTGTCAATGCAGAGGCTTTTGGCTATCCTACACAAAGCCTTTTTGGAATGAGTATAAACGGAAGTCAGTGTGTCCATCCTACATTTTTGTATGAATCACTATGGAATGTTACAGGCTTTTTTCTGCTTTCAAAGCTTAATAAAAAAAGACCTTTCTATGGATTTACATTTTTTTCGTACATAATATGGTATGGATTCGGCAGATTTATAATTGAAGGCTTAAGGTCAGACAGCCTCTATCTTGGTCCGGTCAGAGTTTCTCAGATGATAGCTTTTTTGTGTATGATTGTGGGAATTGTGGGGTATTGGCTCTGCATCAAAAGAAAAAACAAAGACATATAATGACGATTTAACACAATTGTAAACAAGAAACTATTGACTTATTTAAAAAAACAATGTACAATACAGTAGCGGACAAGGCTATATTTTTATGCAAAGGAGAGAAAAATTATGAAACAGTTAAGAACAATTATCACAATGCTTCTTGTTGTTGCAATAATGCTTTCTTCTGTTGGTGTGTTTGCAGCAGATACAAGTAAGTCAATAACATTTAGCGATGTTCCTGCAGGCACAAAGGTTGCCGATGCAGTTGCAAAACTTGTTGGTTACGGTGTAATCAACGGTTATGAAGATGGCACATTTAAGCCGGATAACACAATTACAAGAGCAGAATTTGCTGCAATCATTACCCGTTTTAAAGGTATTGATGGTGCCGGCGATACAGTGACAGGATTTTCCGACCTTGACAATGATTCTTCAAGTGCATGGGCTCGTCCTTATGTAAAGGCAGCTGCTGATGCCGGAATTATTAACGGATTTGAGGACGGAACCTTCAGAGCAAAGGAACCTGTAACATATGAGCAGGCAGTAAAAATGATAGTTTGTGCAATCGGTTATGAGCCTGTTGCAACAAGCGAATACAACAAGCTTAAGGCTCTCGGTGCAGCAAATCTTACTTGGTCATCAGGATATATTGCTGCAGCACAGAAGAATGGTGTAACAATGGGTGCTGCTACAGCTGATGTAAAGGCTCCTGCTTCAAGAGGTACAGTTGCTATTCTTACAAGTAATGCTTATGAAGTTCCCAAGCTTAACCAGAATACAGATGCAAACGGTAATATTTCTTATGAAAAGGGCGACGGAACATATGGTGACGACCAGTATAATACTCAAGAAAAAATAGAAGGTATCGTAACAGCAACTTCTTATACAGCACTTGAGTCAGCTGATGCTGAACTTGATGTTAACGAAATCGTAATTGACGTTAACAAGGAAGGCGAAACTACCTATGAAATGACAGATGCACTTGTTGACAGCATAAATGTTGAAGACCTTCTTGGTAAGAGAGTTATCGCTTATTATGCTAAGGACGAATATGCACTTACTTCTATCATAGAAGATAAGAATTCTGTTGTGAAAGTTGACGAGGAACAGATTAACCGTCCTCTCAGCGGTGGCACAATTTCTTATGTTGAAAACGGTAGAAATAAGTCTGTAAGCGTAAACGGATGTACTTTTATTTATAACGGAAAGTCAGGTTATATCAACTCACTTGATGAACTTGATAGAAAGTTTGAAAACGGTTTCATTGAAGTTAACGAAACAACGGGAGTTGTAAAAGTAACTTCATTTGAGGTTATGGTAGTAAATAGCTATAACAAAAACGAGGGTAATGGTAAAATTTATCTTAAGTACAACGATGAGTACGACGGAAATAACTATTACGAATTCCCCTCAGGCGGTACAAGTGCAAAACCTGAAATTTTTGTAAACGGTTCAAAGAAGGCTTTTGATTCGCTTTCACTTTCTGCATATAATGTAATCAATTACATGGAATCTCCTGATGTGGCAGGAAGAAAAATCAAGAGAATGTATGTAACTACAGGTGCAAAATCAGGTAAGGTTACTGCAATTCTTGATGGTGAGAGACTTGTTGAAATTAACAATTCAGAATTCTATCTCACAAATGATTATTATAATTACACCCCCTCTTCAGGCAGCGATAAAAAAGCTCCATTTGAGATGAATGATAGTTACACATACTATCTTGACTATACAGGTCAGATTGCGGCTATCAACTACAATGCTGCAGCACAGGGTAGCTTTGAACTTGGATACGTCATCGGTGCTGATGCAAAAGAAGGAAAAATTAAGATTGTAAGAAAGAACGGAACTGCACAGATATTTGATCTTAAAAAGAAGATTAAGTTTGACGGTCAGTCAATTGATAACGGCGAAATTGAAGTAGCACTTCAGGCAGTAGCAGATGAAATTCTCGCAGATAGCGATAAGCAGGTAAGTTACTACCAGCCGGTTAAGTTCTCACTTTCAAGTGGCGAAATTAGTTCTATTGACTCTGTTAAGACTGTTGAAAGCGGAAATGATGACAGCTTCAGTGTGAATGCTCTTTACGAAGGAACCGATGTTAAACCTTCTACAACTTCAGTTAAGGTTAACGGTTCAACATATCAGCTTTCAAGCTCAACTGTTGTAATGTACGTTCCCGATGACAGAACTAAAGACACAGAATTTGCTGTGATGACACCTTCTAAGGCATTTGCAGTTTCTCAGAACAGACAGATTGAAATCTTCGGTGCTGATGAAAGCGGTAAAGTAAAGACTGCAACTCTCGTTCTCGTATACGGACTTAATCCCTCGCTTGTTCTTACAGGTTCATCCCCCTATATGATTGTTACAAGAAAACTTGGTGGCGAACAGAACAAACTTGAAGGCTTCAAGTCATCTGCTAAAGAAGTTTCAGAAGTTGTAATTTCTGAGTACAATTTCATTGTAGATGCTGAAAAAGCATGGGTAAGCTACGAGTCTGTTGATAAGGGTGACCTTGTTCGTCTTCTTGAAAGTGGCGGAGAAGTTGTTGCTATTGAAATGGTATACGACGTATCAGAGGCAGAGGATAATCTTAATATGGACTGTCCCGATACTGAATCTGATGGATTAGTTTTCCATGATGACGATGGCAATGACATCTATATTTACTATGCAGAAGTGTTTGAAAAGCAGCCTAATAACGAAGAAAACAAGGTTTCTGTTACTACAGAATTTGGCAGCGATTCAGATGCAAAAATCGCAGCTATGGAAACAGTCAGTGTAAATGCATCTACTGTTTACTACAGTGTTGACGGTAACGACCTCATCGCAGGTGAAAGCATGGATGTTATGGTTGATGAAGTTGGCTCTGAGTCAAAGGTTATCTTTGTAAGACAGGGATCAATGACAGCTGCAGCTAAATTCTTCTATGTTGTTAAATAAGTAAATACCCATTTTACAAACGGTCGGATTTCCGGCCGTTTGTTTTTTTCTTTAAATTACTCTTTACCAAAAATGTCTTTTGTGATAAAATGTACTTACTAATGTTTAAGGGTGAGGAAAATGCAAAGACGCAATTCAAGACAAATTAATGTTGGTAACATAAAAATTGGTGGAGATGCACCGATTTCGGTACAGTCAATGTGTAATACAGATACTAAAGACATTATTTCGACTGTTGCTCAGATAAATAGTCTTGAGGCTGCAGGCTGCGATATAGTGCGTCTTGCTGTTTTGGATATGGATGCGGCAAAAGCATTTGGCGAAATAAAAAAGCAGGTTAATATTCCTATGGTTGCAGATATTCATTTTGATTATCGCCTTGCAATAGAGTGTGCAAAAGGCGGGGCTGATAAAATTCGTATAAATCCCGGTAACATTGGCTCTCCTGATAGAGTAAAGGCGGTTGTTGATGCATGCGGAACTCGTAATATTCCGATAAGAATAGGGGTGAATGGTGGTTCTCTGGAAAAGGAGCTTCTGGAAAAATACGGTTCTCCTACAGCAGATGCTTTGTGCGAGAGTGCACTCGGACATATAAAAATGCTTGAGGATTGTGGGTTTTATGATATTGCTCTTTCTCTTAAATCAAGCAATATTTTTACAATGTACAAGGCTTATGAAAAAATTTCGGATAGGATTGATTATCCACTACATATAGGAGTTACAGAGGCAGGAACAGAGTATGGTGGAATTGTCAAAAACAGTATTGGCATAGGTGCACTTTTACTTCAGGGAATAGGTGATACTCTCAGAGTGTCCCTGACGGCACCACCTGTTAAAGAAGTTACTGCAGGAATTGAAATTCTTAAATCCCTTGGGTTAAGAGAAGGTGCAAAACTTGTCAGCTGTCCTACCTGCGGAAGATGCAGGGTTGATATGATACCGGTTGCCGATGAAGTAAACCGCAGACTTGCATCTATAGATAAAAATATTACTGTAGCAGTAATGGGGTGTGCTGTAAACGGCCCAGGTGAAGCAAGGGAAGCCGATATCGGTATGGCGTGCGGTATAGGAGAGGCACTTCTGTTTAAAAAGGGAAAGTCCCTAAGAAAAGTGCCGATTGAAAGAGCTGCGGATGAATTATTAAAAGAAATAGAGGATATGTGATGGAAAATTACACGTTAAAAAATGCCTTTCCAAACGCTCAATGCCCTGAAGAATTGTGCGGTGTTAAAATTATAAAAATTAATGCTGATATAAAGACGCGTACTATCCGGACCGACGTTTTGCTTGACAAGGTTATAGATGAAGCATTGCTGGAAAAGTTTTGCCAGTCAGTAAAAAATGAATACAGCCTTGAAAAGTTCGAGATAAATGTGTCTTTTGATATGAAGAATGTGGATGCTTGCGAGTGCGCAAAGTTCTGTATCGACAAGCTCGGAAGTGAAGAGCCTTTTTATAAAGCAATATTTGATTGCTGCTTTGTCGATGAATGTGACGGCGAAGTAAAAATTACTCTCCGTCACGGAAATGAAGAGCTTTTGCTGGAAGAAGGCGTTGATAAAAAAATCTCCGACTCTTTGAAGCGAAACTTTGGGATTGACGAAAAAATTGTTTTTGATAACGATGAAATGGTCGTTGAAACAAAACTTGAACCGGTATCGGCACCAAAGCCACAGGCAGCCCCGCAGAAGCTTGTTTCTGTTGCAGCAGAAGGGGCACTTATCGGTAAACCTTTTACCCCAAATGACATTACGGAAATAAAAGATATTGATAATTACTTCGGTTCGTGTATGATTTGCGGTGATATATTCGGTATCGACTGCAAAGAAATTCCTAAAATAAAAAAGACGATAGTTTCGTTTTTTATAACTGACTATACAGGCTCTCTTACAGTGAAGTGCTTTGTGCCAATTGCCGCAACAGATGAAGTTAAAGGTGTTCTTAAAAAAACGGGAACTGTTGCAGTAAGAGGAAAAGCCGAAATGGATAGCTTTTCTCATGAACTTACAGTAATGGCAAGGGACATTATCCCTCACTCTCTTCCAAAGGAAAAGGATGATGCTGAAGTTAAGCGTGTAGAACTTCATGCACACACGAAATCATCCGCAATGGATGCCGTTGTCAGTGCCAAAGACCTTGTAAAACAGGCAATGAAATACGGACACAGTGCAATTGCAATAACAGACCATGGTTGTGTACAGGCTTTTCCCGAAGCCTTTCATACTGCTGATGAAACAATAAAAATACTTTACGGATGTGAAGGTTATCTTATAGAGGCGGGTGCTCCTCTTGCTCGTGAAACAAAAAGGTATCATATAATAATTTTCGCACAAAACCTTACAGGACTTAAAAATCTGTATAAACTCATCAGTGCATCAAATCTTGAACATTTTTACAGACGTCCGCTTATTCCCAGAGATGTGCTTGACGCACACAGAGAAGGACTTATACTTGGTTCTGCATGCGAGGCAGGTGAACTTTTCCGTGCAATGCTTGCAGGGGCAAGTGATGAAGAACTTGAAAAAATTGCATCATATTATGATTACCTTGAAGTTCAGCCGATAGGAAACAACGATTACCTTGTTCGAAACGGCACTGTCCCTGACAGAGAGGGACTTTGCGAGCTTAACCGCAGAATTATAAATCTTGCAGATAAAATGGGAAAGCTTGTTGTTGCAACAGGTGACGTACATTTTCTTCGTAAGCGTGACGAAGTGTTCAGAAGAATACTTCAGGCGGGACAAGGGTATGACGATGCGGATATGCAGGCTCCGCTTTATTTCAGAACTACTCAGGAAATGCTTGATGAATTTAGTTACCTTTCACCTGAAAAAGCTTATGAGATAGTAGTTACAAACACAAACAAGGTAGCGGATATGATTGAAAATATCCGTCCTGTACCAAAGGGTAATTTTCCGCCCAAAATCGAAGGCAGTGCCGAGGATATTGAACGTATTGCCAGAGAAACTGCGGAAAGTCTGTATGGGAATCCTCTTCCCCAGGAGGTTGAGGACAGACTTCAAAGAGAACTCAAGAGTGTTATCGGTAACGGCTATGCCGACCTTTATAACATTGCAAGGCTTCTTGTTAAACATTCGAGGGAAGAGGGCTATGTGGTTGGCTCAAGAGGAAGCGTTGGTTCGTCGTTTCTGGCATACTGTGCCCAGATTACAGAAGTTAACAGTTTGCCGCCCCACTACCGTTGCCCGAAGTGTAAACATACGGAATTTGTGTATGACGAACAGTATGACTCCGGTCACGATATGCCGGATGCTAATTGTCCTGAATGTGGAACAATGTATGTTAAGGACGGACATAATATTCCTTTTGAGACATTTCTTGGTTTCAAGGGTGACAAACAGCCGGATATCGACCTTAACTTTTCCGGTGAAAATCAGGCAAGTGCTCATAAATATACAGAAGAGATTTTCGGTGAAGGCTACGTTTTCCGTGCAGGAACAGTGAGTACTGTAGCGGAAAAAACTGCATACGGTTATGTGCGTAAGTATTTTGAACAAAAGGGAATAAATGTACATAATGCTGAAATTGAAAGACTAAAACAAGGCGTAATGAATGTTAAAACCACAACAGGACAGCATCCCGGCGGTGTTATAGTTCTGCCAAAGGGTCACGATATTCACGAGTTTACGCCTATTCAGCATCCTGCCGAAAAAGCAGAAAGCGGTATTATAACAACACACTTTGACTATCATAGTATTGATGAAAACCTGCTTAAACTTGATATTCTCGGTCACGATGACCCGACTATGATAAGAATGCTTCAGGACCTTACAGGGGTTGACCCAACCCAGGTTCCTCTTGATGATAAAGCGGTAATGAGTCTTTTCCTTAATACGGAAGCCCTGGGTGTCACACCTGAGGATATAGGTAGTGAAACGGGCACTTTTGCTGTTCCTGAGTTTGGTACAAAATTTGTAAGACAGATGCTTGTAGATACAAAACCTACATCCCTTGGCGAACTTATACGTATTTCAGGTCTTTCCCACGGTACAGATGTGTGGACTAATAATGCACAGCTTCTTGTTCAGAACGGAACATGTACCCTTAGAAATGCAATCTGTTGTCGTGATGATATTATGATTTATCTTATAAACAGAGAGCTTCCTCCTGAACGTGCTTTTAAAATAATGGAGCAGGTTCGTAAGGGTAAAAAGCTCAAGCCTGAGGATGAAGCGGAAATGCGTGAACATAATGTTCCGGAGTGGTATATTGAATCATGTAATAAGATACAATATATGTTCCCCAGAGCACATGCGGCAGCATACGTTACAATGTCTTTAAGGGTCGCATACTTTAAGGTGCATTATCCTGTTGCTTTTTATCAGTCTTATTATACAGTGCGTGCGGATACGTTCGACTATGAGACTATGGCAACCGGAAGGGAAAACCTTCTTTTGAAAATGCATGAACTTCAGCAGATGGACAATCCTTCTGCCAGAGATAAGGCAACGCTTACAATTATGGAAGTTGTGAATGAGATGTATGCTCGTGGTATAGAGTTTATGCCTGTGGATATTTATATGTCGCATCCGACAAAATACCTTGATATCGGAGGAAAAATCCTTCCTGCACTTAACAGTATTGCCGGCCTTGGTGATAAAGCGGCACAATCTATTGCCGATGCAAGAGAAAACGGCAGGTTTTTCTCAATAGATGATTTTAAGCAAAGAACCAGCGTCAGTGAAACTCATATTGAACTCTTTAAAAAGTTTGGATGTTTCAAAGGTATTCCGCAAAGTGCACAGGTGAGTTTGTTTGATTAATCCCTTAATATAAAATCATGATGCTTATGTTGCCAATGTAATCGGTATAATTGTAGACTTTTTGCGGTCTGGGCTTTTTTACATCTCCGTTTAGAGTAACAAAATTGCACCACCTTTAGTACTATGGTACTGAGAGGGGGTGCCCTGTTTTGAAAAAGAAAAATTATTGTCGGCCGTGCGGAATTTTTACCCTTGCATACATAGCAGGGATTTTTACGGCACTGGTGCTTCCGGTGTGGCTTCTTGCTGTTATAGAGGGTGCCCTTGTTATAATACTTGGCTGCACGCTGATGCGGATGTAGAAAGGAAAGTGCTATGAAAATTGTTGTGATGAAACTTCCGGGATTTCTTGCAGGAATAACAAAGGCAATTTTTAAAATGAAAAGCTAATTAAGGATAAGTAAAAGGCTGTTCCGGCTTGTTTTCGGAACAGTCTTTTAAAATTAAGTACAGATTTATGAAAAATATTTATTGTAAAAAATCACGGAAAACAGTTGAAAATAATTGAAAAAGGTTGTATAGTATAAGTGTAAATACTTTAAGGAGAAAGAGCTATGAAAAAAATAATTACTTTAGGTATTATGGCAGTTATATCTTTAGGTCTTTGTGCTTGTTCAAAAGATGTGAAGAAGCTTTCTGTTGAGGAAAAAAACGTAAAGATGAACGTAGGCTCGAAATACACAATAAAGCTTGAACAGGGTGACGTTGAAGGTGTCAGATGGGAAAGCAATGATAAGGAAATTGCTGTAGTGAATCCCGAAGATGGAACTGTTACAGCAGTTGCAGGCGGCATAACGACAGTTACTGCAAGAAAAGACGATGCTTATGTACATGTTGGAGTTATCGTTAAAGGAAATGACGGATATGTAGACGAAACAGGAAAAGTTGTTGAGGTTTTTGACGGTGTGTCCGATATAACGGAAATTATTGTAGGTGTGCGTGGCGGCGGAAAAGAGGATATTTCTGTAAAGAAGGGCGATACTTTCGAACTGAAAGCTTATATAACACCTTCAGATTCCAAAGATAAAATTGTCTGGAAATCAGGGGACACTTCCATTGCAACTGTCAGTGAGGACGGCGTTTTGAAAATTGCAGGAAGCGGAACTACTACCGTTACCGCATATGCTCCAAACGGTGTAAAGGGCGAAATGATTGTACGTGCAAACTAAGTTGTGCAAATGTAACAAAAACGTAATAATAAAATAGTTGAAACGCCAAAAAAAAAATTAGAAAGAGACTTGAAATCATTGGAAAACTGGAGTATAATTATTGTTGTATAGACAATGAGGTGTTTTATACCCTTTTTGTTGTTTCAAGATGCATTAAATTAATTTAATTAAATTTTATAGAAGGAGGAAACTAAAATGAAGAAACTTTTAAAGGCAGTTGCATTTGTTACAGTAATGTGCATGCTTCTGTCAACAGCAGCTTTCGCTAATTATGGTGGAGCAACAGGTGATAAGACAACAAAGCTTATCGAAGCTAACGTTATTAACGCTGGTGCTAACGAGCAGGTTGCTCTTCTCATCGTAGCAAAGGATGTTGCAGTTGCAGACGCTACAGAGGCTGATATCATGTATATCGACCAGAAGCAGGCTGATGCAGATGGTAAAGCAACATTCGAAAACATCGCTATTAAGGATACCGAAACTGTAGTTGATATCTATGTTGGTAGCGCAGCTACAAACGGACCTCAGCTTATCGGTAACGATATCGACGTAGCAGATGTTAAGGTTATCACACTTGCTACAGAACTTGGTGCAGACGCTCTCATCACAGCTTACGGTAACAGCGGTACAGACGGTGTTACTAAGGGCTATGCAGCAGCTCTCACAGTAAACATTCCCGAAGGTCTTACAGTTGATAAGATGATTTGGGGCTTCAAGCTTGCTAACGAAGACTTCAGAAGATATTCTACAGCTCAAGAAGTTGATCCTCATACAGCCGGTGCAGTTCAGTTTGCAGCAGCATTCGATCTTGGTGCTACAATAGATAATCTTCAGGTTGAAAGTGTAAGTGCTATTTTCCTTACAACTGATGGAAATGAACACTTTACAAATGAAGCTGATAAAGCTAACAAGAAAAAATAATTTTTCAGGAGGTAATGAATGATGAAATTTTATGTTAAACCCGAAATTGAAGCATTAGCTCTTGAAACTGTTGATGTAATTGAAACAAGTGCTGAAGGTGCTAAGACTAATCTTGTTGATAACAACAGCGGTAAGGTTACTGCAGACGTTCAGGTTATCAAAGAGCAGATTGCTGAAATGTCAACAGACTGGCAGTGGTAATTTAATCAATTACATATAATTTAGAGCTAGCTTAAAGAGCACGGAATTATCCGTGCTCTTTTTCTGCTCGCAATAAAAATTGCGTTTTTATTGCGAGCAAGCTTGGATACGATATGGGGGAAGTGTCACGCTGTTTTTTTCTCTATAAAATCAAATGTGAATATAGAAATATAACTTAAAATAAACCATATAAAAGAAAAAGGCAGGCATATTTGCCCCATAAAATTAAGTGGAGTTGAAGAATAATCCCAGATATTCAGATGTAGCAAAATATTCAGAATAACTCCAAAAATGAATTCTGTAAGCGTTATAAATAGTGATGAAAGTAAAGCTTTAAATATTCTGGAATATCTGAGCTTGCTGATATAGTAAATTCCGATAAGACATATTCCGCCGGCAATACCCATAGATGGATGAGTGTATCCCCTCCACAAAATTTCGAGCAGACAGTAACCCAAAGCACCGATTAAAAATATGAAGTAACAATGTTTGTATGTTTCCATAATAACCTCTGAAAATATGATTTATAAGATTATTATGGATTGCTTCAAAAAAATAATACGCCCTGACATGAAAAAGCCAGGTCGTATTATAGCAAAACAACCAACACTGAAGATGCCTAAATTTTGCTGTTTCAGGCGAGGTTCGGATAACTGCTGTCACGCTAGCGTGACAGTAGTCGAACCTTATACGCCCTGACTTGCTAAATTCCAATAATACGAATTTGTCAGATTTGAAGGGCGTCAGCCCATCTGCATCTTCCGCATCCGTCTTATTAGAAA
>JAZPYX010000031.1:0-7940 GCA_045544395.1 Clostridia bacterium
GGATTGCCTTGCGTTAGGAGCGTGATTAAATGCTATTGTATTACGAATGCCCAACACCAATTTTTCCTTTTGCGAAACGAAGAAACCGCACACATCATAACCGGGTAAATCACAAATCCGGCGGAAAGTCTGATGATGCAGGCGGAGGACATAATCGCTCTTACCGTACAGCCGAGTATCAACCTATTATAAGGTTGTATTTTGGCTGTGCGTTTTTTTATCATTGCCGAAGCCCTCCGAGCCTTCCGAACATTCAAAAAATCAAATTTGAAAATTCGGAGGTTAAAGCAATGTTAAAAAATAATTTTAATAAATTTTCATCAAATGTGTGTAACTTTTGCTTTTCAGTTGTTACCTACACGAAAGGCGAAAAGGAAAACACCAACTTTCTTCACGGAAAGGAGGTGGCACAATGAAAGAAAATAACGAAAAGCGCATCTCTAATCAGTTCGGAGCTTTTTGCACTCGCGTTCTCAAAAACGAAGCAAAAAATATTCACAAGGAATATGCAAATCGGAGAAAACACGAGGTATCGTTAGACAGCTTAACGCAAGACCAAGTTTTGCAGTTATCGGCAAACGATAGGTATTTCAACAATCAACATATCTTCAATGTATTGGATAAAGAAATTGTTGTTGTAGGAAATTTTCTTGCAGACGCAATAAGGCAGCTTCCGCAGGAAAAACGCGACATCATTCTGCTTTCATATTTTGCGGATATGAGCGATAACGAAATCGGCAAATTGTTTAACACATATCAACAGGCGATAAATCGCCGCCGTTTGAAATCTCTGAAACTGCTTAAAGATTACTTTGCAAAGGAGGGTATCAAATGGGACGACATGTGAATGCGACAGATATTCCTGTTACTGTAATTGCTGCGGCAACGCAGGGCAAGCCGGAAGCTATTTCCTATGTGCTTAACCATTACAGAAACTACATACGGAAATTGGCTACCCGGACGCTAAAAGACGAATACGGAAACGAATACCTCTTTGTTGATGAAGATATGGCAAGTAGGCTTCAATCAAAATTGGTATTCAGTATAATTTCCGATTTTAGCATTTTGCCCGCTTAAAGTCATTTTCGGGGGGCGCGTTGCCTTTCCGCGCCCCTTTTATATATTATTATTCTTTTCAAAACGCATTTATGATAATGCGTTTTGAAAAGGCTGATAATAAAGTCTTAAATAAAAATTGTTCTTTGAAAAACACTCCCAGCGAATGGGCGTCATAGACGAAACGGACACGAAAGGTATGAGCCGAGCTCTACGGCAAATACGCCACGACTTCCACCGGGAACGAGCGATAAATATTTGTACCGTAATTGCAGAGGTGGCTTTCTGCAAGCAAAGACGTTCATACTGAATAATGATACTCCCGCGTTGAACGCCCTCAAAGCTTTGCGCGGCGCACCTATAAGCATAGGCCGAGTGGTGAAATTCCCTGTGGAGCTGCAAGCCGGCAGCCGTCCGTTTTTGTCATATAGATTGTTGGATAAATATTTTGATGAAAGAGGTGTGGCCTATGGCTGAAAATACTAAATCCAAAACCAACAAGAATTGTCATAGAGCCGACAGCTCTTTGACGGATAAAACCACTTACGAATTTGATAAAAATTCTTTTATTGTCGAGCCCGTTTTCAAAACGGAAAATTCTGAAACTTTAGGGGCTGTCTTACTCCGCCTTATGACACAAAAAGAATAAAAAGTTACACAACTTTATTCAAACAGGCTGACAAGTCAAAAAAAGCGCGTTATAATATTTATAGGTTAAGTGCTTATTTGACTGTCGGAAAGGAGGACTAATGAGACAGTCGAAAAGTAATAAAAAGAGAGAAACCACAGCATCGTTATATTTGCGTTTGAGCAGAGACGATAATCTGGAGGGCGAAAGCTACAGCATAGGAAATCAAAAAAAGCTGCTTACAAAAGTAGCAAAGGAAAAGGGATATACAAACTTATTGATTTATATTGACGACGGTATTTCCGGCGTAACAATGAATAGACCTGACTATATCAGAATGATTGAAGATTTTGAAAATAATAAATCTTCTGCACTGTTTGTAAAAGACCTTTCCCGTATAGGCCGAAACTATATTGAGGTTGGAAAACTGACAGAGGAATTTTTACCTGAGCACGATATACGCCTTGTTGCTGTATCAGATAATATAGATACAACAGAGGGTGAAAACGAACTTGCACCTATTAAAAATCTTTTCAATGAATGGTATGCACGTGATATAAGCAAAAAGCGTCGTATCAGCAATAAGATTAAGGGTAATTCAGGTGAGCCGCTTTCAACACCACCTTATGGGTATATGAAAAATCCCGACGATAAAAAGACTTGGCTTATTGATGAAGAAGCTGCAAGCGTTGTCCGCAGAATATTCAGTATGTACTTACAGGATTTTGGAACGGAACAAATCGCTGTAACTTTTGAGCAGGAACAGATATTAACCCCTGTTCACTATTGGGCAAGTAAAGGAATAAGGAAACCGCATAAGAAAATAAGCGAAAATCCTTATGCTTGGAACTCGTCAACAGTAGTAAAGATACTTAATACACAAGAGTATTGCGGCGATATAATCAATTTCAAAACTTTTTCAAAGTCATACAAGAATAAAAAGCGTATAGCGAACGATCCCGAAAACATTGTAACTTTCAAAGATGTTAACCCTGCAATTATTGAAAGGGCTGTATATGAGAAGATACAAGAAAAACGGGGCAAGGTCAGAAAACGCAAAAAGGCAGACGGCGAAAAGAATATGTTTTCCGGCTTGCTTATATGTGCGGACTGTGGAAGCAATCTCAATTTTCATTTCAATCAAGGCAACAAAGAAATTACATACTTTAATTGCACAGGGTATAACAGAGGTAAAAGAAAAATTTGTGAATCCTCTCATTATATCCGTACAGATTTTCTTGAACAGGTTGTACTTGGAGAAATCCGAAGATTGACAAGGTTTGCAACAAAGTATGAAAATGCTTTTGCAAAACTTGTTATGGGTAGCTCCTTAAAATCTGCTGAACAGGAAATGCAATTCAAGGAAAGCGAACTCAAAAAGCTGCAAGCAAGAGATAAAGAACTTGACATCTTGTTTGAAAAGATATACGAGGACAACGCAATGGGTAAAATCTCTGATGATAGATTTGCGAAACTTTCCGTAAAGTATGAGGACGAGCAGAAAGCCGTCAATGAAAAGATGCAAAACCTTAAAGACGAAATCTCAAACAGCAAGAGCAAAAATGTTTCAACGGATATGTTTATTGCTACGGTGCAAAAGTACACAAGAGCAAAAAAACTCACTCCGCAAATGCTGAATGAGCTTATTGACAAGATTGAGGTTTACCAATCTGAAAAGATTGACGGTAAGACAGTACAAAGACTTAAAATACATTACACTTGCATAGGAACTCTTGAAATTCCTGATATGGATTTGATACCTGAAAACAATGTTAAAGTCCATACAAGACAAGGTGTAGATGTTCACTTTGACACAAGAGCCTGTGTAGCAGTATGAAACATATACGGCACAAAAAAACGAGTGTTCTCATAGAACTTCTTAAATCCTATAAGAACACTCGTAATGGTGCGGGTAACAGGACTTGAACCTGCACAGCCTTGCGACCAATAGAACCTGAATCTATCGCGTCTGCCAATTCCGCCATACCCGCATATAGGTTTACCTTATTTTTACTGACGGAGAGGTAACACCTCCGTAGTTGTACCTAAAACCCAGTATTCTTCACTCTTAGAATGAATACCTGAATCTTACGTGCCAACCGCACACCGCTTTTCTGCTGAGAATGCCAGTCTTTTCGGGATATTTCGGCATATCGGGAACTCGTCAAAAATGGTGTAAAAACCTGAACCATGCGCGTCTGCCAATTCCGCCATATCCGCAAATATTAAAAAATAACGCCTCGGATTTTTACACGGGCGAAGCACCCGAGGAGGAGTTTACTTTTCAGTTAAAACTTACTTTTCAACTTAACCCTCAAATCTTCGATTTATATTGCGAAGCCATTTCGTACTTCGCAATATAATCGAAACTGGTGCGGACACCGGGACTTGAACCCGGACGGTCTCCCATGCGCCCCTCAAACGCACGCGTCTGCCGATTCCGCCATGTCCGCATTTTATATGCCTGTTCAGTATACTCCCATTTCACTTGTTTGTCAAGAGAAATTTCATTCTTTGAGTATCGTATAAGGCATATAAATTTCTATAATTTCTCAATACTTACACCTAAGAATAACTATATATATGGTATGAAGAAACAAATTCCTCATACCCTATATCTATCTTCATTTATAAAAATTCTCGGCACATCGTACCGCTTCCATCGCATCTTTTGCGTAAGCATCAGCACCAATTCTCTCTGCATATTCACGATTTAGCACCGCACCGCCGACAATCACACGACAGTTTGCACACTCGCTATGGATAAGATTTAGTGTTTCTTCCATTGCAGGTACCGTTGTTGTCATCAACGCACTTAACGCAACAACCTTCGCCCCTGTTTCCTTAACAGCGTCAAGTATAGCCGATGGCAATACATCTTTACCTAAATCAGTAACATCGAATCCAAAATTTTCAAGGAGAAGTTTAACGATATTTTTTCCAATATCATGAATGTCACCTTTTACGGTTGCAATTACAACAGCACCCTTACTCGCCGTCCTCTTACCAGACATCTGTGTCTTTATAATTTCAAATGATGCCTTCGCCGCCTCAGCACTCATAAGAAGTTGCGGTAAATATACAGTTTTATTCTCAAATCCGACACCAACATTGTTAAGGGCAGGAATAATCTCCTCTTCAACAAGTTGTAACGGCGGCGTCAATGCAAGAAGTGCTTTTGTAAGTGCCGCCGCCTCCTCCTGTAAGCCCTTGACAATAGCACGTTGAAGGTCTGAACGATATTCCTGTGGCGATGACGTAACGGATACTGTCTTTTCCACCGTTTGTTGTGGCAATGTATCGGTAAAAGATATATACGTCTGACAGTTATTATCCAAACCGCAAGTAGCACAGTAAGAATAATACGCTTTCATCATATCAACCGAATAGGGATTTAATATTGCGGCAGACAATCCCTGCCACATTGCGAGGGTAAAGAATGTGCTGTTAATAATCTCTCGTTTTGGTAGTCCAAACGATACATTTGATACACCGAGAGACGTATGGCAACCGAGCGTTTTTGTAATCATCTCCACCGCAAGAAGCGTCTCTCTGCCTGCTGTATTGTCGGCACTTACAGTCAATGCCAATGGGTCAAACACAATATTTTCTTTACCTATACCGTATTTTTTTGCCGTTTTAAGTATCTTTTTTGCAATTTCTAACCGTTTATCAGCAGTTTCAGGAATACCATTTTCGTCAAGAGTCAGTGCAACTACAACTCCACCGTACTTTTTTGCAAGTGGGAATACTGCTTCCATACTTTCTTGTTTACCATTGACGGAGTTTATCATCGCTTTTCCGTTGTATCTGCGAAGTGCCGATTCCATTGCTGACACATCTGATGTATCTATTTGCAAAGGTAAGTCAATAATGGCTTGAAGTTTACATACCGCCGATGTAAGCATTTCTTTCTCGTCAATTTCTGGTAGTCCTACATTGACATCTAATATGTCAACACCTTTATCCTGCTGTGAAACACCTTCTTTTAGGATATAGTCCATATCCTTTGCACGTAGTGCCTCTTTGAATCGTTTCTTGCCTGTCGGATTTATGCGTTCACCAATAAGAATTGGTAGTTTACCAAATGTAACAGCGTGCGTATAAGATGATACCCGTGTTATATTTTTAGCCTCTATTTGTTTACGTACAACATCTTTAGAAGAAGAAGTCAATGCCAAAATATAGTCAGGGGTTGTACCGCAACATCCACCTGCAATACATGCACCTGCTTGTAAAAACGATTTTACGTCACCGGCAAATTCGTCAGGCAGTACATCGTAATATGTGCGACCATTCTCAGAATAAGGAAGACCTGCGTTTGGCTTGACAAGTACAGGGACAGACGCAAGTCGAAGGTACTCCTGTACAACCGGAGCAATGGTTTTAGGGCCAAAGGAGCAGTTGACACCGATAGCATCAGCACCTAATCCTTCAAGCATTGCAACCATAGCGGAAGGGTCTGCACCAGTCATTAGTTTACCGTCTTCACCATACGCATTTGATACAAATACAGGCAACGTACTATTTTCTTTTGCTGCCAACAGTGCCGCTTTCGTTTCATAACTGTCGTTCATGGTTTCGATAAATATTAAGTCTACTCCGTATTTTACACCAAGACGAATTGTATCTGCGAATACAGAAACTGCATCTTCAAAATCAAAATCGCCGTAAGGTGCAAGCAGTCTGCCTGTAGGCCCTATATCTAACGCAACCCACTTTTCCTGAGTGCCGTTAGAAATTTTAATTGCTTTTCGAGCATTTTCCACAGCGGATTTTACTATTTCGTCTAACTCATCTAAACTGTATTTGAGTCTGTTGGCACCAAATGTATTAGTAGATACAATATTGCTGCCGGAATCATAGTATTGGCGGTGAATATCACAAATAATATCAGGGTGTGTCAAATTCCATCTTTCAGGCAATTCCCCTACAGCAAGTCCCCGTGCTTGAAGGAGTGTTCCCATACCGCCATCAAGATATATAATATTACTTTTAAGATATTTAGTCAGTTTCATATTTTTTCTCCTATTCCCTATTAGGCTTTGAAATACCAACAAATGCCGTCACCGATTTTGACGGACTCATAATCAGACTTTCATTTAACGTCAGTCCAATTCTTTTTGGACAATCTAACACATTAAAAATTGTATGTTGGATAGATAGCGGCAAATCGCCATATCCCGGACTAAATCGAGGCTTTAAGGCTCGTCCATCTTTTAACTTTTCTTTCATAAGTTCATTACAAAAAGTATCACATAGGCTCTCAATACGCTCTGCACCAATCGCTTGAAGCAGCACAGCCTTTGTGGGAGAAATACTGCTGTATCCTGTAAGAAGTCTGTCAAATCCAATCCCAAGAGTCGCACCAAACAAAACGACACTATCACAATTCGTCAAATTCTTCCGCAAGTCGACAGACTCTATCTGCATAAAGTCCGCAATTATTCTATTATCTTCAAGGTAAATTGAATATTCACCATAACAAACTCTGTATGTCAATACTTTTTCCGCTTCACGAATGCACGAATCAAGTATCGGCTCAAGTTGTAACAAGTCTCCTTTTACCCCTGCATATCGTAGCACCTCGCCTACATTTACCGGCTGCGGCTTGTATGTCTTTGTAAAAACAGTATTCATAATCACAAGTGCCTACCCTATTTATGATATCTTTTCTATATTCAAAATTTTTCTCATAGATACAGTAGTAATACCGTATCTTTATTAAGAAAAATTAAATTGACTATTCTTTAGAAAATTATACCACGAAGCAGTGCAAAAGTAAATGTATGGATCTAAACTTGCTTTTTTGAAAATTTTTTCAAAAAACACTTGACAAATAAAAATTTGAAGAGTATAATTTGAGACAAATTTGAATATCACAAAGAACGACTGTGAAGAGGACGGTCGGATTGTGAAGCCTTGAGAGAGTTGCCGGCTGGTGCGAGGCAATGGCGGAGCTTTCCAATGACTTATCACCTCTGTGTCGAAGGACCGAAAGGCATAGCTTAGTAGACTCCTTCCGTAATGCTGCGTAAAGGCAAAGGGCTTGTTAGAGCTCGGTAAGTGACGGGAATTTTAAAATTTTCCGTAATTTGAGTGGTACCGCGGGTTAATTATAACTCGTCTCAAAGTTATCTTTGAGGCGAGTTTTTTGTTTTATTCAGATTTGTAACCAAATATCAAATTTGTCAAAAATTGAAAGGAGACAAAAACAATGGATTACAGTTTGAAAGAAGTAGCAGGCAGAATCAAA
>JAZPYX010000032.1:0-8761 GCA_045544395.1 Clostridia bacterium
GGTATAACGAGGCGGAGCGGGGGCGCACGGAGCAGAGCTTCCTGGTGCCTAAAGAGGAGATCGCCGCCAACGGCTATGACCTGTCCATCAACAAGTACAAAAAGACCGAGTACAAGCCCGTGGAGTATGCCTCCACCGCCGAGATTATGGCAGAGCTGCATGAGTTGGAGATTGAGATAACCAAAGGGCTTGCGGAGTTGGAGGATATGTTGTGAAAAAAACAGGTATAATAATTGCGATAATTGTTGCGGTGGCTTTGGTTGCTGGTGGATTGCCTTTGGCGTGGGATGTGATTAAATTGGTCGCTCATGCATTTTACACAGCATTTGTTGCTATACTCCCGTTTCTTGATTTGGAGCAAACATTGATATGTAAATTAATAACAATCATAATTGTTCAAATCTTGTGCGGTGCAGGATTCTTTGTTAGTTATAAGACAAAATCGACAATTGGAAAAATTGTAAGTGTAATAGCAGATGCTATTCCTACACTATTGCTTATTATTGCATAATGGAGAATGAATATGGCGAGATTAGGTGATATATGTGAAATATTAGATTCTAAAAGAGTACCTATTACGGCTTCTAATCGAAAAGCTGGAATATATCCATACTACGGCGCAAACGGCATTCAAGACTATGTAGACGATTACATATTTGACGATGAATTGGTGTTGCTGGCAGAAGATGGTGGTCATTTTGGCTCAACTGAAAAACCAATAGCATATCGTGTATCGGGAAAATGCTGGGTAAACAATCATGCACATGTATTAAAACCAAAAAATTGTTTGGATGTAGATTATTTATGCTATTCTTTGATGTTTCGAGACGTTTTAAACATTGTAAATGGTGCTACGCGTCAAAAATTAACTCAATCAGATATGAAGGAAATTGAAATACCTTTACTCTCGTTAGAAAAACAGCTTGTAATTGTTCAAAAACTCAATAAAGTGTTTGAATTGATTTCTCTCCGCAAACAGCAACTTTCAAAATTGGACGAGCTTGTAAAATCCCGATTTATCGAGATGTTTGGTGATTATGATTTGTCCCATGCACAGAACGATTGGAAGTCTATTTCAGAAATAGGCAAGGTTGTGGGTGGTGCTACGCCAAAGACAAATATCGAAGAATATTGGGATGGCGAATATAGATGGATTACTCCTGCAGAACTTAGTGCTGATAGTGGATATATCTATGACTCTGTTCGCAAACTGACAAAAGCAGGGGTAGATAGTTGTTCTTTGCAAGAAATGCCTATTAACACAGTGATTCTTTCTTCTAGAGCACCTATTGGTAAGGTTGCAATTGCTGGCAACACCTTTTATTGCAACCAAGGATTTAAGAATATTATATGCAACAAGGAGATTATTCCAAGGTACTTATATACTGTTTTGTTGCTTAACACAGAATATTTGAACTCTCTCGGTAGAGGTGCAACATTTAAGGAAATCTCAAAGTCAATTGTTGAGAACATTAGGATTCCTGTGCCACCAATTAAACTGCAAGAACAATTTGCTACCTTCGTAGAACAGACCGACAAATCAAAATTGGAAGTACAAAAAAGTCTTGAAAAATTAGAAATTCTTAAAAAAGCACTAATGCAAAAATATTTCGGGTAGGAAAAAAGTAGGAGAAAAATGTAAGTTTAATTGCTTTTCTTATATTTCCCGCTATGATATAATGGTAAAAACAAAGGAGTGGTATCTATGACAGAAGAACAGAAAAAGTATCTAAAAGCAGAACATGATATTATTGAAGCAAAAAAATCATTTGATGAGTTGAATGATATGCAAAAAGAAGCATTGCTAAAGAATATAATAGGGTATGAGGCCTTTAATTCATTATGTAATATGATGCAAAAATACTTTGGGTAGGTGGAAGAATTTTATGAATATTACTTTTTTAATAGGTAACGGGTTTGATTTGAATTTAGGACTTTCTACTACATATTCAGCTTTTGTGAAAGAATATAAAAAGAAAGATGGAGCAACAAAAACATTACAAAAATTTAATAAACACATAAACGAAAATGAGGAAATGTGGTCTGCTGCAGAAATTGCACTTGGCAAATTTACAGAAGAATTTGAGGCAGGTGAAGCAGAAAAATTTTCTGAATGTCAGGCGGATTTTTGCGAGAATTTGGCGACATATTTAAAAGAACAAGAAGAACGAATTGACTATAAGATTTCAAAAGAAAAAATAGAGACTGCATTCAAAAAGGTTAACAATATAATAGATTCTTTTCCAGTTGAAGAGTATGCGACGATGTATGAAGTGTATAAAAAAAGGGTTAATGAGATAATTAAATTCAATTTTGTAGTTTATAACTATACAAAAACAGTAGATAAATGTATTGAAGTTCTTATGGAAACTCCGGGAATATTAGGTAGTCATTCTTACAATAGAGATAATATGAAACATGGTATTGGTGAAATAATACATGTTCATGGCACAGTTGATAAAGAGATGATATTTGGAGTCAATGATGATACACAAATATCAAAAAATGAAATATTTGATTGTGAAAATGGAGATTTGTATAAAGGTCTTTTGATAAAACAAGCTGCAAATGCATCATTTTTAGAAAACACTGATGCAAAAGGTCTTAGAATTATAGAAGGAAGTCACATTATATATGTTTATGGAATGTCGATTGGACAGACTGATAAACTGTGGTGGGACAGAATTTGTAAATGGTTGAGTGCTAGTGGGGAACGTCATTTGATTGTTTATAAATATGAGGTACCAGCAAAAGGTGTTTTCCCAATTAAATATCAGCTATTTGAACGCAAATGTAAAAAAGAAATCACTTCATATTGTGATCTTGACACAAATGTGAAAACGAATATCGAAAAACGGATTCATATAACACCAGATAATATTTTTGAGAATATTAAAGATATTGTAAATGACAGTTTTGCTGACGAGTTGCGCAAAAAGGTAGAAAAAATGATTACTGTTAGTTGAGGTGACCCACAATGACAAACTTTGATTTCTTAAAATCCGAGCCGAAATTTGCCACATTTGCAGATGTGGCTATTAGTGCTGAAAAGATTTTGAATATTGATGTGGCAGCATCTGTATTAAATTGCCGCAGAGCAATGGAGTTTGCAGTAAAATGGATGTATTCTGTTGACAGTGGTCTTGTGATGCCTTACGATACAACCCTTGTTTCCCTTATGAGTACGGAGGAATTCCATGCCCTTGTAGAAAATGACTTATGGCAGCGGATGAAGCTTATCCGACTTAAGGGTAACGATGCCGCACACAATATAAAGAAAATCACAAAAGATATTGCAAAGCTTTGTATAGAAAACCTCTACATATTTATGGACTTTGTTGCGTGTTGTTATTCGGAAAAATATGTCGATATTATAAAGCCGTTCGACGCTTCTCTTCTTGAATCCGCAGGGGAGAATGTAACTGATACCAACGCAGAAATTGATTTTGAAAAATTAATTGCCGAAAACAAAGCCTTAAGGGATGAACTTACTGCACGACGTGCAGAAAATCAACAGACATACGTTCCCAAACCCCTTGAGCTTACAGAATACAAAACAAGAAAAATATACATAGATACACAGCTTGCCGATGCCGGTTGGAAAGAGGGGGAAAACTGGATAAACGAGGTTGAACTCCCCGGTATGCCTAATAAGTCCGAGGTTGGTTATGCCGATTATGTACTCTATGACGATGCACATAAGCCACTTGCGGTAATTGAGGCAAAGTGTACCTGTGTAGATGTGTCAAAGGGAAGACAGCAGGCAAAGCTTTACGCTGATTTGCTCGAAAAGAAGTACGGCAGACGCCCTGTAATATTCCTTACCAACGGATTTGACACAACGATTGATGACGGTCAGTATCCCGAAAGGCGTGTTTCCGCAATCTATTCAAAACGTGACTTAGAAAAGCTCTTTAATCTTCGCAGAATGAAGACAAGTCTTAAAAACGTTATTGTAGACAAGGAAATTGCCGGCAGATATTATCAGGAGGGGGCAATCAAGGCGGTTTGCGATTCCTTTGACCGCAAAAACCGCAGAAAAGCACTGCTTGTTATGGCAACAGGCTCAGGCAAAACAAGGACAGTTATTGCTCTTTGCAAGGTGCTTTTAGAACACGGCTGGGTAAAAAACATTCTTTTCCTTGCAGACAGAAATTCTCTTGTAACACAGGCAAAAAGAGCGTTTTATGACAGACTACCGAACTTGTCAGCAACAAACCTTTGTGAAGATAAGGATAACTTTACTGCACACTGTGTATTTTCCACGTATCAGACTATGTACAACTGCATAGACGAAGCCAAGGATGACGAGGGCAAGCTTTTCACAAGCGGTCATTTTGACCTTTTGATTTGTGACGAGGCACACCGTTCCATTTACAACAAATACAAGGATATTTTCAATTATTTCGATGCACCCCTTGTAGGTCTTACTGCGACACCAAAGGACGAAATCGACAAAAATACTTACGAGATTTTTGAGCTTGCAAACGGAGATCCCACTTACGGCTACGAATTAAGTCAGGCAGTAAAGGACGGCTATCTTGTTGACTATATTTCCGTAGAAACTAAGCTGAAATTTATTGAAGAGGGAATTTCATACGACGAGCTTTCAGCAGAAGAAAAAGAAGAGTATGAAAACAACTTTACTGACGAAAACGGAGAATTGCCCGAGCATATAAATCAGTCCGCATTAAATGAATGGATATTTAACAAAGATACTATCAGAAAAGTCCTCAATATACTGATGACAGACGGCATCAGGGTTAACTATGGCGAAACCCTCGGCAAAACAATAATATTTGCAAAAAATCACAATCACGCAGAAGAAATCTTCAAAATTTTTGGTGAGGAATATCCCCATCTTACAGGATATGCAAAGGTGATTGACAATCATATAAACTATGCCCAAAGTGCCATAGACGAATTTTCCGAGGGGGACAAGCTACCCCGTATTGCAATTTCTGTTGATATGCTTGACACAGGTATTGACGTGCCTGAGGTAGTAAATCTTGTTTTCTTCAAAAAGGTTATGAGCAAAGCCAAGTTCTGGCAGATGATAGGCAGGGGAACACGCCTTTGCCCCGGTCTTATAGACGGAGAAGATAAGAGTAAGTTTTATATATTTGACTTTTGCAATAATTTTGAATTTTTCCGCCTTAATCAGGGAAAAGCTACTCCTAATCAGCTTGCACTTCAGGGTGCGATATTCCACCTTAAAGCACAGATTGCCTTTAAACTGCAGGATATGGAATATCAGACAGAGGAGCTTATCGCTTTCCGTAAGGAGCTTGTAGCGGATATGGTGAAAAAGGTGCAGGCACTTAACCGTGACAATTTTGCAGTTAAACAGCACCTTAAGTACGTTGATATTTATTCAGACGAAAAGAGCTATCAGGTGCTTACCTATGCAGATACACTGACAATGCGTGATGAGCTTGCACCCCTCATTCTCCCTGACGAGGATAATGCAAGTGCTGTGCGTTTTGATGCACTTATGTACGGAATTGAGGCAGCTTACCTTATAGGCAAAAAGTACAGCCGTGCAAAGAAAGACCTTAATAAAAAGGTTTCTCTGCTAAAAAGCTATGCCAATATTCCCGAAATCGGTGCAGAGTCAGAACTTCTTGACAGAATTCTTAACACCGACTATGTTCAGGAAGCGGGAATCAATGAGTTTGAGCATATCAGAGAATCTCTTCGTGATTTGCTGAAATATCTTCCGCCGATTGACAGAACGACATATAATACTACCTTTATTGACGATATTCTCTCAACCGAATGGAATGAGTCGGAGCTTGAAAGCGAAGACCTCAAAAACTACCGTGCAAAAGCGGAATACTACATTCGTCAGCATCAGGAAAGCGGTGCTATTGCAAAGCTTAAAACAAATAAGCCGCTTACTGACGCAGATATTTCTGAACTTGAGGGTATTTTGTGGTCAGAGGTCGGCACAAGGGAAGAATACAGTGCAGAATATGGCGAAAAACCTCTTGGTGAGCTTGTCCGTGAAATAGTCGGCATTGATATGAACTCTGCAAAAGAAGCTTTTTCGGAATTTCTGAACAGTACAAATCTTGATGCAAAACAGATTTATTTTGTTAATCAGATTATTGAATATATCGTGCATAACGGAATGATGAAAGACTTGTCCGTCCTTCAGGAAGCACCTTTTACAGACCGTGGCAGTGTTGTTGAAATATTTACAGATATGTCCGTATGGTTGGGAATAAAAAGTGTAATCGACAAAATAAATAAAAATGCAGCGGCATAACCCCCCTGCTCAGTCCCATTGACTGGGCAGGTTTTTTTAATTTATAGGAAATTGCGTTTTTTATCGCGAGCAATATTTGTGGGTTTTAAGTTAAGTTTGGACGCGACGTGGGTGAAGCGGCACGCTTCTTTTTTTAGTTTTTTTCTCGAAAATATTGAAATATCTGATGATTTATGGTAAAATAAATATATCGATAATAAAATATCGAATAAAAACTGAACTACATAAAAAGGCATCTGAAGGAGGAATTATTTATGAAAAAACGTGTATTCAGTGTAATGCTTATAATCGCTATGCTAATGGGCTTTATGCCGATTATGGCATCGGCAGAGGAATATCCCGTTCTTACCTTTGGGGAGACTGTAACTGTCGAGCTTGGTGCAGGTGAAAGCAAGTGGTATCAGTTCACTCCCGAAACTGACGGAAGATATTCTTTCGATTCATCTGATGAGGAAGGCGTAGACCCTGTTGCAGCTTTGTACGATTCATCTATGACTAAAATAGCAGAAAATGACGACGATAACGGTGCAAATTTCCGAATTAATGCACAGTTGGTTGCAGGGGAGACTTACTATATTGAAGCATACGAATTTGAAAGAGACAATACGGGAAGTTACAGCCTCACAGTTTCAAGAGCGTTGCCAACAGACGTATTTTTTGATGAATACAGTATGGAATCTTTCGTGGGGGAAAGCTATACTCTTAAAGCACATATTTATCCAGAGGATGCGGATAATACCTTGACATGGAAATCCTCTGACGAATCTATTGCAACAGTGGATGAAAACGGCAAGGTCACATTCCTTAAAGATGGTGAAGTAATGATCACTGCCGAAACATTGAACGGGCTGACAGATAACTGTTATTTTACTGTTTTCCCCGTTTTTGGAACAATGGAATTTGGAACAGAGTATGAAGTAGTTTATCAGGATGAAGAATCTCCATACGGATTGTATTACAAATTTACACCTACGGAAACTGCACATTACGCAATCTATTCCTATGACATAGTTTCAGACACAGAGGATATAGCGGTGGACCCGAGAGCATGGATGTTCGATGCTTATCATGATGAGGTAGGATACAATGATGATGACGGTGAAGATGTTAATTTCCGCCTGGAGGCTTTGCTGGAAGCAGGAAAAACCTACTACTTAAAAATCTACTTGTATGATAAAGAAGCCAGAGGCTCCATTAAAGTTAATACGGAAAAGATACCGCTACCCGAAAGTGTGTCAATTGACTGTGGTGACATTACTTTGGAGGAGGGCGGCCTTAGGGACATATATGTGACCTATTCGCCCCTTAATGCGTTTCAGGTGGATTACACTGTTGAATCCTCTGACGAAACAGTTGTAGGAATTGATGATAAAGCAGCAGTTGCAGTCGGTGGAGGAGAAGCAACCGTTACTGTTACAACAGAGAACGGTTTGACAGATTCTATCAAGGTCACTGTGCTTGGTGTAGCCAAACTTGAACTTGATAAGGAATACACCCTTGAGTGTATTGAATCTGAGGGCGGCAATTACATGCGTTACAGCTACACGCCTACAGTACCGGGAATTTACACTATTAAAACTACCGGGTCAACAGGTGAAGGTTTTACGACAGCCGTTGCGATTAAGGATGCATCCGGCGAGCTGCGCAGGAACCAAGAGGAAAAGAATTCCTTTATACTCAGTTATGCGCTTGAAGCCGGTAAAAAATACTATTACGAGGTGAATTTAACCGGTGATGCAGGCTCAATAAACTTTATGCTGACAAAGAAGGATGACAGCACTATTTTAAAGGCAGAAACAAATACCACCTATGATGTAAATATCGCAAACGGCGGTGGCGGTGCATATTATGTGTTCAGACCAAAATATACAGGTATGTATAAAATCTTCTCCGGAATTAAAGACGAAATTATTGATACCAAGCTTTATGTATACAATTCAGAATGGGAACTATTTTATTCAAATGATGATGGGGCAGATAACGGTCAGTTTTACCTTGAAAAAGAATTTACTGCAGGCGAAACATATTACCTTTACTGCTTCCCATTTGATAACAATGTAATCGGGGAATTTACTATGCGCATCGAACCTGACAGAACACTTGATGCAAAAATTTCCCAAGACGGAAACAGTATAAATATCACAAGTAATCTTAATGACGCTGATGCAATGCTTTACGTTGCGTTTTACGAAGGAAACAAAATGATAGGTATTAAAGAAGCTTCACTTAGTGAAGGTCGTGTTACCGTGCCGGAAGATGCAAAAAACTTTACAAAGTGTGCTATTTATGCATTCAAGTCTTCGGCTAAACCGATATATGACCCTGTGGTACTTACAAAAGAATAAGAAACAAAGGGGATGTAAAAAAGTCCAGACCGCAAAAAGGCAATAATAATACGAAATATAGACAGTTTCTAAATCATAGAATTATCTTATTTTGTTGAAAAATCTCATTTTATTCGATTTTTCTTCGTTTTTGTGCCTTTTTGCT
>JAZPYX010000033.1:0-46873 GCA_045544395.1 Clostridia bacterium
TCCGGGACACACTCAGGAGCTTTGCGACGCTATGAACAATGAGCTTAATGCCAAGTGGCAGAAGCTCAGAGGTCTTGAAATCGTTTCTATCGGTATCAATTCTGTCAACGCTCCTAAGGAAGACGAGGACATGATTAAGGACCTTCAGAGAACAGCTGTATTCAGAAACGCAAATATGGCAGGGGCTGCTATGGTCGGTGCACAGACAGAGGCTATGAAGGCTGCCGCTTCAAATTCAAACGGTGCTATGGCAGGCTTTATGGGAATGAATATGGCAGGTAATATGATGGGTGGTATGTCAGGCTTTATGCAGGGCGCAAACAACAGCCAGAACACTATGGTTAATCAGCAAGTAGGCGGTGCTGCACCAAGTCAGGGTGGCTGGAAATGCGAATGCGGTACTGACAATACAGGCAAGTTCTGCCCAAGCTGCGGTAAGCCCCAGCCTGCACCTGCTCCGGCAGAGGGATGGGCTTGTGAGTGCGGTGCAACAAACTTAGGCAAATTCTGTCAGAATTGCGGTAAGCCAAAGCCTGCAGGCGCACCTCTTTACAAGTGCGACAAATGCGGATGGACTCCCGAAGATCCTCAGAATCCTCCGAAGTTCTGTCCTGAATGTGGCGACATTTTTGACGAAAACGATAGATAATTAAAAACATATTAAAAAGGAAGGCGAATATTATTATGAAAAAGAAAATCTTTGCGTTGTTATTGGCTGTAACTATGATGGTTACATTGGTGAGCGGAGTATTTGCAAACTCTGTGAAAATTGATACGGATATTCCTATGATAGATGTAACAGAGCTTACAAGCGACTTAAAAAAAGACCAGAAATTTACTTTGGCAGACCCGGCTCCATGGGATTTAGATGAATTAAAGCAAGTTGTAAACATCAAAGACCCAAGAAGCGTTGCAGCATATTTTGTATGGGCTGTAACACGTCTGGTAGATAACTATGATGATGGTATGGAAATGATGAAATATCTCTTTGCTGATATCGAACCATATGGAAGCGGCTATACAGAAGGCGGAATGAGCGGAAAAGCAGGATGGGATACATATATGAACGAACGTCTCAAAAGCAATGACTATAAATGGCTTCCAAGAGCATATTTTGAAGGCGGCACAGGCGATAATGGTTTTCAGCCTACAAGACCACTTACATTAGAATTATATTATAATAGCACAAATACAGAAACAATCAATGCTCAGACATTTGACCAGTTTGGAAGATTAAATATTGTTTACTGGGTAAAGAGTCATGCGGCAGGGAATCAGGTAAACATTACAGTGAGCAGATTTGACGGTTCTGACAGATGGTATGTAACAAGTGGAACAACTTCTGCGGCTTTATTCTATGACCAGAGAGGTGGTATAAATAACACTGCAAAAAACCTCTTAAAAACTGCGCCTAATGACACAAGTACAGAAGCAGAGCATAAAAAGGTTTATGGCGGAACTGAACCCCTTCCGTTTTCAGATGTTAAGGATACAGATTATTTTGCAAATGCTGTTGCATGGGCATATAATAATAATGTAACAACAGGAACTAGCGAAACAACATTTGGTTCTTTTGATAACTGCACAAGAGGTCAGGTTGTAACATTCTTGTGGCGTGCAGCGGGAAATCCTGAACCGACAAGCGCAAATAATCCGTTTGCAGACGTAAATTCAAGTGATTACTTCTACAAACCGATACTCTGGGCTGTTGAAAAAGGAATCACAGCAGGAACATCAGCAGATACGTTCTCGCCAAATGCAACTTGTTCAAGTGCTCATATTATCACATTCCTTTACAGGGCGGCAGGAATCGGTGAAAATGGTTGGTATGAAGATGCTAAAAACTGGGCAAGCGAAGAAGGTTTGTTAAATGGAACAAATATATCTGTAGCTCCTGATGAAAACTGTCCTCGTGGAGCAGTAGTAACATTCCTTGAAAGAATGTATAACAAATAATATATAAAGATATCGCAAATAGAACTGAACTTTTCAAAAGATCAGTTCTATTTGCTAAAAAAGCGGAGGTGCTTAGCTTATGAATAAGAAAAGTATTATTTTTATAGTAATAGCAATCATTCTTGCAATTGTAGGTTTTTCATCCACAAACACATCAAAACAGACTGATGTTATTTCTAAGGCGGTTTATGTAGAAGACGGTAAGGTTCTTCCCGAAAACGAAGGTAAAATTGTTATCGTTCCCGGTAAACTTGAAGCAGTAACTCCTTTAGTGGATGAAATTACCGGTGTAGAACTTCCAGGTGTAATAGCTAAAAGAACCGTTGAGCGTTACGAAAAGGTTCAGAATTCAGACGAAGATAACGAAATATATTACACATTGGAATGGAAAAACACGATACTTGGCAAAGATAATGAGTTTAGTGATATAGTGTCATCTTCTCTTATAGCAGAAGCTAAAATTGGTGAATTTACCATTGACAACAACGCACTTCATCATGTAGCCGTAGGAAAACCGTTTACGGATTTCGATTATCAGGTAGTGAGTCAGAGGGGTTATACTGTGCATCCGACCACAAGCGTTACATACATAAGTAAGATGGATTTTATGCCTGCCGGCAAGCAGGATTATAACTCTACCATGCAGTATAACGGCAAAAAAGTTTATTATATGGATTATGAGAATATGCCTCGTATCAGCTATGTAACTCAAAGAGAGGAATCAGGCGAATACACATTTATCGGAAAACAGCACAGCGGCAAGATTATGTATGACAAAGACCTCGGTATGCAGGCGGCATTCAGCGGTTTGCAGAACCCCACAGAGCTTGCAGAAAGAGTTGAAAGCGGCGGAATGATTGGTGCGTATGTTGCATGGGCACTTGCTGCATTCTTCATATTACTTGCTGTTCTCAGTATGAGAAAGAAAAAGGAAAACTAATCTGAATCCATTAAAATATATGAGGGCGTGATGATATGAAAGGTTTTTTAATATCGTTTTTGTTTAACCTGATATTCAATGCAGAGCTTTTCGTTTTGGCTGTTATTGCGTTCCTAATCCATATGTTTTTGAATTTTCTCATAGCTATCGCGTATGTGCTTTTGGGATTATGGATTTTATGGGCGTTACTTATTACAACGGGGCTTGGTGTGCTTTCCAAAGGCACACCACCCCCGCCATTTCAAAAAAATGTGAACCCTTATTCAAAGACAACAAAAGACTTTACGGACAACTCTCAAAATAATGATAAAGAATCAAAATCATAAAACCGCAGATGTGTGTTATTGATACAGTCTGCCTGAAGAAAAGGAGGCAGGTAAAAATGAAAAAAAGATTACTTATATTTTTACTTTTATTATGTGTTTTCTTGTCTGCTTGCGGAAAAACAAATGTTAATAAACTTGACGATGTAACGGATAAGCCCGATGCATCACTTTTAGACGGAGAATGGGTTTTTGCTTACGGAGAAACCGATGGCTATGAATTTACTGCTGAAGAAGAAGGTATTGAAAGTGGAATTTCAATCAATATTTCAGATTCTACTGCAAAGTATTACAGCAAAACTGAATTTACAGATGAAAAGTTTGATGCAGAGCTTGAAATTATAGAAGAGCCTGTTTATGAAGGCTGCGGCAATGATGAGTGGAAAGTAAAGTTCAATACATATAACAGTACATTTGGTGAAGACGAGGAATTTTATGCAACCTTGATTGACGAAAACACCTTGTTGCTTCGACACTTATTCCCATTTGACGGCACGCAAGGTGTAAGCCATCAGACTTATACACGCAAATAATTAAGCAAAGGAGGCATGGTTATGGGAAAACTAACAAGAAAATACGTTGAATGTATTGAAGAATGTAAATATATTGAACGCGGTACGCTTTGCGGAGTCTGTGGCAGGAAATTAGGATACTTTTACGACGGCTTCTGGAGCATTAACTCAAAAGACAGACATTTAATTGACGGTGTTTTATGCGGAAAATGTCATAAGCATTTTAAGGATTTGATTGAGGACAAAAAATGGGCAAGCAAGGAAGTAAGGAAAGAGCCACAGTGGAAAAAATTTACCTCTCTTATTTCCGAAAGCTATACGGCTGAAGATATTAAATGGTTTTTCGAGCAGAAAGAAAATTCGGATAAAGAAAATCTTTCAGCTTACGGAAGCGAAGCCTGCGGGCTTTTCAGAATCAAAGTTCCCTTTGATATTGAACCTCATCCCCTTCAGGTAGGAATTGTAAGAGCAAGAAAGCTAAAGAACAAAATGGTGGTTTTCGGCAAGGTTGAGGAGGGAATTTTCAGGAAAAACGATAAAGTCAAGCTTGATATGGGCGGAAATATAATTGAAACAACAGTCCTCGAAGCGTTTGTTTTTGACCCGGATGCTTATAAAAAGCATGATATGTATGCTAATTTCAATGATACGATTGCCGCCAATTTGAGATATACAAGAAAAATCAAAGAAAACAGGCTGGGCTGGCTGATACTTGATGTAGGACTTTTAGGCGTCTTGGAAGGCGACTGTGTTATAAAATACAATTCATAAGGAGGAAAAGAAAACGGCATTTTTCGATATGTTGAAAAACAAAGCTACCCAGGCAGCTCAGTTCGCAGGTGCATAGGCAGTAAACAATTTTGGGCAGGCTGCAAAACAATGGTGGCTTAGTAAATCCCGAGTGACATTTGACAACGAGTTTGGAATCGTAGGAAATGTAACCTTAACCTTCGCATCAGATGGTGGTAGCTTTATCAGACCAATAACTAAAAGATACGGCGAAAGCATAAGCCTTGAAAGTTATGTCCCAACAAAATACGGATACACATTCAAAGGGTGGTTCACTGATCCACGAACAAAACAGAATCAGGTAACAATATTTAAATTCACAAAGCCTGATGTGCTTTATGCGAAATGGGAAAAGAATCCTGAAGAACCCATAAATCCAAATGACGAAATCATGGCAAAGGACACCTGCTACCTCACCGATGAGGAAATTAAAATTCGAAATGAAATCATAGAAGAAAAAAATAAAGCCTACATCGAAGGCTTTGGCTATGTGGCTCCAAGCAAAACCCAGACCATCATCGTAGACTCAGATGGTGACATAAATAAAATGGTCGGCACAATGGAATAGAATCTATATAACCAGAGGTAAAGCATAAAATGCATGCTTAGCCGAACAGTAGTAGTCCGAACTCCGCCTGAAATGGCGATATTTCGGCAATTTTCAACTTGTCATCCTTGAAGGGCGTCAGCCCATCTGCGTCTTCCGCGTCAAAAACTGCTCAAAAGCTCATCCATTTCAGGTTCGCAGAATTTTTTACAAACTATTTTTTGTTGATACAAGGCAAAAACGCAGACCATCGGGTGATGGCATGGTCCGGCTAAAAAAAGACAATCAATGGGAAGGCAGAATTGTGGTCGGGCATAAACAAAATGGCGATTCTATATTCAGATATGCATACGGCAAACGAATGGCAAGAAACATATATGCACCTACAAGAGAAGAATGTGAGGAAAAGCTCGCCATACTGATAAAGGAAATGAAAGCCGAAATCGCAGAACAAAAAGCGAAACTTAAAAACGCATAATAACACAGATGGCACGGACATAAAAATCCGTGCCATAGCTTTTGGGTGTATTAAATTTTGATACGGTGTAAACAAAGAAAAGGACTTTTATTTACTTTTTATAAAATAACTGATATAATCAACTTATCCCGCCAAAGAAAAAAAGGAAAAGTCCTGCTAACGTAGAACCTTTCCTTTTTTGGTGCGAGAGTTGTTATAGTATTTACTTGTAAATGTAGTAATAACAAGGCTTTTGAGATTTGATTTTCAAATTATATAAATTCAAAACAAAAATCGCTTGCGATTTTGCACCTCACCTCTTCGCTATTACATATTACTTATTACTTCAAATCGACAAGTTCTATTTCAGGGAATAGTGAAGAGTGAATAGGGAATAAGTAAAATCGACAAGACTCTGACGAATCTTGTCGATTTTGGTCGGAGTGGCGGGACACAGCCGCATAGCGTCTTGCCTGCTTGACCACCCAAATGCTAACGCATTTCGGTACCGGTCTACGCACCAAAAAGCTAAAAACTTGCCGCAGGCAACTTTTATTAACGCTTTTTGCCCTCTTAGGCTTCAAGTCCCGCCAAAGAAAAAAGGAAAAGTCCTTCTAACGTAGAACCTTTCCTTTTTTGGTCGGAGTGGCGGGACTTGAACCCGCGGCCTCTTCGTCCCGAACGAAGCACGCTACCAAACTGCGCTACACCCCGTCTTTAGACAAATGCATTATGTCTCGTGCGGTTATGCTGAATCTCACTCAAAATAACGCACACTATAACAACTGATACCCATTAATTATACTATCTAATCCGGATTAAGTCAAGAAAATTTTTATGGTAATTGACTTTGTTTTTTTGAAATGCTATAATATAAGGTAGATTATTTTTGTTTTCCCCGGTGTTGGTACAAATATCAGGAAAGAGTTGTTATTTATGATTGTTAAAATAAATACCGGTGCTGTATGCGGTCTTGAAGGGAAATCCGTTATTGTTGAAGCTGATTTTTCAAACGGATTGCCATCTTTTGATATAGTTGGTCTTCCCGACACTGCCGTTAAAGAATCGAAAGAACGTGTCCGCTCTGCAATAAAAAACAGTAGCTTTCAATTTCCGGCGAAGCACGCAGTTATAAATCTTGCACCTGCAGATTTGAAAAAAGAGGGTACTCAGTTTGACCTTCCAATAGCTATTGCTATTCTTGCGGGTACAGGTCAGCTTAATTGTAAAATGGATGACTGTATGTTTATTGGCGAGCTTGGTCTGTCCGGTGAATTACGCGGTGTAAACGGTGTTCTTTCCCTTGTTTGCAGTGCAAAAGAAAACGGATTAAAAAAAATATTCGTTCCTGTTGAAAACGTAGAAGAGGCGACCCTTGCAGGAGGAATTGATGTTCTTGGTGCACGTTGCCTTGCGGATGTTTATTCTCACCTTACCGGTGAAAAGCTTATAGAGCCTGCATTGTGCGATATTGATGCTCTTTTTGGTGAAAAAAGCACCTATGATATAGATTTTTCCGATGTCAGAGGGCAGCTTGCCCTTAGACGTGGTGTTGAGCTTTGTGTCAGTGGCGGGCATAATTTACTGCTTATAGGAACACCCGGTAGCGGTAAATCTATGATTGCACAAAGAATTCCCACAATTCTTCCTGATATGACGCTTGATGAAGCTATCGAGGTTACAAAAATTTATTCCATTGCCGGGGAGCTTTCTGCCGGGGAAAACCTGATTGCACAAAGGCCTTTCCGTTCACCACATCACAGTGCAAGTGCAGTAAGCATTGTAGGCGGTGGTTCCAAGGCTAAACCGGGGGAAATATCACTTGCTCATAACGGGGTACTGTTCCTTGATGAATTTCCGGAGTATAAAAAGGATGTAATCGAATCTATGCGTCAGCCGTTGGAGGATAAAAGGATAACCGTTTCCCGTTCAGCGGCAACATATACATATCCGTGTAATGCAATGCTTGTAGTGGCACTTAATCCTTGCAAATGCGGTTATTACGGGGACGGAAGCGGTAAATGCCGTTGCAGCGAATCGGAAGTAAGAAAATATCTGGGAAAAATAAGCGGCCCTATGCTTGACAGAATAGATATTCAGCTTGAAGCGGCACCCGTTAAATATACTGACCTTAAAGCAATGAAGGGCGAAAGCTCTGCCGATATTAAAAAAAGGGTAAACGCTGTAAGGGAAATGCAGAAAGAGCGTTACAAAAACGAATCCATTAATTGTAATGCACAGCTTTCAGGTTCACTTATTGATAAATACTGCCCTATAAGCAAGGATGCAAGCGATATGCTTAAAAATGCTTTTGAAACTCTTGGCTTCACGGCAAGGGCGTATAGCAGAATTCTTAAGGTGGCACGCACTATAGCGGATGCTGACGGAAGAGATAACATAAACGAAATGGATATTGCCGAAGCAATCGGCTACAGAAGTCTTGACCGTAAGTATTTCCTGTAAAAAACGAATGTTTTATATATTTTGATTAAGGAGCTTTATTATGACAAAAAAATTTATATCAGCTATACTTAGTATTTTCATTATGTGTACTTCCTTTTCTGCAGTTTCTTTTGCACAAGAAGAGAATTCGATGCCTGAAGAAAGTGTTGACTTTATTATTCCGGATGAAAGAGAGCCTATAGAAACAGTTGCTGACGGTGAAACTCCCGAAGACTTTGTGCCTGTTTCTGAAGGAGAGTACGAAATGTACGACCCGGAGAAAGAGTACGAAGTCGGTGATGTCGTATGTTTTTCAGACGGTGAAGCCGGACTTAATGCAAGTATGACAGCTACATATAAAGGAAAGTGTTTTCGCAAATGGAAAAACAATTCCGGATATGCCACAAATTTGTATCAGAATGTAACGGATACCTCCCGTACGACCTGGGCTTCTAACGGACAGGAAATATGGACTGAGGAAATATGGTACACCTCTACTGGTGTGTACAGATACAAAACATTAAACAACTGGCACAATCCATCCGGTACTATTGAATACGGTCAGATGTTTGTTGAAAATCAGAATATGACGCATACTTCAACAGAACATACAAGAACCGGCTATTCAGTACATTATTCCGGCGGACATTACAAGGTTTGCGATTATTGCGGTAACTACGGCTCTTTAGTTTACAGATCCGATTGCTACTCCTGTAATCCTGCGCACATTGTTTATTACGGAACAGATAATGTGCATCTTGAAACAATAAACGTTTATTCTTCAGCATCAGTTACGCTCAATGGTCCTGTGCCGTCAAAGTTCGGATATAAATTCCTTGGCTGGAACACCACTACTACTGCAACAAGTCCCTACTATTATCCGGGGGGCTATGTAAGCTTATCAACCGGGCAAGCTCTGTATCTTTACCCTGTATGGGAAAGTGCGGCTGTAATTTCAACTACTACCAGTTCGTCGAAAACAACGGCACTTAATGCCCGCGGTGCTATAGGATACTTCACCTTTACCCCCGAAGAAACCGCTTCATACGCCTTTGAATCAACTATACAAATAAGCTTCAGCGATACTGTAGGTTATGTATATGACCAATCGGGAAAAGAACTGGCGTTTAACGACAACTACAATACATCAAACGGAGATTTCAGAATTATCTATCCTTTTGAAGAAGGTAAAACCTATTATCTTGCTGCAAAATATAAAGACGCAAATGCAACCGGAAATCTTCCTGTAAAGCTTCGCAGGCAGCACAACATCACGTTTGATGCAAACGGTGGCTCTGATGCACCGTCACCGCAAACAAAACTTTACGGTGATGCCCTTACACTTACAGAAGAAATTCCGTATAAAAAGGGCATGCAGTGTAGCGGCTGGGCACTTACCCCTGATGCCGAAGATGCTGACTATTTACCCGGAAGCGAGTTTTCCGTTGAGGGTGATGTTACGCTTTATGCCGTATGGGAGGCTCCCACAGGGGACTGCGGTAAAAACGCAAGCTGGCTTTATAAAAACAACACACTTTATATCAGCGGTGTAGGCGATATGTATGACTATACGGCAACCGAGTCTGCCCCCTGGTCTGACTGTGCGGACGAAATAAAGAAAATTATTATTAATGAAGGAATTATATCGGTTGGTGATTACGCTTTTTCATCCTGCAGTAAAATCACATCGCTTAATCTTCCGGAATCAGTGGATTCTATAGGAGAATATGCATTTAACGGCTGTAGCTCCCTTGAAGAAATCACGATGGGCGACTACATAACAGAAATAAAGAACTATACCTTTAACGAATGTACACATCTTACATCTATAGAGCTTCCGGAAAACCTGACAAAAATCGGGGACTACGCATTCTTTTCATGCTCGGCTCTTCCGGTGATGGTTATTCCGGAAACAGTGAGCCATATAGGTGCATACGCTTTTGCAGAATGTACAAATCTTCAAAGCATTAATATTCCTTCAGGTATTACAGTTATAATGGAACGCACCTTCGAGAATTGTGCTTTAAAAGAAGTTAATATTCCGGGAACTGTAAAAACCATAGAAAAATATGCTTTTTCAAAATGTGCCTCTTTGCAGGAAATAGTTATTCCCAATGGCACAGAAGAAATACAGAGTGCAGCATTTTCGTTCTGCTCATCCCTTTCAAAAATAACAATTCCTGAAAGTGTTGTAACTATCGGCACCTCAATATTTGCATATGTTACAGACACTGTCACGGTAAAGTGTTATCTTGATACTGTAGTATATAACTATGTAAAGGACGAAGGAATAGCCTACGAGCTTATTCCATGGGGAATTCTTGAAAAACCCCTATTCAGTAAAACCGATATAGAAGGCGGAATAGAGGTTTCGGTTTCTGCAGAAAAAGGAACTGTTTACTATACTACAAACGGAACAGAGCCTACTTTGTCAAGTAAGGTGTACACAGCACCAATTAAAGCAACAAAGAATATGACAATAAAAGCAATTGCTGTGATGGAAGGTTGGGATAACAGCCCTGTTTCAGAATATTATACAGATATAGAAAAGGTTTCATCCCCCACGGCAAATATTCAGACAGGCTCCAAGGTTTCCAAGGGTACAAAAATAGAGCTTTTCTGCGATACGGAAGGTGCAGAAATATGGTGCACAACAGACCAGAGTGTACCTACAGCGACAGATGTTTATACTGAGCCAATAGAAATAAATGAAAATACTGTTATTTACGCTGTAGCCGTAAAAAACGGCATGCTTAACAGCTCCCTTATTACACTGACATATAATATTTCTGTTGCGGAAGATACTCCCATTGTTGTAACAGAGGATGCAACTGATATTACAGACTGTTCTGCCAGAGTTTCCTGTCAGGTACAGGACAACGGCGGCGTTATCGGGGCAGTAGAGTTTGTTTATTACGAAAAAAATAACAGCAGTGTAAAATACACACAGGAAGCAACCTCCGAAAACAGTGCGGTTCTTACCGGACTTTCCCCCGATACCGAGTATTGGTATCAGGCTAAAGCCCTTAATGAAAAGGGTTGGAGCTACGGATATATTAAATTTTTCAGAACAAATGCAGAAGGGGTAATTAAACCTACATCAATTGATATCGAGCCGGGCTACATTTCCCTCAGAGAAGGACAGAAAAAGGTTCTTCTGGCAACAATTCTTCCTGTGACGGCAGATAGCAGAGATGTATATTGGTCCAGCGAAGACCCTGAAGTTGCATCTGTAGACAGAATGGGTATTGTAACAGCAAAGGGCCTTGGAAACACGCGTATAAAGGCAATTACTGCATCAAACAGACTTGTAGCATACTGCAACGTTGACGTCATAAGCACAAAGGTTACGGGGGATTTCAATTTTTCTGAGCATAATATGATTACAAACTCCAGTAACTATGATGAGCACGGCTTTGACCACAGTGTAAATGCAGGCGGTAATGCACTTATGGCATCTGCTTATCTTGCAAGATGGGACGGTGTTGTTCTTGAAGAAAATGATGCTTATCCCGACAGTCCTTCAAAAATTAAATACAAAGAGCTTGACCCTGATTACCATGTTCAGAATATTATCTATCTTCCCTTCAGAAAAGAAAGTCTTGACAATAACGAAATTAAAAATGCAATTATGAAATACGGTGCTGTTTACACATCCTTCAAGGTAAACTACAACTACTTTGATGCAGCACGGAAAAATTACTATTTCCCCGACAATGTCAATAAATTTGATGGCGGTCACGCTATTGCAATTGTAGGTTGGGATGATAACTATTCCAAGGCTAATTTCCCTGTAACACCAAAAGGAAACGGTGCATTTATATGTAAAAACAGCTGGGGAACAGAGTCCGGTGAAAACGGTTATTTCTACATTTCTTACTACGACAAATTTATAGCAAGACCGAACTGCGGTGACTATAATGCCGTATTCTATGAAGTAGAAAGTAATGACAACTACAATAAAATTTACCAGTATGATTATCTGGGACCTGTTTCAGCGGAATCAATGGGCTCAAGGGTTCTTTACACGGCAAATGCCTTCCCCGAAGAGGGAAAAACTCTCAGTGAAAACGAAACTCTGAAGGCTATTTCTTTCTACACATATTCGCCCGGTACCCCTTATGAGGTATATATTGTAACAGATTTTACATCAGTGGAGTCTCTGAGATACCTCGGTTCACCTGCAGCGACCGGAGTTATGGAATATGCAGGGTACTATACAGTAAAACTTGACAAGCCGGTTGAGCTTAAGGCAGGCACAAGATTTGCAGTAGTTGTGAAACAGACGGGTGCAACCTCGAATGCAACTGTATTTCTTGAATTACCTGCATACCTTAACAGCGGATCAGTTTCACATTCATCCAATGCACGTGCAAACAGGGGAGAATCATTTATAGGTATGGATACAAAAACCTGGACTGACCTTACCACATTCAGACCTAATGCAAATGTTTGTATCAAAGCATTTACCGAAACAGACAGCGATGCTATGAAAATACAGGCAATTGATAACCTTGGCCGTTCATACGAGGATGATACTGTGTGCTCTGTAGAGGAGCTTATTGATGATGGTATGATATTCAACAGCGATTATGTTGATTATTACGGGGATGAAATCGCTTTGTTGAGCGAGGAAGAGGAATCTGTTTTCGGTAGTGCACCACCTTCAATTTTGCCTGACCTTAATACCAACAATAACTATTCCGAGGGTTCTGCACTTCCGGCGAAATATGATTTAAGAGAAGAGGACAGCGTAACCTCTGTTAAAAATCAGGGCGACATCGGCAGTTGCTGGAGCTTTGCAACATATGCTTCACTTGAAAGTGCTATGAAAAAGCTTAGCTTTGCCTCAAACTCATTTACAGCAGACGGTCTTAATCAGGCTGCCGGCGATGCAAGCTCCGTGGAGCTTAATACAACAGGTGCTGTAATCGCACTTGGAAATATTCTTCAGCTTAAAGCAACCCTCCTTCCCTTTGACTGTAAATCTGAAATTGTATGGAAAAGCAGTAACAGCAGTGTTGTTTCAGTTTCTTCATTCGGTCTTGTACGTGCAGTAGGTGTAGGTAATGCTTATATTACCGCAAGCACTGCTGACGGAAAAGCAAGTGCACAGTGTGCAATAGAGGTAACTTCACCCGAAAAGGTTAGCTCTATCCAAATAAACAACTCCGAAGAAACTATTAAAACAGGAAACAAGGTGCTTATTGATTACAGCGTATATCCCGAAAATGCAGGCGAACAGACAATTTTGTGGGAGGTTGACGATGATTCTGTTGCAACGATTGATTCATACGGTATTCTTTCTGCAAAACAAAAAGGCACTGTAACCGTAACTGCATATTCTGCAGACAGAAGCGTAAGCGATAGCTACACCTTCAACGTGGATGATGGATGTGACTGTGAAACAAGTCTGACCTCCAGCTCTCTTAAAATTTACGATAAGAATATTTTCGGAAACATTACTGCCGATATTTTCAATAAAACAACCTCGCCATTTGAAGCATGTGTGGCACTTGCAATATATGATTCCTCAAATAAGCTTGTGATGATTGAAAAAGCAGAACCCACACTTTCAAGCGGAAATAACACCGTAAGCTTTAATGACATTTATGTTTCCGGAATAAGCGACAGTCAGCTTGAAGCACGTATCTTCGTATGGAAACGCGGAAACTTCGCTTCTCCCCTTGCTATGGTAAAATCAACGGAAATTAAATAATCCGTATCCTGATTTAAAGGACAGATAAATTACTTCTTCAATAAGGAGACCTACAATGAAAAAACTTATTTCTGTTTTAATTGCGGTAATTTTAATTATATCGCTTTTTCCTGTCTCTGTCATAAATGCAGAGGCTTCGGGAGTCAAGTATCTTCAGACATCTATAAATAACGTACCGATGTATGCTTCTATGGATACATCAAGCACCGTAAAAGGTAAAATTCCAACAAAGGGCTCAGTTGTAAAGCTTCTGGGCACTGAAAGAAAAAAATTAGGCCTCATCGGCAGCAAGTACGAAACCTGGAGCAAAATCCTTGTTGACGGAAGTGTTACACAAAGCGGCTCAGGCGGTGAATTCTGGGTGCTTAAAAGTAATCTGACCGAGCATAGGCATAAAGATTATAAGGCGGGAATATGCCCCGCCCCCGGATGTAATCACGAAGTAGCGGTTGCAGTTCTTGAAACTAAAAAAAAGCATCTACAGATAACTGTAAACAATGCCCCCGTCCGTAAAGCTCCTTACAACGACGGTGAGGTTGTAGGACGGGCAAAAAAAGGAAAGCTTGTTACTGCAACAAGTCTGATTTCAAACTACAAGCTTTCGCCGTGGTATAAGCTTGCCGACGGCAATTATATTTATTTTATGAATGTTAAAGAGGCAACAGAAAAAAAGGTTCAAAACGAATCCAACAATGCTGCCAACAACTCAGGTAGCGGAAGTTCAGGGGGAAGCTCCGGCGGCTCCGTAGGTTGGAACGACTTCTTGTTTTTCCAGCCTGAAGAACCCAAGCAATGCTTTATTCACATTTACTCTATTGGTAAATGTATAAACTGCGGCGATGAGCACAAGCTTAACATTAAACCTTTAAGTGATAAAGCATTTAAAACCACCGTAGACAACGTTCAGGAAAAGAAGCTTCCCTACGAAAATGCAGCTTCTAACGGTAAGGTTTATGCAAAGGCAGGCAGCACAGTCCGTGTTACAGGCTATGCTACCAATGCTATTTTCCAGAAATGGTATCAGACAGAAAATGGCGGTTGGTTAAGGGAAATAGAAAACGTTGCCCTTAAAAAAGCTTATTTTTCAAAGGTTAATCACGTTTTCAGTGATCTTGACCAGACCTATACACCCACTATTGTTACAGAACCGTCAAATGCGATTATAACAGGGAAAACCTGGAAAACAAATAACTCCGCAGTCGCTACTGTAGACAATAACGGTAAAATAACACCTCACTCAGTAGGAACGGCAACCATATCCTGTAAGATAGAGTCTGTAGGAGCTTCCGACACAACCATTCAGTTTGGCGTTACCGTTACTGATATTGCAAACCTTCCTGTCTGGTCATACTCCAATACAGCTTATACAAAAGCGCTTGCAATAGAATGTTCTACATACGCTTCGCTTTCCTATCCTTCTTACGAGGTGGAAAACAGCGAAAGCAGTACGCCTCTTGTTTACAAGAAAATAAAGGATAAGGATGACGAGCCTATTGAGCCGGAAACACTTAAAAAACTTTTAAACAAGCGTGGCTTCAAACATTCTGTATATAACTATGAGGTAAAGACGCAGACAACCTCACCTGCAGTTATTGCATCAAAGCTTTACAGAGTGGGCGATAAACCTAAGGATGTTGTCTTTGTAATAATAGAAGGCTCTGCGGCACTTGAAGGATGGCAGGGTAATATGCAGATAACCGGTTCTTCTTATGACAAGGATGCAGGAAATTATCACAAAACCTTTAACGATTCCGCAAACGACCTTAAAACAAACCTTGATAATTACATAAAAAAGAACAAGCTTAACAAGCCCCACGTTGTAATTACAGGACATAGCCGCGGTGCTGCAGCAGGAAATCTGCTTGCAGAAAAGCTTGATAATGAAGAGGATAAATACGGCAAGGTATATGCCTACTTATTTGCACCGCCAAATGCCACAAAAACACCTCATTCTTACAGAAATGTTTATAACATCTGTAACACACTTGATTTTGTTCCCTATATTCCCCTTTCACAGACCGGATGGGAATTTTCAAAGAATGGTAGTGTGCGTTCATTTAATCCGAAATCCTCTTACTATGGTGAATTTAAATCAATTATTGAATATCAGTATCTTCTCAGCGTTTATGACCGTACTCCCGACTATACCTGGGCAACATCAACTCCCGCTAAAATAACAGATTATATGGGCGGAAAATGGACAAATGTAAAAAAATATTACGAAAAGCAAATTGTGGGAATGCCTTTGGCTGCTTGTGGAACCGGATATTCATATTTTTACGATGGTCTTGCCGGAGCTACAGCTTTGAAGGCTTCTGCACTTGCAAAAATGGGAAAACATTTTCTTCACCACTGTGCATTCACACCTATATCACTGTTTATAACGACCGGAGCAATAGAGGCATTATCACTAACTGCATCATTTTATGACTGTCACGAAATGATGACTTATCACGCAGCAGTGCTTTCAGATATACCTTATGTTGACAATGTATCTCCCTTCTCTATAGATGCATCTCTTAACAGTTCTTCAGGTGCTGAATTAAAAGAAGACGAGCATACAGCACTCTATGATTTCTTCAATCAGGGAGAAAATAAGCTGATGCTTGAAGATAACGGATGGGATATAGAGGATACCTCCACCTGGAGTGGTATTGTATGGGATGAAGAAGGCTTTGTAACCGATATTGATATTTCTTATATGGATTTGTCAGGTTGGTTCAATGCAGGGGTATTTCCGAAACTCAGAACGCTTAACATTGACGGAAACAGTATTTCTATGCTTTCAACAAACGGATGTACACAGCTTGAAAGCCTCAGCTGTATGGCAAATGCTCTTACGTCAGTTTCGCTTAGCGAATGTACGGCTCTTGAAGAGCTTGACTGCTCATTCAATCAGCTTACAACACTTGACTTAAGCAACCTTTCACAACTTACAGAGCTTAACTGCAGCGGCAACAGTTTAAATTCAATCAATCTTAATAACACACCTTCTCTTTCAACAATGCGCTGTGCAAGAAACAATCTTGCTACCCTTGATGTTTCACAGAACACATCGCTTCAGGAGCTTTACTTAGAAGGAAACAATATTATTGAATCCGAAAACTCTTCTCTTATGGGACGTATTGATGCAATCAACGAAAAAGGCGGCTTTGCGGAAAGCGGACAGCAGAAATATAATTCAGAATATCCATTTAACGAAGCAGAGCTTTTAAGCCTTACGGAGTTTGCTAATTCATCCGATAACCTGGAAAAGCTTGATTGGGATATAGAAGCTCCCCAGACATGGTCCGGAGTTGAATGGAAAATTTATGACGGAGAGTACCATATTGTAAGTGTTGACTTTGGTGGTAAAAAGCTTGAGGGTGATTTAAACCTTCCCGATGCACAACATCTTAGTGCGGTATATTGCGACAATTCTTCGCTTTCAACACTTAACCTTTCAGGCTGTAAAGCCCTTAACACTGTAAACTGCTACAATTCAGGTATTTCAGAGCTTTCAATCGAGGACTGCGAAGCACTTACACAGCTTAACTGTGAAGAAAATTACCTTGCTGTCGAAACTGTAGAATCCTCTTTAAATCAGATTGGATTGAATACAGGTATCGCAACCTATGAAACCCAGAATATTGATGAAGATGAAACAAGCTTCAACAAAGAAGAAAGAGAAGAGCTTCTTTCCCTTCTTTACACCGGCAATAACAGCGAGCTTCTTGGATGGGACGCAGACCTGCCCGGCAGTTGGGATGGAATTGTCTGGACAAAGACAGAGGATGAATACCGCGTAAATAAAATTGACTTTATGGGCAAAGCGATATGCGGAAGCCTTGACCTTAGTACATTTGATTACCTTGAAGATTTTGATTTCAGTTCAACAGCACTTGAAAGCATAACGCTTCCCGACTGTATATCTGTTATCCCCGAAGCAGCATTTTCAAACAGTGAATTAAAATACATTTATATGCAGAACGGAATAACAGCTATAGAAGATTTTGCTTTCGCAAACTGCTCTTATCTGAACACAGTTGTTCTTCCTGAAAGCGTTGCAAAAATACATGACAATGCCTTCTCCGGAAGCGAAAATCTTAAGGCAGTTATATTTACGGGTGACGCGCCTATTGAAACCGGCAACGATTTATTCACCGGAACATCTGATGAATTTACATTGTACCGATTCAGCGAAACTTCATGGAATGAAAATAATTCCCTTCTTTCTATGTATAGCCACAGCACAATTTCCGGCGACACAGTAGTATTGTTAAATGAAACTCCTGAAATAATGGAAGACGGATATTACAACGAAGAAAATAACTATTGCGGTGACACAATTAACGTTGTAATTGCATCCAGAGGCAATAAAGAAACAGTAAAATGTGTTTTATCTGTTAACGGTGATTCAGGAAAACCTGACAGTATAACTATTTCAACAAATGAGCTTACAAATTATATGAATGTAGTTTCCTTTGAAGATATTAACGTTCAGTTTGTGGGCGATTACTACTGTACATTGAAAGCATTTGTTTTTGATGCTTCAGATAAGCTGGTACCGGCTTCAGCATCCTTTGCAACAAGAGTTATTGAAAAATCGTAAAAAGCCTGTTGCGATAAAAGCTACAATATGATATAATAAAAGAGCACTATGAAAAAAACAGGAGGTATAATGATATGATGGACTCAAAAGTACATGAACTTTTAAATCAGCAGATTAACAAGGAATTCTATTCTGCGTATCTTTATCTTGATTTCTCGAACTATTTTGAGGATGCAGGTCTTGACGGATTTGCAAACTGGTATAAAGTTCAGGCTCAGGAAGAACGCGACCACGCAATGCTTTTCTATCAGTATCTTCAGAACGAAAATCAGAAGGTAACGCTTGAAGCAATTGCAAAGCCTGACAAGACATTTTCAGAGCATATAGATGTTTTAAAAGCAGGTCTTGAACACGAAGAATATGTGACACAGCTCATAAATGATATTTATGCAGCAGCGTATAATGTTAAAGATTTCCGTACAATGCAGTTCCTTGACTGGTTTGTTAAGGAGCAGGGCGAAGAGGAAACAAACGCAAATGATTTGATTACAAAAATGGAGCTTTTCGGTTCTGATCCAAAGAGTCTTTATATGCTTAATCAGGAGCTTGCAGCGCGAATTTATACAGCACCGTCATTGGTTCTGTAAATAAAAAAGAGGGAGATGTAAAGAAATCGAATTTCTTTACATCTCTTTTTTTTTTCTGTATAGGAATTTGCGCTTTTTCCGCGAGCAACATATGACAGAATTGAATTTTGTTGGGTCGCGACGTGGGTGAAGCGGCACGCTTCTTTAAAGAATTTCTGCTATATCATAGATAAGCTTCTCTGTTTTTTCCCATCCGAGGCATGGGTCTGTAATGGATTTTCCGTAGATGCCTTCTTCGGCTTTTTGTGCACCGTCTTCAATATAGCTTTCTATCATAAGACCTTTTACAAGCTTTTTAACGTCTTCGCTGTGACGGCAGCTATGAAGCACTTCTTTGGCAATTCTGGGCTGCTCCATCCATTTTTTTCCCGAATTTGCGTGGTTTGTATCAATAATAGCAGCAGGATTACTAAGCCCTGATTTTTCGTAGATTTCCGCAAGGTGAATAAGGTCTTCGTAATGGTAGTTGGACATTGACTGACCGTGCTTATTCACATAACCTCGTAAAATAGCATGGGAAAGAGGATTGCCGTGGCTTTCAACTTCCCATCCTCTGTAAATGAATGTATGAGAATGCTGACCTGCAGTAATTGAATTCATCATAACGGAAATATCGCCTGCTGTGGGATTTTTCATACCCACAGGGATGTCAAGTCCGCTTGCGGTAAGGCGGTGCTTTTGATTTTCTACCGACCTTGCACCGATTGCAACGTAGGATAATAAGTCGGACAGGTATCTGTAATTTTCAGGGTAGAGCATTTCGTCAGCACAGGTGAAGCCTGTTTCTTTAATTGCCCTCAGGTGCAGATTTCTGATGGCAACAACACCCTTTAACATATCCGAACCCTTGTTGGGGTCAGGCTGATGAAGCATTCCTTTATAGCCGTCGCCTGTAGTTCTGGGCTTATTGGTATAAATTCTGGGAATGATAAGAATTTTATCCGATACTTTTTCCTGCACCCCTTTGAGACGGGAAATGTAATCAATTACACTGTCATCATGGTCTGCAGAGCAGGGACCGATAATTAATATAAATCTGTTATCTTTACCTTCGAAAATTGCTTTAATTTCCTCGTCACGGGTTGCCTTTGTTTTCTCTATCTCTGCAGTAACGGGGTACTGTTCTTTTATTTCCTGGGGTATTGGTAATTTGCGTTTGAATTCCATATTCATTTTAATGTTCCTCCAAAGACAAGGGGGTTTTTTTATAGTATTACCCTCTGTTGCTCATCCGATATTAAAGCTTGCAAACGTCCGCATCTGTTATAAGCTTAAAGCCCGCATCAGTGAGTGCTTTTTCTGCCTGATTGTTGTTTTCAACCCTGAATACCACATATGCGTGCTTTTCTGTGCGTGTCATAAACGCATAGAGATATTCTACATTTATATCCGCTTTATCAAGAACATCAAGTGCAGAAGTAAGCTTACCCGGCTCGTCACCGATTTTAACGCCTACAACATCAACAACTTTGATAAGATATCCCTGCTCTTTAAGCACATTTTCTGCAGTAGCTTCGTCGTTTACTATAAGACGAAGAATACCGAAATCTTCAGTTTCTGCAATAGAAAGTGCTCTGATATTTACGTTGTTTTTTGCAAGAATATCTGTTACGGAAACAATAGTTCCTTTCTGGTTCTGAACAAAAACTGTTAACTGTTTGATTGCCATTTTAAAAGTCCTCCTTAAACAAGTTTACGCCTGTCAATAACTCTGACTGCTTTGCCTTCGCTTCTTGCAATAGTTTTTGGTGCAACAAGGTGTACTTTGGGATTGATACCAAGCATTGTTTTCATAGCACCTGCAAGAGTTTTTTCCATTGCAAGAACTTCGCTCATCTTGTCTGTGAACTGCTCCGGTGACATTTCTACATTAACTTCAAATGTATCGGTATTGTTTGCTCTGTCAACAACAATCTGATAGTTAGGCTGGTAACCCTCGTTAATAAGAACAGTTTCAATCTGGCTGGGGAATACATTAACGCCCCTGATGATAAGCATATCGTCTGTTCTTCCCATGGGCTTTGCCATTTTTATAAGCGTTCTGCCGCAAGAGCATTTCTTTCTTGAAAGAACACAGATATCTCTTGTTCTGTATCTTAAAAGCGGGAAAGCTTCCTTATCAAGAGAAGTGAATACAAGCTCACCCTTTTCACCTTCGGGAAGAACTTCGCCTGTATCAGGGTCTATAATTTCTGCAAGGAAGTGGTCTTCATTGATGTGCATGCCTGTCTGTTCACTACATTCAAACGAAACACCGGGACCGCTTGTTTCTGTAAGTCCGTATATATCATAAGCCTTGATACCAAGTGTTTCTTCAATGCTTTTACGCATTTCTTCTGTCCACGGCTCTGCACCGAAGATACCTGCCTTAAGCGGAATATCCTCAGGCTTATAGCCCTGTTCTTTCAATGTTTCGCCTATATATGCAGCATAAGAAGGTGTACAGCAAAGAATAGTGGCATTAAGGTCTGTCATAAACTGAATCTGACGTTCAGTATTACCTGATGACATAGGAAGAGTAAGACAGCCTACCTTGTGAGAACCACCGTTAAGTCCGGGACCACCTGTAAACAAACCGTAGCCGTATGCAACCTGACAAACATCCTTGTTTGTTCCGCCTGCTGCCACAATAGCACGTGCACAGCAATCCTCCCAAAGGTTAACGTCGTTTTGTGTATAGAATGCAACTACACGGCGACCTGTTGTTCCTGAAGTTGACTGAATACGCACGCAATCTTCAAGAGGCTTTGCAAGTAAGCCGTAGGGATACGCATCTCTTAAATCTGCTTTTGTAAGGAAGGGAAGCTTATGTAAATCCTCAATCCCATTGATGTCTTCAGGCTTAACACCCTTTTCGTCCATCAAATTACGGTAATATTCCACGTTTTCATAAACGTGCTTAACCTGTTTTACTAATTTTTCTGATTGAAGTTTTTTCATTTCTTCAACCGGCATTGTTTCAATTTCTTTCTGGTAGTAGTTCTGTGCCATTTTGTTCATCCTTTCCATTAAACTAATTTTTTTGCAGAAAACAAAAAGTCCTCTGCAATCCTTACAGGATACAGAGGACGAAAATATCATTTCCGTGGTACCACCTCAGTTCGCCGCTATCTCACGGTAGCGACCTTGTTAGGTACTAACATACCTTAGTTCTGTGACGGGAACACCCGGTGCAGCCTACTTAAGAATTCTTGTTCAGTGCACTGCTAACAGAAGGAATTCGTCTTGGTCATCACCATTGCCTCGCACCAACCGGCAACTCTCTCCAGGCTCTTTCCAAGCTTACTTATTTCTGCTCAAACGCATTTAATTTATTGGAATTATACCACGTTAGAGTGGTAAAGTCAATAGTTTTTGAAAAAATTTTAGTCTTCATTATAACAGGTGAATATTTCATCAACTCTGTCTTTATCCTTGTTTTTGGTAAATGCACTGACTAACGGAACTATAACCATAGAAACTGCCATTGCAGATACACCCATTTCAGGTGATTTTGCTGCTGCTGCGGCAAAGCCTGAATTAAGGCTTATAACAAGGGTTGAAATTCCTACAACAAGAAGTCCTGAAAGGATTCCTGAGTAAGCACCTGTTTTTGTAATCTTCTTTGAGAAAAGTCCCCAGATGTAAGGTCCTATAAAGCAACCGGAAACAATGCCCCATGAGAATGACATAAGGCTTACTATAATCGGAATGTTTTGTGTTGCAAAAATGAATGAACAAGCAACGAATAACAGGCAAAAAAGTCTTGTAAAAAGTATTTGTGTTTCAGGCTTTGTCTGCTTCTTTCTTACAGCCGGAATAAGGTCAACAGCGACTGCTGAAGCCGAGGTAAGGACAACTGCTTCAAGGGTTGACATTGACGCTGAAAGAAGAAGTATCATAATAACTGCCAGAAGAATAATTCCAAGAGTGCCGCCGCCTAAAACTTCCATAAGAACGGTGGGAATAATTGAGTCAATTCCGCCTTCAGGAAGAACACCGCCAAGAATAAGTCTTGATGTGCTTCCGATAAGGTATGCACCGCATCCGATAACGATACAGAAAATAGTCGAAATAATAGTTCCTCTTTTAATCGCTGCAGTATCCTTGATTGCGTAGAATTTACCAATCATCTGAGGAAGTCCCCATGTACCGAAGCTTGTAAGCATAATATTGAAGCAAAGGAACTTAAATGCAGAGCCGCCAAAGATATTTGTAAGCTGGGCACCGTCTTCGGGGATGGCGGAAAGGTTCTGAATAAGTCCGGATAAACCGCCGACTGCATCGTGTTTAAGAACTGCAAAAATAAGGCAAACAACACCTGCAATCATTATAATACCCTGAATCAGGTCTGTATAAGCCGTTGCAATATATCCGCCGGCAATTAAGTAAACGCCTGTAAGACAAGCTATTAAAAGCATCCATACCCATGTTTCAACACTGGGGAAAACTGCACTGAAAAGGGAGCCGAGTCCTTTATAAACTGCTGCAGAATAGGGGACAAGGAATACAAAAATAATAACTGCTGCCAGAATCTTCATACCTTTTGAAGCATATCTTTTTTCAAAGTAATCAGGCATTGTTCTTGCATTAAGCTTTTTTGTCATTTTTCTTGTTCTGTTTGCAAACAAAAGCCAGGAAAGCAAGCATCCCAATACTGCATTACCTATACCAATCCATATGCTTCCGATGCCAATATTCCATCCGTGCTGACCGGCATAACCTACAAAAACAACTGCTGAGAAATATGTAGTTCCGTAAGCAAAGGCGGTGGCCCATGCACCGACATTTCTTCCACCGATAAGAAAGCCGTCAAGTGTTTTTGATTTGCCAAAACTGATACAACCAATAAGTGCCATTATTACTGCGTAAAGGCAAAGAGCAATTATGGTGTAAAGTTGAGCGTTGTTCATTTTTATTTCCTCCAAGTCTTGCTTTTTTCTGTAGCATAGTATATACTACTTTCCAGGATTAGTCAAACGAATGGTTTTAATCAATATTATCGAAATTTTCGATGGAGGAAAGATACAATGGAATTACGTAATTTAATCACGTTTATTAATGTTGCAGAACTTGGCAGCTTTACAAAAGCTGCCGAACGGCTTGATTATTCGCAATCTACAATTTCCTTTCAGATACGGCAGCTTGAAGATGAGCTTGGGTGTCTTTTGTTTGAAAGGATAAATCATACCATAACGCTGACAGAAAGAGGCCGCGAGCTTATTTCTTATGCCCATCAGATTCGCACCCTTACCGAAGAATTCAGGGAAACCCTTGAAGAGGAGCGGGAATGTAGCGGGCATATTCACATTGTAACGCCTGATTCTGTGTGTGACGATATGATTAACAAAAGTTACATGAATTTTCACGCAAAATATCCGTTAATTTCGGTTAAAATTACAACTGCAGATACTTCTGTTATGTTTGATATGCTTGACCATAACGAAGCAGATGTTATTATTACGCTTGACAGCCATTCATACCACAAAGATTATGTTATTGCAAAGGAAGAACCGCTTTCGATGCATTTTGTAGCAAACAGAAATTCCAGATTTGCCAATGCAAAAAATTTGTCAATACACGATATTATAAACGAACCTTTTGCTTTAACCGAGTACGGTCAGGGCTACAGAAGGGTTTTTGACAAAGAGCTTGCCAAGAAATCCCTGGAAATAACACCGATACTGGAGATAGGAAGAACAGACATAATAACCTCTTTGATAGCACAGGGAAATATGATTTCATTTCTTCCTGATTTTGTTACAAAGAATATGATAGCGTCGGGAAAATTATGCTATCTTGATATAAGTGATATGAATGTAGAAATATGGAAACAGCTTATTTATCATAAAAATAAATGGATGTCAAAAGCACTTGAAACATTTATTGGCTATATCAGGGATAACGAATTCGGCTAAATGGCTACACAATAGTCTTTCTTAAATCCGTGAGCACCAAATATCTGCCAGTTGCCAACACCAAGTCTTTGCATAATTGCTTTTCTTTCTTCCAAACACAATTCAGCATCGGAATCCACCGAGGTCATAAGTATCGGTGCATACTGATTGTATTCTGCCTGCTCTGCTGTAAGCCCATGAGTGTTGATATAAATATCGCCTGTGATTGCAATATGCTTTGAATATTCTATCAGTACAATTTCACCGGGCAGATGACCGCCTTTACCTTCATACACTTCAAAATGTAATTCCCCAAAGTCGAAGAAACCGATTTGTGTAAGGGGTTCTGCGGGATTTTCAATGTTATTCCACATAGCAGTCAGCTTTTCCGGTTTCACCGACTTGTATGATGTGAGAATTTTGCAAATGTTTATATAAGGCTTATGGAGAGGATTTGACTCTCTGTATCCGTCCTTGCCTTCATACTCATTTACAAGGCATTCAGCTGTTTTCGTACTTGCAATTACTTTATCAAACATCGGCAGAAGTCCGCAGTGGTCAACATCAGCGTGAGTTACAAGAAGTGTCTTTTCCATAGTGTCAAACCCCGGAAGGATTTTTTCGAAAATTTCATGCATCTCTTCAGCGTAACAGGCGTAGCCGCTATCTACAAATAACGCCTTTCCATCACTTTTAATAATTATAGTGTTACTTCCGCAAGGCGGCTCGATCAGAGTTATCTCGGTAGTATCCGTTATTCTGTGAGTGCTTATGCGAGGATTGAAGTTTTTTCCCTTTGAAGCACCAAGCAGTTCTGCAAATTTGCTGATACTGTCAAATGTGCGATAGGGTGACAGTCCCTTTTCATCAAGAGTCTGCATTGCAAGGTTGACGTGCACCAAGAGTTCTCGGCTTACATTTTCCGGAAGCCCCATAGTTTGCGATAATCCTAAAACGTAAGCATTATAAAATATACTGTTGTCGTAAACCTTTTCAGACCTGTTGTAATCTATGACACGAACCTTGCAAAGCTTCTCGGCTTGTTTTAAAAAATCCGAAATTTTATCGAAATCTTCAACATACAAGCCCATTTTAAAATACTGATAATCCGTTCCATTTTCCTGAGAGCTGATATAGGAAATGTTAAAATTGAATTCACTGATGAGTTCAAGTACATTTGTTACACTTCCCGGAACATCGTGGAGACGAAATTCTATCAAGACAACGCTTGTTTTATTTACATTACTTTGCAGATAGCCGATTTTTTCAAGTTCGGCATCTGCTTTTTTTAATTGTTCCTCTGTCCCTTCGCTATCTATAAACAAGGTGTGTGAATCAACCGCTTTATTGTAACTTACGCGTGTAATATTTATTCCAAGCTGCGAAAAACATTTGCTCGCCTTTAAAAATGCACCAATATGGTTCGGCATAGAAGTTACGTATGTTTTTTTCACTTAAACCACCTCGTTTATACAAAAAATTTTAATTACTTACTCATTTTCTCCAAGTCGTTTTTACGGATTTCAACACGTCTTACCTTACCGCTGATTGTTTTGGGAAGTTCATCCACAAATTCAACAATTCTTGGATATTTATAAGGAGCAGTATGTGTTTTAACATATTCCTGAATTTCTTTTTTGAGTTCGTCTGTTCCTTCTGTTCCTTTTACAAGTACGATAGTAGCCTTTACAATCTGACCGCGTACTTCATCGGGAACAGGTGTGATTGCACATTCAAGAACATAAGGAAGCTCCATGATAACACTTTCAATTTCGAAAGGTCCGATACGGTAACCGGATGATTTGATAACATCGTCGATTCTGCCCACATACCAAAGATATCCGTCTTCGTCCATTGTTGCCTGATCCCCTGTATGGTAGTATCCGTCATGCCACACCTCGTTAGTTTTTTCTTCGTCAAGGTAATATCCGATAAAGAGTCCGCAAGGTACTTCGTCTTTTACACGGATACAGATTTCGCCTGTATCTCCGGTCTTGCACTCGTTTCCGTCAGGGTCAAGGACAACTACATCGTAGAGAGGGGAAGGTCTGCCCATAGAACCGATTTTCGGTGTTGAGCCGACAAAGTTTGCGATAGAAAGTGTTGTTTCCGTCTGACCAAAGCCTTCCATGATTGTAAGTCCCGTTGCTTTTTTGAACTGATTAAATACTTCGGGGTTAAGTGCCTCACCTGCGGTTGTAGCGTATTCGATAGAAGAAAGGTCGTACTTTGACAAATCTTCTTTGATAAAGAAACGATACATTGTAGGCGGTGCACAGAAGGTTGTGATATGGTATTTCGCAAACATCGGCAAGATGTCTTCTGAGTGGAAGCGGTCAAAGTCATATGTAAACTGTGCCGCTTCGCAGAGCCATTGTCCGTAAAGCTTTCCCCACAATGCTTTACCCCAACCTGTATCGGAGATTGTAAAGTGAAGTCCGTCGGGATTTACATTGTGCCAATGCTTCGCAGTAGGATAATGGCCGAGTGCATATTTATATGAATGTGTTGCGATTCTCGGATATCCTGTTGTACCTGATGTAAAGAGCATAAGCATCGGGTCGTTACCGCAAGGCGTATTCTCTGTCCGGTCAAAATGAGTGCTGAAGCGTTCCATTTCAACATTGAAATCGTGCCAGCCTTCTTTATTGCCGCCAACCAGTATCTTAACCATACCGGGATAGTTTGCTGCTGCCTTTTCTGCTTCAACTGACACATCGCCGTCAGCAGTACATACAACTGCTTTTACTCTTGCTGCTTTATACCTGTAATCAAAGTCGTGTTCTACAAGCTGATTTGTTGCAGGGATTGCGATAGCACCGATTTTATGAAGTGCGAGCATCGAGAACCAGAACTGATAATGACGCTTTAATACAAGCATAACCGTATCACCCTTTTTGATACCCAGTGATTCAAAGTAGTTTGCAGTTTTGTTGGAATACTTTTTCATATCGCTGAAAGTAAAGCGTCTGTCGGTCTTATCGTTTGCAACCCACATCATTGCCAATTTTTCTGGATTTTTTTCTGCTATAGTATCCACACAGTCAAATGCAAAGTTGAATGAATCTGCGTTTTTAAATTTGATACCATTGAAAACTCCGTTTTCATCATAGGATGATTCAATGAATTTATCTGCAACTGTTTCTGATTTTTTCTTTTTAGCCAATGCCTTAGCTGCAATCATAGGTGCTTCGGGATATTCTTCGCTGACAGATCCGTCCTGGGGATTTAATACAACCGCATGAAATTCACAACCACCCTCTGATACTGCAACCATACCGTGCGGGATAAGACTGTTATAGAAAATGGAGTCTCCTTCGTGGAGCACATCTACATGATTTCCGACCTGAACCTTGAGTGAGCCTTTAACGATAACATCGAATTCCTGACCGTTATGTGAGTTTAACTGCATCGGAGCATTTTGTTCCTCTTCAAGATAGGGAAATTTAACAAGGAAGGGTTCAGCAAGCTTTTCTCTGAATTTAGGGGCAAGGTTATTATATTCTACACCGTGCTTTTTTACGATTTTAAGTCCTTCGCCTTTTCTTGTGATTGCAAAGGAGGTTAGGGTTGTGCTTGTTCCCTCAAGCAAATCTACAACTTCAACACCGCAAGCCTTTGCACACTTATAGATAAATGTGAAGCTGAAATCTGTTTCGCCCGTCTCCAAAACTTTGTAATCGTCAAGCGATACACCTGTAAGCTTTGCAAGCTCCTCTTGTGTAAACCCTTTTGCTTCGCGCAGGTCTTTGATTCTGCCTGCAACTTCTTTCAAACTGTAATCCATGGTTTTTGTCTCCTTTCAATTTTTGACAAATTTGATATTTGGTTACGAATTTGAATAAAACAAAAAACTCGCCTCAAAGATAACTTTGAGACGAGTTATAATAACCCGCGGTACCACTCAAATTACGGAAATATGAAAATCCCCGTCACTTACCGAGCTCCAACAAGCCCTTTGCCTTTACGCAGCATTACGGAAGGAGTCTACTCGCTTTCGCTTTCGGTCCTTCGACTCAGAGGTGATAAGTCATTGGAAAGCTCCACCATTGCCTCGCACCACCCGGCAACTCTCTCAAGGTTTTGCAATCCGACCGTCCTCGTCACAGTCGTGTTTTGTGATATTCAAATTTGTTTTGTATTATACTCCGCAAAATTTATTTTGTCAATAGTTTTTTAAAAATTTTTTTATAAAACTTTCTTTTCTATTTATGATTGTAGTACAAACATCAGTTTATGGTTTCGGTTATATTTTAATCCGTGTATACTCTCAGCTTTCTTTCCGTATCACTCCAGCTTGAAGAAAAATGCTTTGCCAGTTCATCAATGCTTATGGCACTCTGCCCGTTAAGTGAAAAAACGGTGTTAAGCGGATATTCCCCGTCAGGGGTTACAAGAACAACTTTTTTGTTGTTTGTTCCAAGGATTTTATACATGGGTGTCATCGGCTCATCATCGCCGGGAACCATAGTATAGATTGGCTTTTCACTGTTCTTTTGTATATATACGGTAGATTTTTCATTATCAAAGGTTACGTCAAAACCAAAGCTTCCAAGGTTCGTTGTAATTACGCACAACGTAGGATTTTTAGACTGATATGAATAGCAGCATGGGATTTCAAAGTCATCAATATATGCTTTTATATCTGTGGAATAAAGGTATGTTTCTTTATCTTTAGAACCAAAAGATGAATTTATTGACGAGGAATTGGTGCCTGCCTGGTTTTGGCTTATCCGGGAAAAGGCATCGTTAAGGAGTGCGATACTGTCTTTATATCTGTCTGAAGCTTTCATAACAACTCCGATAACTCTTTTTCCGTTGCGGTAAGCTGTAGAAACAAGGCAGTTTCCCGCACGGGATGTGGTTCCTGTTTTCAATCCGTCTGCACCGCTGTAATAGTAAGAGCTGTTTTGTGATAAAAGAGAATTTGTGGAAGTATACGTTCTTCCCAAAATCACTGCACTTGTCTTTTTGGTATAATTAAGAACATCGGGGTATTTCTTGATAAGACGGCAGGCAAGGAGTGCCATTGCCCGTGGAGAAGCCACGTTATCGTTTGAAAGACCGGAGGAATCTGTAAAATACGCTTCCATTCCAAGCTCCGATGCTTTCTGATTCATCAAAAGAGTGAACTGATATTCCGTTCCGCTTATATATTCCGCTACTACAGTACATGATGCACATGCTGATACAATTACAATAGCATCTATAAGTGTTTCAAGGGGGACGCTGTCACCGCTTCTGAGGGGAATGTTGGAAACACCGCTTTCCCTTGAAAATCTGGCGGCATATTCCGAAATAGGAATGAGGGTATCCTTTGTCAGAGTGCCGTCAGCGAGCTTTTCAAAAATAATATAAAGTGTCATTATTTTTGTCAGGCTTGCAGGTGTCATAGGATTATCAATGTTTTTTTCGTATATAATAGTTTCGGTTTCAAAATCTACTGAACACGCACCGACTGCGGAAATATCCAGAGCCTGTGCCGTGGATGAAAATAACAGTATCGCTACAACAAAAAGTGCAACAACTCTTTTTTTCATCATTTACTTTTCAGCTCCTCTACAATTTTTGTAAAGTTCATAGAGTTTGATGCTTTTATAAGGATAACATCGCCTTCATTCAATATGCTGTCCGCTTCCAAGAGAAACTCTTCCTTCGTTTCGAACCATAAAGCATTCTGGTTAAGGCATACAGCACCGTCATAAATGTTTCTGGAAAGCTCGCCTATAGCGATAAGAAGCCCTACCTTGTTTTTTGCGGCGTATTCGCCTACTGTTTTATGAAGATAGGCTTCATCCTCGCCAAGCTCAAACATATCTCCGAAAACGCAAACCGTTCTGCGGTCATCATCTGATTTTACAAGAAGGTCTATTCCGCTTTTCATTGAAGGTGGTGCTGCATTGTAACAGTCGTCAATAAGAGTATATTTGTCTGTATGAATTACATTTACTCTTCCGCTGAGTGTCTGTGCAGAAGAAATGCCTTCGGCAATCTGGTCATAAGTAAGTCCAAGCCAGCTTCCTGCTGCCATTGCCGCCATTGCTGCAAACAAAACATGTCTGCCGGGGACTTTTACACTGAAATGAAGATGCTCGCCAAACATACAAACTTCAAAATCCGTTCCGTTAAAGCCGTGATCCTGGAAGGACTCTACGGAAATATCGTTGTCGGCACTGAAGCCGTAGAAGCATTTGTTAGGTCTTTCAAGTGTCTGAAGTAAATCGTCATCACCGTTTAAAATACATCTTGCAGTAGCACTCATAGCTTCAAAAATTTCGCACTTTGCATTAAAAATGTTCTCTCTTGAGCCAAGGTTTTCAATATGTGAAACTCCGATATTTGTCATTATGCACATTGTAGGACGGGAAATCGCTGAAAGAACACTTAATTCACCGGCATGGTTCATTCCCATTTCAACTACAGCAACCTCGGTATCGGGCTTTATAGACATAATTGTAAGAGGAAGCCCAAGGCCGTTGTTAAAGTTTCCTTCTGTTTTAATAACATTGTATTTTTGTGACAGAACAGAAGCTACAAGCTCTTTAGTTGTAGTTTTTCCTACGCTTCCGGTAATGCCTATTACCGCAAGATTAAGGGTGCTGCGGTATGCTGAGGCAATCTGCTGAAGTGCAATGGCAGGGTCATTTACAACTATGCAGGGGAATCCTTCATATTCACGGTTAGTGATAGCACACAGTGCACCACGCTCTATAGCAGAAGGCACATAATTGTAGCCATCTGTATTTTCACCTTTTATTGCAATAAAAAGCGAACCCTGTACTGCCTTTCGGCTGTCTATGCACACGGTAGTGAATTTCTTATCAAGAAGGGTACAGTCCCCTGTAAAGACACCGTTTGCCGCAAGAAGTGCGTCTCTCACGGTAAAATTAATTTCATTATTCATGGAAAAAACCTCCCTCGGCTAATTTGTCAATATAAATACGGCTTGTTCGCCGCTGTTGAAAATAAAGTTCGCGTCACTAAGGATGTCGTGCGGAGTAACCGCCATAATTTTGTTTAAAATTTCATCATCCGTTCTGACTCTGCCTAAAAGAAGCAGTGACTTTCCGTTTTCGTTCATACGTGCAGAAACACTTTCTCTTGACATAATGACAGAACAACGTATCTGACTGCGAGCCTTTTCAATTTCATACCCGGAAACAGGTTTCGTGCAGATATTGTGAATTTCCTTTTCAATCATATCGTACGCCCTGTTAACGGCATCGGCAGAAAGTCCTGCATATATTCCGAACATTCCTGCACGGGGATAGGATGCAGTATACGAGTATATACTGTAACAGAGACCGTGATTTTCCCTGACAGACTGAAAAAGCCTGCTCGACATACTGCTGCCTAATATGTTATTCAAAAGTGACTGTGAATAGATTCGTTCGTTATGAAAATCATATGAAGGATATGCAATGGAAAGGTGTGCCTGTTCAATATCCTTTTTTTGCGTCCACCGTCCGCTATGAAAAATTACTTCATCAAGGGGGAGGGCAACCTCCACACTTTTTTGTGAAAAATATTTTTCACAAAGGGCAACAAGCTCGTTTTCATCAAAACATCCTGCAACGGAAATCACTGTATTTTCGGGGGTATAACGCCTTTTATGATAGTCAAGCATCATATCCCGTGTAATACTTCCGACGCTTTCAATAGTGCCTGCTACATTGAAGCCCAGGGAATTTCCCATCCACATATGCTCGGTTATTCCATCAAGAACAACATCCTCCGGGGAATCCTCGTACATATTGATTTCCTCTATAATGACGCCACGTTCAAGCTCAATATCCTCTTCCTTAAAAAGGGAATTGTAATACATATCGCTGATTATTTCAAGGGAAAGAGGCAGATTTTCCTCAAGCACCTTAGTGTAGCAGCAGGTACATTCCCTTGATGTATAGGCATCTATATGTCCGCCTACGTAATCGGTTTCCTCTGCAATATCACGGGCAGAACGTGTTTTTGTCCCTTTAAAAAGCATATGCTCGATAAAATGACTTATTCCGCTTTCTTCCTTTGTTTCGTACATACTGCCTGCCTTAATCCATACGCCCACACTGACGCTTCTGACGCCGGGCATTTTTTCATAAACAAGCCTTATTCCGTTTTTTAGTCTAAATATATTATACATTAAAACCTCAAAAAATCAAGGGGATGTAAAAATATCAATTCTTTACACCCCCTTTTTTTATTTTATTCTTCTGTAGAAACTACCATTGTATCTTTTCTTGAAAAATTGTAACGTCCCATACGGTCAATTTCTACAAGCTTAACGTTAATTGTATCACCAACACTTACAACGTCGGAAACCTTTTCAACTCTCTTTGTATCGAGCTTGCTGATGTGAACAAGACCTTCTTTACCGGGAAGGTATTCAACAAATGCACCGAAGTCCATAATCTTTGTAACTGTTGCACTGAATACGTCACCGATTTCGATATCACCTGCAATACCGCGAACAATCTTAAGGGCACGCTGTGCAGCCTCACTATCGCTTGTTGCAAAGAATACTGTACCGTCTTCCTCAATATCAATCTTAACGCCTGTTTCAGCAACAATCTTCTGAATTACTTTACCGCCGCTGCCGATAACTTCACGGATTTTTTCGGGGTCAATCTGTGTAGAAATAATCTTGGGAGCGTACTTTGAAAGCTCTGCTCTGGGCTCTGCAATGCAGGGAAGCATACACTCGTCAAGAATTTTGAAGCGTGCTGCCTTTGTTTTTTCAAGAGCTTCACGGATGATTTCGGGCTTAAGACCGTCAATCTTGATATCAACCTGAATAGCTGTGATACCGTCCTTTGTACCTGCAACCTTGAAGTCCATATCGCCGAAGAAGTCTTCAAGACCCTGGATATCAACCATAGTGATGTAACGGTCGCCTTCTGTTACAAGACCGCAGGAAATACCTGCAACGGGTGCCTTAATCGGAACACCTGCATCCATAAGAGCAAGCGTACTTCCGCAGATACTACCCTGAGAAGTAGAACCGTTTGAAGAAAGAACCTCTGACACAAGACGAAGTGTGTAGGGGAATTCGTCTGTTGAAGGAATAACGGGAACGAGAGCCTTTTCTGCAAGTGCACCGTGACCGATTTCACGTCTGCCGGGACCACGGCTAGCTCTTGTTTCACCAACTGAATATGAGGGGAAGTTGTAGTGGTGCATATAACGCTTTGTTTCCTCATCGTCGATACCGTCAAGGAGCTGTTCTTCTGACACCATACCAAGAGTACAAGTTGTAAGTACCTGTGTCTGACCTCTTGTAAACATACCGCTGCCGTGTGTACGGGGAAGGATGCCTACTTCTGAAGCAAGGGGACGGATATCATCAAGACCTCTGCCGTCTACACGCTTGCCGTCGTCAAGAATCCAGCGGCGAACAACGTACTTCTGTAATTTATAGATAGCTTCGTCAATTAAAGATTCCATTTCGGGGAATCTTTCAGCAAGTGCTTCATAAACAAAGCTGTAAACTTCTTTAAGATTTTCTTCACGAACATTCTTATCATCTGTGTCAAGAGCAACTCTTACCTTATCAATAGCAATTTCTTTAACTGCTTCGTAAAGGTCTTCCGGAACTTCCATATGCTCGTAATCAAACTTAGGCTTACCGATCTCTGCCTGAATTGATTCGATGAATTCACAAATCTTAGCAATTTCAGCGTGAGCAGCCATAATACCCTCGAACACAAGGTCTTCGGGAACGCAGTTTGCACCTGCTTCAATCATATTAACCTTGTCCTTTGTACCTGCAATGGTAAGGAACATTTCGCTCTTATCACGCTGTTCTTTTGTGGGGTTAACAACAACCTTGCCGTCAACAAGACCAACTGTTGCACCTGCGATAGGACCTGCGAAAGGAACTGACGAAATTGAAATTGCGATTGATGCACCGATCATAGCTGTAACAACGGGATCGTTATCAGGCTCAACACTCATAACTGTTGTAACAACGGCCACATCGTTACGAAGGTCCTTGGGGAAAAGAGGACGGATGGGACGGTCAATACATCTTGATGCAAGGATTGCCTTTTCAGTGGGGCGGCCCTCACGCTTTAAGAAGCTGCCGGGGATTTTACCAACAGCATAAAGTTTTTCTTCATAATCAACTGCCAGAGGGAAGAAATCAACGCCTTCTCTGGGCTTCGCGGGAGCGGTAGCAGTTGCGTGAACAACTGTTTCGCCGTAGCGAACAAGACAGCTACCGCCTGCAAGCTGTGCCATTTTACCTGTTTCAACAACAAGGGGTCTGCCACAGAACTCTGTTTCAAAAGTCTTAAACATAACTATATCCTCCTAAAAATTTTTGATTTTCGAAAGGGTAGTCGTTTATCACTTAAGAAAACACAGAACCGTAATTCTTTGCTTTATTAAGTGGTAAACTCTAAGCGTAACCGCCCTTCCGACTGCCGTGGGATTCTTGACTTTAATATGTCGGAGAAACACAGGGCCTCTCCGACATATACATATCAAGATTTCGAATGTGAGATTACTTTCTCAAACCGAGCTTTTCAACGATTGCACGGTAACGGTTGATGTCAACCTTTGTAAGGTAGTTGAGAAGACCTCTTCTCTGACCAACCATCTTAAGAAGACCGCGTCTTGAATGATGGTCCTTCTTGTAAACCTTGAGGTGCTCGTTAAGGTGATTGATTCTCTCTGTAAGAATAGCAATCTGAACCTCGGGAGAACCTGTGTCACCCTCGTGAAGCTTGTACTGATCGATAATGCTCTGCTTTGTTTCCTTTAACATAAAACAAAACCTCCTATAAATATATTTTCGGCAAAAACTCCGATGCCGACGCATGTGTCAGCGAAACCAAGGCAAGGGTTGGAGAAACCGCAAACCATAGTAACCGGATAATATGCCATATAGCATAATAACACAAGAGTGTAAGTTTGTCAATAAAAAGATTTAAATTTAATATGCAATTTTTGTTATTTGAAGCCAAGAACCTTTAAAAAGCTATGAGATTCTTCGCTATGTTCGGGATGATGTATTGTTAATGATATTACTTTTTTACATTCCTAAAAAAGAAACACGCGGCTTCATCCTCGTCGCGTCCCAACAAAATTCAATTCCGTCAAATGTTGCTCGCGATGAAATTACGCTAATTCCTATACGGCAAAAAAAGAAGATACCGCTTAGCAGTACCTTCTTTTTTCTATTAAGTCAAACTTATTTAACGATGTTCTTAAGAGCCTGACCAGCCTTGAAAGCGGGAACCTTAGATGCAGGAACCTTAACTTTAGCCTTTGTCTGAGGGTTGATGCACTCACGAGCTGCTCTTTCTCTTACTTCAAATGTACCAAATCCAACGAGCTGGATCTTGTCACCTGCTTTAAGAGCGTCTTCAACTGTTCCAACGAAAGCGTTGAGAGCCTTCTCAGCGTCCTTCTTTGAAAGAGCTGCTTTTTCAGCAATTGCTGCTACGAGTTCTGTCTTATTCATGATTTTTCCTCCTTTTTATTTTAAGTGCGGCATACACCGCATTTTTTCTCGTTACACCTATCTTACCATAAGTTTTTGCCATATTCAAGTGTTTTCTTCAATATTCTTGATTTTTTTGATAAATTTTTTTGTATAGTCAGAAAGTGCCTCCTCAGGATCTACTCCGTTTTGCTTTGCAATACAGCATATTTCAAAAAGCTTCTGACCGATTTTTTCGCTGCTTAAAGCTTCATCGCACGCTTTACTGATAAAGCCGCCCTTTTGTGCCTTATCTATAATTTTGCCGGCACGGTAAAGGGCAGGAAGGGATTTTGTTACACTTTCCATAGCTTCATAGGTCTTTTTCTGACCACGCTGCTTCTGTTTTATTTCTTCCCAATTTTTAAGGACTTCATCACTGTCCTTTACAGAAACATCACCAAATACATGAGGGTGGCGTTCTATCATTTTACGGCTCACAATATCGGTAACATCGTCTATATCAAAGGTGCCTTCTTCTTTTCCTACCTGCGCATGCATCACAATTTGCAAAAGAACATCCCCAAGCTCGTCGGCTAGTTTCATGGGATCGTTTTCGTCTATTGCATCATAAGCCTCATAGGCTTCCTCCAGAAGATGCTTTCGTAAAGTTTCATGAGTCTGCTCCCGGTCCCAGGGGCATCCATCGGGCGAGCGAAGCTTTTCTATTATATTGCAGAAATCGTAAAAATTTTTCTTTTTCATTTTATTATTCCTTACTTTGAAAAAAATTCTTCTTTTTTTATACAGCCTGTAAAAAAAATTCCAAGAACATAAACTATCCCTGCCACCATAATACTTACAGGAAGCATAAGGGTTGTACCGATAAGGTTATAAAGAAGCCTTGCCCCAAAACAGGAAATCATCGCACATATTATGATTTTTACAACAGGCTTAAGCACACCTTTAAGTTTTACGGTTTTATTAAGAAGAAGGGTGTTAAAAATAAACACTACAGAAAAAGCACAAATAGTGGCAATCATTGCTCCCGCCACTCCAAAGCTTTTTATAAATACAACATTGAGTGCAGCTTTAACTATCACAGCCCCCATTGAAACGTATATCGGAAGCCATACTTTTCCCAGTGTCTGCAGCATTACCGTAGTTGTTTGTATATACGGCATAATCAATGCCATAATTCCTGCAAGCATTAATAAATGACTGTTTTTTTCCGAACCGTAAAGAAGGAGAAGTATTTCCTTTGCAAAAAGCACCATTCCAAGCATACAGGGAATCGCAATCAGAAACACAAGCCTGATTACCTTTTTTGCACTTTCGCTCTGTCCGTCACTGTCTCCTTTAGAAAAAGCCTGTGCAACAGACGGAACTGCACTTGCAGTAAAGGCAGTAATTATGGTTGCAGGAAGGTTGTACACGGTGTTTGCCCTGGTAAGATATCCAAAAAGGCTAAGCCTTGTTTCAAAATTTTCACCCAAAAATGCAAGTATTTTTGTCACTGTAAGAGAGTCTGTCAACATTACTGCAGTAAAGCCGAATGCACCGAGAGTCATCGGAACGGAAATCTTTATAACCCTTATTGCCTGCTTTAAAGAAGGCTTCACCTTAAGAGGCTTGCTTTTCCTGTAAAAAAGCTCCAATGTAAGACAACTGAAAAGGGCACCTGCACTTACACCGCATATAGCGCCTGCCGCACCTACGGTAATTCCATATTTAACGGTAAATGCACATACTAAAATTCCAAGCACCACTTTTATAAAGCTTTCCACCAGCTGACTTACTGCCGACGGCGTCATATTTCCCATGCCCTGAAAATATCCGCGTCTTGCGCTTATAACGCCTAAGGCAGGAAAACTCAGTGCAAGAATAATAAGGGAAGGCTGTGCCGCACCTTCTGTTCCCCCTGACATAAGCTGCGAAAGAGGGAGAGAAAACAAAATAAGTAAAACCCCGCATACAGTCATTAACACCGTCACAAAGGAAAGTGTGGATTTTGTAAGCTCAGCTGCTTCCTTTTCATCACTTTTCGCCACAAGGCTTGAAAGTGCAATGGGTATCCCCGTTACACAAACAGCCAAAAACACATTGTATACAGAATAAGCACTCTGATAAATAGCGATTCCTTCCTCGTGAAGAAAAAATCTGTCAAGAGGAATTTTAAAAACCGCACTCATTATTTTACATAGTATTGAGGCAACCGCAAGAACAGTTGCCCCGTAAAGAAAGCTTTGTTTCTTCATTTAAATCATCCTTCGGGATTTTCTGTTTTTTCCTCCTGGACTTGCTCAGAAGGAGCAACAATATACTTGTTTACAGTATTGTTGGTAATGAAAATCTGTATGAACGTATTTACACTGAAAAAGCATACGAACAGTACAAGTATTGAAATAGGGCTTGAAATAATAAGATTAAGACCGTATATTGATGCCAGAAGGAAGGCGTAGGCAATAATGTTTACCGGAAGCTTTCCAAGTGTAAGCAATAATGCGTTACGGTAAATATCCTTTATTTTAAGTTTAACGGTTGCCATAATCTGATATACATACATCTGCATTAATAAAAAGACTGCACCCATAATAATAACAACAGTCCTTAATACAAGTGCCGCTGTGCCACGCATACTGAATGTATAGAATAAAAGACTTGTAGAAATAAGAACGGTAACAACAATATTTATTACGTATGCACAAAGTCCCTGACGGAAGTTCACTTTAAACTGGTCTACGAAGTCGCTCCATACCCACGAATGAGTGTCGTTGACGTATTTTCTTAAAACATAACTCATAGCCGCACTTGCACTGCCGCTTCCTGTTATAGTAAATATAACAGCCGTAAAGAAAAGATGCAGAACCTCTATTCCTTGAATCGCCATATCTACCCCTGTTACACTCTGCATCAGAACAATAACAAATGCCGATGCAGCCCAGCTTACAAATATTGCCGGAATTGACGCAATCACGTAAATGATATTCAGAAGAAGTATCTTCCATATACGTCTAGCCAAAATATCAAAGAAAAGGGCTATGCCATGCTTGTCAAGCTCCTCTTTGCTTACACCTTTTCCCGGTTTAGTATAATCAAACATACCAAAAAATCCTGCCATTTTTTCTCTTCCTCTCTTATTTTATTATTTCCATATCCTTTGTATAGATTTCTTTTCTGTGGTATTCGCACTCACCGCTTTCATAGCCCGGAATATATTTATTCATCGCATTTACTACAACCTCTGGCTTAAGATTTGCACGGCTTCCTGCAGAAAGCGTCATTTCAATGCGGTTAAGGTAAACCTTTATATCCTTTATATCGGGGCGGATGTCAGTTTCTTTTATACCGCTTTTTGTTTTTTTCTCGATAAGTATTTCATTTTTTAAAAGGAAATCTGAAATACCGTCCGGCACTTTTTCAGGATAAACCACATAAAGTGCAATGTCAAGAGCCTTCATACGGCTTTTTCCTTCGTGAGCCTCCGTAATACGCACCCCCGGGGGAAGCACCGCGTTAATTCTGTCTTTCACTTCGTCGGGAGAAATTTCCTCCGAAAGCACAAGCTCCAGAATTTCACATTCGCTTGTGTAACCCACCGACAGCGGAAGTGCAAAGGTCAAAAGAGGATGCGGATTAAACCCCTCTGAATAAGCAATTGGAAGCTTTGCCCTTCTTATTGCCCGTCCGAACATCCTTACAAAGTCAAGGTGTGACACATACTTTGCACTGCTTGTCTTTTCGTATATGAGGTAACAGTTACTCAAAGCACACACATCCTTCCTTTGTTTTGCAAAGTGCCGCTGCACCGCATGCCGAGCATTTTTCCCGGCAGTTGGGTGTTGTAGCCGCCTCTTTCGCTTTGTCATTTTCTTTCATCATAAATTCTTTCGTTACACCGATGTCAACAAAATCCCAGGGAAGAATTTCATCATAGCTACGCTCCCTTGTGTAGAAAGCCATATCAATTCCTTCGTCTCTGAAAGCCTGTTCCCATAAGTCGAGACGGAAGCTTTCATTCCACCCGTCGAGCTTACAGCCAAGCTTATGTGCACGCAAAATAACTTTTGAAAGCTTTCTGTCGCCACGGGCAAACACACCCTCAAGGACGCTGACATCACTCTGATGATAGTTATATTTAATACGGCGGTTTTTAACCTCGCCCTTTAAGAAAAGCTGTTTTTCGTTTAATTCTTCTATGGTGTTCTGCCTTGCCCACTGAAAAGGCGTAAAGGGCTTTGGTACAAAGCTTGCCACGCTGAGTGTTACGTTCACACCGCGACGCTTGTTTGTATTTTCACTCTGATAGAAGCAGTCAACAACCCTCTCGCCAAGACGTGCAATTCCTGCAATATCTTCATTTTCCTCATAAGGAAGACCTATCATAAAGTAAAGCTTTACATTATTCCAGCCACCCTCAAAAGCAAGTGTTGCCGATTTTACAAGGTCTTCTTCCTTTACGTTCTTGTTTATAACGTCACGCATTCTCTGGCTGCCTGCTTCAGGGGCAAAGGTAAGTCCGCTTTTTCGCACCTTCTGTACTCTTTCCATAAGTTCAATACTGAAGTTATCCACACGAAGTGACGGAAGCGAAAGGCTGACCTTCTCACTCTCAGTAAGGTCAAGAAGCTTGTCCGTAAGTTCGGGAAGCTTTGTATAGTCACTTGTAGAAAGGCTTGAAAGCCCCATTTCCTCATAACCGGTTGAATTAATAAGGTTTTCTGCATCACAAAGAAGTGTTCCCGGCTGTTTTTCCCTGACAGGACGGTATATCATACCTGCCTGGCAAAATCTGCAGCCACGTATGCAACCGCGGAAAACTTCAATATTCGCCCTGTCGTGAACAATATCTGAAAAGGGAACAATAAATTTATCAGGATAGACAACTTTGTCAAGGTTTTCAATAATTCTTTTTCTGATTTTCGGCTTTGCCTCGGGACAGTTGGGCGTCATGGATTTTATCGTGCCGTCTTCGTTATATTCAACATCATAAAGTGACGGAACATAAATGCCCTCTATTTTAGCAATACGTTTAAGGTAGTCAATTCGTTTCCCGCCGCTTTCCTTCCATTCGTTATAGGCATCCATAAGCTCCCCTATTACTTCTTCTCCTTCACCCATTGTGAAAAAGTCAAAGAAATCTGCCACAGGCTCGGGGTTATATGCACAAGGACCGCCGCCGTTTACAAAGGGGTCGTCCTCGCTTCTGTCCTTTGAAAGAAGGGGTATCCCTGCAAGCGAAAGCATATTAAGCACGTTTGAATAGCACATTTCATACTGAAGTGTGATTCCAAGGAAATCAAAATCTTTCACCGGGGTGTGGGTTTCGTTAGTAAAGAGGGGAACGTTTTCCTTACGCATTTCCTCTTCCATATCAATCCACGGTGCAAAGACCCTTTCACAGTATGTGTCTTCACGCAGATTAAGAATGTGATAGAGAATTTTCATTCCAAGATGGCTCATCCCTACTTCATAAGTGTCAGGAAAAGCAAACGCATAACGTATACGGACATCATCAGGATTTTTTACCGTACTGTTAAGCTCGCCCCCTGTGTAGTGGGTTGCCTTTTGTATTCGCTTCAGAATTTTATCAAGATTTTGTATACTCATAAAAGTCTCCTTACGGCAACACTTCCCTGAATAATTCTTTGAAAAGCGTGCCGATTTTCTGTATATCTGTACTTTTTGTCCATACCGGCTGCAGCATCTTTAAAAAAGACGGGGAAATTTTACCTATAATAAACACTACAGCAAATAATCCTGCCGCAACCGCAGCCTGTACTGAAAACGACAAAAGATACTGCTTTACTTTTTTCTGCATAAAAGTCACCTCGGTAAACCTTATGCAAAAGTTTTATTTAAAATACTGATAAAGATAGCATTTTAGCATACCGTTATAAAGCTTGCGTTTCTTGTCCGCAGGTCTTCCGAAATGTTTTTCAAAGCCGTCGTGGCTTGTAAGAATGTATTTTCCCGCATTAGGGAAATCGGAAAAGTGTTTGCCGATTTTATAATAAAGCGATTCACAGCTTGTCCTGTCCATAAGCCTTTCACCATAAGGGGGATTGCATACAATTACACCCTTGTCCGTGAATATACTAGCCTTTGTTGCATCTGCTACGGAAAATGTGATGTACTTATCCACGCCTGCTTTTTTCGCATTTTCCTTTGCAAGGGCTACTGCACCGGGGTCAATGTCAGATGCAAAAATATGTGTTTCAAAATTTCTGTCTTCCATTTCCCGTGCTTCCTGACGGATATCGTCGTAAAGTGCTTTTCCGACGGTACGCCAGGTTTCACTCACAAAACGGCGGTTTATGCCGGGTGCAATTTTTTTTGCGTACAGTGCCGCCTCAATAGGAATTGTGCCGCTGCCGCAAAAAGGGTCAAGAAAAGGTCTGTCTCCACGCCACCTTGTTACATCCACCATAGCAAAGGCAAGTGTTTCACGTAAAGGTGCAACGACACCCTGTGCCCTATATCCGCGTTTGTAAAGCGGTTCGCCCGTAGTATCAAGGTATATGGTTGCAGTGTCACGCATCAGAGAAAACTGTATACGCATCAAAGGCCCCGTTTCCTCAAAAATTTCAATCCCGTACTTTGCACCAAGACGTTTTACTACCGCCTTTTTTACAATACTGGTACAGGCAGGTACACTTGAAAGAATACTCTTGAGGCTGTTTCCCTTAACAGGAAAGGCACAGTCGGACTGTATGAAGTTTTCCCATTCCACATTGTATACACCCTGAAAAAGCTCTTCAAAAGTGGTCGCTTTGAATTCCGCCATTTTAATGAGAACTCTTTCCCCGCACCGGAGATTCACGTTTGCAAGTGCAATTGCCTCGCTATCACCTTCAAAGGTAACTTTTCCGTCGGTCACTTCCGTGGTTTCGTAACCAAGCGAGCGTATTTCGTGAGCAAGTGTCGCCTCTGTCCCGAAAAAAGTGGGAACAGTAAGCAGTAGTCTGTCTGATGCCATAACAGGCCTCCTTATACCAGGTTTCGTTATATTATATAATAGAAATCCCCTTTTTACAAGAATTTTATTGCCTTTTCCCGAAAATCGTTTATAATATTACTATGAGGTGGTATAATTTGCAGCTTAGTCACAATTCCCATGAAAATATATACAGAGAACCTTTCGGTGCGTGCAGCGTAAATACACACGTGCGGTTAAGGCTTTTTTGCGATACTTCTCTTTCTGTAAAAAAAGCAGTTTGCGTTATAAATGAAACACATATCACAATGTATTCCGCTTTTTCTGTAGCAAACGGAAATATGTACGAATGTACTGTAGAACCCCCCGATAAGCCTTCGCTGTTATTTTATTGGTTTTACGTTGAAACAGATTTTGGCACCCTCTTTTACGGCAATAACTGTCAAGGGCTTGGCGGCGAGGGAGAAGTGTATCCCTCTGTACCCGAAAAGTGTTTTCAAATAACGGTTTACAATAAAGACTACAAAACGCCCGACTACATGAAAAATGCCGTTATGTATCAGATTTTTCCTGACAGGTTTTACAGAGGTAAAGAAACGCCTTTTCACGGAATCAGGCGACAATGGGGGGAAGAGCCTTACTGGAAGAAAGAACAGTTTGGCGGTGAATATCTTTCCAACGACTTTTTCGGCGGCAACTTTGACGGAATCAGAAAAAAACTTCCCTACCTTAAGGAGCTCGGCATTACGGCGGTGTATCTGAATCCTGTTTCCAAGGCTTTTTCAAACCACCGCTATGATACGGGGGATTATGAAATTCCCGACGAAACCTTAGGCACAGAAGATGATTTTAAGGTACTATGCAAGGATGCTGAAGCCTTGGGTATTAAAATTATTCTTGACGGGGTATACAGTCACACCGGTGCGGACAGTAAGTACTTTAACAAGTACAACAACTACGATAGTACGGGGGCATATCAAAGCGAAAAATCCCCCTACTACAGCTGGTATAACTTTGAAAAATTCCCCGATAAATATGAATCATGGTGGGGGTTTGACACACTTCCCAATGTAAGCGAGCTTGACAAAGCCTACACAGACTACATTCTTGACAGTAAGGATTCTGTTATAAATAAATGGATTTCCCGTGGGGCATCAGGCTTCCGTCTTGATGTAGCAGACGAGCTTCCTGATGAATTTATAAAAAAATTCAGAAAAGCACTGAAAAAAGCTTCCCCTGAAGCACTTTTAATAGGCGAAGTGTGGGAGGACGCATCAAACAAGGTAAGCTACGGAAAACAGCGTGAATTCTTACTTGGTGACGAGCTTGACAGTGTAATGAACTATGTTTTCCGTGAAGCGGTGCTTTCATATCTGACAGGCTGTGATGCCATACTTTTCAAAAAGCGGCTTTATTCCCTTTTTGAAAACTATCCGAAAGAGGCACTTTACACTGCAATGAACCTTCTTTCTTCCCACGATGTACCAAGGGCACTTACCGTACTTTCGGATGCCCCTGATTTCCGCACCCTTTCAAGGGAAGGTCAGCATGACTATATTATCCCTCCCGAAAAGCTTCACCTTGCAGAAAGAAGAATGGTGCTTGCAATTTGTCTTCAGATGACACTTCCCGGAACCCCCACAGTATACTATGGCGACGAAATCGGGCTTACAGGATATGCCGACCCCTTTAACAGACAGTGTATGGACTGGGATAAGGACGGCGGCGTACTTTTAAACCAGACAAAAATGTTTACAAAGCTGAGAAATGAAAACAAAAATCTCCGCACAGGGTTGTGTAGGTTTTTATACGAAAAAGACGGTGTTACGGCATTTATCCGTTACAGCGAGAACGGCACCGACGCCTTTGGTGAAGCTGTTACTGACGACAGTGTAATTATAGTTGTCAATCCAAACGACGGATACAGGGAATTTTCTATTGATATTCCCTATGTCCAAAAGGTTAACGATACCTTTAACGGTGAATGTATTTCAGAATCGGGCAATATTTCAATTACGCTGGAGCCGCTGTCTTACAGACTTTTTACCCCTGAAAGGAAAAAGGAATTATGTACAAAAATACAGAGCATATAACAAAAGTAACGGACTTTGGCTCGGAAGGTGAAGGCATCTGCAAAATAGACGGGTATACCGTATTTGTGCCTTCAGCAGTTAAAGGCGACACCGTTAAAATACTGATAGTGAAAGAAAACAAGCACTTCGGTTACGGAAAGCTTTTAGAAGTGATAGAGCCGTCTCCCCTTCGCACAAATCCCCGGTGCCCCGTTTTTTCAAAATGCGGCGGATGCAGTATGCAAAGCGTAAATTACAGCGGTCAGCTTGATTACAAAAAAGACAAGGTTTTACAGGCATTAAAACGGATAGGCGGTTTTGAAGATGCTGTAATTACTTCAGTAACAGGAAGCAACCCCTGCTATAATTACCGAAACAAAGCTCAGTACCCCGTAGCAGAAATAAATGGAAAAGTAACAGCGGGCTTTTATGCCCCCCATTCTCACAGAGTCGTAGAAAACCCTGACTGCATACTTCAGGATTTACGCACTAACATGGTAGTAAAGGAAGTGTGTGACTGGGCAAACGAAAACAAGATTTCTGTTTATAACGAAGAAACAGGGAAAGGTCTTCTTCGTAAAATCTGCGTTCGTATAGGAAAGGACGAAGGCGTTCTTGTAATCGTAAGTGCAGAAAAACTCCCACGCGCAGATGCCCTTACAAAAGAAATTACAAAAAAATTTCCCTTCATAAAAGGTATTGTTATAAATTACAACGGCAAGCCCACCAACAGTATGTACGGTGAAAAGGATGAAATACTTTTCGGTGTGCCTTACATATATGACTGCATAGGTGATATAAAATATAAAATTCACTATAAAAGCTTTTATCAGGTTAATCCCTGTACTACAAAGCTTCTTTATGAAAAAGCACTGGAATTAGCTTCTCCCGATAAGGATAAAACCTTGTTTGACCTTTATTGCGGCGGTGGTACTATTTCCCTTTTCCTTGCTAAAGAGGCAAAGCGGGTAATCGGTATTGAAATTGTAGAGGATGCAGTTCTTAATGCCCGTGAAAATGCACAGCTTAACGGGATTTCCAACGCAGAATTTTACTGCGGAGAGGCGGAAACAATCGCACCCCGTATGATAAAAGACGGCACAAAGGCCGATATTGTGGTAGTTGACCCACCCCGTAAGGGATGCGGAGAAAAGCTTCTTTCTGCAATCGGTGATATGAAGCCCGAAAAGCTTGTCTACGTTTCCTGCGATCCTGCGACAATGGCAAGAGACGCAAAAATTCTTCGTGATTACGGATACGAACTGAACGAAGTTCACGTGTTTGACCAGTTCCCGCAAACGGGACACGTCGAGTGTTGCGTGCTGCTATGCCGCACAGAGCACTCATCGATATAAATCTCATTCGAGATTTTCGATATGGTCGGAATAGCGCGAAATAGAAAGTTTTTTGTCGAAAGCTACAAAGCCACGCCATTAAAGGGGTTACGCGATGTTAAAAACATTTACCAAATTTTAAATTTTATAGAATTATTGTGTTTGGAGAATGAAAAAAACTTGAAAATTTGGACTTTTCGTGGCTTAGCGTAATTACGAAAAATATGAGTGCCTCTTTTTTAGTTGTTTTTGTTCTTTATCTGATTTATGATCCCTCCGGCCAAGCAACTCATCTTCTTTTGCAATTAACGGATCATACCAATCAGCTTTTTCTTTTGCCCATTCAACCCATCTTTGTGTATTTTCATCGAA
>JAZPYX010000034.1:0-14143 GCA_045544395.1 Clostridia bacterium
ACTTTTGCGGAAATTTAATTGTGTGCCTTTTATTGTTCGGAATGGTCACTCCGTTCCCATCCTCCACGGTAATGTGCCTTAAAAAGCCACCTTGTAAAACAATCTATACTTGCTAAATTTCTGCCTGTGCACCTTGTCGGATAAAATATCACTGAAATGGTGGATTTTATTATTGCCCTTGCTATAAATTCCCTTATATGCTATACTGATTTTATAATATAACTTTTTGTTCCTGTCTTAACACGAGTAGGAATTGTGTCGATTGGTGTGGAAAATGCAAAAAGGGATGAGGATATGAAAAAAGAAATGGCAATAGGTTGTGGGATAGGTTGCACAACTTCGCTTTTGTTAGTGGTTGTTGCTGTTGTTTGCTTGCTGACATGGTTTTATAATATGTCAGATAATAGTTTGTCAAAGAAAGAAATTTTTAAGTTAGTTAATGATAATTACTCTATAATTTTAGAAGATATTAGAGAAAAAGATTTCACCGATACCGAGAAATTAAATGGGGTACAAGAGGTTTATTCAGATACAGAAATTATAGATATGTATTGCGGTGGAAGTGGATTCGGGTCTGCGACGAGTTATTATGGTTTTTACTATTCGCCGGATGGATTGCCAAAGGATTCTTGGTGTGGCTCAGGTTTTGGTAGTCCTGAACAGTTAGTCCCTGATGGAAATGGATTTTCTATAAAATATTCCGATAATGACAATTGTTATTACACCGAGAAAATCAGAGAAAATTTTTATTATTATGAAGCACATTTTTAATACTAACAGGAGTTTAATAATACAGAAAATTATACAAAGGAGTAGTTTAAAATGAACATTTTATCAATTGGTAATAGTTTTTCACAGGATGCTCAGAGATATTTGCACAGGATTGCAAAGGCTGATGGAGTTGAACTTAATACATTCAACCTCTATATAGGCGGTTGCCCTCTTTCGCTTCATTATAGGAACATGAAAAGCGAGGAAAGGGCGTATACGCTTGAAATGAATGGAGAAAGCACAGGATTTAAGGTATCGTTAAAGGATGCACTTTTAAACCGTGACTGGGATATCGTCACCATTCAGCAAGCAAGTCTTAAGTCACCGGATTACGAAACGTATCAACCGTATCTGAATGAAATAGTTGACTTCATTAAACAATGTGTTCCAAAAACTAAAATTGCAGTTCATCAAACATGGGCATACGAGCAAGGCTCTCAGATGTTAAACGGTATAGGGTATATAGAACATACCAGGATGTTTGAGGACGTAAAGGCATCTTATCAAAAAGGATTTGAAGACGTAAAAGCCGATATGATAATACCATCTGGAGAAGTTCTGCAAAGGCTTATTGCATCAGGAATTGAAAAGGTGCACAGAGATACATTTCATTTAAGTTTTGGTCTTGGGAGGTATGCTGTTGGATTACTTTGGTACGCTGTGTTGACAGGGAATAATATTAAAAGTAATGTATTTTCTGATTTTGATGAAGAAATTTCTGCAACTGATATTGAAATAGTAAAAAAATGCGTTGAAGAAATCATTGGTATTTGAAACTATCAAAGCTTCTCAATTTATAGAAATGAAAATTGGATGGGGTTTTAGAACGAAACATATATCTTTCTTTGGCTTAATAATCAATTTAATGCTTACCCTACAACAAAATGTGCAAGGAGGGGAAGATGGTCTGATGTATTCCTGGCTTTTTCTGAAGTGTCAATATCAAATACAGAAGGCTCTATTCCTTCGCCATATGTAAAAATATAGTCGATAGTTATATCCGGGTCTCCGGCTTCGGTATAAGCTTTTTCGCCTTCTGACAATTTATACTTGCTTCTGCAGGTGTGGATGTCTGTGCTTTTGGGTGAAGCAAAGCGGATGTCTTTAAATCCGTTTTCCACCATAAAGTGATACGGTGCATCGCCCTGTGAAGAATTTTTGCCATTATTGAAATCTCCACCGATTATAATCGGGAGATTGTACTTTTCTATAAGTTCATCGCAGAGCTTTTTCAGTTGGCGTGCATTTTCAATACGCTGCGGGAAATCACACTCTTCCATTGCTCGCCACCAGAAGTGAGTTGACATTGCGATAAATTTTTTGTCGTTTTCTTTATCTTCCAGTACCGCCCATGTAACAGATTTCGAATTCGCATCATTCAATCCATCGTAAAGCATATAGCCACTGTCAATTAAATTGAATTTCTCAGTTTTATAAAAAACAGGGGTGTAATTAAGCATCCCTATGCCGACTTCAGTGTATTTATCTTTCAAAAGCTCCTGAATAGGGGCTTTTCCTTTTCGGTTACTTGTATGTGAACATTCCTGAAAAGAACATATATCTGCATCAAATTCCTTGATAATAGAATTGATAAGAAGATTCCTGTCTTCTGGGGGATTAAAGTTCCAGATGTTATGATTGTAAAGACGGTACATAAAGCTACACTCTTTTCTTTTAAAATATAAATTATTTTATCATAAAAAAGCAAAAAGTCAACAAATGTGGGACGCAAATTTAATAATTATCGTTTCAGTTGGAAAGAATAGATTTATTCTGAAAGGAGAGGTAAGAATATGTTTAAACATGAAAAAATGTTGTTTCATCCAGTTGAAATTGAACGTCCCAATCCGCAGTATGCGGTGCTTCTGCAGGAGCAGCTTGGCGGCGGAAACGGTGAATTAAAGGCAGCTATGCAGTATATGTCACAAAGCTTCCGCATTAAAGACCCCGAAATCAAGGACTTGTTTATGGACATTGCGGCTGAGGAATTAAGTCACCTTGAAATGATTTCCCAAACAATAAATCTTCTCAACGGTCACGATGTTGATGCTTCTCAGGTTCCCAACGGTGAAATTCAAACTCACGTTCTTCTGGGTCTTAACCCCGGACTTATTAATGCATCAGGTTATTCCTGGACGGGTGACTATGTAACTGTAACGGGAGATTTATGTGCGGATTTGCTTTCAAATATTGCATCAGAACAGCGTGCGAAGGTAGTTTATGAGTACCTTTACAGACAGATTAACGATAAAAAGGTAAGAGAAACTATAGACTTCCTTTTAAACCGTGAGCAAGCACACAACGCGATGTTCCGTGAAGCCTTTAACAAGGTACAAAACACAGGTTCAAACCGTGATTTTGGCACCACAAAGGCGGCAAAGATGTATTTTTCTATGTCAGAGCCTTCACCTGAAAATTCACCTTTTACAACAGTAGCAGGAAAAGAGCCTGTGTTTAATTAACAGAAATTGGGGGAGTAAAGAAACAGCGGTTGCTTTACTCCCCCAATTTTGATGGGAATAGGAAAAAATGCGGTCTGGACTTTTTTACATCCCCTTTACTTTTTCACGGGATATGATATAATAAAGAAAAGGAGGCGTATTTTATGACAAAGCTTGTTTATTCAAAGGATAAAGAGTATCACATTCATCTTAAAGAAGGAGATGTAGGGAAATACGTTATTCTTCCGGGGGACCCGGGCAGATGTGAGAAAATTGCCGCATATCTCGATGATGCACAATTTGTTGCACAGAATCGGGAATACACCACCTATACAGGCTACTTGTGCGGTGAAAAGGTCAGCGTAGTTTCTACGGGAATCGGGGGTCCCTCTGCGGCAATAGCTTTAGAGGAACTTGTGCATATAGGTGCAGACACTTTTCTCCGTGTCGGAACATCCGGCGGAATGAGGGAGGATGTCCTTGGTGGAGACCTTGTTGTAGCTACTGCAGCAGTACGGCAGGAGGGAACAAGCCGCGAATATGCCCCTATCGAATACCCGGCGGCAGGCGACTTTGAATGTGTGAATGTACTTTATGATGCGGCACAAAGCCTCGGCTATCGTGTTCATGCCGGAGTTGTACAGAGTAAGGATTCCTTTTATGGTGAGCATAGTCCGGAATCTATGCCTACTGAGGGAAAGCTTCTGTATGACTGGAACGCCTGGCTTAAGTGTGGTGCCCTTACCAGTGAAATGGAAACAGCGGCACTTTACACAGTGGGTGCAGTAAGGCGTGTAAGAGTCGGTGCGGTGCTTATGGTTATGGGGAATCAGACAAGGCGTGCCCTTGGATATGAGGATAATATCCATTATGATACTGATGGCGTAATAAAAACAGCCATTGAGGCAATGAAGATACTTATTACAAAGGATAAACAGAAATGACCTTCTTTACAATTCTTGCGGCGGCACTTGGTGCATCGCTTCTTACAATGATATATAACAGAGCTACTACCACAAAAATGGACAGAATGAACGTGTATGCCCTGGCAGAAATTTCGATTTTTGTGTGGTGGATTTTTTGTGATGCATTTTTCTACAGTGCGCCCACAAAGGAAATGGCGTGGTTCTGGCACAGGCTTACGTCGTTTGGTATGATAGGGTACGTTATCGGTGCGGCAAATTATTATTTTGTGCTGACGGGTTTTTCCAAAAAAGTTCCGTTGTGGATAAAAATCATATATTTTTTAATTCCTGCTTTATTTACCGCAAAGTGTCTTCTTGGCGGACCCACCGCCTTTGCTGTTGATATTGTACAAAGCAAACTGGGATTTGGGTGGACTTTTGTAAATCACATCTGGGATTTGTGGACGATTCTGTATCTTGTATACACTTATGTCTATTTGGGAGTTGCACTTTTTGTGCTTTTCAGGTGGCTGAAAAAAGCTCCTCATCAGATGGCTAAAAAATTTGGAGGAAGCTTGTTTAGGCTTGTTATATGTTGCGCTTACGGTGGGTTTACAAGCGTGTATATCGTAACATTAGGTCAATATCTGCCTCCTGTACCGTGCATTCCGTTATATGCTTTTGGATTTATTGTGTGGACAAGTGTTAAAAGTTATGACTTTTCCTATGTTCAGGAGGCACTTGATAACGGCTATATATACGAAAACTGCATCGGGGCAATGATTATTACAGACAACACCCACACAATTCTTTATGCAAATCATGAAATATGCACTTTGTGCGGTACTGATGAACTTGTAGGAAAAAATATCTATGAAATTTTTGCAGAGGAAAGCTCTTCGAGACTCAAGGATAAAATTGAAAATGGTGCCGATATGTCACAGGGTGATGAGTACAGTCTTAATAACGAAACTCCGGTAATCTGCACCAGATATCAGACCCAGAACAAAGTATCGGAAATTGACCTGTTCCTCCTTCATTTTAACGATATAACAGCGCTTAAGGAGGCGACAAAGCGTCTAAACTATCTTGCAAACTTTGACGAACTGACAGGGCTTTCAAACAGAAGAATGGTCATGAATCATCTTTTTGAAATGGAAGAAAGCTACAAAAAAACGGGGCTTGACTTTGAACTTGTATTCCTGGATCTTACAAAGTTTAAGTATATTAATGACAACTACGGGCATGATGCAGGCGATGCGGCACTTAAAGCCGTAGCAGAGGTTCTGAAGAAAAACACACCGAAATCAGACCTTGCGGCAAGGTTTGCAGGTGATGAATTTATGGTGGTACATATCGGGCAGGATAATAGCGAGGTTATAAATAACCTTCGAAAAGAGATTCAGTCTATTGATACTTCAGCGTTTGCTCCGGGATTTAATATGAATGCAGGAATAGGAAGTTGCAAATACAGCGAGGTAATGGGCGTTGAAGAGCTTATAAAAGAGGCTGATACAAGAATGTATAAGGATAAATAATATGAAAAATTATATGATTACAGTTGAATATGACGGAACTAAATATAATGGCTGGCAAAGGCAGGGGAACACCAAAAATACTCTTCAGGAAAAGTTTGAAAACGTGATTTCCATTATGTGCGGAAAAGAAACGGAGGTTTTTGCCTCAGGCAGAACTGACAGAGGGGTCCACGCAAAAGGGCAGGTTGCAAATTTCAAGTGTGACGTGGATATGTCATCTGATGATATACTGACGTACCTTAACCGCTACCTTCCCGAAGATGTCCGTGTGGCAGATATAGCACAAGTGGACGACAGGTTTCACAGCCGTCTTAATGCAAAAAGCAAAACCTACGAATATTCAATCGCAATAAAAAAACCTGATGTGTTTATTCGTAAATATGTTTATTTCCCCGATGAAGCACCTGATATCCGTAAAATGAAATCCGCCGCAGAAAGGCTTATCGGCACACATGATTTTCATGGTTTCAGCTCGGTGGGAAAAGCAAAAAAATCCACAGTAAGAACGGTGAACAGTATTGATATTACGGAAACTGACGGTGTTATAAAATTAACTGTCAACGGAAACGGATTCCTTTATAATATGGTGCGTATAATTGTCGGTACGCTGTATGAAATCGGTATCGGCAAAAAGGACGAGAGTGTAATAGACGAGATTCTTGAAACTAAGTCCCGTAAAAATGCGGGGATAACAATGCCTGCAGAGGGGTTATGCCTTAAAAAGGTGTTTTATTAAATACGGTCTGGGTGGCTGCAGTAAGATGTATTCTATTTTGCTGCAGCTTTTTTTGGCCTAATGAAAGTTTGTATATTTTTACTGCGAGAAGCTTTTGATGCTGCTTGAAAATGGGAGTTTTAATCACGAAAATCGGAATTGTTAATTCATACCGCAGGTGATAAAATTATAATCAAGGATAGCTGTCTTTGCTGGTCAAGGTTCAGCTGAAAATAAAAAGGAAAGGAAGAATGAAAAATGAAAGCAACATCAAGAAAACTTTTGGCAACTATCTTAAGTTTCGTTATGGTTTTTGGAATGATAGGTGTCTCTTCGGTTTCAGCGTCAAGCGATTATTACAGCTTCACGCAGAATTTTGAAGATTTCACAAAGAGTGATATCGGAAACAAGAGAACCAATAATGAAATGAATTTCTTCTACACAAACGGTACATACGATTCTGCTACTACTGCAGGATATGATATCGTGGAAGATGAACAGAACGGCAACGTTCTTAAACTTGTAACAGCACCGAAGGAAACAGGTGGTTATCTTTTCTACTGGCTTGGAGAAGTTCTCACAAACACAGTTCAGGTAAGTTACAAATTTAAAATAGAGGGAGATATTTCAGCTTGTTCTACTTATGGATTTATGGGCTCTTCTGCAGGTATTCTTATGGGTGTGGACAGGAATTCTTATTACGCAGGTTGGGGCAGTGGAAAAACTGACCTTACACGGTATATCAAACCCGGTGACTGGAACGCTGTTACATACACGCTTTATCTTGGCTCAGGCAGTGCTAATACTGCTGATGTGGAAATTAACGGTAATATTCTTAATAATGTAACGCTTGGCGGTAATGGTGTTAGCGATACAGCGGCAGCGCTTGAGTATCTTCAGCTTGCCCCCAGATTCAGTATTGCCGATGATGGAGAGGTCATCACATCTTATTATGATGATATTACTGTAAAGGAAATTACTCCTGCTCAGGTTCCTCTTTACTCATACAGTCAGGATTTCTCAAAATTAGATAAGTCGTCTATCGGTACAGGTGGGGGAATAGCAAAGGATTACTTCTACACAAATGGAGCATATGGCAGTTATACTAAAGCAAGCTATGACATTACGCAGGATCCTGATACAGAGAGTGGTCAGGGTAATGTTCTGAAAATGTACAACGTAGTAGGTGAAAATGCAGGTACTGTATGGTATGCACTTAAACAGAGTGTTAACGGTATTGTTAAGATTGGATTCAAGGTTAAGGTTGAAAAGGGCGAAGGCATGAATTCGCTTAATGGTACTATTCTGAGAGTTCAGGATCAACTTGCACTTTGTATATCCGGTGACTACTTCTATGTGGGATGGGGATCAGGTAAAGATTCTCTTGGAGACAGAGCGAAGGTTGGACAGTGGAATACATTTGCACTGTACATGGACCTTCCTAATCAGAAAATGCTTGCACTTGATGTAAACGGGCAAAGACTTACAGGCGATGCTGTAAACGGCAGCCAGTATGGGTTTGACGCTGCTAAGCTTTCTAAGATTGATTATCTTGCATTCAGACCTTCTCAGTTCGGACTTGGTGGCGGAGACGTTACGATGTACTATGACGATCTCACAATTGAAGAAGTTGCAGCACCTACCTTTATGTCATCAAGCGTAGCTGACGGTGCAACAAATGTTCCGTGGGTTAACAATATTGAACTTATGTTTGATTCTCCTATGGATGCAACAAAAGCAAATAATATAACACTTACACAGAACGGTACAGCAATCGGTAAGAAAATAGAGGTTAACGGAAATAGGGTTCTTTTACGTCATTCTCCTCTTTCTTCAAATGCTGAATGTACGCTTACAATTCCTGCAACAGTGACATCTGTAGCCGGAGTTGGATTAAGTGCGGCTAAGACAATTAAGTTTACTCCTTCTGAAACTTATACTGCGGTTCTTGACTTTGAAAATACAGAAAACCGCGATATTTCAATGCAGGGCAATGCAGGCTACGGCTTCAGCCTTTATGCAAATCACACATTTAATGTTGGCGGACAGGGAGGTCCTCTCAAGACAAATTCAAAGGTTGAAGTTATCAAAGAGGATGGAAACAAAGTTCTTAAATTTACTGCAGACGGAGCAGAAGGCGGCGGATACTTGTTTGCTCACCTTAATCAGACTCATACAGGCGGAATTATGGATATTAGTTTCCGCTTTAAGATTGACACTGATCCTGTAGGTTCATACAGCATGAATTTCTTTGAAGCACACGGTGCAGGACTTCTTACACAGCAGGATAGTTATTTCCATACTGGCTGGGGAGAAGGAAAGCAGTCTGTAGGAACTCTTTACAATAATTTTGACTGGAACACACTTCGTTATATTGTTGATATGACAAATAAGGCAGCAGCTCTTATATTAAACGAAGGAACAGATAAAGAAGTTGTTTATGAGAACATTAATATGGGTGCTCAGACCCCTCCCGCACAGCTTGGATATCTGAGACTCGGACCGGTCTTTGCCGGACTTGCGGCAGGAAAGACACTGACAGCTTACTATGACGATATCTCAGTTAAGAGGCTTGCTTCTCCTACTGCGGACCTTTGCTTTGCAGATGTAGTTGTAAAGGGTGAAATTGCTGCTGGAAATACAGTTAAGGTAAGCGGTGAAGTCGGAAACGGTACAGTAGCATTCAAGACACCCACTGTTGCAGTCGCAATTTACGGTTCAGACAAGCAGATGAAAGCAGTAAAAATCTGCCCTGTTGAAAAGATTGTTCCCAAGACATTCGAAAGTTTTGATACTGAATTTGTTATTCCCGGTAATGCAGAAGTAGCAGAGGGCGACTATATTAAGGTATTCGGATATAAAGACGGTGCTAAGATTGTTCCATTTGAAGCAGTTGTTACTAAGTAACAGAAATAAATAAGAACAGCCGATGTGTTGCCGGAAACAGTAATACATCGGCTGATGTACTTTTAGAAAAGTACATCAAGGAGGAATTTATGGAAAAGACAAACAAATTAATTGCAATTTTGATAGTTCTGACAATGCTTTTTGCCATAATACCGTCGACAGGATTTGCACTTAGTGAGGCGGTTCTCTATGTTTCGGCAACTGCCGGTGAAGACGGAGACGGAACGGAGGCAAGTCCCTATACACTTGATGCTGTGAAAAGGGCTGTAATGATGTTGGTGTATGGTGGCACTGCATCAAAAGTAACCGTATATCTGAGAGGCGGCACGTATCGCTTTAAGGATGGAATTACATACAGCGGAACAAACAGCGGTAAGGAAACATGCCCTGTTGAGTATACGGCTTATCCGGGTGAAGAAGTTATTTTCACAAATGCAGTCAGGCTTGACTCGGATGCATTTAAAAAGGTGGTGGACACAGATGTTCTTAGCCGTATTCCCACAAAGGCGAGGGACAGAGTGGTTGCGGCAAACCTGTACGATATGGGAATCAGCAGCCTTGGCACTATGAAAAAAAACAGGTATATGACATTTGATGAAGTGTCAAGTCCCATACTTACTGTCAACGGAAGTATGAAAACTCTTGCACGCTGGCCAAATTCCGGTTGGGCATTTCAGGGAGAGGTTACAAACAGCGGGACAACGGGCAACGGTGAGTTTTATTACACAGAAAGCACAGGTAACCGCTGGGCGACTGCAACAGATGCATGGTATCACGGATTCGGCAACTATCTGTGGGCTGACGAAAGTGCAAGAGCAACCTTCGATACACAAAATAAGAAGATAACGCTTGACGGTACGCTTTCCTATGGACTTATAAAAGGCAGACCGTATTATTTGTACAATCTTCTTGAAGAACTTGATTCTCCCGGGGAATGGTATCTTGACAGGAACAACGGAATTATGTATATTTACCCCGATGCTCCCCTTGAAAGCAGTGAAATTGGTTTTTCTGCATCAACAAGACCTGTTCTTAATATTTCAGGGGCGATGTACCTTACCTTCAGCGGAATAACTATTGAAGGTACTTGCGGTGAAGGTGTCCTTATATCAAACAGCTCTCATCATAATGTAATTAAAAATTGTGTGCTCAGAAACCTTGGTAAAGTGGGAGTTGATATGAATGAAAGTGCAAATAACAACGGCATATCAGGATGTCATCTCTACAACCTTTGTAAGTCCGGAGTGAATATCCGCGAAGGCACGTCAGAGTTTAAAACTCTTACACCTGCATCAAATTATGTGGAGAACTGCCATATTGAAAATTACGGACTTACTTCCCATGGATATATGGCGGCAATCAGAGTTTACAGTATAGGAAACCGTATATCGCATAACAGAATTAACGGCGGTAAGCATCTGGCTATATATATGAACGGTAATGAAAATATAGTTGAGTATAACGACATCTATAATGTTATGAATACGGCAGAGGACATGGCGGCGATTTACTGTTGGTCCGACTGGACAAATCTCGGTCATAAGTTAAGATACAATCTTATTCACGACATGCCCGGGACAACTCTACCCGGAAGAACTCACAAGGCACATGCTATATACTTTGACGATGCGGCTTCAAATGCAACAATATACGGAAATGTTATTGCAAATGTGGAAGCGGGTATTTATACAAACGGTGGAAGCTATCACGATGTTCAGAATAATATATTTATTAAAAATAGTGCTTTTGCTGCAAATATATATAACTGGTCTTCAAGACCGGATGACGAAATTATTGAAGCAAATAAAGTGCTTATGCAATCTGTTAAAGATGGGGATGCTACCTGGAAGGGATATGGAGATATAATCAATCATAAGTACAGGCAACTTTACTGGGAACAGAAGTATCCTTCAGGAAAAGCAGCTTATGATAAAAAATACCCATGGCTTGCGACGTTCCTTGAAAGTGACCCATTTATACCTAAGCATAATACAGTGAAAAACAACGTTTCAATCGAAAAAAACAACGCCACTTACGGTAAAGCTTTTCGTATCGGAAATCTTGTAAATACTTATGGTTCTGTTTCAAATAATATAACTTTTGAAAGTGGTCTTGCACTTACGGATGAGGCAGGTGGGAACTACACTCCGAAAAGTTACGATAGCATCCTTGCTTCAATCCCGGACTTTGAACAGCTTGATGTGACGAAGACCGGTCCTGAGGGGCAGAATGGACTTTCGGTAGGCGAATTCCGTCTGAAAGCACCATATGTATCAGATGTAACTTCAGAAGCAGGAAGTATAAAATTTTCATGGGAAAATTCCTCAGGGGCAGACAAATATCGCCTGATAGTAGCAACAGATTCAGATTTTTCAAATATTGTTTATGATGCAGTAACAAACCTTAATAGCCTTTCTGTATCGGGGCTTAACTATGCAGCAAACGATTATTACTGGAAGGTGGAGGCAGCGTCTTCGTCACACGCATATACCGGCAGAAGAGAAAATAAGGAAGGTGCCGTTTTACTTGAGACGGAACCGTCAGATTTTAAGCTTGTGTCATCAAGTGTAGAAAACGGAGATACGGACGTTTCGTGGACAAACAGTATTGCACTCTATTTTAACAAAGCCGCTGACAGTGAAAGTGCAGAAAATATCTCGCTTGTGCAAAACGGTAATAAAATTAATTTCATTATTACTGCAAGTGGAAGCCGTGTGCTTGTGCGGCACGAAGCCCTTACTTCGAGAAACGAGTGTGTGCTGACCATTCCCCAAAAGGTTTCTTCAATAAACGGAGAAACACTTTCTGAAGAAAAGGTTATCAGGTTTACACCGTCTTCAACATACAGTATGAAGATAGATTTTACTGATATGGAGAAAGGGGATATATCACTTCATAATCCGCAGCATTACGGTATTGACCTGTATGCAAATCATCAATACAACAATAAAACAAAATCAAAATTTGAAATAGTTAAAGAAAGTGGTAATAAGATTTTGAAATTCACAGCTGATGGTAGCGAGGGCGGAGGATATTTGTACGCGAGGCTTAATCATACGGTGGAAAACGGTGTTGTTGAAGTGAACTTCAGGTACAAGGTTGACACTGACCCTAACGGAACTTACAGTCTGAATTTCTTTGAAGCACAGCAAACAGGACTTCTGACACAACTAAATAGCTACTTTTATTCCGGATGGGGTACAGATAAAACGCCTATTGAAAATCTTTATGGTAGCTATGGATGGAATACAATGAGATATATCATAAACATTGATGAAGGTACTGTTTCTGTTGTGTCTAACGGTCAGGATTACGGAAAGGTTTCACTTGGCACTCAGTCGGCACCAAAAGAAATAAGCTATCTTCGAATGGGACCGATATTCTCGGGATTACAGTCAGGAAAAACTCTGACAGCGTATTATGATGATATAAGTATAAGGGTACTTGATTCGGATTTATCGCTTGTATCATCAAGTGTAAAAAACGGTGACACAGACATCCCGTGGGTCAACTCTATTGAGCTTATGTTCGACAGTGAAGTTGACAGTTCTTCTACTGCCGGAATAACCCTTAGACAGGGGGGCAATGCAGTTGGAGCAAAAATTGTGACAGAAGGAAAACGCGTCCTTGTACGTCACGCAAATCTCACGTCAGCAGAAGAGTGTACACTGACAATCCCGGATACTGTAAAAGCTACAAATGGTTGCAAAGCTGAAAAGGAAGAGATTATAAAGTTCTGTCCGTCAAAAACTTTCAGTATGAATATAGACTTCGAAAATATGCTTGAAAGCGATGTTTCTTCTACTGTAAGAACCGGGTATGGTATTGATTTATACGCAAATCATCAGTACAAAGACAAAACAAAGTCAAACTTCAGAATTGTGGAAGATAGCGGAAACAAAGTAATGAAGTTTACTGCCGATGGAAGTGAAGGCGGCGGATATCTGTATGCTCATCTTAATCAGACTCATACAGGCGGAATTATGGAAATCAGCTTCCGTTTCAAGATTGACAGCGACCCTGTAGGTTCATACAGTATGAATTTCTTCGAAGCTCACGGTGCCGGACTTCTTACACAGCAGGACAGCTATTTCCATACAGGTTGGGGAACAGGAAAGATGTCTGTAGGTTCTCTTTACAATAACTTCGGTTGGAATAAAATGCGTTATATTGTAGATATGACAAATAAAACTGCGGCTCTTATCGTAAATGAGGGTACAGCCAGAGAGGCTATTTATGAGAACATTAATATGGGTGATATTTACTCAATTCCGTCACAGATAGGCTATCTGAGATTAGGTCCGACATTTACGGGACTTGTAGCAGGGAAAACCTTGACCGCTTATTACGACGATGTTAAGGTGAGAGTGCTTCCTATTCCCGGACAGATTATGAGCTTTAATGAACTTGATGCAGGAGGTACTGTAACGGCAGGTAGTACAGTAAACATAACGGGCGGTATCTCAAACGGGACAACGAAGCTTAAAAGTCTCCGAATATACGTGGCACTCTATAGCGGTAACGGGAAAATGAAGGTAGTAAAAGCGGTTGAAATAAAAAATGTGCTTCCTAAAGACACTGCAAAGATAGATATTCCTCTTCTTCTGCCAAATACGGTACAAAAGAATGATATTATAAAGGTGTTTGGATTTGATGGTAGTAACTCACTGTCACCGGTTTGTCTGGCGGAAGAAATTTGATTGAAAATGTTTCGACTATCCGAACATGACTTAAACAGTGAAATCTAGACAGATTTCGACTTGGCATATTAAAGGTAAAGACATGCTAAAGAAAATCAAGAAGAAGTTTTTAAAATTTTCTAGTCGCAAAATTTCACCGTTTGTGGGGCGGGCCCCCAACAGGGAA
>JAZPYX010000035.1:0-5922 GCA_045544395.1 Clostridia bacterium
CTTAATCAGGTTCGGTCAGTAGTGGGGACAGTCCTGTTTTTGTACAAAAAACGATGTTTTTTATACAAAAAGACTTAAAAAGTCTGTCAGGAGCCGTCCCCCTCTGACCTCTTTTGTGCGTAACTTGAGTTTTGACACAGTCTGCCGTCCCCAATCTGTGCTAATCCGCGACACCTTCCTTCGACGACACCCGGAGCCTTTACAGTTTTTTAAGCTTGGAATACTTTTTCGGGGTAACGCCCACTTTCGTTTTAAAGATTTTGCAAAAATATGCCGTGTCAAAAAATCCCAAGGAATCAGAAATTTCCCCGACTGTCATATCTGTCGCTTCCAGCAGATACCTGGCTTTGTCAATTTTTATATCAATACGGTATTTGTTCGGAGACATTCCCATATCATCAACGAATATTTTTCTCAGTCCGCTTTCACTTACTGCGCACTCTTTTGCAATTTCGCGGATAGAAATATCGTTATCGTTTTTAAGTAATTCCTTCGCTTTAACAAGCATTTTTTCCCGGGGCGAATCCTCCCGGTGGCTGTTCATAATCAGGTGAAAAAGCAGATAGAAATCCCCCATACGTTTGAAGGTAACTTCATCAAAATTATGGTTTTCTTCCACAAAGGACACAAATTTTTCTTTGCATTCCTCACTGATATGACTCGCAATTTTGATCGGGTGTTTTATATTAAGACTGTCTGCATCCGCTTCAAAATTTATCAGATAATCTTCCACGCTTCCCGACTCTATGTGGAAATGCACCTCGTAATAGCTGTTTTTTGGCAAGAATACAATTTCACCGGGACAGGCGGATATTTCTCCACTTTCATATGTAATATCTATTTTCCCGTCTGTAAGGAGCATAAAGCCAAAATCGGGTCTGGGAGATTTCATATAGCTGAACTTTGGTACTTTCCACAACTGTTTTCCTGCCAGGCAGGGAACGAAGCCATATTCTTTATTGAAAATTCCGGACATATCATTTCACCTCTAAGGTAATCATACAACATAAAGGAAGAAAGCACAACATTTTTTGAAAAAACTTTTACCGTAAAATATAGCAAAAACTGCCCTGTCAGACTGATATTCCCACTATTAAAATATTTTTTGCCCTTATACCTTGACCGGGGGTATACCTGCCGTGTTATAATATAAATGAAACTTTTTACGGAAAGGCTTGATAAATATGTTCTTTGCAGGACTGCAAAAACTGACTCTTCTTGACTACCCGGGTAAAATGGCGTGTCTGCTTTTTACCATGGGTTGCAATTTCCGCTGTCCGTTCTGCCATAATGGCTCTTTGGTACGTGCGGAAGACAGCGCAGAAATCACTGAGGAAGAAGTTCTTTCCTTTTTAACAAAACGCAAAGGGCTTCTTGACGGAGTGTGTATAACAGGCGGCGAGCCGCTTCTTCATGGAGAACTTGCCGAATTTATAAAGAAGGTAAAAAAACTTGGCTACAGCGTGAAGCTTGACACCAACGGAAGCTTTCCTGAAAAACTGAAAGCACTTGTCAGTGAAGGTCTTATTGATTATGTGGCAATGGACATAAAAAACTCTTTTGGTTGCTATGAAGAAACTACAGGTGTAAATGTTAACCTTAATAAGATTAAGGAAAGCATTGATTTTCTGATGCAGGGAACAGTTGACTACGAATTCCGCACAACACTTGTAAAGGAACTGCATACGAAGGAAAGTATGGAAGAAATCGGCAAAATAATAAAGGGTGCCAAAAGGTACTTTCTGCAAAATTTTGTTGATTCGGGGGATGTACTCTGCGAGAATATGCATCCGCTTTCGGAATCTGAGCTTAGCCAAATGAAAAAAATCGCCGAAAAATACGTTCCCGACACATCTTTGCGCGGAGTTTAATATGCTCTTTTATTGGAAAAAATATTATTTTACGTGCTTTTTGTTTAAAAATAAATAAAAAAATGTAATTTTTTTCCATTTTGCAGACGTTTCGACAAAATCCTCCCCGGATACTGTGGTAAAATCATATTAGCTCAGTTCGGGCTACAACAAAAAACGAGGAGGAATCGGTATGAATATCGGTATAAAAAGAAAAATTGATTCGATGGGAAGAGTTTCTCTTCCATATGAGATGATTAAGTTTTATCATCTGGATGAGGGTGCGGTTTTCGTGAAAACTCCCGAGGGGCTTCTTATAACCAACCCACAATATAAAGTGGTTAAAATTGACGAGGAACAATAAAAAGCGCAAAAAATATGATTCAAAGCACAAGATATTGTGTTGCGATAATTATAATTTTTGTGTTTAAACTACATATTGTTCTATTTCATCAAAGCACCGCAAATGGCTATATGAAGCCATTTGCAGTGCTTTTGTTTTTGCTTTGGTTTTAAGAAAAATTGTCTTTTTTATTTTATTTTTATTTTTTCTAAAAAAACACAAGATAATGTGTTTTTACTATTGACAACGCACAATATATGTGCTACAATAAATTCGCTCACAATTAGAAAATATTAGAAAAAGAGAGGGAGGATACTATGTATAGCGTAGTAAAAAGAGACGGTAAACTGGCACTTTTTGATATTAAAAAGATCAGTACCGCAATTTCACAGGCGTTTGACGCTTGCAAAAGACAGTACAATGATGACATAATAGATTTCCTTGCATTAAAAGTTACAGCAGAATTTGAACCCGAGGTAAAAGATTCCAAAATCAGCGTTGAAAGAATTCAGGACTCTGTAGAATCCGTTCTTATCAAGGCAGGTTACGATGATGTAGCTAAGGCATACATCATTTACCGCCGTCAGAGAGAGAAAATCCGTAACATCAGTGCTACTATGGTAGACTACAAGGATATCATCAATAACTACCTTAATATTAACGACTGGCGTGTTAAGGAGAACTCCACCGTTACATATTCTGTAGGCGGTCTTATTCTCTCTAACTCAGGTGCTATCACAGCAAACTACTGGCTTTCTGAGATTTACGACGATGAAATCGGCAACGCACACCGTAATGCAGACATCCACATTCACGACCTTTCCATGCTTACAGGTTACTGTGCAGGCTGGTCTCTCAAGCAGCTTATTCAGGAAGGTTTGGGCGGTGTTCCCGGAAAGATTACTTCCGCACCTGCAAGCCATCTTGCAACACTTTGCAACCAGATGGTTAACTTCCTTGGCATTATGCAGAATGAATGGGCAGGCGCTCAGGCATTTTCATCATTTGATACTTACCTTGCTCCCTTTGTTAAGGTGGACAACCTTAATTACGATCAGGTAAAGAAATGCATTGAATCATTCATTTACGGTGTAAATACACCTTCCCGTTGGGGTACACAGGCACCCTTCTCCAACATTACACTGGACTGGGTTGTTCCTCACGACCTTGCAGAGCTTAACTGTATCGTTGGCGGTAAAGAGCTTGACTTCAAGTATAAAGACTGTCAGAAAGAAATGGATATGGTCAACAAAGCATTCATCGAAATTATGATTGAAGGCGATGCTAACGGCAGAGGATTCCAGTATCCTATCCCCACATACTCCATCACAAACAATTTCGACTGGTCGGATACCGAAAACAACCGTCTTCTCTTTGAGATGACTTCCAAGTACGGTACTCCCTACTTCTCTAACTACATCAACAGCGATATGGAGCCCAGCGATGTAAGAAGTATGTGCTGCAGACTTCGTCTTGACCTTCGTGAACTCAGAAAGAAATCAGGCGGTTTCTTCGGCAGCGGTGAATCCACAGGTTCTGTAGGTGTTGTTACAATTAATATGCCCAGAATCGCTTACCTCGCTTCGGACGAAGCAGATTTCTATACAAGACTTGACCGTATGATGGATATTGCTGCACGTTCCCTTAAAGTTAAGAGAACAGTTATCAGCAAGCTTATGGATGAAGGGCTTTATCCCTATACAAAACGTTATTTGGGAAGCTTTGACAACCACTTCTCCACAATCGGTCTTGTAGGTATGAACGAAGCTTGTCTTAACGCTAAATGGATTGGCAAGAATCTGACAAATGAAGAAGCTTCGAAATTCACTAAGGAAGTTCTTAACCATATGCGTGAAAGACTTTCCGACTATCAGGAAGTTTACGGACCTTTACAACCTTGAAGCTACTCCTGCCGAGTCTACTGCTTTCCGTCTTGCTAAGCACGACCTTAAGCATTATCCCGACATTATCACAGCAGGTGAAGAAGGTGGCACAGCCTACTATACAAACAGTTCTCACCTTCCTGTTGGTTACACAGAGGATATTTTCACAGCGCTTGACCTTCAGGACGAGCTTCACACACTTTACACATCAGGTACAGTATTCCACGCATTCCTCGGAGAGAAGCTTCCCGACTGGAAATCTGCTGCAAACCTTGTGCGTAAGATTGCAGAGAATTACTCTCTTCCCTATTACACACTTTCTCCCACATATTCCGTATGTAAGAATCACGGCTATATAGCAGGCGAGCAGTTCACCTGCCCCGACTGCGGAGAAAAGACAGAGGTATACAGCCGTATTACAGGTTACTACCGCCCTGTTCAGAACTGGAACGACGGTAAGAGCCAGGAATACAAGGAACGTAAGGTTTACAACATTGCTACTTCCAAGCTTTCCGAAAAAATCAAGGAAGCTGCAATTGATACAACTGTAGAATCAATGTGTGCAATGAAGGATGGAGTTTACCTCTTCACAACAGCAACATGTCCCAACTGCAAAATCGCTTCTACTCTCCTTGACAAAGAGGGCGTAAGCTATGAAAAGCTTCTTGCAAATGAAAACAAGGAAGCTGCAAACGCACTTGAAATCAAGCAGGCACCCACACTGGCTGTTGTTGAAAACGGAACAGTTCAGAAGTATGCCGGTGTATCTGACATAAAGAAATATTTAAAGGCGTGAAAACCATGAACGTTTATGATATCGTAATTATCGGCGGCGGCCCTGCGGGGCTGACCGCCGCCATCTATGCAGGACGTGCCAACAAAAAAGTACTGGTAATTGAAAAAGGTACTTTCGGCGGGCAGATTACTTCCTCTCCCAAAGTGGAAAACATTCCCGGTTTTATGAGTGTGACGGGGAATGAATTTGCCGAGCAGCTTATTGCACAGGCAATGGCACTTGATGCAGAAATTGAATGTATGACAGCTGAAAAAATTGTTCCGGGAGACCCCCACCGTGTAATTTGCGATGACGGTGAATTCCTTGCAAAAGCAGTAATTATCGCCACGGGAACAAAGCACAGACTGCTGGGGATTGAAAAGGAAGAGGACTTCATCGGAGAAGGAATCTCGTTCTGTGCAGTTTGTGACGGTGCCTTTTACGAAGGACAGACAGTGGGCGTAGTCGGTGGAGGAAACAGTGCGCTTCAGGAAGCACTTCTCCTTTCTGAAACAAGCAAGAAGGTTTATGTGATTCAGAACCTTGATTTCCTGACCGGCGAGGACAAGCTTCAGAAAGCCATTGAAGGGAAAGATAACATTGAAGTGATTTTAGGCACTGTGGTAGACGGTCTTTTAGGCGAAAAAGAATTTCAGGGGGTAAGCCTTTCCGGCAAAGACGGAAAGAGCGAGCTTGCTCTTGATGGTCTTTTCGTGGCAATAGGCCTGATTCCGCAGAACGAAAACTTTGCCGATGTTATTACCCTTGATGAAAGAGGATATGTACAGTCGGGCGAAGAATGCCTGACCAATATTCCCGGTATTTTTGTTGCCGGAGACTGCAGACAGAAAAAAATCCGCCAGGTGGCAACTGCCGCTTCCGACGGCGCAGTTGCAGCACTTGCGGCTTGCAGCTATATTCAGTAATATTAAATAAAAAAGTGTTTTAAATAAACACGTCAACTCCCCTGCCCCTCAATCTTGAGGGGATTAAGGTACACTTTCTTGATGTTCCGGAAATTACAACTTAAAAGTAGTAATTTCCTACATACAAAAAAGTGTGACTAAATAT
>JAZPYX010000036.1:0-2136 GCA_045544395.1 Clostridia bacterium
AATAAATCCGATAGGGGGATTGCTTTGAACATAAGTTCCTTCTTGCATTCTGTAACGGTTTCCCATTCTGACATTCTCGGCAGTAGATTTTGATTGTTCTTCTGCAAGAGATGCCTTTGCACATATCATTGTGAAATCGCTCGGGTTCGAAGAATCCAGGTGGTCTTCTTCGAAGATTACCGATACACCGAAATTTTTCAAGTGTTTCAGAATTTTAACACACTCGACTGCATTTCTTGCAAATCTCGATATTGATTTTGTTATTATCTTATCGAGCTTGCCGTCTTCGCAATCCTTTATCATTCTGTTAAAGTCAGAACGCTTGTCGGCACGGGTTCCTGTTACACCTTCATCTGCATAGATGTCAACATATTCCCATTCAGGATTGCTTTTTATTAATTTCGTGTAGTGCTGTACCTGATTAAAGAAAGAGTTTAGCTGATCATCTGAATCAGAACTAACTCTTGCATACGCACCGACACGGCATTTTAATTCTTCTTGTCTTGCCAAGTTTCCTTGAACTACAATTACTTCAGGCATCAGCTTACCTCCTTCCTTAATTTATTTCAACACAACAATACCACAAAGTTTTCAATATATCCAGACAAATATTAAACAAAAAGATAAAAGAATTATGCTGAATTTTCAATCAATGGGGCATCAAGTGCAGTATAGGTTTTCTCTATGAGAGCATCTGCCTCCGCTTCGCTAATAAAATTTTGGTCTAAAAGTTTTAATATCATAGACCTTGCTATTGCTTTTTCAATTTCAATATTAATAGATTTCATTTAAATCCTTCCTTCCAAATTATAGTGACACCGACTTCCGCTACAGTTCCTGACCTCTTGCCTTGTTTGACACCGACATCGTGTTTTCATCTCTTGGTGCGCTCATATCGTGGCGACACTTCCCCGAGAATGTATCCCTTGCGGTACGGCTATTTAGTTTTCAAGGTTCAAATCCCTGATTGACATTTGATTGTCTATCGGGTATAATGTTTGTAATGAGTGTAACACAGGAAAAATTTCAAATCAATACTTCCCAAGTACCTTGGGGAATTGGTCAAATTACTATCGGGGAGAGAATTTATGTTAGAAAAACGCAGATTAGAGGATAAAAAGGACGATTACGCAAGCTTTAGTGCAGAGTTTTATGGCAATAAAGTGATTTTAGGAAAAAACAGTTTACCTCTCGGTCAGTTAGCAACCGATTTTCTGGAATTGGAGAATGAACAGCTTTCAAAACTCAGAGAGGTAACACTTTTATTACTTGATGCTACACAGAAAATATATAAGCCTTTAGATAAAATTGAGAACGAAGAAGATTGCCGAAACGGGTTAGATTCCTTTTTGCCTATTTTTAAATTATTCTTGGATGAACTCGACAAACTACCGCTATTTAGGGAACTTGAAATAAATCAAAAGCAGGTAATCAAGGCTTTCGTTGAAACATATAACGATAACAACATCAAAAAGCTGAATTGGAATCAGGAATTCTTGGGAAATTTTCTTTCGGACATTCTGGCTTACCATGACGAAATTCATATTTTCAGGCTCTATGCCGATACATTGCTTGATGACTATGTGAAATATGCAAAAAAGCGTACCCCCACAGAGTACGCAAAAGCCATTCATAAATTTTCAAAAGATAAGGATGTGCAAGCAAAACTTCAATCAATGTTGCATCCTGAAATATATGACAATGTATTCAAAATAGAGCAACCTGTTAATATTGATTACATTACACGACCTAACCCTAGCAACAAAAAACAGTATATTGTTACTGAAAGGACGGTATATCGCAGTTTGGGAGGATTTTTAAAAGCTGAATTATACAGATCACTTGTAGCAGGCAACGCACCAAGAGTATGTGATAATTGCGGTAGATACTTTTTGATAATAGGTCAGGAAAAAACTCTTTACTGTAATCGAGTTGCGCCGAACGATCCAAAGGGAAGGTTATGCCGTAAGGTAGGTGCTCACATCAAGGCTCAAAAACTGCATGATGTTGCATATGAGAAGGCCTACTGTAGAGCGTATGACAGATTAAAACACCGTAAGCGTGCAGGAACTATTGATACGAAAACCTGGAATAAGTTGGTCGTTGAAATTCAGGATATTCGTGATGATGCAAGAG
>JAZPYX010000037.1:0-8152 GCA_045544395.1 Clostridia bacterium
TACCGTAAAACCTGACTTTACTTTGTTTTTTATAATCTTTTTCCCCGATTTTGGGAAAAGTCCCAAAAAAGTTACATTTTTATTAAAACGATATTCGTTTTGCGTCCCGCATTTTTAACATCCCGCAAAGGGATAGGAAAAAAGTTTCAGAACGGACAAACTGAACCCATAGGGGTTACCCGAAGGCGTATGTGGATACGCCGAGAGGTGAAGTTTGTTCGTAGCAAAACGAATTATTTCGAAATTTGCACCGCAAATTTCTACCGAAAACATTTAACGGTACTTTGTTTTTATTATTCAATAAAAGCATTTTATTAAAACGATATTCGTTTTGCGTTCTGGAGCTTTTTAACATCCCGCAATTATTTCTTCTGCTTGTTTTCTTGCCTTACCAATAAGCTCAACCGCTTCCCACAAAAGCTCTTTTCTGTCGGGCCACATTCTGCCCCAGGGTGCACCAATCATACCGTCAAGAAGTGAAAGGTCAGGATTATTTCTTCTTACAAATTCTATAGCGTCCTTTTCGCAGTTCTTTATATAAAGGTTGCTTGTTGCAAGTAAGAAATGTCTCTTTTCCTCGAAGAATTTCTCAAGAAGCTTAATTGCATTTAATACAGAGGGCGATTCCTCAACATATTCGATTGTGTAACCGTAACGGCGTACAAATTCTGTTGCGTAGAAATCCTTTACTTCATCGTCCTGCTCGGAAATAAGTGTCCAGTTTTCCTTAAGGTATGAGTAGTACATCCAAACCTCGGGAATAACGGATTTTTTGATTCTTTCCGCATCTTCTTCCTTTACATTACAGTAAGGATCATGCCACATATGGCATTCTGCACCCAGGTCCTCAACGCACTTGATAAAGTAGTTTGTATCATCGACCTGAAGAGCACTTGAACGGAACATAATAACTGATCTGTCACCTTCTGTAGCGTGCTTCCAGTTTTCTTCGTCCATACCGATATGTATGATTGAGGGATGAAGGAACATTTCATATACTTCCTCGATTAATTCTTTTGTCACCTTGTAATATTCGGGTGTTGAAGCCATTCTTGAATAAACACCAAGCCACGCATCGTGTGTCTTAGAGAAGTTGAGCTTGGGAATAAGCTCGATACCCTTTTCACGAAGTCTTAAAACCTCGCTCTTAACAAGCTCTTTACTCCATGCGCCCTTGATTGAAAGCTCGGGATGGCTTTCCCACTCGACAGCCTCACCAACGTCCATAATAATCATATTAAGTCCGTTAGCCTCACAGTGATCAACGAAGTCATTCCATACATCCATATCGAAATGAACCTCTTTCTGTGCCCTAAGGTCGCCCCACATATTGCGACCAAGATGAACTAAAAGTCCCCACTTTTTTTCCATAACAAACAACTCCTTTGTTTTTTGTTACTTTAATTATACAACCCCCTTAAAACAAAGGTCAAGAGACAGATTCTAACCTTTTGGACAAAATCCAATCTAAAAAGCAAAATTTCTCATTTTGGGGACAGTCCCCAAAATGATAAATTTTATATAAATCTTTTTCTGTATTCACGTGGGGTAATACCGCATTCTTCAAAAAACACACGATTAAAGCTGCTCTGATTTTTAAATCCGCAGTTTTCCATAATGTCAATTATCTTGAAATCTGTTCCCTCTAGCTGTAATTTTGCTTCATTAATACGCAGAGAGTTTATATATTCACGGAAATTACATTTAAGCTTTTTCACAAAAATCTTTGAAATGTAGCTTTTGCTTATAAACAGATTTTCCGCCACCTTGTCAAGGCACATATCATAGTCACGGAAATTTTCGGTACAGTATATCAGAATTTTCTGAATTGTGCCCGTGTCGGTGCTTTCAATATCATAAAGGGAAAGATGTGACAGTATTTCCCCCACCGCGGCACAAAGATATGCCATTGCAATTTTTTCATACCCCTCGCCTTTTTCCTTGAATTCTGTTATTTTGCAAAGAGCACCGTAAATTGCCGTTGCATCTTCAACATAGGGGGGAATGGGTTTTTTTGTCAGTAAATCCTGTTCAAAAACACCTGTCGCACTTGCTGAAAAAAGCACAAGTAATATTTTTGAATCGGGACTTTTTTCATACTCGTGCATGGAATACGGAAAGCATATACTAAGCTGTCCTGCTTTTAAAGTACGCCTCTCCCCGTCAACCGTCATAGTCACAGTTCCCGATATAACATATATAATTTCTGCGTGGGTGTGAAACTGCATCGGGTATCCCGGCATACTTCTCCCACTCTCCGCACAAAGCAAGACATCATTGTTTTCAAACGAAGCTTTCATACCCCTCACCTCAAAAAGTGCTGTTTTTCATTGGTTTTTTGCTATATTTTAACTAGATTATAATTCAAAACATGGTATAATGCAAGTATATTAATTAATTAATTAAGGAGAGATTTTTTATGACAGAGTTTATTCCATATCCGTTTTTCCACGATGATGTGCCCATTGACATTTCATTTATGTTTGAGGATGAAAAGCCTGCAGGAAAGCACGGTTTTCTTAAGACAGACGGCAGAGATTTTGTTTTCGAGGACGGCACAAAGGTGAAGTTCTGGGGAACAAACTTCAATGGTTGGGGATGCTTTCCCGAGCACGACTATGCCGAAAAGCTTGCAAAAAGGCTTTCTAAAATCGGTCTTAACCTTGTAAGATTCCATCAGCTTGATTCCGAGTGGCACACACCAAACATTTTCGCATTTACAAAAGGTAAGAAAATGCCCGGCGGCACAATTGATCCCGAAAGCATCGACAGACTTGACTACCTTATTTATTGTCTTAAAAAAGAGGGTATTTACTGCTATATGGATATGTTCACTTATCGCAGATTCCGTGCGGAAGAGGGCGTAGAAAATGCGGCGGCACTTCTTGATGCGGCAAAGCCTATGGATTATTTCAGCGAAAAGCTGATAGAATTGCAGAAAAAGTTCTGCAAAGACCTTTGGACGCATCTTAACCCCTACACAGGACTTCGTTACTGTGACGACCCCATTTTCGTTCTTGCGGAGGTTTGTAACGAAAGCGACCTTTTCTCACACTACTGGAAAATGCCCTTTCCCGAGCCGTATCACACAGAATTTCTCGGTCTTTTTGACAAGTGGCTCCGGGAAAACGGCTACGATATGAAGGCATCGGATTTTGACCTTGTGGGCGATAAAGAAAATGACATTCTTGTTGCTTTCAAGATGTACATTCAGGAAAAGCATTATGCCGATATGATTTCATATATGCGTGAAATCGGTGTGAAAATTCCCATTAACGGAACAAATCACGCTATCGTTCCCGCAAATATCAAAACACAGCTTACAACCGATTATATTGATGCACATCCCTATTTCTACAACTGGAACTGGGGCGAATTTGAAAAGCACTGTATAAATAAATCCGTTACACACGTAGATGAATCCTATCTTCTCACAACTGCGTATATGACTGCTCCCGATAAGCCTACCTATATTTCAGAGTGGGATGTTCCCTGGCCTAACGAATACCGTGCGGACGGCGTTTTGTATACTGCCGCAGTGGGACTTTTTCAGGGATGGAACGGCTATGCAATCCACACATATTCCTACAGTGCACGCCTTGACAGAATGGATATGCTGGGAAAAGAAATCTATTCGGAAAAAATTGGCGGCACACCCTATCGTCAGGGTATTTTCAGCACCTGGAATGACCCCGCAAAGTTTGGTCTTTTCTACCACGCAGCTATTATGACCAGACGCGGCGATGTAAAAGAGGCAAACGAATTCAAGACCTACTCCCACCTTTCCAAAACAAAGTGGAACGTGGCAGAATTTGCAAATGTTATTGAAAGACACGGCGTATATTCAGAATACAGCTTTGACAAGTTCGCAGAGGAAAAGCCCGTAAAGGTTGACGGCAATATCCTTTCCGATACAGGCGAGCTTTTCATCAGCCGTGAAAAGAATTACGGCTATATTGATACCAACGGCACAAAGTGTGCTTACGGTTTCCTTGCAAAGAATGGTACAGTTCAGCTTTCAGGCGTTAAGGTAACATGTGAAACAGATTTTGCAGTTATTGCAATGAGTTCACTTACGGACGAAAAAATTACCGAATCTTCAAACATTCTCCTCACAACCGTTGGCAGAGCACAGAATACAGGTGCAAAATTCGTTGGCGAGCAGATGATGGAATACGGAACTGCACCCGTTCTTGTGGAGTCAATTAAGGCGGAAATCGAAATTGAAACCGATATTTCGACCTACGAAGTATGGGGTATCAGTCCCGAGGGATTCTACATTGGTATGGTTCCCACAAAGTACGAGGACGGAAAACTTACTATCTACCTCGGCAGTGAATCACGTTCAATGTATTACCTTATTGTAAAAAATTGATTTAATGCGAAGTTCGAAGTGCGAAATGCGAAGTGAAGGTAGATTTTTGCTGACTCAAAAATCCTTTTTCGAATTTCATAACAAAAGGTTTTCTCCAAAGAGAAAACCCACCATCATTTCGAATTTCGAACTTTACATTTCGAACTTATAAAAGGAGACACATTATGATTACATACAACAAAGCCGACAAAACACTTTCTAATATTGCACGAATTGCAGGAAAACGTCTTGATGAAAAGTACGATGTTACTCTTGTTATTGATGACACCCTGGGTGAGCTTGAGGGGAAAATTGAAAACGGGGTAATAAGTGCAGGCTCATATTCCGAGCTTCTCAATACTCTCGGCAGATTTGTAAGAAATCCCGAAATCCCAAACGGTACTTTTAAATCACAAAAAGAAATCTGCGGAATGTATTTTGCATCCCACAACCGTAATTACTACGAATGTGCACCGCTCGAGGAAATTTACGAGCATATTGATGATATCGCCCTTTGGGGCACAAACCTTATCCGTGTATGGTTTGATATGTACTATTTTGACAGTATGGAAGACGGAAAAGATTATGCAGAGCGTCTTAAGGAAATCCTGCGTTACGCCAAATCCATCGGTCTTAAAATTATGATGACCACTATTTCAAACGAAGCGTTCAGAACAAGTCCCGAACAGCTTCGTGCTGACTGGACACCGGGCCACGACGGTTATGTAAATAAGCTTCAGGGACATTATCACGTTGAAATCTGTCCCAACGCCCCCGGCGGTCTTGAAAAAATTCTTGAATATCGTCGAAGCTGGTTTGAAACCTTCAAGGATGTAGAGCTTGACTATCTTTCAATTACGCCTTATGATGAAGGCGGATGTAGCTGCAGGAAGTGTGCTCCCTGGGGCGGTAACGGCTATATAAAGACCGTTGAAGCAATTATCCCCATGGTTAAGGAATATATGCCCAATACAGACCTTGTTCTTTCACTCTGGCAGTTTGGTACATTCACCGAAACCGATGTTGAGTTTGAGATGATGAATAAAGTTATGGACGAAGGCAGACTCAGCGAATGTAAGTATCTTGTTGCAGAACCCCAGTATCAGCGTTACGCCTTTGAAAAGGGTATGAGAAGACCTATCCTCGGTTTCCCCGAAATCAGTATGTGCGATATTCTTCCCTGGGGTGGTTACGGTTCTAACCCCATCCCCGCACTTTTGCAGGAGCTTTGGGACCGTGATGGTGACAAGCTTGCAGGCGGTTGGCCCTATTCTGAAGGCTTCTACGAAGAAATCAACAAGGTTGTTATGCTTCGTTTGTACCGCGACGGACAGAGTGCATCCGATACTATAAAAGAATATCTTTCTTACGAATTCGGACTTGAGGGCGAGCTTCTTCAGAAAGCACACGATGCAATCTTTGCTATGGAAAAAACTCTCCACCGCGGATTTGAGCCGGGACACCGTTATCCCATCGACAATCCTGAAGGTATTCCCGAAATTGAAAAGGCAATTGTTGAAGTTGATGCATCACTTCCCGAAGAAATCCGCAATCTTAAAAAGTGGCAGATGATTTACCTTCGTGCAGTTATCGACGGTGAGCTTTACAGAAACGATTTCAAGAGAAATGCAAAAGTTCTTGAGTATTTCAATAAAATTATTGAGCTTTGTCACCTGCAGAAAGGTAAATTTATCGTTAAACCCGATATAATCGAGGACGATAAATACGGCAGAGTTCTTACAAGAAGGGAACTTTCCATAATAGCCGCAGGCGGCGAGATTGATTAAACAGATTGAAAAATTAAAAATCAATTTAGTTCGAAGTGCGAAATGCGAAGTTCGAAATGAATGAAAATTTTTGTCAAGCCAAAAATCATTGTTTTTATTTTTATAAGAATAAAAGGGTTTCACTTAAGGGAAACCCTACCATCATTTCGAATTTCGAATTTTACATTTTAAACCAAAAAAATAGGAGTTGAATTACTATGTTAAAAATCGGCTGGGCAAGAAAAGATGTTTCCACGAATGAACCTCTCCCAATCACAGGTCAGTTTAAATTAAGAGTTTCTGAGGGTGTTCTTGATCCTATCCTTGTAAACATTCTTACACTTGAAAACAACGGTGAATACGTTATTTTCGTGCAGGTTGATACTGTAAGCATCGGCACAGGTATCCTCGACCTTGTACGTGCAAGAGTAGGTGAGCTTAATCCCGAAATTGATACACTTAAAATAATAATGAATGCTACCCATACCCACTGCGGTCCCTGTCTTATTGAAGAAGACAAGGTATGGGCAGGCGGTCCTGTTGAAAATGTTCCCCACGATGGTGTTGAAATAAAATCAAACGGTGAATACAGAAAATGGTTTATTGAAACCACCGCCGAGGGCATTGCAGAATCATTTGAAAACCGTAAAGAAGGCTACGTTTCCTACGGTTACGGTTTTGCAACTGTTGCACATTCAAGAAGAGTTGTGTATTTTGATGACCTTTCAAAGCGTCCCGAAAATGCACACTTTAACTCTGCACAGTTTGTAGGCGGTCACGCACAGATGTACGGCAGTACAAAAGATAAAATGTTCAGCCATTATGAGGCAGGTACAGACCCCTTTGCAAACTTCCTCTTCACTTTTGATAAGGACGAAAAGCTTACAGGTGCAATTATAAATGTGCCCTGTCCCTCGCAGAATTCCGAAATGGATAACTGCCTTACAGCAGATTTCTGGGCAGATGTCCGTGAACAGATTTCAAAGCGGTATGGTGACATCTATATCCTTTCACAGTGTGCCGCTGCAGGTGACCTTTCACCGAGAATTCTTCACTATTCAAAGGCAGAGGAAAGACGTTTCCGCCTTAAATACGCAGACTATGAAATGCCCGAAATCGTAAGCGAAACTTACGAACGATACCGCCGCCTTGATATAGGTGAAAGAATTGCACAGTCTTTTGACGAGGTTTATGGTTGGGCACAGAAAGAAAAGTTTAACGACCTTCCCGTGGCACACACCATTAAAACAGTTGAGCTTTCAAAAAGGCTTATTACAGACGAAGAATATCAGTTCTGCGTGGAGGAAAACGAAAAGAACGTTGTTAAAAAGCCTTTCGTAACGGACGGAGAACCTCTTGAAAGAATGTATCAGAACAGTGTAATTATGTCTTCAGGCGGAAGATACAACAGAGCTATGAAACGCTATGAAGACCAAAAGAAAAACCCGAAGCTTCCTATGGAAATGCACGTTATAAAACTTGGCAACATTGCCTTTGCAACAAACCAGTTTGAGCTTTATATGGACTATCAGCACAGAATTCAAGGACGTTCACCCTTTGAACAGACCTTTATAGTTCAGCTTTGCGGTCAGCCTGACGGAAGAGCAGCAGGTAGCTACCTTGCAACAGAGCGTGCCGCAGCAGGTAACGGCTACAGTGCATCTATGTACTGCAACCTTGTTTCACCCGAGGGTGGTCAGGAGCTTGTTGAAGCTACGCTTGAAGAGCTGGAGAAATTGCACGAAACAAAATAAAACAGCACCGACCGCAAAAGGAAAAAGAAAACTGATGTTGTTCTTTCTGCATAGATAACAAACATTATTTCTTCTATTGTTTATAGTAAAAATTTGCAAAGCAAATTTTAAATTTTACGCCTTTTGCTATCCACAAACTTTACCTCACCCTGTATGTGGATACAGCGTGAGGTGAAGTTTGTCAATTCTGCACTATTTTCTTTTGTTTTCATTTTAAACGCTGCACAAAATAAAAGAAAACACATTCCCCAAAAAAATATCCCATTCAAACAAAAAAC
>JAZPYX010000038.1:0-122927 GCA_045544395.1 Clostridia bacterium
AACACATTACAAGAAGGTATCGGATACAGAAATCGAATGGCTTCTTAAGGAAGCACCGGGCAGCTCAAGCAATAACAAGTACGGATATGATGCATGGGCACTTGGAAACACATTCAACGCATATCAGACACAGTTTGATACCCCCGGCTGGAACGATTACATACTTAACGAAGTGAATGAGAAGGCGGAGCCATCACCGCTTATCGGATTTTCACTTGATCCTGCTCCGATTAAGCTTGAAATTGCACAGTACAATGCAATCTGGAAAGAGTATCTTTATCTTGACCTTGGAGCAACACCCAACTATAAGGAGCTTATTGCTGAAAGAAATGAAAAGCTTAAGAAGGCAGGCAGTGATAAGATTGTGGAAGAAGTTGCAAGACAAATTGAAGAATGGAAGAAAACAAAGTAAACAATTAGAAAACTTATAAAGCTGCATATAATAATGAAAGAATATAAAAAAGCTGCCAATCAAAAAATCTTGAGGATAAGAAACAGCGGCAACTAAAAAACCGTGCTGTTATCCGCAGGCACTTTGAATAATCCAAGAACTCCTTTTACAAAAAGGAGTGTGGCACGCGAAGCGTGGCGAGTGGCTTGGATTATGAAAACAACCCTAGGGTTGTTTTCATCCCCACAGTGGGGATGAAAACGCAGCTTTACAAGTAGCTGAAAATCAAAAAAAAGGAGTTGATTTGTTTGCAGAAAAAGATTATAGCATTGCTTACTTTGATTACTGTAATGCTTAGCGCGTTCCCGATGTGCACATTTGCGATGACGGATGCAGGTTATACATATCTATACGTGGCACCCGATGGAAACGATGAAGCAGCAGGGACCATTGATGCGCCTCTTGCAAGTATGGACGGTGCAAGGCTTAAGCTAAGAGAAATAAAAGCAAACGGTGCTATCGGCAAAAAAGGTGCAGTAGTCTATTTCAGAGAAGGCAGCTACTCTGTAACAAAAGGGATGGTTTTCTCAGGTGAAGATTCAGGTACAGCAGATGCACCAATCGTATACCGTTCATATCCCGGTGAAAAGGCAACCTTCGTTGCAGGTGCTGCGATGAATCCCAAGGACTTTTACCAGGTTACTGATAAAAGTATTCTTGACAGAATTGTGGACGAAGGGGCACGCTCACAGATTGTTGCGATAAATCTGAGACAGCAAGGCTTAAATGATGTTGGTGAGGTTTATCTGGACGGTGCATATTCCTATATTTCACCGCTCCCGTCAGCACCCGCAGCAAAAACGGTTGAGTTTTTCGTAGACGGCAGCATTATGACAAATGCAAGATATCCCAATGAAGGATATATGCATGTCGAAAAGGTATTAAAGGACGAATATAATTCAAGAGGAGACATTGATGATCCCGGTTTAGGTGACCCGACTATCGGTATCGAGGTTCAGCTTGATGACCTCAGATATCTTAACTGGTCAAAGGCTGAGGATGGCGTAATCTTTGGTTTCTGGTACTATGACTGGGCTGACCAGAGTATGATTATTGACAATATAAACGTTGGCGCAAAGACACTTACTACAGACCGTGCATCACTTTACGGAGTAACCCCCGGACAGAGATGTTTTGCATACAATCTTCTTGAAGAAATTGATATTCCCGGCGAATATTATATTGACAGAAAGAACGGCGTGCTTTATCTCTATCCCACAAAGCCTATCAACGAAATTCAGGATGTAAACATATCGCTTCTTGAAGAGTATGTTGTACAGACAAACGGTGATGCTTCTCACATCGAGTTCAAAGATATGAAATTCACCGCAATGAGAAAGGGAGCTTTCTACCTTGATAACTGTAAGGATATCAAAGTAATCGGTTGTGAAATTGAGTATACAGCTGACTATGCAGTCCGCGCAGCTAACGGTGCCAAGGATTGTATCATCAAGAGCTGTTATGTTCACGATGTAAACGGTGGTATTACTTTGCAGTCAGGCTGGTTTGACAAGCTTGAAGCAGGTAACAACGTTGCAGAAAATAACCATGTAGAAAGATATTCACGCCTTTCAAAAACGTATACGGCGGGTGTTGGCGTAGGTCGTGTAGGTAACATTGCAAGATATAATGAAATACACGATGCACCTCATCTTGCGGTAAGCTTCTCAGGTCAAGACCAGAGAGTTGAGTATAACGAGATATATGACGTTGTGCAGGAGGCTGATGATGCGGCTGCAGTTTATGGCGGACAGACATGGGTAGGTCGCGGACTTCAGTTCCGTTACAATTACGTTCACGATGTAAAGAGTAAATCGGGTCAGGGCGTAGGTAGAGCGGCTATTTATCTCGACGGTGGACAGTGTGACGTTACAATGATGGGTAACGTTGTTGAAAACATTGAAGGCTCCGGCTTCTGGATAAACGGCGGTCAGGATAACAACGTATATAACAACATCGCAATCAATGTTGGTGACGGTGCAGTTTATACATCAGATATTATGGCGACAGGTATTATATCTCTTGATACAATGCTTAACCGTGTAACAAATTATGCATGGGAAGATAAAGCAAGTGAACCGTGGAAGAATGAAATATGGAGAGAGCGTTATCCCGAAATGATACCTATGCTTGAAAGTGGGGAGCAGGCACTTCTTCCGCATAACAATTTGATGAAAAACAATCTTGTTGTTAATTCGGCACCTACTAAATTCTTCGGTAGTGCACAGTCATACCTGAGGCAGGAAAACAACTATGTTGTAGAGGGTGACCCCGGCTTTGTTGATATGGCTAACAGAAACTATTTACTTAAGGAAGATTCTGAAGTGTTTAAGGAAATCCCCGGATTTAATCTTGTTCCTTTTACAAGAATGGGTCGTTATGATGACAGAGCGTTCCACAGAGTAAAGGATTCAGTCGTTCTTCAGATTGGAAGCCCGTTTGCAAGACTAATGGATAAAGATGTAAAGATTGACAACGACAATATGTATGTTGTTCCTTATATTGACAGTGACTACACCATGGTTCCTTTAAGATTCTTGTCAGAGGCGTTTGGTGCTGAAGTTAAATACGATGACGCAACAAAGAAAATAACAATTGCACACGGAACAGATACACTTGAGCTTACAGTTAATTCGCTTGATGCAAAGAAAAACGGTGAAGCTGTTAAGCTTGTAAAGGAAGCTACAATCACAGGTGGCAGAACACTTATCCCACTTCGTAACGTGGCTGAACTTCTTGGTAAGGAAGTGTATTGGTTTGAAAACGGACTTATCGTAGTAAGTAACGATAAAGAGTTGTTCAGTGATACTAGCGACACTGAAATTATTGACTTCCTTCACGAACATCTCACTATTCATTAATTATTAAATATAGATAGGAGAATGGAAATGAAAACTTTAAAAAGAATGTTTGCAGGCTTGGTAAGCCTTATAATGGTATTCTCATTATTTAGCGTTATGCCTGTTATGGCAGCAGGAGAAGAAACTGAAACAGAGACTATAGAATTTGCCGACATATTTGAACAGGCAAGATATGAAACTAACCTTGTTGTAAATGGTAGCGTAGAAGAAGAACTTGACTTTGAAGGCAGTGCTCCAAACTGGCATTATCGTTATGATAATCCCAGTTCACGTCCCACATATGAAAGAAGAACAGAACAGGCATATAGCGGAGATTATTCACTTTTATCAACACAGATTTCTGGTAAGAGTGACTATATAGCTCCTCTTGCAAGAGGGTTCAGAAAAAATACAACTTATATAACTTCGGCTATGATACTTAGCACGGTAGCTAATAAAGTGCATTCTGATGCTTATGCCGGATATAATTTAGGTTGGGGTTCATATGTTAAGTTTTACGATTTCTCAGTAAAAGCATCAGCTAGTGGTGAAGCTGATAAAAGCGTAGTTGTTGTTGGAGGTCCTTCTCAAACGCAAATGAAAGATGTGCCTCATGTGGCTTCAGCTTCTTCTGATGAAAATGGTGTAAAATCAGACCATTCTGATTGGGTAAGATATCATACATTGATGACCGTTAAAGATGGCGATGTTGGTGCTCTTGCATGTGGCTTTAATATGGCAGTACAAACAAGTGGACTTACAACAGATGAGCAGAAGTACCTTGAATTCTACATCGATGATTATTATATTGGCGAGCTTATAGTTGCAGATATTGTTAACGAGACACCTACAACTATCAACGTTCCTGCCTACGGAAGTACAACTGTTGATCTTAAAGCGACTGCGTATAACCAGATTGAAAATACAGTAGGTCTTACTGATGCAGAATACACATGGGAGCTTATTAATGATGTGGATGGAGCATACATCGAAAACAATAAACTCGTTATAACAGATGAATTAGTTGCAGATGAGCTTACTTTAAGAGTTATCTGTATTCCCAAATTCTTTGGTGCAGATACACAGAATGATGAACTTACCAAGTACAGAAGCAAGGAATTTACATTTACAGTTGTTGACTGCTTTGAAACTTTAAGAAACAGCACAAACCTTATCCCTTCTACAAGTTCTCCGGATGTTGAAAGCGATAAACTTTGGGCAGATAACCAGTATAAGAGCTATTGTTATTTTACACCTTCATATCAGCGTAAAGAAAGCTATGCAATTTCTGCAAATCAGGCATATAATGGCAACCAGTCTCTTTTGATTAATCATCCTTCGGGCGCAACACTTAATGAATCACATTTTCCCGGATGGTATTCAATCAAATATGGAAAGACTCTTGTTGCTTCTGCAATGATTCTTGGAACAGATGCTAATGCAGCTACTTGTGAAGCAAATCCTGAAACTAATGCTGCTTTAAAATTAGGTACATACAATACAACTTATTTTAATACATTACCAGGACAGTTTGTTCTTTCCGGAAACTCTGTTAAATTAAACACAATGCTCGATGTTTCTTCAGCAGAAAAGGCTTCTAAGGATAAGTGGCAGATGGTTCATACGGGTATGGCTATACAGTCCGCTGCAGACTACGGTAGCAGATACTGGACCGGTGCCGGTGTAGTAATAAATGGTGGAGATATAGAATTATTTGCAGATGATTACTATATTGGCGAACTTGTTGTTGCAAAGGTAAAGGGAACAACAGAAAAAGCATATATTACAAGCGAAGAAAACACTGTTGAACTTACTGCAGAAACTTACAATCAGCTTGGTACAACAGACTATTTTGGCGAAAACACAACATATACATGGACAGCAACGTCTCTTCCTGAAGGTGTAGAACTCGTTGACGGTAAGCTTGTAATCGCTCCTACAGCAAAGGAAGGTCAGGCGGTTCTTAATGTAACAGTAACCCCTGACTTTATGGGTGCAGATGAACAGACGGCGGAGCAGAAGGCATACAGAACTGCTACAGTTACAGTTGATATTGTTGATCAGACAAGATTTACATTTGCAGAAGCTGACGGAAAAATAACTGCTACAGCAGTAGCCGGTGAGCTTGACAAAAACGCAAAAATCTACTGTGCACTTTACAAGGTTCAAAAAGACGTAGAAACTGAGAAAGAAATTCTTAAATTAATGGACGTTGAAATTAAAGACCTTGTTCCAAATGGTGAAAATGTTACGTTTACAGCAATTGATAAGCCGGATTATGATTATGAAATCAAGTGCTTTATGATAGATATTAATAAGCTTGAGGCAATAATTCCGGCAACAATCAAATAAACAACATATTATAATTTATATGGCAGTGCATCGGCGGCATACTGCCGCCGGAAAGCTGCTGTGAAGCTTTATAACTATTAAATGTGTATTGGGTTTTTGAAGTATTAAACCCAAAAGTACAGTCGCCGTACTCTTGGGAAAATCTCAGGTGCGGTCAGACTATCTCCGCTAAAAATTAACGCGACAACGAACGGAGTGAATTTATGTACAAAACTAAAAGATGGATTTCGATAATCATCGCTTTAGCCATGGTTATGCAGATTTTCTTCTGTATGCCATTTGCAATGGCTGAGGATGGTGTTGAAACAGTTACTGTAAATCCTGATGGGACAGTTACAGTAAACCCTGACGCTGACTTTCTTGTTGCTATAAGAAACAGCACAAATAAATATTCAGCAGAAAATTCAGGTATGGAGCGTGATTCTTTATGGGCAGATTATTGCTATTACAGCCCTGCAAATCAGCGTTCAAACACATATGAGTTTTCTACAAATCAGGCATATAACGGAAGCAAATCGCTTCTTATTAAACGTCCTTCCGGTGGATACGCTAATGAATCACATTTCCCCAGTGCAGGCGTAACAAGAGAGAAGACAATGGTTGCTTCTGCAATGGTTCTCGGTACAGAGGCAAATACTGATGCCTGCATATCGAATCCTAACAGTAGCGTATCAATGAAGCTTGGCTACTATGTTACTACATATTTTAACACTATTCCTAACGGGAATTTAGGGGAGTCAAGCGGTAATAAAGTAATGCTTAAGGATATGCTTGAAGCACCTGCATCTTCCGTAAGTGATGCACCTGTTTCAAAGGATAAGTGGAAAATGGTTCATGCATACGGTGTATTCCCAAGTGCAGCACAGGCATCAGTTATGTGGTACAATTCAGCAGGTGTCTTTGTTGATGGCTCTAATGTAGAAGTATTTACAGACGATTTATACTTAGGTGAGCTTGTAGTAGCAAAGGTGTACAACACAACATCCGAAACAATCTATATTCCTTCAGAAAGATTCAAGGAAGTAGAACTTACAGCATGTGCTGTTAATCAGCTCGGTAACAGTGAGTACTTCGGTGAGGGTTCAACATACACTTGGGAGGCATTAGAACTTCCTGACGGTGTTACCCTTGAAGACAATAATCTTGTAATTTCAAGAATTGCAAGCCCCGGCGAAGCTAAGCTTAAAGTAACATTCAATCCTACTTTCAAAGGTGCAAACGAGCAGACTGCCGCACAGAAGGAAGGAAGAACAGCCGAGGTTACACTTAATATCGAAATTGACCCCAATGTAAGCCGTGACCCGATTGTGGAAAACGTTACTTACAGTGGTGAAATTAAAGACGGTACAACTCTTGTAGCTGATTATTACTATTGGCAGGTTGAAGGTAAGGATGATGCAAGTATAATCACATGGTATAAGCGTCTTCCCGATGAAACAGAATGGACTTCATTCCTTTCAGGAAAAAAGGACACTGCTGGAACATATACTGCCACTGCAGATGACGAAAAATACTATATCAGAATAGGCGTTAAGCCATATACAGATTCCGACCCCGTGCTTAGCGGAGATGAAATTTACTCGGATGAAAAATTCGCCGCTGTAGCTCCTGTAGCAAGTGATGTAACAGTTACAGGACTTCAGGCGGGAGACGAAGAATGGGTAGCAGAGTACACCTACTCAGATATAAACGGTGGCGAAAAGGACACTGCAAAATATCAGTGGTACAGAGCAGACTCAATCGACGGAGAGTATACTCCCATTGACAATGCAACAACAGATAAGTACGTTGTAACAGCAGCTGATACAAACAAGTATATTAAGGTTGGTGTAATAGCTGTAAGTAAGGAAGAGCCTTTCTTCGACGAAGAAAAGGAAGCCTTCTCACAGCCCATGCTTGCTGCGGCTACACCTTCTGTAAGTAACCTTTCTGTAGATAAGGTTTCAAAAAGTATGCTTACAGTAACTTACGACTATTCTCATCCTCTTAATATAGCAGAGGGCGAGTCTGTAATCGAGTGGTATTATGCTGAAGATTTAATCACTGACGGTGCAAGCTTTGATGCTTCTGCATATAACGGAAAAACACTTACTGTAAAGGTTACTCCCTGTGCGGAAAAGAAGCCTTTCGAAGGAAAGACTGAAGTCATAACATACAAGGTTTCAATACCCACATCATCGGGCGGAAGCTCCGGCGGTGGTGGCGGTGGCGGATTCAGTCCATCGAAGCCTATTGCAAAACCTGATAAGCCGTTAGAACTTAAAAATGTTCCCGATTGGGCAAAAACAGAAGTTGATTTTGTTATTGCAAATAAGATTATGGAACCTTTCAGCGAAGGCGATTTCGGCGGAAGCGAATTTATTAACAGAGCTGAATTTATGTCAGTTGTATTAACTGCGGCAGGTATTGAAAAGGTAGATTATCGCGGTGAATTTGGTGACGTAATATCTTACGATAGCTTCAGCGGACTTCTTCAGGCTGCTGTTGATAAAAAGATTATAAGTAAGTATGACAATTTCTATCCCGAAAGAAACCTTACAAGGGATGAAATGGCAAAGATTGTTGCGGCAACCGTAAAGGCTGCTGTAGGAAAAGAAAATCCCCTTGGAAGCATAGAACACTTTAAGGACGCATCTGTTTTTCAGGAATGGGCAGTAAGCTACATTAAGGAAGCAATTGGACTTGGTCTTATGAAGGGTGTTTCAGAAGATGAATTCTCACCCAAGGGTACCGTAACAAGAAGCGAAACTGCCGTTGTTGCAAAGAGAATTGCAGATTATGTAAAAGCAAACGGAGGTAACACAAAATGATGAAATTTAATAAAGTTATCTCGCTTGTTATAACAGCGGCAATTTCTATATCTTCGGTTGCGTATGCAAAAATTGACGATGTTCTTGATAAGGAATTCAAGGAAGAGGTAAACTATGCGGATGATATCTACAAGTACGACCTTGGATTAATCGGTACTCCCGAATTAGATATTGAGGAAGAGGTTCCGGTAGAAATGCTTAAGCACGAAAGGTCTGCAAAGATTGTTTCAGCACTCGGACTTATAACTTACCGTTCGGACGGATTTTTCTACGAAAACGAAGTCCTCAGTGTAGATGATTTCTGTACAATTGCTGAAGTTATCCTCGGTACAAGCCATGATTATGAAGGCAAAACAGAAATCACTCATAAAAATGCCCTTGATATGATTGTAAAAGCTCTTGGCTATGATTATATGGACGAAAAGGGCATTATGTCAAAGGTATACCGTGAAGATGTATTGAAGGGAATTTCCTATAAGCCTGAAAAATATATTACAAGAGGCGAAATGGCAAGACTTCTCTACAATGCATTTAATACTCCTGTTATGGAGCTTAAATCTGCAGGCGATTATGGATATTATGAGTCTACAGATGATATGACGCTTCTTTATCAGTGCTTCGGACTTGAAGAAATTGAAGGTCTTGTAACAGGTGCTGATGGAATAAGCATTTTCGCGAATAAAAAACTTCCTGAAAATACCGTGGAAATTAACCGCGGTTCTTATATCCATACAGATAAGGTTGACACAATAAATCTTTTAGGTAAAAAGGTTTACGGTCTTTATGATGCAAAGGAAACTGAAAAAATTACCTTCCTTGCAGAAGATAATGTGGAACAGAGTGTGCTTGTGCCTTTTGACAAGCTTGAAACCAATGGGAAAACCCTATCTTGGGATTTTGACGGCAAAAGAGGCAGAGTAAACTCATCTGTTATTCAGACTGTTACTGTAAACGGAGTAACACACGTTGGTTCTTCAAAACTCAGCGAGCTTTTAAGCGGCGAGGGTACAGTTCTTCTTGTTGCATCAGATGGAGTTAATATTGATACAGCTGTTATTAATAAGTATGAAACTTTTGTTGTTGACAGGGTAAGCTCTCTTGATGAAAAAATATATCTTAAGGATGAGCTTGAATTTAACGGAAACACTTATATCGATATTAACAGGCATATTAATCCGAATGTGTGCATCACTCTTAATGGAAAGTCTGCAAAGGTTGAAGATATTCAGCCCGGATTTGTTATCAGCGTGTTAACAAACGGAAACGGTTATGTAAGAATTGAAGCATCTGATGCAGTCGTAGACGGTACTATAGAAGAAGTGGCAGAAGGACACGACACTGTCGGCGAAGTATTCCTTATTGATGAAGAATACTATGCTGTATCTTCTTTGTACGAGGCTTCAAGAAAAAAAGGTGCAAAGCTTCCCGAACTTAAACTTGGTTTAAACGGTGTATTCTTAATAAGTGCACTCGGACACATTGCCTATGCAGGAGATATGGAAGCAGTACACAAATACGCACTTGGTAAAAAGGTATTCTCTGATGAAAAAGGGGTAAGCGGTAAAATAGGTATACGCTTATTCGGTCAGAATGGTAAATGGGAAAACTATTACTTTGCAAATAAGGTTACTGTTGACGGAAAAGTGCTTGATTCTTTCTCTGAAATAAAGGCAGCAATTCTCGCTGACCCGACAGCGTCTCAGGGGGCAATCGTACGTTATAAGCTTAACAGCAAGAAAGAAATCTCTTTCTTTGATACTAAAATTGAAAACACTGAAGAAGCGGGTGACGTTGAAAGCATGAAAGAAGTTTTCACCACACCTCTTACAGAGCTTGCGTGGAATAAGGGTAAAACGCTTCCAGGTTCCAAATACAGTATCACGGAAGATTCGCTTATATTCTATCTGCCAGAAGATATAGAAGACGAAGGCGAATACAAGGTAATGGCACAGAAGAATCTGACTTCAGGTTCGCATGTAACATTTACTTTGTATAATACAGATGATTTCTATTCTTCAAGCCTCGTACTTTACAGAGGTGCTGCAGCTAAATCTTTCCCTGACAACTCAAAGCAGTTCCTTATCACAAAGGTAGCACGTGCTACAGACGCAAACGGTGATGATATTTACGTTCTTACCGGTCTTGATGCAATTGCATCCGGTACTGATAAAGGATGGAAGGAAAAGAGATATACTACAACAAAGGCTATAGTAAAAGAGTTCCCCGACCTTAAGGCAGGCGACCTTTGTCACCGTAATTTTGATGCAAACGGAAGACTTAATGCTCTTTCATTTGTAACAAGAGCAACTGATATGATGAAGGACAATTTCTATAAATACGATTCACTTTCTCAGTCACAACGAAGCGACTATCTGATTGGTAAAATTGCGAAGATTGACGCAAAAACAGGTAAGGTTCTTATTGAATCCAATTCACCGGGTGGCGGCAGCGTTGAAACCTATCCTGTTAATGTAAGAGTTTTTGCAATTTACGACAGCACAACAAGGACAGCACAGGATGCTACACCCAATGATGTAGGCCCTGGAGACAGAATTGTAGTCTATGGTGGTTGGGGTGAAGTAAACGGTGTAGTTTACAGATAATACATTTGGCAGTTTTAATTACACATTCTGCACAAATTTCATTTGTGCAGAATGTGTAAGCAGACTTAACGGTATGTTTATTATCGCTAAGTCATAAGTATCTCGCTATTAATTAATTTATATAAGATAGGAGAATGAAAATGAGAACATTTAAAAGAGTTTTGGCAGCTGTCATAAGCCTTGCAATGATGCTTTCTTTAATAAGCATTATGCCGGCTATGGCAGAAACGGAAGAGGTTCTTGACAAGTTTGAAGAGATCAGAAAAGAAACTAACCTTATCTCAAATCCAGGTCTTGAGGATGCAGACATTTCAGAAACTGTAATCGAAGGCGAAGGGGAAGAGGCGGTAGAAAAGGTAGTAACCTACTATAGCGAAAGATTCAGATCAGGTGCTACTGAGTTTGAAAGAAGCAGTAAAGAATCCTATAACGGCGATTACTCAATTCTTTCCAAAAAGCGTGCCGGCGGTGGTGATTATACTATTGCATGGGCAACCGCTATAAGAAAGGATGCAACATATATTGCATCTGTAATGGCACTTGGTACTGTAGCAAATAAGACACACTGGGATGCAAGTGCAGGTAAAAATGAAACATGGGGTTCTAAATTTATTCTTACACCTGCGGCTAATGACTATCAGGGTGCAAATAACCAATCTGGTATTACACCGGCTGCAAATGTTCAGAACGAAAATGTTTCAAAAATTGATTACACAATGACTGCAGCCGCTTCATCAGATACTGAAGCCGAAAAAGCATCTAAGGATGACTGGAAGAGATTCCACACTACATTTACTGTAGATTCAGCTTATCCAGATGTTGCAGCTGTTGGCGTTGGTATGAACATTCAGTTCCAGGGCACAGGTCTTACAACTGAAGAACAGAAGTATCTTGAGCTTTATACAGATGATTATTATCTTGCTGAGCTTATGGTAGCGGATATTGAGTGTACAACTCCCGAAACTATAAATGTTCCTGCTGCAGGCACAGTAACTGTTGATCTTGAAGCAATAGCATATAATCAGCTTGGAAATACAACAGGACTTGAAGATTCTGAATTTGTATGGGAAATTCCTGCTACAACAGCCGGTGCATATGTTAACGGTAATCAGCTTATCGTTTCAGATGCAGCCAAGGAAGGAAGCCTTAAAGTAAATGTTACTTGCGTGCCCAAGTTTAAAGGTGCAGAAACTCAGGATGAAAAATATACAAAATACAGAAGCGAGACTTTTACATTCAATGTGGAAAAAACTTCTGAAGCAGATTATTTCGAAAATATCAGAAAGTCAACAAACAAGCTTGTAGCTGAAAAGGCAGGCGTTGAAAACGATACTCTCTGGGAAACTTACGACTATGCCACAGCAAACTGGCAGCGTGCACAGACATACGAAATTTCAACAAACCAGGCTTATAACGGAGAACAGTCACTTCTCACAAAACGTCCTGAAAACGGTTATATTAACGAATCTCATTTCCCTCACACAGGTGTAACAAAGAATAAGGCAATGGTTGCTTCTGCAATGGTACTTGGTACACAGGCAAACGAAGCAGCTTGCGAAGAAGACCCTGAAGCAGGGCTTTCAATGCGTATGGGATTTTATAATACTTCATATTTTAATCTGATTCCTTACACAAAGAAAATTGATGAAGTAGATGTTGTATTTGGCGAGTCAAGCGGTAATAAAGTACTTCTTAATACAATGCTTGATGTAGACGCTGCAGAAAAAGCTTCAAAAGATAAATGGCAGATGGTTCATGCTTATTGCGTATATCCTGATGATTCACGTATGCCTACAATGTACTACACAGGTGCAGGTGTTATGGCAACCGGAAAGAACATAGAATTCTACAGTGACGATTACTACTTTGGTGAGCTTATCGTTGCTGCTGTTAAGGGTACAGCACCGCATGAAGTATTTATCTCTGACGAAGAAACTACAATAGAGCTTACTGCGGAAGCATACAATCAGCTTGGCACAACAGACTATTTTGGCGAAAACACAACTTATACATGGGATGCAGTTGCACTTCCTGACGGTGTAGAGCTTCAGGATAACGTACTTACAATTTCCCCCGAAGCAAAGGCCGGTAAGGCAGTAATAAGCGTAACAGTTGATCCTGAATTTGAAGGCGCTGATGCTCAGACCGATGAGCAGAAGGCAGGCAGAACAAATACGATTATGATTGACATCAATGATGTACTCGGATTTGAATTCGATGAGACAGACGATTCTGTTACAGCATCAGCATACATTGTAAATACAACAGCTGATGATATCAACGCAAATGTATTCAGTGTTCTTTATGAAATCAACGGTACTGCTAAAAAAGCAGTTGCTGTAAGTGCAAGAGAGCTTTCTGCACCTGCAACAAGCGGTGAAGCAGAAAAGGTTTCTGTAGATTTTGATACATTTGAATTTGAAGCAGGAAAGACATATCAGATTTCATGCTTTATGTGGAACGTAGAAGAAAATCGCTATAAACCTATGATATCTTCTGTTTCTATAAACAGATAAATAACTAAATGATGGCAGTTTTAAAAGGGGATGTAAAAAAACTAAGTTTTTTACACCCCCGACTGCCCATTTTTTAAATTTGTAACTATTAAAATTTTAATCAGGGGGTGCTTTGATATGGTGAAAAGAATGATTTCGTTTTTTGTTGCTGCTTTGCTGATACTTTCTGTAGCACCGACAATATTCGCATCATTTAAATGGAATACTGTCGGTGAAAATTTAATATACAACCCTTCTTTCACAAATGGTATCGGTGATTGGTATCAGCAACCTAACGGAATATTAAAGCACGACTCTGATACAGGTCACGATGCACCAGGCGCAGGTCTTGTAACAGGCAGAACAAGCATTACTCAGCAGGTGTATCAGCCTTTAACACTTGAAGAAGGTGCTACATACCTTGTAACTGCATGGGTTAAATTAAAAGATTTAAAAGATGAAGAAATAGGAACAATCAACATTCTTACATCAAATACAACAATTGTTACAGCCTATCAGACAAGTGTTAAGGCCTCTTCTTCCGAGTGGAAGGAATTAAGTCTTACAATAGTCGTTGACGACCCTGATAAGAAGGTTAATGTCGGTTTTACAAACTATACCGACGTAAATCTTGAATTTTATATTGATGATGTGTCTGTAAAGAAAATTGATATGGGAACAAATCTTATGCACAACCCTTCTTTTACAAATGGTATCGGTGATTGGTATCAGCAGTTGAAAGGAATGTTAGTGTATGATGCCGAAGTGGGACATAACGCGCCCGGTTCGGGGTTAGTAACAGGCAGAACAAGCGTTACTCAGCAGGTATATCAGCCGTTAACACTTGAAGAAGGTGTTACATATTATGTATCTGCCTGGGTAAAGTTGAAAGACCCAAACGATGAAGAAAAAGGGTCAATATATCTGCTTACATCTAACGCAACAACTATTACAGCCTATCAGACTAACGTTATGGCATCCGCCAGTGAGTGGAAGGAGTTAAGTCTTACAATAGTTGTGGACGACCCTGATAAGAAGGTTAATGTCGGTTTTGCAAATTTTACCGACGTAAATCTTGAATTTTATATAGATGATGTGTCAGTAATAAAAGTCGACACAAGTCAGCTTTTTCCGCAGACACTTATACTTAACGGTGCAACTGCAACAACTGTACCATTTAACGGAGTGTCTGAGATTCGCCTTAGGCCTACTGCAACTAATCAGTTAGGCGGAAGCGAAGGAATGAATAATATCGCAGATAGCCTTAAATGGTATCTTGAAAACCCTGTAGAAGGTGTAGAGGTCAGCCAGGAAGGTATTTTAAAGGTATATCCTAATGCACAGGCGGGAAAGGTTACAGTAACAGCAGAAGTATTTTCACCTCTTAGCGAAACTCCAATTAAAGCATCGAAGGAAATCGAAATACTTCCGGGACTTTATAAAGATGAAGGTAATCTTTTTCATAACGGCAATTTTGATAAGAATGTTGACGGAATGTGGAAAGGGGAAAACCTTCGCATTACTTCAGAAAAGGCACATAGCAATGCGTTCAGTGCATATTTACCCGATGGCGGTATATGCGGACAGTATGTGTTTTTACAACCCGACAAAAAATATCTTGTAACTGCAGTTGTTAATGCTGACAGTATTTCAAATGAATTCAGCATTATCACAGATACAGCCATTACAAAAACAACTGAAAAAATCATTAAAACAGAAAACAACGAGTGGCACAGAATTTTTGCACTGCTCGATACAGATAAATTAACAGAAAACGCAAAAGTACTTGTTTCAACCTCTTCAAAGAACAATACTGCCTATTATGCAGATTCATTTTATATTGCACAAATGCGTGATGAATTTAGTGAGTGCAATGCAAGTGTTTCATACTTTTATAATGGTAACAAATCAGACACTCTTGTAGATGGCGAACTTACCGTAAATGCCGTTCTTTCAAACGGTATAGGAAATAAGTCTCTTTTAATTGTGGCTGCATTATACAGTGAAACTAATGAATTAGAGGACATAAGCTATCTTGGAAATATTTCAATTGATGAGTTTCAGGAAAAACCGGTTACTCTTCCAAAAAAACTTAATGTTACAGATTCAGAAAAGCAATACGTTAAGCTTTTTGTATGGAACAGTAATCTTAATCCGGATGAGCCTGTAAATGATGTCGTTAAATCAGATAAGATTGTTTTCCATGTAAATAAAAACGTCAAGGATGGAACTGTGGAAAACACGTTTTCTAAAATTTCAGGTGCAACATCTGCTATTAGTAACATCAGAAAAAGCGGAAAGCCATATCCTGAAGATGGTATAACGGTAATTCTTCATGAAGGCGTTTACCAGAAAGAAACTATGTATTTCCTTGACGAAAGCTGGAGAAAAAGAGGAAGTACACCACTTACTTTTAAGGCTGCAGTAGGCGAAGAAGTTATAATTACAGGTGATAAAAATATTGACGGGTCAGCCTTCCAAAGTGCCAGCGACAGCGAAAAAGCACGCCTTGTGGATGCTGCGGCAAGAGAACATCTTGTAAAAATTGATTTAAAAGCACAAGGAGTAACAGAACTGGGGGAAATTTCGCTTCCAGGAAGCTATCAGCTTGTACCTTATCAGAAAATCCCCACTATGGCAGAGCTTGTTATTAACGGCAAGGTACAAAATATCGCAAGATATCCCAATTCCGGCTATATGATGGTTGATAATCTTATCTACGCTGGTGCGGACACTAAAAACTGGACTCCGGAACAGAATAATAATCCCACAGAAGAAATGCTTTCTGATGGTTTTGTGTTTGCACCAAGCAACAAACGTTTCTTAAACTGGACAAACGCCAAAGAAGCAATAATGTACGGTTACTGGGAATATTCATGGGCAGATCAGGCTATAAGAATTGCTTCTGTCGACACTGAAAATGAAACAATTACTTCAGCGGCACCTGCTACATATACGGTTAAAAATAACGGATATTTTTATACTTACAATCTACTCGAAGAAATAGACAAGCCCGGTGAATATTATATAGACAGGGGAACGGGTATTTTGTATCTATATCCTCCGGAAGGAGTTGACCTTAAAACTGCGGAAGTTTCTATTACAGAGCTTTCCAGTCCTCTTGTATGGTTCAGAAGTACACACGATATAACCTTCGACGGTGTTACATTTGCAAATTCACGCGGTATTGCAATTATGCACGAAGGTGGAACGAACGGAGTTCATAATATCGTATTTAAAAACTGTACTTTTAAAAATATGGGCGGCAAAACAAACCAGATGCACGGCACAGTCAGCGGACTTGGATTTGACAACTGCAAGTTTTATGATGTGAACGGCGGTCCCAGTGTAGCCGGTGGTGATTATAAAACCCTTACAAAAGGTGGCAGTTATGTTACAAATTGTACATTTGACAATTTTTCAAGAATAACTGAAACATATAACGCTGCTATTGGACTTAGCGGTGTCGGCAATGTGGCAAGTCACAATACAATTACAAACGGGCCGCATTATGCTATAAGCCTTGGAGGAAACGATAATATTGTTGAATATAATGATATTTCAAATGTTCTTCAGGAAGGCGGCGATATGGCGGCAATCTATATGGGAAGAAGCTGGAAATCAAGAGGTAATGTCATAAGATATAATTACATTCACAATATACAGTCAAATATTTCTACCAATACAGAATTTTTTGGAAGCAGAGTAGGAATATACGGTATATACCTTGATGACCTTTATTGTGATGTTGATATAATCGGAAACGTGATTGCTGATTTTGAAGGCTATGGTGTTCTTATAAACGGTGGCAGAGATACAGTTGTGAAAAAGAATACTTTTGTAAATACTTACGGAAGCCTCTATGTAACGTCTATAGGCACAGAAACAGGGAAAAATATGTCGATACATAACAATGATCTGTATACTATAAGAACTCAGTATGACAGCGACTTATGGTACAGAAGATATCCTGAGGTATACTGTATTAATGATAACGAGCCTTTGAAGCCGGTTGATAATATATTTACTGAGAATTTACTTGTTAACTCCGGTTATCAGAATATTGACACAATTGCTAAGTCGGTACTGTATAACAAAAATAATCTTATCTACAGTGAAGATAATGTTGAAAATGCTGGTTTTTACGACTATGAAGGTAAGGATTACAGTCTTAATGATAATGCAGAAGTGTTTCAGAAAATACAAGGATTTTACGATTTTTCAAAGGATATAACAGGTGTAAGATGAACAAAAAATTAGTTGCACTCATGGCTGTGTTAATAATGACTATATCGGTCGCGTCATATTCATTTGCATCATACTATTGGGAAACGACCGGAAATAATTTGATTTACAACCCTGACCTGACGAATTCTGTAGGTAGTTGGTATCAGCAGCTTGTCGGAATTTTTGTGCATGTGCCGGATGAGGGACACAATGCCCCGGGTTGTGGACTTGTAACAGGAAGGACAGCGATTAATCAACAGGTTTATCAGCCTTTATCACTTGAAGAGGATGTAACTTATGTTGCCAGAGCGTGGGTAAAACTCAAAAATCCGGAAGATGAAGAAAAAGGAACTATAACGCTTGTTACTTCAAATGCAGTTATTATCAACGAGTACCCTCGAAGCGTCAGTGCCTCTGCTTCAGAATGGAAAGAGCTTTGTGTAACTATAGTTGCAGATAATCCGCAAAAGAAAGTAAATGTCGGTCTTGCTAATTTCACTGATGTAAACATCGAATTTTATATTGATGATGTATCTGTGAAAAAGGTTGATACAAGTAAGCTTTATCCTGCTTCTATTACTCTTAACGGAGCAACTGCAGCTGTAGTTCCAAAAAACGGTGTAAATGAGGTTAGGTTAAGGTGCAGTGCCCTTAACCAATACGGCGGTAGTGAGGGTATGCACGATATCGGAGATAGCCTCAGATGGTATCTTGAAGGTGAGTACGATGGGGTTTGGGTTAATAAAAACGGTGTTTTGCAGGTTGAGACTGTTGCAAACCCCGGGAAAATTAAAGTAATTGCTGAAGCTGATTCACCAAATGGAAAAATAACAGCTTCGAGAGAAATAGAAATTCTGCCTGCAGTAGAATTTTCCGATGAAGGAAATTTGTTTTGTAACGGTAATTTTGAAAACATCGGAATGGGCGAATGGAAAGGTGACAATTTAAAAGTTCTTTCAGAAAAAGCTTATGACGGTGAATTTGCTGCTTTTATGCCAAACGGTGGAAGTGCAGGTCAGGCTATATATTTAAAGCCGGGTAAAAAGTATTTAACTACGGCAATGGTTAATGTAAATAATGTTGATAATGAATTTCATTTTTTAACAGATAATCCGGATATCAGTGTAGTCGGAAAGAACCTTTCGGTATCAGATAATGAATGGCATCGTGCATTTTCGGTGATTGATACAGCAAAACTGAATGAAAATGCAAAGGTTGAAGTATCAATTGTTTCAAAGAATCCTTCTGAATATTATACAGATTCGTTTTTTGTTGCAGAGATGAGGGAAGAGTTCGGAGAATTCAATGCGGAATTTACATATACTTATAATGAAAAAGAAGAAGCAAATCTTAAAAACGGAGAGCTTCTTGTACGTGCAAAGCTTTCAAACGGCACAGGCATTAAAAATGTTATAGTTGCTGCGGCACTTTATAACAGTGATAATTCAGTTGAGGATATAAGCATTACAAGCGATATTTCCCTCAATGAATTTGAAACAAAGACCGTTGCTTTAGACAAAAAGTTTAATATTACAGATTGTACAAATCAGACTGTAAAGCTTTTTGTCTGGAAAAACAACTTTACTCCTGATAAGAATATACGTAAGTTAAACTGCAGTGATGAAATCGTTATGCACATTTATAAAAACAAAGTGCCTGATAGTGAAAAAAATATATTTTCAACAATCGCAGGTGCAACAGCTAAAATCAATCAGCTGAAAAATTCAAATATACCATATCCGAAAGATGGTATAACGATTATTCTGCATGAAGGAATTTATCAGAATGAAAGGATGCTTTTCCTCGACGAAAACTGGAGAAAAGAAGGAGACAGACCGCTTAAGATTAAAGCGGCTGATGGAGAAAACGTTTTAATTACCGGTGATAAAAATATAGAAGGTGCAGCTTTTATACCTGCAAACGACGCTGAAAAAGCAAGGCTTGTTGTGCCTGAGGCTAGAGAGCATCTTGTTAAAATTGATTTAAAAGCACAGGGTATAAAAGATTTTGGTACCTTGTCCTTACCGGGTACTTATCAGCTTGATGTATTTAAAACTATTCCTACTATGCCGGAGCTTATTATAAACGGAAAAGTTATGAATATTGCAAGATACCCTAACCATGGATATATGTCGGTTAATAAGGTTATCCATAGCGGTGCAGATGCAGAAAGCTGGACGGATGAAGAAAAGAAAAATCCTACCGATGAAATGCTGAATGATGGATTTATAATTGCACCGGAAGATGAAAGGTTCAAAAATTGGACAAATGCAAAAGATGCTGTTATGTACGGCTACTGGCATCTTACTTGGGTAGACCAGGCAATACCTATTGCTGAAATTAATACAGGAGAAGGAACTATTACAGGAAAATATCCTACAACACGCGGAATAAATGATAATGGATATTTTTATACATATAATCTCATGGAGGAAATTGATTCTCCTGGAGAGTACTATATAGACCGTGATGAAGGAATTTTATATCTTTATCCACCGGTGAATACAGATTTAAAAAATGCTGAAATTTCTGTTACGCAGGTAACAGCACCGCTTATATGGTTCAGAAGCACCTATGATTTTGTTATTGAAGGAATAAGCTTTGAAAACACAAGAGGCACAGCTATAATGTTCGAGGGAGGAACGCAGGGCAATAGAAATATTGTGTTTAGAAACTGCAACTTCAAAAATTTAGGCGGAAAATCAAATCAGATGAATGGAAAAAACAATAATGTAGGTTTTGAAAACTGTACATTTACTGATGTGAACGGTGGAGTCAGCATTACCGGTGGTGATTTTAATAATCTTGCTCCCGGTGAGTGTTTTGTTGAAAATTGCAGCTTTGACAATTTTTCAAGAATAACGGAGACCTATAATCCGGCTATTTCAATTTACGGGGTAGGAAATATCGCACGATACAATACTATCCGTAACGCACCTCATTCTGCGATAGGTTTTTACGGAAACGACCACGTTATTGAATATAACGATATTTCAGATGTTCTTACAGAAGGCAGTGATATGGCTGCAATATACGCCGGAAAAAGCTGGAAATCACGCGGAACAAAGATAAGAAACAACTATATACACGACATAAAGTCAAACATATCGGAAAATAAAGAATTTTTTGGCTCAAGAACGGGAATTTACGGAGTTTATTTCGACGATATGCTTTGCGGTGTTGAAGTTTCGGGAAATACATTTGCAGATTTTGGCGGTTATGGCGTACTTATAAACGGTGGCAGAGACAATATAGTAAAAAACAATCTTTTTGTAAATACAGCAGGCAGTCTTTATGTGACGGCTATCGGGACAGAACCCGGGAAGGATATGTCTGTGCATTATAATGACCTTAATATTGTAAAAAACAACTATAATACACAAGTTTGGTACAGACGGTATCCCGAACTTTATTCTATAGAAAACAACGAACCGCTTCTTCCTGTTGACAATGTATTTATAAATAATCTGCTTGTTAATTCAGGATATATAAATATTGACAGGGCTGCAAAACCATATTTGTTAAATAAAGATAATCTGACCTTTAATGTGGATGAAACAACTTCTGTAGGTTTTTATGATTACGGAAATAAGGACTACAGAATTGATAAAGATGCAGCAGTGTTTGAAAAAATAAAAGGTTTTTATCAACTATCTCAAGATAAATCAGGCATAAGGAGGAAACTGCAATGAGAACCAACGAAAAACGTTATGACTTCAGAAAAAAGATGCTGGAAGTTCACAAGAAAGGATTAAGGGATTTTTCTCTTATCCCAAATGAAAACGAGCTGGCACTTGTAAGCGGCACAAAAATTTGTATCGAAAAGGATGCAAGCGAAGTAATAATGGTTGCTGTAAAGGACTTTTGCGACTATATGCTTACAAGTATGGATGTCAGTATGCTGATTGATACAGAAGGGTGCAAGTATGAAGAAGGCACAATCAATCTTCGCTTAAAGGAAGACGATGAAGATTTGGGCGAAGGCAACGGTTATATGGGCAGCCGTATAACTGTTGATAACTGTGTAACAATTGCAGCATTTGATGAAAGAGGTGCAGCCCAAGCTCTTTATTATCTTGAAGATTTAATGACAATGCGAAAAGCACCTTATCTGGAAAAAGGTACAAATTCCAGAAGGACAATGTATTCTCCCAGAATGATTCATTCAGGCTTTGGCATCGACTGGTTCCCGAATGAACATCTTGCATCAATTGCACACGCAGGAATGGATGCGATACTTCTCTTTGTCCGCGATGTAAATATCACAACAACAGGCTTTGTTGACATGAATGAGCTTATACATAGAGCTGCAAAGTATGGTATTGACGTTTATGCATACAGCTACATGAAGAGCTTACGTCATCCTGACGACCCGGACGCAGAAGCTTTTTATAACGGAACATACGGTAAACTTTTCAAAAACTGTCCCGGTTTCAAGGGCGTAATATTAGTTGGTGAGTCTGTAGGCTTTCCAAGTAAGGACCCTCATACAACAGGAAGGGAAGAAATCTTGCCTACAGATGTGCCTACAGATAAACTTCGTCCGCGTGATTATCCTTGCTGTGACTATCCGGAATTCCTTGAACTTCTGAAAAAGGTTATAAGACAACATAATCCCGAAGCAGATATTGTTATGTGGAGCTATAACTGGATATTTGCGCCTCTTGAAAAGAGAGTTGAGCTTATTGAAAGGCTTCCAAAGGATATTTCATTCCTTGCTACATACGAAATGGGCGACCACTACAGATCAGGTGACATTCTTGAAAAAACATCTGACTATACCGTTTCAAAAGTTGGTCCTGCACCGCGTTTTACCGCAGAAGCACAGGCGGCAAAAAGACGTGGGCTTAAACTTTATACAATGGCAAATACAGGTGGTCTGACATGGGACTTCGGTATGATTCCTTACGAGCCGTTTCCGTATCAGTGGCAGAGACGTCATGATAACATGCAGAAGGACCATGATGAACTCGGTCTTTGCGGTGTTATGGAATCACATCATTTCGGATTATATCCTTCGTTTATAAGCGAACTTGCAAAATGGAATTTTACAATAATGGAGAAAAAACCTGATGACATTCTTGGTAGTATTCTGGAATGTAAATTCGGAAACAGTGAAATCCTTAAAAAAGCACTTAAGCTGTGGAGTGAAGGTATAGACCATTACATTGCAGTTAACTGTGACCAGTACGGTCCTTTCCGTATAGGTCCTGCTTACCCGATGAACTTTACTACAAGAAGCGTTCCGGCAGCAGCACCCTATGCTCACTTCGGTCTTCGCGTGCTTGACCCCGAGTACAGCATGTTCATTAACAATGTTCCAAGCAACGTATCAATTCCTCAGCTTTCAGTACCTCACGAAAGAAATCAGCTTATTATAATGAAAGAGAAGATGGAAGAAGGTATTAAGCTTATCGAGGAAATTCCTGATAGAAATGATGCTCTTCAAGAGCTTCTTGAGCTTGGAAAATACATTTCATGCTGCGTATCTACAACTATTAATGTTAAGAATTTCTGCCTTGCAAGGCAGGATATGAACGCAGCAAAAACTCCCGAGGATGTTCTTAAATATATCGAGCTTATGGAAGAAATAGCAAAAGAAGAAATTAAGAATGCTGAATCTGCAATTCCGCTTGTTCAGCATAACTCTCGTCTTGGTTGGGAACCCAGCATGGAATACCTTGGTGATGAAGAACAGATCAGATGGAAAATCAGTCAGGTTCAAGGTATGATTGATCATGAACTTGGCGGCTGGAAAAAAGGAATTGCATTTAATATGAAAAAAGACTAATTAAAAGGAGGAATTTGAATGAAAAGAAAGCTTGCAATAGTTTTAACTCTGGTTATGATGGTTTTGTCATTTGCCCCCCTTGCTATAAATGCTGAAAATAGTAATATTGCATTTTTGTATGTAGCAACTGACGGTAATGACAGTGCGGCAGGTACAATAGACGCACCTCTTGCAACGATTATCGGTGCAAGAAACAAAATCAGAGAAATGAAAAGCAGTGGTAGTATCCCCACAGGCGGCGTTGTTGTTTATGTTAGAGGCGGAGATTACTCACTTAATGAAAGTATTACATTTACAGCCGAGGATTCAGGAACAGAAAACGGACATATCGTTTACCGTTCATACCCCGGTGAAAAAGCAATTCTTGTTGGTGGCGTTTCACTTGATGCTTCTGAATTCAAGCCTGCACAGAAGGATAGTATTATAGACAGAATCATTGACGAAAATGTAAAGAATAATATTCTCACAATTAATATTTTTGAAAAAGGACTTAACAATATTGGTGAAGTGTTCCTTGAAGGTACATATTCTTATATTGCTCCATATCCGGAAGCTCCCGGGGCAAGAGCTCCCGAGCTTCTTATTGACGGCGCGATGATGACAATAGCAAGATATCCCAATGAAGGATATATCACAGTATCTGAAATTGTAAAAGAAAGCTACAGAGAGCAGGGGACACCCGGCAAAGAAGGTAAGGGTGACATATACGGCGGTATAGAAATTAAATCACACGACACAAGATATCTTCAGTGGGATAAGGCTGATGATGCTGTTCTTTTCGGCTACTGGTATTATGACTGGGCAGATCAGTCAATGATGATAAGCGGTATTGATAAAGAAAAGGGTACTGTTTCAACCTCGCTTTCATCAAGATACGGATTAAAGCTGGGACAGAGCTTCTACGGTTATAATCTTCCTGAAGAAATTGATGCTCCCGGTGAATACTATATCGACAGAAAGACAGGTATTCTTTACCTTAATCCTCCCGAGAATTTCTCAGAAAAATCTTCTGTAAGAATGTCTTATCTCGAAGATAATATGATTAATATCAGCGGTGCAAGCTATATCGATATCAAGAATTTTGTACTTACAACTTCGAGAAAATCTGCTGTTCTTATGAATTCCGGTAAATTCAACAGAGTAATCGGTTGTGAGGTTGAATACACTGCAGATTACGGAATCAGAGTAATGAAGGATACATACAACAGTGGTATATTAAATTGTTATGTTCATGATGTTAATGGCGGCATCAGCATGGATGGCGGTGTGCGTGAACTTCTTACTCCCGGCAATAACTACACTGAAAACTGTGAGGTTGAAAGATTTTCACGTCTTTCAAAAACATATAAAGCAGGTGTTGGTTCAGGCGGTGTAGAAAACAGAGTTTCTCACAATGAAATACACGATTCACCACATCTTGCGGTGTCCTTTTCAGGCTTTGACCAACTTGTGGAATATAATGAAATATACGATGTTATTAAAGAATCTGACGACGCAGGTGCAATCTACGGTGGTCAGACATGGCTTGGAAGAGGTCTTCAGGTAAGAAATAACTATATTCATGACCTTTCAACTACAAGTGGTCAGACTGTCGGTATCTCAGCTGTTTATCTTGATGGTGCACAGTGTGATGTAAATATGGAAGGAAATATTGTTGAAAATATTTCAGGTCCCGCGTTTAAAATCAATGGTGGACGTGATAATAACTTTACAAACAATATTGTTGTCAATTCAAAGGCAGCGGTTAATTTGTGCCTTGTTACTGAAGCAGAGTATTCTTATCAGACAAGACTTGATACTATTGTTAAATCAAGTCTCTGGTCAAATCTTGAGGATAAACCCTGGACAAAAGAGCCTTTCACATCAAGATATCCTGAAATGATGGCAATGCTTGAGGATGAACCGATGATTCCCAAGAATAATACAATGAAAAATAATCTTATCGTTAATACAGAAGCTGTAAAGCTTACAAGCTTTGCAGATAATCTCCTGGATATGTCAGGCAACTATACCACAAACACTAACCCGGGATTTGTAAATATGTCGCTTCGCAACTACAATTTAGATGATAATAGTGTAGCTTATGATAAAATTCCCGGATTTAAAAAGCTTGATTTTGATGAAATGGGACGATATGACAAACACGCACTTTACAAAGTTAAGGACGCAGCAGTATTTAAGACATCAAGTCCTCTTGCTCTTATAAGTGGCAGAGAGAAGGTTTTTAAAGAAGCAACTATAGTTTTCGGTGGAAATGTTTATGTTCCTATGGCAACATTTGAAACTGTATTCGGTACTGAAAATGCAAAAATTGCGGCTTCTGATATTAACGGTAAATCTTATGTTGATATAAGTGTATTCTGCGAAAAAGCAGGCAAGAAGCTTTTTAAAGACGATAACGGACTTGTAATCATAAGTGATGAAGAAATTACCTTCAATACTTACATTGATGGAAAAATATCTTTCTATCTTAACGAATTGCTTAATGCATATTGATAAAGGAGGTAAACTATGTTAAAACGAATAAGTATATTTTTAATAGCACTAACTCTTGTTTTATCATTGTGTCCGTCTGTTTTTGCTGAAGAAGCGACAGGGTTAACACTTGATGATGCACTCAAAGATACCAAGGGATGGAATGTGCCCTCACAAGAAACTGTATTTAAGGACGGTGGACTTACGCACACTTCTTCAGATGCTGAAGCAAAGGTGTTTGGTTACCAGAACGCAAAATGTCTTGATGGTTTTATCAGATTTGATACCGTATTGAAGTTTGTTGATATATCACACTGGCAGGGCTTTATGATAAGAGCGGAAAATACCGAAAATGTGCCTTGGAAAAAAAATAATAACTATCTTATAGTTATTACTGAAAAGGATATCGAGCTTCAGAGATTCGGTTTCCGCCATGCATACCTTGCCGTCAAACCCACACCGTTTAAAAGCGGTGAAAGAGTAAGTATGGAATTCGGTGCTTTCAACATTGACGAAGGTGTTCAGCTCGTCCTTAGAATCAATGGTAAGACTATTTTTAATGTTGTTGACAAGGATGAGTCTGCAATTAAGACTGAAGGCCATTTTGCAGTATATAATCCTAATGAGATGACAATTCTTCCATATACAGGCGATAAGTATGAAAAGGCTCCGTCATGTACTCTTACATCAATTAAATCAAGCGGTCTTGTAGGTGACAAGGTTGAAATTGATTATACCTATTCAGATTTTGAAGGTGGTACAGAAGGAGAGAGTGAGTATAGCTGGTACAGATCACTTGTAAATATTGACCATTTCGGTACGCTTCAGGCTGCTCCTGAAAATTTTCGTGAAAACTACATGGAGAAAATTGAAGGTGCTACGGAAAGAACATATACAATCACATCTGACGATGTTGGCTTTTTTGTAAGATGCGGTATCAGGACTAGGTCAAAGGAAACAGGTCTTCTTGGTGAAGAAGTGTTGACAAATTCAGTCTATATTGACACAATCACCAATATCTTGGGAAATGGTATTTTCTTTAAAACTGATAATCCATTCGCAATGGTTAACGGTGAAAGTAAAAAACTTGATTCAGTAAGTAATGTAGTTCCCGTTGTAAAAAACAATAAAATGTATGTTCCTGTAAGATTTATCGCGGAAGCTTTAGGTTATACAGTTGGATGGGAACAGGAAAAAGCTATTTGCACAATAACAAAAGACGGTAAGACTTCTACAGTTTCACTTTCAGAAGATGTTTATATGTATTATGACAGAATTCATATTCCTATAGAAAGATGTTATGACCTTTTCGGAATAAAGTCCTCCTATGAGCAGTTGTATGAACTTGGTATGATTAACGACGTTTGTGCAGGATTAAACCCGCTTGACTACAAAGTAATTCTTCGTGATATAAACAACGCGATAGAGAATTAAGCTACTTATATACAGAATAGCAAAAAACAGTTGCAGCTATGCACTTTTATTTATTTGTGCTAACACTTTTGCTGCATAATGGAGATTAAAATAAAGCTTCCCCACTTGCGGTGGATGAGGTGTTATGTAACTAAATAAATTTTTAAATAAAATGGCTACAAACTGCAGTTTGTAGCCGTTTTTTCTTGCTTTTTACCGAACACGCCCTCTACCGCAAGCGGGGAAGGGGGACCGCATCCACATACTCTGACGAGTTCGTGTTCGACAAATTTACATTTCTTTTTCGATGTCTGCCGGAGTGTTGATAAACCTATCGACACGCTGAAGGTGGCAGCTTAATAACTGCTACCTTGCTGATTTTATAAAAGCTCAAGTTGATCTATTTTAAAGTTATTATATAGATTTTCAATTTCCTTCTTTGTTGCAAGTCTTTCTGAAAAAGCACTTGAACTACCTGCACATAGCCCCATAATAAAAGCTTTTTTATAATTGTTACTATTAATATACTCGGCAAGGAAGCCTGCTACAACAGAATCACCTGCACCTGTGGAATTAATCACTTTTCCGCGAGGAGCAGGGGAGAAATAGGCGTTTCCGTTTTCTGTGAGCAGTATGCCACCGTCACCCGCCATTGAGACAAAAACATTTCTGGCTCCATATTGTTGCAGTTTTTTAGAAGCAGATACAATTTCCTCTTTTGTGCTTAAAACTTTGCCGAATATATCTCCAAGTTCGTGATGATTAGGCTTGATAAGAAAAGGTCTGTAGGGTAATACATCGGTAAGAAGTTTCTTTTCAGCATCTACAACCACATTTACACCGTTTTCAGACAAATTTTTAGTAAGTTTAGCATATATATCTTCGCTGATTGAACGGGGAACGCTTCCGGCAAGAGTAATAAAATCACCTTCTTTTAGTGTGTCAAGCTTATTTAATAGTTCAGCAAGTTCAGCTTTTGAAATATCCGGACCTGAAGAGTTAATGTCTGTTTCTTTATCACCCTTGATTTTAATATTAATTCTTGTATTAGAATTCTTTAAATATACAAAATCGGTTTGAACTCCGTCGTCATTAAGCAGCTTTTCGAATTCCTTCCCAAAATAGCCACCTACAAATCCTAAAGCAATATTTTTTACGCCCATATTTGTCAGAACAACAGACGTATTAATTCCTTTTCCACCGTATAATAACGCTTCTGAAGTCGCTCTGTTTACAAATCCTTCTCTGAAATTATCAACTTTAACAATATAATCTAACGCGGGATTAAGCGTAAGTGTATATATCATATGACCACCTCAGTATTATTATATTATATAGAAATATTTTTGTAAAGAAAAAACAGTTTTCGCTTAAAAAAGCAATGACTGCTCTTTGACGGAACATCATTATCCCTTTCTTGTCATAAAAAGAAGAGGACATCTTAAATCAGATATCCTCTTGTTTTGGCGGAGAGAAAGGGATTCGAACCCTTGAACGGGATTAACCGTTACACGAGTTCCAGTCGTGCGCCTTAGACCAACTCAGCCATCTCTCCGTGACTTACTAGGATATTATACACTTAAGCAAATAAAAAAGCAAGCATTTTTTTGAAAATACTTGCTTTTTTATTTAATTATTTACCAAGCAAATCATTAACTGTATTCCAGGTAAGGTCTTCTATTACTTTCGAAAATGTTGCAAAGCGAGAATCCAGTGCATCATTAAGTATACTGTTTACATAACTTACATCATTTTTAATATCTTCTTCTGTATAATCCTCTTCTGGTAAATACAATGTACAGTAATGAAGATTGACATATTTTTTCGTGATTGGTTCCAGTTTGATCATCATTGCAATTTTTGGGAAATCGGCATATTGATTTTTACCGCTGGTGATTATTATCATAGAGTGTTTTGCATTTGCCTTTTCATCACCGCTGAAATAAGTTCGCATTGAATACTCAAGCACATACTCACCAAATTCATTGTCAAGAATGTTTTCCAGTGTTGAAAGAAGCCTATCATCATAAAAGTATTTATAACTGAATTCATAACTTTTAAAATTACTTTTGATAACGATACACCAAGAATTTTTTTCTTTTGTTTTGATGCAATTGTTTAAAACAGAAGCAAAATCTTCTTTTGTATGATTGTAGGTAACGCACTCAATCGGTGTATGTGGCTCATGTCTGAAAATGAACTTATTTGAATTCTTTGACATAAGTTCAAGACAGGTATAACGCTTTTTATATTTTTCATTAATTGCTTCACCGTAATAAACAAGCAGCTTTAAAACAATCTGTTCAAGTTCAGGCTCGCCAATCTGATATAAGTAATCTGCAAAAATACAAATAGGGGTAAATACTCTTTCGGCACAGTAAACCTTTACAGTACGATGCATCTTCTTTATGTATTCAGTCCGGTCAATATTACCGCCATTACGCATAAATACATGCATCGCAATAATTACATCAATATCACAAACATCAACATATCCACCATCTTTTTTCTTGCGTTTGAAATTGTAATATCTGCCGACATATTCAAAATATTTGTTTGTTTGTTCTAAATTCTCAGGAGTAATAGGTCTTTTTGCTGCATAATATAAGTGCTTTTTTATATTACGGGCATAATCTCCGCCTTTATCCGTAAGAGCCGCTATCTTGTATGCAGACTTATATTTTTCTTCACTTTTTAACTTTTCGTAAAGCACCATATCATTTAGTGCATTTTCTATAAATTCTTCGCAAGTTTTTGAAGGTAGCTGCATAAGATTGTGTAAATACATTCTAACTGAATGTCTTGCAATAATTGTGTCTTTCCTTTTTTCAGAAAGAAAAGTACGTCTTTTATTTGTAAGCTGTTTAAGGGAGTTTCCATATCCTGAAATCGACGCAAACTGTCGGATAAGCATATATGTCCACAAAATATCTCCATCATCAAAAGCATTGCAAGCTTCTTTGTATCGTACAGAATTTTCAGAAACAAAATCAAAGTATGTACGCATGCAAATATCGCGAATTTGATGTTTCCTCGAAGCATAGTTATACGCCTTTGAAAAATCTCTAGAATCTACTTTCTTTAAAAGCTCGTCATTCCATAATCTTTTAAATTCCTGCATCGCTGCATTTTCGGTTTTTATACCGTTGTCTTGCTTTTTGAAAAACATTATACCCCTCCTAAGCACATACAGCTTAATTATACACGCATAGGAAAAATTTTTCAAGTTTTTTGTTATATATTTTTTGCGATTTCATTTTTTAATCTTTTAATTATTCTTTTTTCCAGTCTTGAAATATAACTTTGACTGATTCCAAGAAGGTCAGCAACTTCTTTTTGCGTTTTTTCAGTCTGTCCGTACAAACCGTAACGCATTTCCATTATCTGTTTTTCTCTTTGACATAGATTATTCATCGCACTAAGAAGCAATTGTTTTTCTACTTCTTCCTCCAAATGTCTATCTACTGAGTCATCATCACTACCCAGAACATCTCCTAAAAGTAATTCATTTCCGTCCCAGTCTATGTTCAGAGGTTCGTCAAATGATATAATGCATTTTTGTGAATTGTTTTTTCTCAGATACATTAAAATTTCATTTTCTATACATCTGCTTGCATAGGTTGCAAGCTTTATTTTTTTATCGCATTTAAAGGTGTTAATAGCTTTAATAAGACCAATTGTTCCAATGGAAATCAAGTCGTCTATACAAACGTTTGTATTTTCAAATTTTTTTGCTATATACACAACAAGTCTTAAGTTATGCTCTATAAGCATCTGTCTGCTTTTTTCAGATTCTATCGTAGATGTATAATAATATTCTTCTTCATCCGATAATGGAGCAGGAAGATATGTTCCGCCTCCAATATAATGAAGATATTCTTCTAAAGAAAATTTCTGAAATAATTTAATATATCCTGATTTTGAGTAGTTTTTAATTTTTTTTATAAATAGCATATTTCTAATCCTTTCTTCAAAGATATGGATTTAACAGAGCACCATAGCTTCTGTCTTTTGAAAGTTGTTTATCATATATTCCTATAACGCACTTTTTCAGAACCCTTACTCCACATTCATCGTGTATCTCTGCATGGTCCGGAACAAATCCGATTAGCATACCGTTATCCTTTCCAACCGATGAAAAAGGTATGAGCCTGGCGTGTAGTCCATTTTGAGAGATTTCATTCATTATCCATGTAATATTTTCACCGCTTGCGCGGTCAAGTCCATTTTGTACGTCTTTATCAAAAAGATTCCTTATGGATTTATACTCAGCTATTATGACTGGCGATAGGCTTACAGGATCAATAAGAGAATTTCCTGTATCAAGAAGAGCTGTTATAATAGCAGTATTGTTATTTAATGATATAAGAAGTTTCTTTTTCAGATTTTTTGTATAGTATATTTTTCCTGAAAAATATCCGAAAAGCTTTACTGCAATGTAATATAATGTTCCGGAGAGAGCCAGCACCATCCAAGGAAGATTAAAATAGAAGATACCGTTAGAATATACAGCACCAAGCTTCTGACCGATGTCACTGAAATAAAATACCCCCAGCACACAACCGCCAAATCCAAATGACACAATATAAAATATTATCAGTGTTTTAATGTAGCTTTTTACGGTATAAAAAGGGAAGGCAGCCGCTATTATCAACATTGAAATCAATAGCTTTGAAATAGTTGTGTAAAGTACAGAAAAATCAGGAAAAAAAATTAAAACGGCATAACAAGCACCTATAAAAGCACCAAAAATTATGCGAATATTAGTTTGTTTTACAGAAGTAAAAACGCAGCATGATTTTAATAAAAGAAAATTAATCAATAGATTTACTGCAAAAAGAACATCTATGTATATTACCGGCATAAACATCACCCTAAGGGATTATATAACACAAACAGGAAAAAAAATGTCGTAACTAGGAAAGAGATTAAAAATAATATAACAATTTAAAAAGTGTGAAAAAAGTGTTAAAAAAGTTTGACAAATATTAAAAAGTGTAGTAATATATATAATAGAAAATATGGAGGTGCTTTAAATGAAAAATACAACAAAATTTTCTATTGCTATGGTTTTAATCTGTATATGTATTCTTTGCTTTTCACTTAACTGCTTTGCAGCTGAAAAGGGGAGGGTAAACTGCGATTTACTTAATGTAAGAGTTTCGCCAAATACTAACTGTGAAATAATTTCAAAGCTTTATACGGGAACAACATTTGATATTATATACACGGATAACGGATGGTATAATATTCGTATGAATAACGGTGTAACTGGTTTTGTTTGTGCAGATTATGTTACAAGATTTGATGCAGAATCTTTGCCTTCAGCAAGCTATGTAGGTGAAACAATCGCCAATAACGCTCAAAGCTTTATTGGTTATCCATATGTTTATGGTGACGAGGGTCCTTATTCCTTTGATTGCAGCGGTTTAGTTTATTACTTATATATTCAACAAGGATATTCTGTTCCAAGAACGGCAGATGTTCAGGCAGAATGTGGAATGTATGTTGATAAGTCAAATCTTCTTCCTGGTGATCTTGTATTTTTCTCCAACAGGAGTAACAGAAGTATAAATCATGTGGGAATATATGTTGGAAACGGAGAGTTTGTACATGCTTCAACAAGCATTCGAGGTGTTGTAAAAGATTCCTTATATTCAGATTACTATGTAAGAAACTTTGTTACCGCAAGAAGATTGGTGTAAATTCTTAGTAAATCGCGTAAAAAGCTTGACTTTTTCAGAAGATAATGTAAAATAGATATATGGCACATTTTATTCCTTTTCAATTTTGTGAGAAGGAATTTCTTTTGGAGGATTATGTGAGAGTTATTTCAGGTTCTTTGCGAGGTTTAAAACTTTCTGCTCCTGACGGTATAAATACACGTCCGACGCTGGATAGGGTAAAAGAAGCTGTGTTCAGTATGCTTATGCCGTATTTAAACGGTGCTGTCGTTCTTGATGCTTTTGCCGGTTCCGGAGCTATGGGTATAGAAGCCCTGAGTAGAGGTGCTTTTAAATCTGTTTTTGTAGATTACGATTTAAAAGCAATTAAATGTATAAAATCAAACTTGGATATATGTAAGCTTGATGATGTTTCTGAAGTTGTTAACGGAGATGTCGTGTCCTTTTTGAATAAAACAGATATGAAATTCAGTTTAATATTTCTTGATCCGCCATACTCTTCAGATATTTATACATCTGTTCTCAAGGTAATATCTGATAGAAATTTACTGTTACCTGAAGGACTTATAGTTGTGGAATGGGATTATGAATTTGGATTTGATACAAGCGATATTGAATTCAATGTGATTAAACAGAAGAAGTATGGAAGAGTTGGTATAACAGTTTTGAATCGAGGTTAATTTTTTATGAAAGCGGCGATTGTTCCGGGAAGTTTTGATCCTATAACTAATGGTCATCTTGATATTATAAAAAGAACGAGTGAGTTATTCGATACTGTATATGTAAGTATTCTTTCAAACAGTTCGAAGAATCCTCTTTTTTCTGTAGAAGAGAGGATGGAACTGATAAAACGTGCTACAAACAACATAAACAATGTGAAGGTGGAAAGCTTTACAGGACTTCTTGTGGATTTTGCCAAAGAACACGATGCTAAGTTTATTATAAAAGGATTACGTGCTGTAACTGATTTTGAGTATGAACATCAGATGGCACTTACAAACAAGCAACTTGCACCGGACATAGAAACGTTCTTTATAACAACAAGTCTTGAATATGCGTATTTAAGTTCCAGTATTGTTAAAGAAATTGCTAAATACGGTGGAGATATAACCGGTATGGTTCCGCATGAAATTATTAAAGATATACAAGATAAAATAGGAGGAAGAAAGTAATGGAGATTTTAAAGATTATAGATCTGTTGGAAGATAAAGTTGAACAGTCTAAAACTATTCCGCTGTTAAACAGAGCTTTAGTCGACAGAGAGGATGTTCTCGCAAGCATTGAGGAATTGAGGCTGAACATTCCTGAGGATATGAAGCAAGCACGTCTTATAAAAGATGAGAGGAAAAGAATTCTTGCAGAAGCTCAGGCTGAGGCAGATGAAATTATTAAGAATGCTAAAATTAAAACTGAAAAGATGATTAATGAGCACGAAATTACAAAGAAAGCTTACGATCAGGCAAACCAGATTATAAGTGCTGCTCAGAAGAATTCACGCGAGCTCAGAATGGGTGCACGTCAGTATGTGGATTCTTTATTTGCAGATACAGATGCTAAACTTACAAAAGCGCAGTCAATTATAAGAAAGGCTAGGGCAGATGTAAGACAGGATGCTTCTAAACCTGTGCTTACAGATAATGTTGCAGAAAAAGCAGAATAATTTCAACAGAGGTGTAAACAAAGATGTCAGGACATTCCAAATGGAATAATATAAAAAACAAAAAAGAGAAGTCGGATGCACAGCGTGCGAAAATTTTCACCAAGTTGGGACGAGAGATTGCTGTAATTGTAAGAGCTGGCGGTCCTAACCCGGATAGTAACGGTAAACTTCGTGATGCTATTGCAAAAGCAAGGTCGAATAATATGCCCAACGACAATATTAATCGTTGTATTGCTAAAGCAGCAGGTGAAACAGGCGGAAATGATTATGAAGAGATTACATACGAGGGTTATGGCCCCAAGGGTGTAGCTGTAATTGTTGAAACTCTTACAAATAACAGAAACCGTACAGCTGCTGATATGCGTCATTATTTTGATAAATACGGTGGAAATTTAGGACAAACCGGTTGCGTAAGCTATATGTTTGATAAAAAAGGTGTTCTCATCATTTCTGCAGAAGGATTACCTGATGAGGATGCAGTTATGATGGACGCGCTTGATGCAGGTGCAGAAGATTTTACCGCTGAAGAGGGAATATACGAAGTATTGACCGCTCCTGAAAGCTTTTCCGAAGTCAGAGAAGAGCTTGAATCACGTGGGTATAGTTTTTTAACAGCTGAAATTCAAATGATACCTCAGACCAGTGTAGAGCTTTCTGATGAAGAGGATTTGAAAAATATGAATAAACTTATTGAAATGCTGGACGATAATGATGACGTTCAGAATGTCTACCACAACTGGGAGGAATAAGTTTAGCTATTATAATGAAAAAAGTAAAGCAAACAGAACATATTGATTGATATGTTCTGTTTGCTTTTTTAATGTATATGATTTTTTTGTTATTTTTGCAAAGATGTTGACAAAGAGGACAGGATGTGTTAAAATATACTTAATTCAACAAAATAAAAATTTTGTTGAATTGGCGAGATGAGCTATGCTGCGACATATATAGCTCGTCAAATTCGTGGATTCCCTGAAAAAATACCGTTTTTGGAGGGTTTTTTATGGCTGATTTACGTAGCTATGTCGATATTCCTCAAGATGTTCGTAATTTTTTAAGCTATCTTTCTAACATTAAAGGAAAATCTGACAACACAATTAATGAGTATTATTATGATCTTAGAACTTTTTTTAGATTTATGAAATGTCATAGACTAATTTCTTCTTTTGATAATTTTGATGAAATTGATTGCAGTGACGTTACAACAGATTTTATCAGAGATATTTTACTTGATGACTTATATGAATATCTTATGTATACTAACAGTGATCGTGACAATAATGCCAATGCACGTGCACGTAAGGTGTCTTCTTTAAAAAGTTTTTTTAACTATATGTCCAGTAAAGCACATCTTCTCGATGTAAATATAACAAAAGAACTGGATTCTCCAAAAATTCCCTCTAAACTACCTGTGTTTTTATCACTGGATGAAAGTTTACAATTATTGGAAAATATTGATGGAGAATTTAAAGTTCGTGATTATTGTATAATTACATTATTCCTTAATTGTGGGATGCGTCTGAGTGAACTGGTTGGAATTAATATTTCAGACATTCATGGTGATAATCTTACGGTTACAGGCAAAGGAAATAAACAGCGTACTGTCTATCTTAATAATGCTTGCAAAGAAGCATTACGTAGCTATATGGAAGTACGGCCAAAAGATGGCGTAAAAGACAGGCGTGCTCTTTTCTTAAGCAAACAAAAAACACGTATTTCGAACAATATGGTGTATAGGATGATAAAGAAAAATATTGAACGTGCCGGTCTTGATTCGTCAGTTTATTCACCGCATAAATTAAGACATACTGCAGCTACACTTATGTATAAATACGGCAATGTCGATGTAAGGGCATTGCAAGAAATTTTAGGTCATGAGCATTTATCAACAACACAGATTTATACGCATATTGATGAAGAACAACTTAGACATGCTATTGATAGAAACCCGCTGTCTAACGTAAACTCAAGGAAAAATTGATTTATAAGTGCAATTATTATGCATGAATATGGTACCTATTCCCTGTTTATATTCTTTAATACATGCGAGAGGCGTGTTTTATAAACTGCGTCGTGTCCAAACTTAGCGTCGAATCTGCAAATTTTTCACGATGAAAAAGAAAAAATTTTACAAGTAAAAAACAGAAGCCTGTACAAAAGTGCATCGGGCTTCTGTTTTTTTTACTTTTTCCAAGTATATTTTGAAAATAGTGCTAATAACGGAAATATTTCAAGTCTTCCAATAAGCATATCAAAAATAAGTATAATTAACGAAAAATCAGAAAACAATGAAAAATTTGACACTGGTCCGACTTTTGAAAAACCGGGACCAACATTATTTAAAGTAGTTGCAACTGCTGTAAAATTAGTAGTAAAATCAAAATTATTCAAACTGATAAGAATGATAGAACTTATAAACACTAACAAGTATGCAGCCATATATACATTTACTGTTCTGACTGTCTCATGTTCAAGAGTGCGACCGTCGAATTGCGTTTTCTTTAAAAGTTTAGGGTGAGCAGCATGTGCAATCTCTTTTCCGATACTCTTAAAAAATATCATAACTCTTGAAATTTTAATTCCTCCACCTGTACTTCCGGCACATGCACCAAGAAACATAAGTGCTAGTAGTATTGCTTTTGAAAACTCAGGCCAAAGATTAAAGTCAGTTGTAGCAAAACCTGTTGTAGTAATAATAGAGGCAACCTGAAAAAAGGAATGTCTTAACGCCTCCGAAAAACTATTAAATAAATGAAAACAGTTAAAAGAAATTACTAAAGAAGCAATTAAAATTACCGCAAAATAAGTTTTTACCTCACTTGATTTCCATATTTGTTTGAATTTTTTTACGAGAATAAGGTAATAAACTGAGAAATTCACACCAAATAATATCATAAATACAGTTAAAACTATCTGTATATAAGGAGAGTATTCTGCTATGCTTGAATTTTTTATTCCGAATCCGCCTGTACCTGCAGTGGCAAAAGTATGTGTAATTGCTTCAAACAAACTCATTTTACCAAGCAGAAGAAAAACTATTTGCAAAAGAGTTATCACAATATATATCATATAAAGAATTTTTGCACTTGATTTAACTTTAGGTACAAGTTTTGTTACAGTTGGCCCCGGACTTTCTGCTTTCATAAGAAAAAGGTTGCTTCCACCTGACATTGGTAAAAGAGCTATCAGAAATACCAGAACCCCCATTCCTCCAATCCAGTGAGTAAAACTTCTCCAAAACAAGATGCTTTTGGGTAAAATTTCCACATCAGACAATATGGTTGCACCGGTCGTAGTGAAGCCTGATACGGTTTCAAATAATGCAAGAATAAATTTTGGAATGGTTTTTGAAAAGACAAATGGAAAAGCACCAAAAATACTCATTAAAATCCAACTTAATGCAACTATAACCAAGCCTTCTTTTGCATAAATCTCTTTTTTCTTTCCTTTTTGTAAAACCAAAACAATTCCAAAAAGAAGACATAAAATCATACTTTGAATAAATGGTAAAATTGTATTTTCGTTATAAATTAAGGCACATATTAAAGGTAATATCATAGATGCTGCTTCGAAACAAAGCACTATGCCCAATGTATGCAATACTCTTTTATAATTCATTATTATTATCCTTCCAGTATATCGTTAATGTCTTTTAAACCGCCGCGTTTTGAAACGACAATTACGCTATCCCCTACTTCGATTTTGCTATCACCTTTGGGAATTATGGTCTTTCCTTTTCTGTTTATGCAGGCGATAAGAAAACCTTTCTTCATACTCAGATTAGAGAGCGTATCTTTTGAAATAGCACAATCCTCCTGTATGAAAAATTCAAGTGCCTCTACTTTTCCATCAAGAATAAAATGCATAGTCTGTATATTACTGCTTGATAGTGAATTATTAGTTGCACGAACAAATTTCAAGACATTTTCAGCTGTAATATTTTTTGGAAAAATAATTGTATCAAGTTCAAGTTTTTTTATAACTTCATCATATTCAATTCTATTGATTTTTGTTATAAGCTTACCTTTAGTTTTACTTTTTGCAAAGAGTGAAAGCAATATATTTTCTTCATCAATATTTGTAAGAGCAACTACTGAATCAGCTTTATCTATGCCCTCTTCAAGAAGAATATTATAATCTGTACCATCAGCACAAATAATAGTAGCTTTAGGCAGCATTGTAGATAACTCTTCACAGCGTTCTTTGTTTATTTCAATAATTTTAACATCTATCCCAGAATTCAACAGTAAATCTGCAAGATAATATCCGATTACTCCCCCGCCTATTATCATTGTATCTTTTATTTTGTTTGTTTTAATCCCTATTTTCTTGAAAAACACGGAGCAGTTTTTAAAAGTTGCAACTATACTCAAAAGGTCCCCGCTTTTAAGTATGAAGTCACCGCCTGGTACGTATGCATCGTTTTCTCGCTCAACGCCGCAGACAAGAACATCACAATTTAATTTGTTGCTCATATCCGAAAGTTTCATATCACAAAGAATAGAATCATCAGGAATACGGAATTTCAGTATCTCGACTCTTCCTTTTGCAAAAGTATCTATTTGTATTGCACTGGGAAACTTCAGAATACGTGCAATTTCCTGTGCGGCAATTATATCTGAGTTAATTACAAGAGCTAACCCAAGGTCATCTTTGAAAAGATTTACTGTTGAACGATATTCCGGCTTCCTTATTCTTGCTATAGTTTTACAATCTCCCAATTTTTTTGCAAGCAGACAAGTTGTAAAATTAAGTTCATCACTGCCTGTAACAGCAATCAAAATATCTGCGTTTTCTATATCAGCTTCTTTAAGTATTTCGAGATCGATACAATCACCGGTAATACCCATCGCATCATATTTGCTGATAATATTCTCTACAACGTTGCTTCTTAAATCAATTACTGTAATGTTTAAATCATCCTCGTAACTAAGCTTTTCGGCTATTTTTTGTCCTACTTTTCCGCAGCCTACAATAATTATATTCATAAATGCACCTCTATAGATAATTTATCGGAAATCGACATTGCCAAAGACTTTGTTGGTTTCTGATAAATTATAACAGAGTTACTTGCACATTTCAAGTGTTTGTAATAATATTTATCCGGTTTTACCCTATTATTATTTCAAGAGCTTCGTTCAGTTCAGCATTCGGAACAAGGAGCTCATAACAGTCGATACCGTGTAAATCATCTGTATGGATAGAGTGGAGCATTACAATAATAGACTTTTCTTCGATTTTTTGTCTCATATTCCTTGCGTTACTTAGATCCTGCGACATATAAACCGTTGTCCACATATAAAATCATATTCCTTTCAAATAATAATTTTGAAACAAACTATTCTGAAATTCAGACTAACAAATTTGAAATTTTTTTCTTGAATATTTCGGAATTATCGACAGTAAAGTTATTGATTCTGATATTTCCGTAAGAACATTCTATTTCAAGCGGATATGTTCCCGGATGCTCAAGAACAATGTAGCGAATTTTATCAATCATATTCAATTGATTGTCGTTTAATTTAATTACAAAAGGTTCTTGTATTCCGGAAAACAGCGAAGCATTGTCAAGAATCAATTTGGGTTCTTCATCTTCTTTGATATCCAGCCTTCCGTGAACACAAACAATGGCGTCTTCAACAAGTGCAGAATCAAGCCGTGTAAGTGTTTTCGGAAAAACTACAACCTCAATACTTCCTGTAAAATCTTCCAAAGTAATGAATGACATAGTTGTGTTTGAACGTGTAAGTTTATCGCGTCTTGTTGAAATTATTCCAACAAGAGAAATCTCCATACCATCAAAATAAGTTGACTCATCATCTTCAGAAGATATTAATTCAATTATATTCGGATAATTCATTTTTGCAAGGTCTTGCCTGTAATCATCAAGGGGATGACCTGAAAGATATATTCCTGCAACCTCTTTTTCCATATTCAGTAATTCACGTTTAGAATATTCTTTTACCTTTTCCGGAAAAACATCTTCAGTATTTTCTTCCTGCGAAAAGAAAGAAAATTGACCTACAATATTATTCTTTCCCGCACGTGCTTCAGAGTCAATTATTTCTTCAAAAACAGCAAGCTTTTGAGCACGCGTGCCTTTTAATGAGTCGAATGCACCACTCTTGATAAGGCACTCTACAGAACGTTTGTTTAATTCTCCTATCATACGTGAGGCAAAGTCACGTATGCTTTTGAATTTTCCGTTCTTGTTTCTTTCTTCTACACAGTTGCGTACAAAAGAATCTCCAACATTTTTTATTGTTGTCAGACCAAATCTGATATTACTTCCTTCTACTGAAAAATCTGCGTTACTTTTATTTATATCGGGAGGAAGAATTTGTATACCTTTTTGTGTGCAATTATTGATATAAGCAGCTACTTTATTTGCATTATCCATAACGCTTGAAATCAGTGCTGCCATAAACTGAGCCGGATACAAGCATTTAAGATATGCAGTCTGATAAGTTACAAATGAGTATGCAGCTGCATGACTTTTATTGAACGCATACTGTGCAAATGCGTCCATATCATCAAATATCTTTTCTGCAGTGCGTTCATCAATGCCGTTTCTGACACAACCCATATATCTTATTGTACCATCTTCATTATCTTCTCCGTATATGAAGCTTTGGCGTGCTTTCTGCATTTCCTTTGCTTTCTTTTTACTCATAGCACGACGTACTTCATCAGCCCTACCCATCGAAAATCCCGCCAGATTTTGCACAATCTGCATTACCTGCTCCTGATATACAATACATCCGTATGTCATTTCAAGAATGTTTTTAAGAAGCGGATGTTTATAAGATATTCCGGTAGGATTACTTTTATTCTTAATATACGCTGGAATAAAATCCATCGGGCCCGGTCTGTATAATGCGATTCCGGCTGTTATGTCTTCTATGTTTTCCGGATTAAGTCGTTTCATGAAAGAACGCATACCGCCACTTTCAAGCTGAAATACACCATCTGTATCACCGTTTGAGATCATTTCATATACTTCAGGTACATTATAGTCGATATTATGAATATCTATGTCTATTCCCATAGACTTTGCAATATTAATTGTATCTTTTATTACAGTGAGATTTCTCAGCCCAAGAAAATCCATTTTTAAAAGGCCGAGTTCTTCTACAGTATCTTTCGTGTACTGAGTGGAAATTATATCTTCGCTTCGTTGTACAGGCACATAGCTTGACACACTTTTTCCCGCGATAACAACACCTGCAGCATGTGTACCTATATTCCTTGGCAATCCTTCCACAGCACGGGCGGTATCGATAAGCAATTTTACTTCATCTGAAGAATCATAAGCCTCTTTAAGTTTCGGATTTTCAAGTGCAAGGTCAAGAGTCATACCTAAGTCCATGGGTACCATTTTTGCAATTGCATCTACATTTCCGTAAGGTAATCCAAGAACTCTTCCACAATCACGTATAGCACCTCTCGCCTTCATTGTTCCGAAAGTTCCTATCTGACTGACATTTTCAGCACCGTATTTCTGAATTACATAGTTAATTACTTCTCCCCTTCTCTTCGGGCAAAAATCAATATCAATATCAGGCATGCTGACCCTTTCGGGATTTAAAAAGCGTTCAAATATTAAATTGTACTTTGTAGGTTCAATATCTGTTATTCCAAGAGTATAAGATACAATACTGCCTGCAGCACTACCTCTGCCCGGTCCTACGGGGATGTCGTTTTTCTTTGCATAATTAATAAAGTCCCAAACTATCAGGAAATAGTCTGTAAAGCCCATCTCCTTTATAACGCCAAGTTCGTATTCCAGACGTTCATATAATGATTTATCAGGTGTTTTGTATCTTTTTATGAGTCCATCTTCGCATAATTCTTTTAAGTATATAAAAGCATCCTTGTTATCGGGCACATCAAACGATGGTAAATGTCTTTCTCCAAATGAAAAATCAAAATTGCATTTTTCTGCTATCAGATTTGTATTATCTATAGCTTGTGGTGCGTATGGAAAAAGCTCGCGCATTTCTTCTTCGGATTTCATATAGAATTCTTCTGTTTCGAAACGCATTCGATTTTCTTCATCAAGCGTTTTTCCTGTCTGAATGCACAACAGTACATCTTGATTTTTTGCATCTGACGACTGAATATAATGCACATCGTTGGTGGCAACTAAAGGTGTGTTTGTTTCATTAGCAAGTTTTACAAGTAATGGATTAACCTTCCGTTGTTCTTCTATACCGTGATCTTGTATTTCTATATAAAATTCATCAAAAAGTTCTTTATATTCATATACAAGCTCTTTAGCTGCATCAAAATTTCCTGAAAGCAAATATTTGGGAATTTCGCCAGCCAGGCATGCTGAAAGAGCTATAAGTCCACCTTTGTACTTCTTTAATATATCAAGGTCAACACGCGGTCTGTAGTAAAATCCTTCTATAAAACCATTTGAAACTATTTGAATAAGATTATCATATCCTTCTTTATTTTTACAAAGAAGGATAAGGTGATTTGTTTCATTCTCTCCCCTGCCGCCGGATTTATCAAGCCTGTTACGAGTTGTATAAACCTCACAACCAATAATCGGCTTTATGCCTTCGGCAATACAAGCTTTATAGAAATCCACTGCACCGTACATAACACCATGGTCAGTAAGTGCAATTGCAGTCTGTCCAAGCTCCTTTGCACGCTTTGGCAGCTCTTTTATACGGCACATTCCGTCAAGGAGGCTATATTCACTATGAACGTGTAAATGAGTAAACATTATAATTCCTCCGACAATTCAATAAGTTTTTTCATACGTCTGTTTACACTGCTTTTTGTCATAGGCGGAACCATTTTGCTGCCAATGACAGATAAAGGCGAATCGAACATTTCAATTCTTAGTTGTGCTAGTTTTTTTGTACCCTCATCTAATTCTGACCAGATACTGCTGCTTTGAATCTTAATAATTGCTTCGCATTGTTTTGCAGAAGCTGCTATTGTTTTATCAAGATTTGCAGCTATACAATTACCTTGTCTTGTAGTTCTGTTTTTAAGGTCTTTTTCGATACGGGCAACCATTAGCTCCATCATCATTTTATGTGCACCGGTAATATTTAAAAAATCACTGACGGAATTTATATCCTTCAAATATGTCACATAATAATTATTTCGTTTTACTGTATTGGCGGTAATTCCAAAATTCTCAAGTAATTCAGCAGACAAAAATGACATATGTTCATTATATGTTAGCAGCTCGCAGCTATATTCTTTGATGGGATCGGTCATAGTGCCGCTTATTATGAATGCACCGCGAAGAAACGCTCTTTTTTCTGCATCTGTACCGTATACATCTTCGTCGAGAGCAATATCTCCGTCTTCATAAAAGTAGACACCAAATTTTTCAGCAAGTCCTGAATTAATTGTAACACAAAAGCTGCGCCTGCCTTTAAGAATATCTATAGGGACTTCCTCGTCAACCGATTTTTTTATTAAAGCCTGAATTCTTGCAGCTATTTCAGCACGGTCAGTTTTTAAACTTACTTTGCCGTCTTCTACATTTTCGCCAAAAAGAAGCATTGCTGACAATTCAGCTTTCGCTTCAGCTTGATTAAATTTAACTTCACTTAGTTCCGCTTTTACTTCAGAGGAAAAGCTTTTCTTTTGCATATATATCAATCCTTAAGAATATCACGATGCCTGATAATTGTGCTAATTTCTTTTTTTTGCAGCTCTTTATTTATTTCGTTGGCAATTGTTACGCTGCGGTGCTTCCCACCGGTGCATCCAATTCCTATAACAAGTTCTGATTTGCCTTCTTCGATGTAGAAAGGTATAAGCATAAGCAGCATATCTTTAAGTTTATCTAAAAACTCATTTGTTTGTTTATATTTTAAAACAAAGTCTGACACACATTTGTCCATGCCGGTATGGTTTTTCAACTCAGAAATATAGAATGGGTTTGGTAAAAACCTAACATCAAATAAAAGATCAGCATCCATTGGAATACCATACTTGAATCCAAACGACTGAACTTGTACTTTAAAATAACTGTTCTTTTCTTTTTCTTCGCCATACAAATCTATTATCATTTGTTTAAGTTCTTTTGTTAACAAATGAGATGTATCAATGATATGGGTTGCATTTTCACGTAAAAAAGAAAGCTTTTCTCTTTCTGAAAGAATGCCTTCTTCTATTGAAGTGCGAGGTGAAAGAGGGTGTGCACGACGCGTTTCTTTGTAACGTTTTATAATTGCACTGTCAGTTGCTTCAAGAAACAAAATGTCATAATTAATACCATTAACCTTAATGTTATCAAGGGACGAATTCATTTCCTGAAGTGCTTCTCCGCTACGTATGTCTATAACAACGGCAACATTTTTGAATTTTTCACTTTCCTGAACACACATTTTTGCAAACGGCAACAGGAATTCGACCGGCATATTGTCTATGCAATAGTATCCTATATCCTCAAGGAAATGCATTACCTGAGTTTTTCCGGCACCACTCATACCGGTAATTATCAGAAATTTCATTTTATCACCTTAATCCCAATACTTAACCTCTGTTTCAAGAATTACACCGTTTTTATTATAGACCTGTTCTTTGACATATTCGATAAGATTCAGTATATCTGTAGTTGTAGCATTGCCTTTGTTTATAATAAATCCGGCGTGTTTTTCGCTTACTTGTGCGCCACCGATAGCTTTACCTTTTAAACCTGCTTCTTCAATCAGTGTTCCTGCAAAATAACCTGTAGGTCTTTTAAATGTACTACCGGCACTGGGAAACTCAAGAGGTTGTTTTTCACGTCTTTTTGATGCTAATTCAGACATTTTTTTATTGATATCCTCTTTATCCCCTTTTTGTAAATTGAGCGTTGTGCCGGTAATGATACAATCAGTGTCACTGAGAGCACTGTGTCGGTAAGAAAATTCCATTTCCGTTCCGCTTACAACGTACTCATTTCCTTCTGAATCTAAAAAGCTTACTGCTTCAACAACATCTTTCATTTCTCCGCCATAGGCGCCTGCATTCATAATGAGAGCACCACCTATAGTGCCTGGAATACCTGCTGCAAATTCAAATCCGGTTAAAGAGTTTTCCAAAGCCTTTCTTGCAACTGATGATAACAATGCCCCTGCACGCACAGTTATACAATCTTCAAACACATCTATTGAAGAAAGTTCTTTACCTATGTAAATTACAGGTTTTCTTATTCCGTTATCACTTACCAAAAGATTGCTGCCGTTACCAAGAATATAATATTCACTTTTGATTTCATGTAAAAATTTTACTACATTTTTTAATTCACTGCAGCTTTCAGGACAAATCATAATATCTGCAGAACCACCTGTTTTGAAGGTAGTAAAATCTTTCATAGATACATTTAATTTTATTCTGTCATTTGATATAACTTCTTTTAAATTATTAATCATACAAAATTTCCTTTCTGATCAGAATAAATCTTTACTATCAATTTCAATCCCCTGCATCTGTTTTGTAAGTCGTTCGCTAAGTTCTTCTGCAGCATTATATCCCATGTTACGCTGTCGGTGGTTCATAGCTGCGATTTCGATAATAACAGCAAGGTTTCTACCTGGTCTTACCGGAACTGTAAGAGAAGGTACATCAATTCCCAATATATTTGTAACCTCACCTTCAAGACCAAGTCTTTCATAAGTTTTTCCCTGCTGCCAAATTTCAAGATTAATTACCAGATTGATATTTTCAGTGTTTTTTACAGCACCCATACCAAAAATTTTCTTAACATCAATTATGCCGATGCCTCTGAGTTCTATAAAATGACGGATTATTTCAGGAGAACTTCCAACGAGAGTTTTTGCCGAAACACGTCTGATTTCTACAGCATCGTCAGCAACAAGTCTATGACCGCGTTTTATAAGTTCAACTGCGGTTTCACTTTTACCAACTCCGCTTTCGCCTAAAAGTAATACGCCTTCACCATAAACTTCAACTAATACCCCGTGGCGTGTTATAAGCGGAGCACGTGAAAGATTTAATGACGCTATCAGTGCCGCCATAAATGCAGATGTGCTTTCTTCAGTACGTAAAAGCGGAACATTATTTTTTTGAGCTGCTTTTAATAATTCATCAGTAATATCATGTCCGCGTGTTACTATAACAGCAGGTATTTCCTTTTCCATAAGACAATTATAAATGTCAAAACGTTCTTCAGGACTTTTCATCATCATATAGTGATGCTCCACAGTACCAAGTATCTGAATTCGTTTATTGTCGAAATAATCATAAAACTTATCACTAAGCTGAACCCCTGGTCTGTGAACATCACTTGATTGAATTTCAATTTCATCAAGATTATCCGGAGCATAGACTTCTTCAAGATGGAATTCGTTAATTATTTTTGTCAATTTAACTCCTCGATTATTGTTAACATCATTCATAACAGTTAACCCCTAACATTAATATTCGGTATTTTTTAGCTTTTCACTTTGAAAATGCGTAATTAATGAATCTATAATTTCATCAAGCTCGCCATTCATAATAGAATCAATTTTGTATAAGGTAAGATTAATTCTATGGTCACTTACACGTCCCTGCGGAAAATTGTAAGTTCTTATTCGTTCGCTTCTGTCACCACTTCCTACCTGACTTTTTCTTTCTTTGCTTATTGCATCGTTTCTTTGTTCTTCAAGGTAGTCATAGAGACGACTTCTCAATACTTTAAGAGCTTTATCCTTGTTTTTATGCTGACTTTTTTCGTCCTGACACGAAACTACCAGTCCTGTAGGAATATGTGTTACTCTGACAGCAGAGTCAGTAGTATTTACACACTGACCACCGGGGCCACCTGCACGAAATACATCAATACGAAGGTCATTCGGGTTAATTTCAAGCTCCACTTCCTCTACTTCCGGAAGAACGGCAACTGTCGCTGCACTCGTATGAATTCTTCCTCCGGATTCTGTTTCAGGAACACGCTGTACTCTGTGAACCCCGCTTTCATACTTTAAACGGCTGTACGCACCTGCCCCTTCAACGGTGAAAGTGATTTCTTTATATCCGCCAAGTTCGGTAGGATTAGAGTTCATAATATCTATCTTCCAATTTCTGTTCTCGGCGTACATCGAATACATTCTGAAAAGGGATCCTGCAAAAAGTGCAGCTTCTTCCCCACCGGTTCCACCACGGATTTCCACAATTACATTCTTTTCGTCGTTAGGGTCTTTAGGAAGTAAAAGGATTTTTAATTCATCTTCGAAAACAATTATCTTTTCTTTGTTTTCTTCAATTTCTAAAAGAAGCATTTCTTCAAACTCTTTATCGGGCTTGTCTTCAAGCATTTCTTTTGCTTCATCTATAGCTGATTTTGCTTTTTTATATTCTCTGAATTTTTCAACTATAGGAGTGATTTCAGAGCTTTCTTTACAAAGTTTACGCCATCTGTTCTGATCTGCGATTATTTCAGGATCACTGATTTTTTCAGATAGTTCTTCGTATCTTTCCTCTATAAAAGCCAATTTGTTAAACATAATAACTCCTTTTTTTTAATTCTCTCTGTTTAAAAGATATAGTGCAAGCATACATAAAAATTCTGATTTGTTGCCAAGGAAATCAAGTGCGGCAATGGCTTTATCTGTTTCTTCCTTCAAAAGTGCTTTTGCACCACCAACACCATATAGAGAAACATAAGTGGTTTTTGAATTTTTTTCATCACTGTGAATTGGTTTTCCGAATTTTTCCTGGTCTCCCTCTACGTCAAGAATATCATCACGAATTTGAAACGCAAGTCCAAGTGAAGAAGAAAAACCGTCAAATAATCCTTCGTCTTTATTAGCACTGATTGCCCCCAAAGATGTAGAAGCTTTGATTAATGCACCTGTTTTCTTTCTATGTAAAAGTAAAAGTGTTTCTTCACTGACACTTTGATTTTCAGACATCATATCTATTACTTGTCCGCCAATCATACCCTCTGCCCCGGAAGCAGAAAAAATAATTCTTAACGCGTTGACTTTCATTGAATCAGGTATTTCCTTATTTTCTGCAATACTTTCACAAGCAAGATTCAGCAAAGCGTCACCGGCAAGAACTGCCATATCCTCTCCGTAAACAATATGATTTGTAGGCTTACCGCGCCTTAAATCGTCGTTGTCCATACACGGTAAATCATCATGTATAAGTGAATATGTATGAATCATTTCGACAGCACAACCAAAACACAAAGCAGTATTATAGTCTCCTTCAAGAGCATCTGATACTGCAACTGAGAGCACAGGTCTTATCCGTTTGCCTCCTGCAAAAAGGCTATATTTCATAGCTTCATATATTTCTCCGTTTCTGTTTTTAAACTCATTATTCAGTTGTCTGTTTATATCGTTAATGTAGTTTTTTAGCTGAGCTTCAAATTTCATCATAAATTCTCCGTATCAAAATCAACTTCTTCATCTGTAGAGCTGATAAGCTTTGTGATTTTCAGCTGAGCTTCGTCAAGAAGCTTTTGACAAGTTCTTGAAAGAGCTATTCCTTTTTCGAAAAGTTCCATGGATTCATCAAGGGTGGTTTCACCATTTTCAAGCTTTTTTACAGTTTCCTCCAGTTCCTTCATTGCTTCTTCAAATTTCATTATAAACGCCTCCTGTTTTCTACGCGACAATCCAGTTCTCCATCGCTTATACGTATGTTAAGTAAATCGTTATCGCTAACCTCATCTATTTTGGTAACGGTTTTTCCGTTTTTCGAAACGCTGGAATAACCTCTTTCAAAAACAGCGATAGGACTAAGGGTGGAAAGCTTTCCTAAAAGTGCCTGAAAGTTTTTTAAAGATATTTCATTATTGTTCCTATATGCCATAATTAGCCTGTCTGAAAGAGAATCTATCATTTGTGATTTATCAAATATAGATTTATCAAATTGCTTAATTGAGCTACGTTCTGTCAGAATATCAAGCTGTTTTATAGCAGCTTCTACTCTATTTTTAAGAAGTACAGACATTCTGTTCCTTGATGAATCCAATTCTTTCCTAATTTCAAAAATGTCAGGAACCGCAAGCTCTGCTGCGGCGGAAGGTGTCGGGGCACGCAAATCAGCAACAAAATCACATATTGTAAAATCCACTTCGTGACCAACTGCTGAAATGATGGGGATATCAGATGCAAAAACAGCCCTTGCTGTAATTTCTTCATTAAACGCCCATAAGTCTTCTATGGAGCCTCCGCCTCGGCCGGTTATAATAACATCAACATTGTGTTTCTTATTAAAATACTCAATACCGGAAACAATACTTGGAGCAGCATTATCGCCTTGTACAAGAGCAGGATAAATTATTATTTTCACTACAGGATATCTTCTTTTAATAACATTTATCATATCTCTTATAGCGGCACCGGTAGGACTTGTTACAATTCCTATTCTTTCAGGAAACTTAGGTAAAGGCTTTTTTAAAGTTTCATCAAAAAGACCCTCTTCAAAAAGTTTTTTCTTCAATTCCTCGAATTTTGCATAAAGGTCCCCTTTCCCTTCCTCTTCCATATCTTCTATATAGAGCTGATACTGCCCTCCGGCTTCATAAACACTGATTCTCCCTCTTGCAAGGACGAGAGCACCATCTGTAGGTTTAAATTTCAAGTGTTGTGCACTGTTTCTGAACATTACTGCTTTAAGAACCGCACCGGAATCCTTAAGCGTAAGATATATGTGACCTGAAGAATGAAATTTAAGGTTGCTGATTTCTCCTTTTATCCACACATTCTGAAGCACGGGTATTTGGTCCAGAAGAGCCTTTATATAATTATTAATTTGTGTAACGGTAGCAATTCTTCTGCCATCTGACATACAACTCAGTTCCCTTCAATGTTTTTACTTTTAAGGAATGTTCCTATTACGCCGTTAACAAAAGCTCCACTTTCATTTCCACCGTATTTTTTTGCGAGCTTAACAGCCTCGTTAGCAGTAACTTTATACGGTATATCTTCAAAAAAGTCAATCTCATAAAATGCAAGTCTCAGCACTGAAAGATTAACTTTTGAAATACGATTCAATTTCCAGTTTTTAAGCATTGGTGAAATTGCACTGTCTATCTCTTCTTTTTTTTCTTCTATGCCTTTAATAACTGTATCAAGATACTTTTTGCAGGATGCAGTTACTGAAGTTTGTGCCCACATTTCGTTAGTGTTATTTGCTGTTTCATAAAGGTAACTAAGTGCTTCATCTGCTGATATTCCTGTTATCTCCATTTCGAATGCAAGTTTAAAAGCATCCTCTCTTGCCAGTGTCCTGCTCATTTGTTAATCATCCTTTCAAAGGTCACTTTTTTATTACATCAATTATATCACCGGCTGTTACAAACACTGCTAATATCATTAAAAGTATAAAACCAACAGCAGTAACATAACCGATTACTTCACTTTTTACTTTTTTTCTTGTAATAAGCTCATATATTGCAAAAACTATACTTCCTCCATCAAGTGCCGGGAACGGTAAAAGATTAAATACACCAAGATTTACTGAAATCATAGCTATAAGGGAAAGCAGCCATAAATACGTGTAATCATTTATGTTCTGAGAGTTAGTTGCTTCACCGACAACAGACACGATTTCAACAGGTCCGGATAAAGTACTTACCGGTATCTTGGCTGTAATAAGGTCGCCCAAGGCGTAAAGTACAACTTTAGTAGTAAATAAAGTATCATAAGATGCGTATTCAATATTTTCAAGTAGTGTTCCCTTTTTTGTTTCAAAAGAAACACCTATTTTATAACCGGAATCTGTGTTGAACAGTTTGTAGTTATCAAATTTAAGCTTTTGTCCATTGCGCTTAACAGTCAACGATAATTCGTCCTTATCATATCTTGACATAAAAAGTGAAACATCATCAAAGGTGTGAATTTTTGTATTATTAAGCCGGATGATTTCATCACCGGGCTTAATAAGTGTCTGATTCAATTCTTCAGGTACTGAAGCAACAATACTTGGCATTATTCCGGTGCTGAAATTAATTATTATAAAAATCATAAAACCAAGAAGAATATTCATTAAAGCACCTGAAAATAGAACTATAATCCTTTTTATTGGCGAGAGATTTATAAAAGAACGTGGGTCAGTTTCATCTTCGCTTTCAGTTTCCCCCTCAAGCTTTACATAGCCACCTATCGGAAAAAGCCTTAAGGAATAACTTGTTTCACCTTTTTTAAACGAAAAAAGTTTTGGACCCATTCCCATAGAAAATTCGTGAACAAGTACACCGAAATGCTTCGCTGTGATAAAGTGACCAAGCTCATGTATAAAAATCATCACGCCAAACGCAAGTATAGTAATAATAATTGACAATCAACAACATTCCTTTACTATTTTTCTTGATAATAAATCTGCACTGAAAATATCTTCAAGCGAGGGGTTTGTTATTTTAGGTGCTTTTTCCATTGCAGTACTTATAAAGCGTGAAATGTCAGTAAACGAACACTGTCCCTTTAAAAACATCTCAACAGCGGCCTCGTTGGCACCATTATAGACTGTACACATAACCCCACCTTCTTCAGCTGCCTTTTTCGCAAGCATAATAGCAGGGAATGCATTGTGGTCGATATCATAAAAACTTAGTTTTCCCACCGTTAAAAGATCCAGAGGCTCACATACCGGAATAGTTCTTTCAGGGTAAGAAAGTGCATAGCTGATGGGAAGCTTCATATCAGGTACGCCCATCTGTGCAATAACGCTTCCGTCACAGAATTCAACCATAGAATGAACTATGCTTTCTCTGTGAATGATTGGTCTAATTTTATCAACAGGTAATTTGAATAAGTGCATTGCCTCAATAATTTCAAGACCTTTATTAACAAGAGTAGCACTATCTATAGTTATTTTTGCACCCATATCCCAATTAGGATGTTTAAGTGCCATTTCAGGAGTTACCGAAGAAAGCTCCTGAAGAGTTTTTCCGAAAAACGGTCCTCCGGAAGCAGTTATTATAATTGATTTAAGAAATTTGCCTTGATTTGAAATAGACTGAAAAATAGCACTGTGTTCACTATCTACAGGTAAAATTTCGCAATTGTTTTTTCTTGCAGCTTCCATAACAATTTCGCCTGCGGTAACAAGAGTTTCTTTATTTGCCAGAGCAATTCGCTTTCCGGCTGAAATTGCACTCAAAGTTGGCTTCAGACCTGCTATTCCTACTATAGCAGTTACAACTGTGTCAACATTATTTAAAGCTGCACACTCACATGCCCCTTCAATACCGGATAATATTTTAGTATCCGTATCACCGACTTTTACTTTAAGCTCGGCAGCTGCATTTTCATCTGTCATTGCTGCTATTTTAGGTTTATATTTTCTGATTTGTTTTTCAATCAGACTAACATTTTTATGAGCACTCAGAGCCATAACTCTATATTCGTTAGTTTTATCCACAACGTCAAGCGTCTGAGTTCCTATCGACCCAGTAGAACCTAATATTGATAAATTTTTCATACTTGTATCCTCACATAAAAACCGGGAAAAATTCAAGAATATAATATACTGTAGGTGCGACAAACAGAAAGCTGTCAAATCTGTCCATAACACCCCCGTGACCGGGCATTATATTACCGAAGTCTTTAATGTTGTTTTCACGTTTGATTATAGATGCACATAAATCACCAAACTGTGACAGAATACCGCAAAGAATACCTGTAATAACTATTGTAGGTATATTTACAGTCTTATTTATTATATTAGCACAAATTACAGTGTATGCAGTTAATATAACTGTTACGCCTATCATTCCGCCAATAGAGCCTTCAACAGTTTTTTTAGGACTAATTGATGGTGCAAGTTTATGCTTACCTAATGCTATTCCGAAAAAGTAGGCACAAGTGTCGGTAATCCAGCTTCCAATGAATGTAATGAATACACATATAACTCCATAATCCATTCTTCTTACAAAAGATATGTGTATAAATGAAAGTGATATTATTGAAGAAACAGCAATTACTTTGCAAACATCACTAAATGTACATTTCATATGATTAAATAGCATAATAAGCATATGAATAGCAATAAATATGAAGACAGTACCAAACATATACTGCCGATCAAAGTATGAAACCGCCATAATCGCAGCCGGCATAAGACATGCTGCGGCTAGAAGTGCTTTATTGTTTGTTTTAACTGCAGACAAAACCTCATAAATTGCCATTGCACTAATAATAACAACAGCAACATCAAATACGTACTTGTTACATAATAAAACGAGTACAAGTAGTATTATACCAAAAAAAGCACTTATTAAACGTTGCTTCATTTATAATACCATCCTTTCGGGAAAAGTTAAATTATACGCCGCCAAAACGCCTGTTTCGCTTTTGGTAATCGGAAATAGCCTGAAGCAAATGTTTCTTCTGAAAATCCGGCCAAAGACAATCAGAAAACCATAATTCGCTATATGCTCCCTGCCACATAAGAAAATTACTTAATCTGTACTCACCGCTGGGTCTTATTATAAGATCAGGATCAGGCTGACCTGCGGTGTAAAGATTATCAGAAATAACATCCTCAGTAATATCTTCGGGGGAAATTTTACCGTTTTCCACCATTTTTGCAATTTCTTTTAAAGCATGAGTGATTTCAGACCTGCTGCCGTAATTCAGGGCAACATTAAGGAAGAGGCCATCATTGTTCTTGGTGGCCTCTTCCATGTAACAAGCTTTCTTTCGAAAAGAATCTGTAAAGCCATTCATATCACCAATAAAGTGTATTTTAACATTTCTTCCTGCAAGTCTTGCAAGCCCGTTATCAAGATAATCTTCCAAGAGTGTCATTAAGGCATTAACTTCATCTTCAGGTCTTGACCAGTTTTCTGTTGAAAAAGCATAAACCGTAACCACTTTAATTCCAATATTACCTGCATCCTCAACGATTCTTTCAAAAGTCTTAGCTCCTGCAGCATGACCGCTTGTTCTTGGAAGGCCGCGGCGTTTTGCCCAACGGCCATTTCCATCCATTATTATTCCGATATGCTGCGGTAAATTTTCAAAGTCCACACTATACTCAGCTTTTTTAAATAAAGCTTTAAAATTAATCATAATTATATTTCCATTATTTCTTTATTCTTCTTGTCTGCTATAGAATCTACTTCTTTTATAGATGAATCTACAACATCCTGAATATCCTTTTCTATGTTCTTGAGATCATCTTCCGTAATTTCACTCTTTTTCTTCATAGCTTTATACTTTTCAATTTCATCACGTCTGATACCTCTGATAACAACTTTGCAATCTTCACTCTTTTTAGCAACCGTTTTGGTCAGTTCCTTACGTCGGTCTTCTGTAAGCTGAGGGAATGAAAGTCTGATTGCCTTTCCGTCATTCTGCGGGTTGATTCCAAGCTCAGAAGCAAGAATTGCCTTTTCAATTTCTTTTATAAGAGATGCATCCCATGGTTGAATCATAATAGTTCTTGCATCGGGTGTTGATACAGCAGCAACCTGTGCTATAGGAGACATTGTTCCGTAATAATCAACACTTATTTTGTTAAGAACTGTTGTGCTTGCTCTTCCTGCACGAATAGTTCCAAGGTCGTCAACAAAGAAGTTAATAGCTTTTGTAATTTTTTCACTAAGTTCAGGGTAATTGTTTTTCATATTTTTATCCTCCAAATATTAAAAATTATTCTGCATATACAAGTGTGCCTATTTCTTCACCGGCAAGAACACGTTTGATATTATCCGGATTGTCAAGTCCGAATACTCTGATAGGCATTTTGTTATCCATACAAAGAGATGTAGCAGTTGTATCCATAACACCAAGTCCACGATTAAGAACGTCAATGTATGTTATGCTGTCAAATTTTACAGCATTGGGATTTTTTGCAGGGTCACTGTCATAAACAGCATCTACTTTCTTTGCGAGTAAAATTGCATCAGCACCAATCTCCACGGCTCTCAGAGCAGCAGTTGTATCAGTTGAAAAGAAGGGATTACCGGTTCCGCATCCAAAGATTACGACCCTGCCCTTTTCAAGATGATGAATTGCTCTTCCACGCACATAAGTTTCTGCAATCTGTTTCATTTCAATGGCAGTCTGAACTCTTGTCTCGATACCGTTTCTTTCAAATGCGTCACACAGAGCAAGAGAATTGATAACAGTTGCAAGCATACCCATGTGGTCTGCTCTGGTACGGTCCATATTCTCCCCTGTTCTTCCTCTCCAGAAATTGCCACCACCTACTACTACTGCAATTTCAACTCCAAGAGCAACACATTCTTTTACAGTTTTAGCAATACTATCTAAAGTTGGATCATCAAGTCCAAAACCTCTTTCACCGGCTAAAGCTTCTCCACTAAGTTTCAGGAGAATTCTTTTGTATTTTGTCTGCATTTATTTCACTGCCTTTCTCTTAATTTCATAATTATAATTATTATAACACAATTAAATACGATTTGTAAATATCTAATAGCAGAATTTACCTTAAAATATTAAAAAAAGATTTGCTTTTTTTTAATATTTTCTCCTATAAATTAAATACTAACAAAAGAAAAACTTAAACAAAGGAGCTTGATTTGTTTGGAATACATTAAAGCATTTATATTTGGCGGTTTTCTATGTGCATTAGGACAAATTATAATTGATAAAACTGCACTTACTCCTGCAAAATTACTGACGGGCTATGTTTGCAGTGGTGTCTTTCTTTCACTTTTGGGAATATATGATAAATTTGTACAGTTTGCAGGTGCCGGGGCTACCGTTCCTTTGACAGGATTTGGCTATACTCTTTTTGAAGGTGTAAAAAAAGCAATATCAGAAAATGGCTTTTTAGGAATATTTACCGGAGGGCTTACCGCAACATCAGGTGGTATAGCTGCTGCAGTTGTCTTCGCACTTGTGGCGTCTTTAATTGCAAAACCCAAAATTAAATAAATGACATCCTCCATTCTGTTTGGAGGATGTCATTTATTAGACTAATTTCAATAAATCTGAAACCTTTTCAGCACAGTCTCTGCAAACCGGAAATCCTTCAATTAAGTTATTTTTTCCAAAGCAAAAGCGACAGCTTTTTATCTCTTTTCTCACTATTAGCTCGTCACCCTCTAATGTTATATTAACCTTGGTAGCTCCTTCGATATTCATCGTTCTTAAAAGAGGTTTTGGTAAAAAAAGTCTTCCGTCTGCAGTAATAGTTCCTTTCAACATATTTAGTTACTCCTTTCATGTTCATCTACCATATATTGTTATTATAAGTGTTCTTTTGACGAATGTCAACTATAAAATGGAAAATAATGTAAATATTTTCAAGATGTTGTAATTCTTGTTGTTTTTCTTCTATTGATACCTACTACACCTTGCAATGTAAACCCGCAAGTCACTTTTAAATTTTTCCATAACTACATCACGGCAGATTTTCGCTACAAATCATTAATATGCCATATGTCCCCTTTTTCTGAGAAAGTAGAACCATTGCGGTATTTTGGGTTTCAGACATATTATTCTCAGGGCAAATGTATCCCGTCTTGTCTTCAAAAATCATCAAACAGGCAAAAAAATAGAGAATGGCGTAACCTACGATGGTTACGCCATTCTCTCTGGTGCTCGAGACCGGGGTCGAACCGGTACGCCTTTATGGGGCACGGGATTTTGGGAGTGAACGGGTATGAACGCAAGTCCTATTTTGCTTCAAAAAAATTGTACAGTATTCCGAAGCTATGGTGAAATAGATATTGATATTCTTTGGGAAACAGCGACAAACGATATTCCACTATCTAAAGATTGCTGTCAAAGCTTTATAATTTAACTTTGATAAAGTTAAATTATAAATTCGATTACCATATAATAAACCAGAATCTTGCGGATTTTTGTCCTAAAGTTGCTGGTTTGTTATTTTACGTATATTTACAACATAAGTTATATTTTTTTTGTAGTTAAAAAAATTTCTCTGTATTTTCTCGGAGAAAGTCCATAATAGTTTTTGAATTGATTTGAAAAATTATTTATGTTGCTTTCTCCTATTTTTTTGATTATTTCCGTTATAGACAGTTCGGACTCTTCAATTAGACGTTTTGCCGTTTCCATCTTTTTGGATTTTATATAATGCACAGGAGTAACTCCAGTTTTACTTTTGAAATAGCGAATAAAATGATTGGGGCTAAGATAAAATTCTTCCGATAATCTGGACAAAGAAAGAGGTTCGCTAAGATGACTGTTAATATAGCTTATAATTTTGTCCATACGTTTATCGTCAATATTTTTCACCATAACCCCTTCAGGCAGTGCTATGCGTATATACTCGCTAATTAACTCTAATAGAATAGATTTTTCCTGAATCCGATCGCAAAGAATATTACTTTTGTACGTAACAATAAGCTTCTTAAAAAGCCTATACACCGCTTTTTTGCCTGATACATTTATCATTACAGGAAGATTAAGGTTTTTGAATATTTCGTTATCCGGATAAATATCAAAATGCATCCAATATTTTTCAAAGGTTTCTCCTTTTATTGTTGAATACCCGTGCAAAGTATTTGCAGGAATATAAAACCAGTCACCGGCTTCTGCTATATATTTTTTATCATTCACCAGAATGATACATCTGCCTTTTGTTATAAAATAAAATTTGTTATGGGAAAAGCGATGCAATCCATACCTCCACCTGGTGTCCGGGGTTGTTTTAAGAAACCCTCCCATATTACAAACCACATTTAAATTTGTTAAATAAATATTTTGTATATCATTCATTACTATCACCTTAAAATAACGCTAATTTTTAATAAGTTTCCGTTTATATTCTATATATACCAGCCCATTATAACATGGTATAATTGTTTTGTCAAAAATATTTACAGAGGTGATTTATGTGAGTATATACATGGAAACTGAATATCCAAAAGAAGTTGGAAAAGCGAAAAAATCAACTTTTGAGCATCTGGAGGAAAATGCTGGCACAGGTTGGTGGGGTAAAAATGAAAACCCCTATGATTTCAAAACAGATTTATTACAGATACATAAAAAAGATGTACGTAATTATTCTCTTAACCCGCAAACTGATGAATTCGAGCTTTGCGACGGCATACAGATTGTTCTTCCCGATGGTTATAACGATGTTATTGTGACAGCCGTCAAAGATTTTATTGATTACCTGTTTGTTTCTATGGGGATTTCTGCAAGATTTACGCGAAGCTATGATCATAAACTACCTGCTATAAGACTTTTTTTATCTCAGGAGTTGGGCGAAGCAAACGGCTATATGGGATATTTAATTACAACAGACAAAAAAGGCATATCTATTGCCGGATATGATGACGTAGGTGTTGCACAAGCACTTTACTTTCTGGAAGATTTGATGAACATAAGAAAGGCTCCTTATATAAAGCACGGAGAGATGCGTCGCAAAGCTCTTTTTGATTTGAGAATTACGCAATCGCCTTTCGGAATGTTTGAATATCCGGACGAAGCTTTAGCACTTATTGCACATCGTGGATATAATGCTATCGAATTGTGGCTCAAAGATGAATGCACAACGTTGCGCGGTGATTACATAGATGTCAAGCTTTTATGTGAGCGTGCAGAAAAATATGGTATTAAAGTTTATGGAGAACTTTATGCACTTCATGATGTGTATCCCGACGATCCACAAGCAGATGAATTTTACGATAATTTATACGGAAGCTTGTTCAAAGCATGTCCTAAACTTGCCGGTGTTACTTTGGTAGGTGAAGCAGCACATTTCCAAAGCAAAGACCCTCTCGTTGGTAAAGCGCCGGGCAGAGCAAATTATGTTGACGGAATTCCTACAGGGAAGCTTTCTCCTGGATGGTGGCCTTGCTGCGACTATTATAAGCTTGTTGAAAAAGTAAAAAATGCCGCACGAAAATATCAACCAAAAGCAGATATTATTGTATGCTCTTACAATTGGGGACATGCCCCTGAAAAATATAGACGCAAGCTTATTGAGTCGCTTCCAAATGATGTTAGTATACTTGCTACATGGGAAATGTTTCACAGAATTCGCAGAACTGAAAATACTGTGCTGCACACTGCCGATTATACACTGCAGTTTGTTGGTCCGGGAGATTATTTCGTTGGAGAGGCAAAAGCAGCAAAGGAAAAAGGCATCCGTTTATACACAATTGCAAACACATCTGGTAGGACATGGGATTTTGGCGTGATTCCCTATGAGCCTATGTCAACTCAGTGGATAAAGCGCTTTGAAGGAATGTGTAAAGCCCATAAGGAATGGAATCTTACAGGCGTGGTTGAGAATATCCATTACGGCTTTCACCCGTCAATTATAGGTGATCTTGAGAAATGGGCATTTTTCACCGGGACAAAACCATTAAAAGAAGTTCTCGATGATTTGCTCAAGAGAGATTTTGAAGAAAACGCAGAAAAAGTCGGAAAAGCAATGGAAGTGTTCAGCGAAGCTATTACCCACTATTCAACTCAGGATGATGACCAATACGGAGCATTCCGCATAGGTCCGTCATACCCGTTCTGGGTACGTAAACCGGACCATACCGATGGCAAAAAAGCGGCACATCCTCATGCTATGTGGGGCAATAAAATTTATGTCGGTGAATACACGTCAAGCACTACAAACGGAAGAAGCTCTTTGCCGGGCGTAAGAATATTTGATGAGTTAAAGGAAATCAAAATTATGCGTGACCTGATTCTTGATGGAGTTCGTATATTGGAATCATGTGAAAATCCAAACGAAAAACTCCTAAAACTGCTCAATCTGGCAAGATTTATGTATAACACTACCGTTTCCGGTTGTCATAACAAGGAATTCTTTATGCTCAAGCAGCGCCTTGCTCTTGCAGAAACTCCGGAAAACGCAGAAAAGTTAATTGATGAGATTGAAAAAATCCTGATTGCTGAAAGAAAAAATGCCGAAGATACAATTCCCCTTGTTAAAATGGATTCCCGACTTGGATGGGAACCCAGCATGGAGTATACAACTAATGAAGAATGTCTACTCTGGAAAATTCGTCAGGTGGATCACGAACTTAATATTACACTTCCAATGTACAGAAGCTCAAACAGATTAACAGAAATATACAAATAATGATACAAAAATGAAGAGTTCAGTATTTGAACTCTTCATTTTTATATCTATTATGTTAATTAATATTCTCAAGGATAAATTCAACTATTATTTCAGGATTATCAGGAAAGCCATGCGGATGATGCCCCTCATTTTCACGCTTCATAATTTTAATTAAATCCTGATTATTCTTATACGCTTCTTCCATAAGAGCTCCGTTTTCATTATAAGAAACAACTTTATCTTCTGTTCCGTAAACCATTATAACTGGGATTTTATTTTCAATCAGAATATCAATCATATTTATAGGGTGATGTTTAAAATCAAGAAGCTTTGCCCTTGTCATACCGGGATACGTTTTCAAAAACTCATTTTCCCAGGGTTTAATCAAATCCTCTCTCCCTATTTTTCCGGGGAAATCGCAATAATTAAGAACAGGGGCATCTATAAACATACATTCTACCAGATGCGGATAGTACCCCGCAAATCTTACTGCGTGCGCTCCACCGCAACTCATCCCTATAAGAACACATTTCTCGCTTAAATTAAATTCTTTGTACAGATAGCTTGCAAAAGCAGCCTTTGCATCACAATCTTCTTTCGGCGCAAGTCTTGATGTGTTTTTAAGATATGCTACATGAAAGCCCTTTTCAAGTAGGGCTATCTCCGTTTCGGGAAAAGCATCCTTATATTCTGTTTTCAGTGTCCAGTTTCTTGATGTATTTGCCTCTTTTGGAAAAACGAGAGTTGCACTTCTTCCTTCAAACTCAAATTCTATCTGTTTATATCCATTCCACTGTGAATATTTCACTTTAAACACTCCTTTTGTGAGTTATAATACTCTTTCAGCCAATTACAGTTCACCATTTTTTCAAGAAGAGATTGTCTGCTGAAATAATAGTGATTTGCAGCTTCATATCCGATAGAGGGCTGTCGGCACATAATATTGTAGACTTCCTGTGCCATTTTATTTTCAGACTCAATTATGTTTAATATTTCGTCCTTTACTACCTTTTCTTCTTTTTGCAAATAACGGTTACGAAGCCTTACATAACGAATCTGATTGTAACCTGAAAGGAATAAGGTGTATGCAACATAGCAAACATCCTTAAAATCACCCTGCATACTATCTATAAGTCCCATTCCCTCTTTCCAGCCGTTGCTCATAAGGCGGAATTGTTCTTCCAGCACTTCTTCAGAGTAAATTCCTTTCCATCTGTTTATATCATCATAGGCAAAACAAGTCATTGTTGCCTGGTGATTTGTGGGTTTATGATACAGCGGATTTGCGACACCGCCATTATGAGGGCCGAAATACAAAACCTCAAAGCAAAATGGAAAATTGGAAAACGCCTCACAAAAAAACTCTGTTGCTTTTTTTATAACATCTGAATTTTGCTGAAACATCATTTTAAGACACGCATCATAATCAACCTTTTTATTGCCGTTTTCAACGAAAAAGGCTTCAGAAACAAGCTTTATATTAGGTGACGGATACCCTCCCAATGTCCAACTTAGCATCAGATGCTTCGCATCTAGCGTGATAAGGCTTTCCATCATTTTTATTAAAGTATTGAATACAGGTAAATACGGCACTGTCGAACATTCCCAGCTGTTATTAATCTGAAGCTTAACGGCAATGTCATGACCGAACTGTTTTGCATACTCCCAATTTTTTAAGCTTTTTGGACTTAATCCTTCTATTGAAAGTGAATATTCGTCCACTTTCCCTTCTATTCCGCTTCGCACAAATGGAATATCTTTTTCTCTTTCGCATAAAATAGCTACATTTTCCGGCAATGACTCAATACATTTTTTTACATCGTCATTTTCATAGCCAAGAGAAGGCGACCAGCCCCAATCCCATGCAAATAGTTTTGCTTTTGAGCCGGCATTGCGTATTCCCTTGTCTATCAAATTGATTACAAGACTTGCCAATTCCCACGATTTTATGTTTTCACAGTGCGGACAGGCAATGTCAACTTTTCTTGATTTACAGTGAGTAAGATTTTCTGACATTGTAATCGTGAAAAATCCGCCTATTTCCGCAACTGCCTTGCACAAAGCTTCAACACCCTCGGAAATATATCGCTGAGTCTCTTGTGACGAAAGACACATACACCCAAACTCTCCGCTTACAGCACCTTTCATATCGGGATACTTGTCAAAAAAGGAAAGGGGCATTGTACGAGGCTCATTAAGGTATAAATATATTTTTATTCCGTATGACTTGGCACGATTTATAAAAACACGCAGATTTTCCTGACGTTTTTTCCACCCTTCTGATAGCTGCGGTGCAAACTTAAATTCTGTTACACGGTAAAGCACAGCCTGAAGCCATATTCCGTTCACCCCTACCTTTGCATATTCTTCAAGCAGCGAATCGGGACAATAGGCAGAACTATCCACATCCAGCGCGCCTTCATACAAAGAGCAAAAGGAATAAATATATCTGCTTTCAAAACGGGGGACTCTTTCTATTTCCCCTTCCTTAAAATAAGGTCCACCTACGCTGCGGCTTAAATCTTCTATTCTATATAGAGCTCGCAGTATACCTGCACTATCTCCTGCGCAAATATTCAGGCGGTCTTTTTCTATGATAATTTTGTGATATTCTTCCTCTTTTGTCTTATCCAGTGATAACACAATCTTTTTATTACCTGATGAAGAAAGGTCTACTTTCCACATCTTTTTCATATTGGAAGAAAATCTTTTCACCATAATTGATACTGTTTCATCATTTGTCCTATTATCTATCTGCCATTCATTATTTAAAACAATTCGTCCTTCTTTTGGTGGAAGATGCTGGATTCTTTCCTCTTTTTTATTCCAAAAATCAAAGGGCTTAATTTCATTATACGCAGAAAATTTTTCAGTTATTTTCTTTATGTTTTTTGTCTTTTCTATTTCTTCTTCTGTAAGAGGACGATATACAACATCTTCACATTCAGGCTTTCCTCTTCCCATTTTTACTTCTAAGAAATCTTCTTCCTTGAGTACGTAAGCAAGCTTTTCCTCACTCCAATCAAGAATGGTCAAAAGCTGATTATAAGGAAGCAAATGCCAGTTGGCACGTATAATAGTAATATATCCTTTCTCTGACCACAGCTTTGTATCTCCTTGTTTTCCAAGCCCCATACGTTTTGCTTCCTGCAATACATTGTTCACATCTGTTTTGAGTACCTTTGCTATACGCTCTTTGGACACCATTTCCCAGTTTCTGAAAATAACAGCCTGCATAGGTGTAGGAAAATATTCGGGCATAAGTCCCTTTCCTTTTATTATTGGCAATGTAATCTGCATAAAAATACCCCGTTTATCTTTTTGTTTCAAATTCAACGCACTTTGTCCATTCAACACCCATATCTGAGAGCAGTTTCCCCTCTTCAAACGCCTTTTTTAACAATTCCGGAAGATCTTTTACAATGGTTATTCTTTTTTTGTTATCTTTAATGAGCCTTTCTTCAGGCAAAACAACAATCTCACCATTTTTATGGAGTTGGTTAATTGTGAAAGTGTGTGCTGCCGCAGTTTTTGCCGTGCACACCATTTTTTCACCTGTTTTAACTGCATCTATTGCTTCCCACAGTCTGATATCATAATCAACCGACGGATTTCCGTAATCCTTTATTGTACCATCCTCGAATTCAGCTATAATATGGTCTTTTTCTCCGCCCATATTAAAATGTACCACTCCGTTTTCAAATTCAAAAACATACTGCGGAGGTGTATCTATCGCTCCGCCTGCACTGTGAGACACTGCATAAAAAATTTTGACATCATTTTCTGTTGTAATATCAAGAAGACAGGTGTCATAGGTCTCTATATCATTTGCCCGTAACAATTCACTTCGTATGAATTTAGGATATGTGCATTCATCCATAGCGTCTCCAAGAATAAAATACATATTATGTAAATGATGCGCAGCTGCATTGCTGGCAATAGAATCATGAATCCACACACCACTTTTATCGCGCAATTTTCCTTTCCATGTACTGTAATAATCCCAGTTCCGAGCCCATGACACATAAGTTTTAAGCTGCTTTGGTTTTCCGAATTTTCCTTCAAGTATATCTTTTTTTAGGTTTCTGCTGGCATACGAGTAAGACCACTGATATCCAACTGCAACAAATTTTCCGTTTTCTTCTGCTGTCTTTTGCATCATTAATGCATCCTCGTAAAGCGGAGTAACGGGTTTTTCACAAAGGACATTAGCACCGTTTTTTAGTGCTAGCATCGTCTGAGGAAAATGCAGATGAGGCGGAGTTGCTATTACAACCAGATCTGCCGTGTGACCGTCTGCGTAGAATTCTTCAAGTGTTGTATAAGTAGGAATGTTGCTTTCACGCATCCAATCATAGAACTTACACTCGGTTATATCAATAGCTACTGCACCGGCATAGGTATATTTCCCTGTATTCATGTTATCTAAAAGAGGGTGAAGATATGTAGTTGCATAGCCTTTCGCACCAATTGTTACCACTTTAACGTCCATTTTATCATGCCCTTTCATTTTTCTCTGTATGTAATTATACCGCAACATTGATTATGTGAACAAGAGACCATATCTTAAAAACCGTGACAGAATTAGCAAAAAACAAAACCTTTGTTGACTTGAAAAATTTACGATGATATAATCGCACTGTAAACAAATAATAAGGAGTAATTTTATGGAGGAAAAGCTTAGCATACTTATTATAGGTGCACATCCCGATGATTGTGATTTTCGTTGTGGAGGAAGTGCAATTATGTACCGTGACAAAGGTCACAATGTAACCTTTTTGTCTGTTTCAGACGGAAGCTGTGGTCACTTCAGTTATACAAACGAGCAGCTCCGCGAAGTGAGACGCGAGGAAACTGCAAAGGTCGCGGAAATATCACACATTACATACGATGTTTGGGATATTCCGGATTGCGAGGTTATTTCAAACATTGAAAACCGCAAACGTATGGTACGTTATATCCGGAAATGCAACCCCGATGTAATATTCACACACAGAACAAATGATTACCATGCAGACCACAGGAACACTGCACTATTGGTTCAGGATGCGGCATATCTATTGTCGGTACCGCTTTTTTGCTCCGACACACCTGCAATGACAAAAAGTCCTGTGATTATGTATTTTTACGATAAGTTTAAAAATCCAACTTTTGAGCCAGATATTGTAATTCCTATTGACAGTGTTATTGATGAAAAGTATAAGATGTTTGACTGCCATGTTTCACAGGTTTATGAGTGGTTGCCGTATGAAAAGGGTGTTCTCTCTCAGGTTCCAAAGGATCCCATAGAAAGACTTGAGTGGCTTCGTTCTCCTCGTGTCCCCCGCAATGGAAACCTTCTTACAGAAGAAGACTTAAACATTCCTGTTTCCAGCAACAACAGCGAATACCGAGAGGCAACAGCAGCCGTCAAATACCGTGAGAAAATCCGCGAACGCTATGGCAACCTTGCAGACAAGGTTTTATTTGCAGAAGCGTTTCAGGTTTCAGAATACGGAGCTTCTTTAACAAAAGAAAACATAGATATTATTTTCCCATTCTAATATATTATAAGCTGTAAAGGAGATATTTTATATGTATGATTTAATAGTTGTAGGTGGCGGACTTTCAGGCTGCGGTGCTGCAATCAGTGCTGCAAGGCACGGTATGAGAGTTCTTTTAATTGAAAAAAGCGGTTTTCTTGGCGGTGCTGCGGGTAACAATTACGTAAATCCGTTCATGCCATACCATCTTATGAAAGATGGAAAAAGAGAGCTTATTTCTGCAGGAATATTTGAAGAAATTCTTACAGGACTTAAAGAGCTTGACGGATTTTCCGACAACGAAGAAACCTTCAATGAAGAAATACTTAAGCTCTTGCTTGATCGTATGACAAGCAAAGAGAACATCCGTGTTTTATTTCATTCTTATCTTATTTCTGCTTCTGCTGAAAATGGCACTGTAAAGAGCGTAACCGTTGCAAATAAATCCGGCACACAAACATATTCTGCTGAATACTTTATAGATTGTACCGGTGACGCAGACCTTGCCGCATTATCAGGATGCTCTTATAGGGTTGGCAGAGATAGCGATAATCTTTGCCAGCCTATGACACTTTGCTTCCGTATATCAGGAGTGGACAGAGACAATGTTTGGAATGAAAGCCAGAAAATCCAGAAAATATATAAAGAACATCTTGAAAACGGAAAAATCTCTATACCCAGGCAGAATGTGCTGATGTTCGACCATATTGACAATAGTGTTATGCATTTTAATTCAACACGTATTGTCAAGAAAAATCCTCTTGACGCTTTTGAAATAAGCGAAGCTGTAAAAATGGCCCGAGAGCAAGCTTATGAGTTATATATGTTTTTGAAAAACAACAGTGAAAGTTTTAAGAACAGTATTCTTCTTTCCAGCGCACCTCAAATCGGAGTCCGCGAAAGCCGCCTTATAGACGGTGAATACGTTTTAACACAAGAAGACCTTATTTCGTGCACTAAATTTGAAGACAGCATTGCCGCAGGAAATTATGACATAGACATTCATAACCCCGAGGGTATCGGTACAAGTCATTATTACTTTAAGCCGGATGAATATTACACGATTCCCTACAGAACACTTATTCCCAAGGGAGCAAAAAACCTTCTGGTTGCAGGAAGATGTATTTCAGGAACCCATGAAGCACAGGCGTCATTCCGTATTATGCCTATATGTACCACACTTGGTCAGGCTGCAGGAACTGCGGCTGCAGTCAGCAAAAAAAGTGGCGTAGGGGTTAAAGATGCGGATGTAGCTGAAATTCAGAAAATTCTGAAGGAAGACGGTGCTTTCTTTTAATTTTTATCAAACAACTTCGGCCACTTCTTCAGTAATGGTTTGTTAGTTCTGAAGTTTTACCGTGTCCCCAAATCAAATAAAAGAGGATGTAAAGAAGCCCTGTTTCTTTACATCCTCTTTTTCTATAGATTCTTCTCAATGAATTCAATAATTTCGTTTGGACTCTCTAATCCGTGCGGATGATGACCGGCACCTTTTTTCAAGATAGTTTTTAAGGTTCCGTTATACTTTAGGTAGTGTTCTTCAAGAACTTTTCCGTTTTCCTCATACACAGCCATCATATCCTTATCCCCATATACCATAACTATGGGGATATTATTTTCCGTGAGTGGAAATAAGTTATCTATAGGGCTATTTCGGAAATTAACAATTGTAGATTTATTAAGTCCATAAGCAGCAGGAATTTCTTCCCATATTCTGTCAAGGTATTCTGTCCTGAGACCAAGACCAGCTATACTTAAAAGATTGAGTGCAGGTGCATCAAGATACAAAACTCCTGCAAGTTCAGGATAACTTTGTGCAAAGCGTACAGCCTGATACCCGCCTGCGCTGAGTCCTTCAAGAATACACTTTTCGTAAGCTGAAAGCTTTTTTATACAGTAAAGCACAAATTTTGCCATTAAATCAATATCATCATCCGGTGCCCATCTTGAACGGTGTGTTATATGTATTAGATAATACCCTCTTTCAAGCATTGCAATATCAAAGGATGGAAAAGCACTTAAATACTCTGTTTTAAGGAGAATTTTTCCGTTAGGGGCTCCTTTTGGATATACTATAGTACCTGTTTCTCCATCAAATTCAAATTCTTCTTTTTTAAATCCGTTCCACATAATATGCCTCATTTTAAATATGTATAGTCGAAGTCAGGATAAGTAATTTCTTTTTCCGTATTCACTATGTAGACTGAAAGCGGAATATTCATATTCTTAATTTCTTTTGCCAGTTTCTGAGCAATTATATCTGCACCGTATATTGTGAGGTGAGTATAGTCGCCCTCGCAGGTCTTGTAACTAGCTCCACTTTTATCGGAATATATGGAGCCTTCTGCTCTTTCATCCATTGCATAAACAGAATCCCAACTATAAAACACATCCTGCATATAGCATCTGCGTGACAAGTCATCAAAGACAGCATCTTTTCCCGTTATCTCTGCCGTAATTGCCGTCATGTCCACACTGAAAAAGCCTTGTGTTCCTTTACGCTCCGCGATAAAGTTGTTAACGGTTTCAAGATAATCCCCCTTATCGGAAGTAAAGGTATCTGTATCTATAAATTTACCGTTTTCATCAAATGTCGCTCTGAAGTTCCCGTCCGTATCAAATATTCTGCGGATTGAAGGTGTATTAAGAATAACATTTACACCTTTACCAAGAAGAGTATCTGTCATAGTTGTAAGATTTTTATAATATTCATCTGTTCCTATGTCATGTATTCTGTCATTTATGCCAAGCTGTATAAGAACATAGTCCCCCATCTTTACATTCTGCAGAATATTTGTCCATCCGGTGTAGGTAAGATAATCGGCGGTATCCTTTCCCGAAGAACCCCAGTTTATTACCTCTATTGTGTCTACATATCTTTCAAGCATCTGACCGATACCCGCGCGTGGGAAATCCTTGTTTTGATATTCAGCCATAGTGCTGTCACCTATAAGGTAGAGTTTTGGAGTTTTTAAAGTATCATTTGGCATATATGTTTCATTAATAGGCTCGATATTTCCTGCACCACTCCAGATAAACACTTTCAGTTCTCCGTTAGTTACATCACTTTCAGCGTCAGGGAATTTCATATCAACTGTAATTTCAGCATTTCCGTTTTCATCAAAATCTGCGGGAAAAATCTCCTTTATTTCTACTGCCTTCATACTTCCCAGCTGATTGTAGTATGCCACAATTAGAAGACTTTCCGAGCTTGCTAGTTCAGATTTTGAAAGGCTTATTTTTTTTAATAGTGTTCCTGCTGCCGGAGCTGAAGTAAAGGCTGTTTCAGCAGCATAATACGTCTTGTTAATCTTATAGCTCCACGGCTTAACCTTCTTTTCAACCTTGACATCATCTACATAAATTAATGATTCGGGGAGTTTTCCCGATACCACGAATCTCAATTCGCTTGTAAATTTACCTACTACGGAATCTCTTTTTTCTGAACTGATTATTTTATCATCAATATAAGTTTCTGTTAATCCGCTTTCAGTATTAACCTTCATACAAATAGTATACCAAGCATCTTTCTTAATAACTATGCCTTTCCCAAGCGAAACAAGAGTTGCCTTGGATGGATTTATTTTAGTTGAAGTAAAAAACGTAGCAGCGTGCGCGCTATCAACGATTGCGGCTTCAATTTCAACATCGGATGAGGTACTGTTATAGGTTTTTTCACCAGTTACCTTTACATCTGACGGAATATAAAACTTAAAAGATACCTCTATCTGCCCGTCTATAACTTCCTGCACAGCTTTAAGGTGTTCATTCTTTGTAGAAGCCTCCGCTGCCGTATTTTTATCTATTGCCAGCACCTTATTTTCAGAATTTACAGGATCCTGGGCAACTTTTGGAGTCCATTGTGTAAATTTACGGTTATTGAAATCACTCCATTTTAGTGATGAACCGTAGGATAAATCTCCAATATCATATTCATCAAAGCCGTCTTCAAAAAAATATCCGTTATCCGCCGAAGCAAGACAACTAAAAGATAGCGATAACATCATCAATATTAAAAATATTGAAACAAATTTATGTTTTTTCATAATACTACTTCCTTTTATCCCATCGAATATTTTGTTGTATGAGGAATCGAAATATGCGAATATTTGCGCCAGTGCAGGAAATAATCTCCCGTAGGGTCAAAAGGAAGTCTTTCCTGCTCCAGTTCTTCAATACGGTCGATTTTTCCTTCGAGATAGTCATTTATTCGTGAAATAGCTGTATCAACACGCATAATTACACCGCCGTAGCGCACATCAAGCAAATCAAACCCAAGAGGCTTATTACACTCGAAATACACTCGTCTGTGCTCTTTGCGAAGAGTTTCAAGAGCATCCTTTAACCATATAAGGTCGGTATTTAATTTGCCAAGTACACCGGTATTTTTTTCATCATAAGCTTTTTTGAGTTTTAACCCTATTTCACTTTTTACTGAAAGAACTCTGCAAAGCTGTGCCGGAATTGTAAAAATGATATCCCTCAAGTAGGAACCCACTGAAAATTCCTCAAATTCTTCAGCGCAAGCTTTATAATGTCCCTCCGTCTGAATATCTTTCATTTCTCCGTCATATAAGCCCATAAGAACATCCTGCCACAAAAGGGAGCTTGAAGGATTTGGCGGTTCTTCCTCCTGATTAAATTGTCCCTCAATTTTATAAAGCTTAGTAAGTGAATAAAACTCGTCAAAAGGAATTCCTGTGCAAAATTCTATACGCTCTTTAAACCTTTCCATATCAAATTCGGGCATATATGTGTTTTCTGCAAAATAGGAAAGCCCCATTAATGCAGAAGGCAATGAAGTTTCTGCACTGTTTGCCCATATAGTGGCAATTACTTCTGTTACGTTCTCTTCCTTGCACGCTGCAAGTGCAGGCGCTGTTGTTTTAAAGGTTTTGTCATAGTCTGCACCAAAGCTTGTCCAGCACCATATTCCCCCTGCAAAAACGGGAATCCTGCCCATTCTTTTATGCTTCCGTATTTTTTCTACATAACGGTTTTTATCTTCTCTGTAGTAGTCCCATAAAACAAACTGAGTATCGGGCGAAATCTGTGCTATTGCCTTTTCAGCAGAACTTTCATCCGCACTACTGTCAAGCTCCGAAATATGCATATACATATCGCTCCATATCATCGGCTTAAGAGAATGCTTTTGGGCAATTTTACTTACACGCTGAAGATGTCTGTTCATTATTTCAAGTCGGTTGGTGTAACCGTTTTTATTAAGATACCTTCCAAGGCCAATATCGTTTGCTTCGTCCATTCCTATATGAATTCTTTTGCTTGAGAATGGCTCTGATGCTGCAACGATAGCCTTTTCGATAAATTCATAGGTTTTTTCATCATCTGCAAGCAAAACCTTATCTGTATCTGCATATTTAAGAGCATCAGGCCACTTTAGGAACTGCTCCATATGACCTAAGGTCTGTATGCACGGAACCATTTCTATGCCAAACTTCCGGGCATACAGGTCACATTCTTTAAGTTCGTCCTTACTGTAACGGCCACGCATATAGCCAAAATAAGGCTCGCTTTCAATTTCATAGGTTTCTTCTGTATAGAGCATCATCAAATTCATTCCCATAACTGCCATATAGGAAAGAAACATTTTTATATTCTTTACATTAGGTACTTGTCCTCTTGATGCATCAAGCATTATTCCCACAGTCTTAAAATGCGGTTTTTCATTGATTTCAAAGCTGTCTTCGTTTATTTTTTCCATCAAAAGACCTAAAGCTCTGAAAAAATGTATTTTTTCCTCGTAAAAAATCTCTATTTTTTTATCGTTCTTAATTACTTTTAATCCGTCGTTTTGTTTTTTTACAAATACGATAAAATCCGCATTTTCCGAGATTTTGTATGATAAATTAGCTGAAAGCTCACTTATTCCCGGCAAAAGCTCGTCGCATTCGCCCCTAAATTCCAGTTTCATATTGCGTCTCCTTTCAATTTATATCCAGCACCTGTGCACTCCGTGCGGCATCTCTTGCATATAACGCAACTTTTGTTATATAAAAGATTTCATCGGAGGTAAGCTCACAATTTTTTCCTTCTGATATTCCTTCCAGGAAAGAAAGCACAATATTTTCATCCTGCAGATTTTCAAAGGTGCGTATGCCGTTTTCATTTATTATCGTCAGAACTCTGTCTTTTACTTCTAAAACACCCGTAGTTCCGACTACTCTTAGTCTGTCGTCACCGTGTGTAGGTGCCTTCGTAGGTCTGAGGTAGTCTACACTTAACGATGCACAAACACCATCTTTCAACACAAAATTACAAAGGCAGCTAGCTTCTAAATCTCCGTGGCCCATATTTCCTACAGTACTATGGCTTGCAAACACTTTTTCAAAGTGAGGCCCTGTAACGCTATATATCCAGTCAAGCCCGTGGATTCCTACCCATGGAATCGTACCACCGTAGGTTTCTCTTTTCTTAAAAAACTCGTCACGCTTTCCAAGCTTGTAGCTCTTTTGTGCATTAACTAATCTTACTTCTCCTATTTCGCCTTTTTTTACTGTCTGCATTGCTTGATAAAACGCGCCCTGAAACCGCAAAAAATGCATCGCCATAAAAGATACTTTGTTTTCTTTTACTGTTTTTTCAAGCTCGCTGAGTTCCTCCAGATTAAGTGCAACGGGTTTTTCGGCTATAATGTGGATATTTCGTCCGGCACATTCCATGCAGATTTTTGCGGTTAAATCAAATCTTGGAGAAATCACCGCCACATCAGGATTTTCACAATCAAGCATCTGTTTGTAGGATTCGTACATCTTTATATGAGGATTTGTCTCCTTCAGATATTCATAAAACCCACTTATATCCTCATCTGAGCTTCCCGGAGCAACCGCAACAGTTATAAAGCGTGCGTCACCGTTTATGCTGCCGTTTACATTTGCCGAGTGGTGTCCTTTATTCCCTATATACACAATTGTAAGTTTATCTTTCATAGTTGTGTTCCTTTTCTTATAGCTTTGTCATTCTCCAGATCATTGCCGCTGCTTCCGAGCGCTTCAGATTTTCAAGAGGCCTGAATTCGTTATTACTGCGCCCGTTTATAATGCCTGCATTTTTCATTTCTATTACTGCCAGTCTTGTATAAACGCTGACAGAATCACTATCTGAAAATGCTTCAGAAGAATTTGAATTTTCAAAATCAAACCCCATCTTCTTTAAGGTATTATACATAATAACCGCTGCATCCTGACGGGTAATATTTTCCCCCCTGCCAAAATACTCTTTGCTTTTTCCGTTTATTATTCCGCCTGTATAAGCTGCAACCACATAAGGATAGCTCCAGTGTGAAGGGGGAACATCGTAAAAGGGAATTTCTCCATCACACATCTGATGCGCACTTAAAACCACCATCTTGACAAGCTCTTCACGGGTAAGATACCTGTCGGGGTAAAAATATCCATTTCCGTCACCGCTTATAACACCCTTTGCTCTGAGTCCGTAAATTGCATCTGCTGACCAGTGATTTTTGGGAACGTCGTTAAAAGGAACAAACAATTCTTCAAGACCGATATCGTTTTCCAGAATAACTTCACCGGTACCTTCATTAATAACGCTTCCACCGCCCGAAAATCCACCGCCGGAAGAGCTTCCCGAATTGGTGCCAGTTTCCTGATAGATGTTCTGTTTTTGAATAACAATATTAATACTCTGTGAAATATTTTTCTGATTAAGGCTTGCTGTAATTGTAAAAATTACACTTTGCTGTGAATCAGCCTGATTAATCTGACCGTTATTGCTGAGTGCAGAAGTGTTATTGCTGATATAACTGAAAACACTTGCATTAGGTCCAACCTGAGGCAAAACAAGGCTTTCTGTAAGTCTGTTTAAATTATGATTTTCACTAATCTGAGCGACCACCCATGCCAAATCTTCCTCAATTTTATTTGTAAGCTCATCATCGGCAACGGCTTTTACAATCATTGAATAACTAAGATGTGTTTTTTCGTATCCGTAGGTAAAAGAAACAACAAAGTTTACAATATTGTCTGCGTATATACTGCGGGTTACTTTACCGTCGTTTTGAATAACCTCAGGAGTCAGGCTTAAAAACGCTATATCTATATTTTCATTTTTAATTTCGGGTATTACCAAATCACTGCGTATTGCAAGCAGATTCTGAGAGCTTACAAATTCTCTATCAAAATCATCCATTACCTTTTTTAATACTTTGCTGTAATTTCTTCCTATCTCCTGCTCCTTAACTCTAACAAGGAAGCTTTTATTAACGGTTTCTCCGTCAAGTGCTATGTGTGCAGTAAGAATTACGCAGGATAATCCTTCACCAAAGGGAGGCCTCTTTACTACTCCGGTTTTTCCGTTTACACTTATAAGGGTTTCATTACTCGATTCCCAGTAAATATATGCACCGCTATGCCATATTGCAGGTAAATACAAATCAGAGGTTACTTCGTTTATGTTTTCATCTGAAAGAACTGCAAAATTAAGTTCATTTTTAGTTTTTCTGATTACCTCCGAAACATTTTGAAAAGCTTTTACTGTTACAACAAACTCAGTACTTGTACCTCCGCCCGAAGCAGTTAATTTTACTACTGCATCAGCTTCACCGAGTTTCGGTCGTTTTACTATACCCTCTGTTGTTATTACATCACTGTCTGATGTATACCACGTATAGTTAATTCCGTTAATTACCTGAGACAAAGACAAATTTTTTGTTACTGCATCAATGCTTTCTATACTTATGGCATCAAACGTAAGCTCCTGTGCCATAGCACAGCAAGGATAAAAAGACAACATCAATACACCTATCAATAAAAACAGTATAAATCTTTTCAATATTTTCAGCTCCTTTTAATAAACAACGATGTCTTGCTTGTTACCTCTTTTACACAGATACACTCTCTGTCCGGGAACAATCTCCTTTGCACTTATAAGTGAAAATTCCTTTTTATCGCTGTCATACTTCATAAATGTGGAATTGTTAAGTATTGCCATTACATAAGCGTCTGTCTCTCCTTCGTTTTCAACCTCAATGGTTAAAAATGCAGGGTCTGCCTCTTTCAGAACTCCCCATATTGTTATAATTTCAGGATTCTTTTCCACGATAATATCATGATTCCACAAAATTCCTGAAGTCTCATTATTATTAAAATTAAAGATTTTTTCAACCATAACCATCTGCTCAGGCTTGTCGGCATCCTTTGCATTAAGCTTAATGTAGGAATTTGTTTCATACTGAATTACCGTTCCAGGGGTAAGCTTCGAGATTTCTTCATCACTTTGCGACAAATTGTCAGCCACCATTACAGAAACCTGTTTTCCATCTTCATAGCCCTCTACATTCATATAAAATTCTCCGTCATCTGCTCTCGAGAAGAGACTCTTAGTTATAAACATTACGGGAGATGAAGAATATGACAGTGTTTTTTCGTAGCCTTCTTCGTTTGAATCGTATCTTACAGCAGGTGCTCCGTCAATTACCACAGCTCCTACTACACCGTTATCTACATCATACAATGTGCAAAATCTGCTCTGACCGTCAGAAAAGAAGTTTTGCGGTTTTCCTGCTGCCATAACATTTTCATAAATACTGTCGCGGGGCATGGAAAACACAACGGTATCGCTGCTTATATAGTATTTCTGGTCTAACACACTCTGTCTGTAGGTCGCAAAAAACCTGGGAACATCTTCCGAAAAATTTCCCGGATTTTTTTGTTCATCAGCCAGATAAAGCTGAGTTAATTTATTGTTCTCATCCAGGCGGTATCTGATAAGCTGCCTTTGAGTATCTTCCTTTCCCAAAGCAATGTAAACAGTGTTTGTAGTTTCTTTTGCCGTTCTGTATGTACCGTTTTCCATTCGCCCAAAAGTTATACGCTCACCTGACGGAACCTCAAAAATTTCGAAACGATTATTTGCCGTAAGCACCTTTATTTGCAGTCCACCATTAATAGTTCCTGTTCTTCCTGCACCAATCAAAAATCCGTAACGCAGTGCCAAAGGCTCGTCTGTTTCATCGTACCACGCATCAGAAATTTCTCCAAAAAAGTTTAACGCAACATTTATTTTCTGCTTGCCGAAGGATAAAATGTCAGTCGCTTTTTTTGCATCAAGCGCATCCCTGTAGCTTTTCGAGATAACAAGCTCTCTTGCAGTTCCATCTTCCTGCTTTATGCTGTAAAAATCATCACCATAATCATTGATACCTTTTTCAAAAAGGTATCCGGAAAGGATTTCATCTGTTTTGTAAATCCTGGTTTTTTCACCGCTGATGCTCTGTGCCACACAGATAACATTGCCTTTTTCCAGATTTTCAATTTCTATTTGTTCGTTTCCCGCAAATACCTCTGTTTTATCCGTGTCTACAGCAAGATGCTTTCCGTAAATATCATATATTGTTTCGTGTCCGTAGTAATTTACTACCATTGTTCTATAGGATGAAACAATAGCTAAATCATACACATTATCCAAGTCTGCGTCGCACAAAACAACATTCCCTAAATCGGGGGTAAGAAGTGACTTATCCATATATTTTGAAGAAACCTTTTCCCCGTTATAATAAATTATAAGACTGTCGGAAAGCTTTCTTGTCTGCACTCTTTTATTTTCAAGATGCTTAAATTCATTTAATGTGGTTGTATCAAGAATTTCTTTATAAGAAATATCAAGTCTGTTCTCGTTTTCCTTAACCTTTATATAACAAATCTCTTCCTCTGCTGAGTTTCTTTCATACACATAAAACTCGACTTCACAGGCAAAAAGCTCTTCAGGAGAAGAGTATCTTGTTTTGTACTTTTTCCCTGAAATCTCTATGTACCCTTTGTTGATTTTTGTTTCGCTTATACCCTCTGTTCCCGTTACAATGCCTTCCATTGCCGTAAAACCAAGATACTTAGTCAGAACATTTTCACCGGAAACAACCTCTCCCATAGCATCCAAAATATCAACAGTGAGCGCGTTTTCAATCAGGCTACACGCATTTTCCCTGGTAAATGTACCGCTTGATTTTATGCCCTTTAAAAGGTTAAGCCGAAGAGCCCACCTTGAGTAGCCGTCGAAATATCCGCCGTCTTTCTCTGCAAGAACACCGTACCCCAATGCACAAACCATTATTTTTACAGCTTCTTTGTAGGATATTTCTCTGTCAGGCTCGAAAAGATTATTTCCCGTTCCGTTAACAAGCTTCAATTCACTTGCCAATCTGACATATCCACTTGACCAATGCTCTTTTGGTACATCCGTAAAAGGTGTAGAATCCCCCATCTGGTTGCTCAGCAATTCATACCCCATCATACGCAAAATAAGTGCCGTATATTCAGCCCTTGTAATGGTGTCATTTAATCTGAAATCACCGTTTCCGTCACCCTTTAAAAGTCCGATTGCAGAAAGAAGTTCTGCCTCTGGAGTCAGATTATCAGACGCATTTACAAAAGGTGCTTTAAATAAGCACTGACATATTAAAATAGCCGATAACAACAGACATAAACAAATTTTCTTCATATTGAAGCTCCTTTTAATAAATAACTACCTCTCTTGTGTTAAGGTATCTCTGACGTATAAATACTCTCTGTCCTTCATTAACGCTTCCAAGCTTTTCCATGATAAAGCGTTTTGTCTCATAGTCATATTTAAGAATCATTGTGTTTTCGTGAATACTTACAGTGTAATTTTCACCGTCAACATTTACAGTGCAACTGTTTTGTGTTGCAGAGACTACTTCTCCCCAAAGAGTGGAAATCTGGGGTCTGGTACTTTTCAAATCCTTATAGTCCCACAAAATATCAGAGAATGCAGGTGACTTAAAATCAAAAACTGTTTTGAAAAGAACAAGTTGCTTTGGTTCATCACTGGTTAATGCACGTTCTGTAAATATATCGTTATCTTCATATTGTATAACAATACCCTCTCTGAGATTCTCGCGCGACTCTGAATTTTCTTCAAGCGTCTCTGCCACATAAATAGAATACGGCTCCCCATCCTGATATCCGCTGAGGCACATATACGTTTCACCGTCTTCCCCCGTTTTATGAATAATATCATCAATATAAAGAAGCGAAGAATTTACATAATCAAGGATAATTTCGTATCCGTCGGCTTCTGTTTCAAAGAGAACGGCAGTCGGGGCATTCATTACAAGCACATTTGCATAGCTTCCTTCCATATCGTAAAACGTGCAGTATTTTGACGCACCGTTTTTAAGATATGTAGTATATTTTCCTGCACTCATAATCTGCTTATGTGCACCGCCTTTGTCCACGGAAAATACGGCTGTATTCTGGTCTACATAATACTTTAGTCCGAAAACATTGTCTCTGTAATCCATTTGTGTTCCTTCCGCTTCAGGGCCAATTGAAAAATGATCCTTGCTGGTTACGCTGTCAGCTTTATATATTTCTTCTATGTCTCCGTCTTTGTTAAGCTTATATTTTATAAGCTGCTTTGTTTTTAATTCGCTTACTATGGTATGGGGAGATTCTTTTGAAATTTTATATTTCCCCTGGTATCTTCGTCCGAAAGTAATTTTATCCTTTCCTTTCATGTCAAAAATCTCAAATCGGTTTGCACTGGTAAGCACTTCAATCTGTGCACTGCTATTGAGTCCGCTTGAAAGGGCGGACGCATTCAAAAAGCCGTAGTCATAGCCTTTTTCGTCTGTTAAGACAGTTACGTCACTTACAAGCCCGAAATTGTTATAGTAAATCCTGATTAATCTTCTTTCACTCAAGGTAAGCTTTACCGCATCAATATGATTATTTGCGAGAGCCCTTCTGTAATTCTGAGCCAGATTAAAACTTATTTTTGTTCCGTCAGGCTGTGTCAGAGAGTATGTATCCTGATATGCTTCCTCTGCTTCAATTTCGGTTATATAACCTGTACTGCTTTCTGCTGAAACCAGAATTTTTGTCTTTTTACCGTCACGACTTTGCATAACGCTTAAAACGTCACCATTTTTGACATCAGCAATAGAAATTTCTTCGCCGTCTTTTTCAACGGTAAGGGCTTCCTCCAAGGAGTCCTCAAGGTTGAGCATCTCTCCAAATTTTGCATATATTGCATCTTCAGAAACGTAATTTACAACATAGTCCTTATATTCATTAATCAGTATAATTTCAAAGCTTCCGTTTCCGTCTGCATCGCGAAGAGTAACCATACCTGACTTTATTTTCAGGTCATTTGCAGTTAATTCTCCATCAGACACAGCTTTACCGTTATAAAAAGCCTTAAATCCGCTTTCTAACTTTTTGGAAATCTCTCTTTCCCTTTTATCAAAACAGAAAAATTCCGTAAGCGAGGTTTTTGGCGAAATGTCGTCTGCAAGCACAACAATATCCTCTGTAATTCCTACAGGTCTCACATAATAAACTGTGCTGCGTGCTGCACCGTCGTCACGAACATAATACTCCACATTTACACCAAGGTACTCATCTGCACCAACAACCTTTGACTTATATACTTCATTATCAATTTCAATCTCATCGCTTCCAAGCTTTGTATTGTTCTGATAATTGTATGTAGCGGTAATTTTTCCTCTTTCAACCGTAAAGTTAAGATATTTTTCTAAAATATTTCCGTTTTCTTCGTACACGTCATTATAAAGCTTTGCTGTAAGAGCGTTATAGATAAGATTACAGCTTGCCTGTCTTGACATTTCATCCTGTATAGGCACATCTCTGAGAAGGTCTATACTGCGTGCAATTTTCTCGTATCCTGCAGGATAGCCTCCCCTTGCTTGTGCAATCTCGCGGTATCCAAGGGCAGAAACTGTAATTTTTACTGCTTCATTAAAGCTTACTATTTTGTCAGCACCGAAATAATCCTTGCTTATACCGTCAATAAGTCCCATTTGCGCAGAAAGAACAACGTATCCGAATGCCCAGTGACTTTGCTTCACATCCGAAAATCTTTGTTCTTCATCAACCATCCCAAGTGCAGTTTCCTCAAGTCCGAGAGCTCTTATAATAAGAGCTGTAAACTCTGCTCTGGTCACCTTTTTTTCAAGCATCAGATTGCCCTCTTCATCGCCCCTTAATATGTCAAGGGAATTAAGAAGACTTGCTGCACAACTACTGGTTGAAGAAGCTGCCTGCACAGCTGTATTTCCCAAAGGAAGACAAAAACTACAAAGATATATTGCCAAAATAACAACTATCGCCGCTATGCGCTTCATTAATTAATCCTCCTTCGCTTTTACTGTGATGTAAACAGGCTTTGAAACCATATTTGACGTACCTCTTGATACGGCATAGGCAACTGTCGTACCCTCTTTTTGTGCAATAAAGGTGTTGTCTGCCGTAACACTTACTATATCCTTATCCTTGATATCCCAGAAAATTGCCTTGCTGGTAGCATCGTCAGGTCTTATAGTAACCCCAACCTTTTCTGAGTCTCCCACTGAAAGCTCAAGCTGTGTTTTATCAAGCCTTACCTCTACCACATAAACATCGGGGAATGTTTTTGTTTTAAGGTCAGTACCGTCCCATGTCATTAATGCGTTTCTTTCATCTCTGAACACTGCATCGCCCTCAAGATGTGACTGGTAACGGCTTTCGGGAATAAGATTTTTATCCCCTCTTAAATATGCTTCCAGAAGAAGAAGCACATAGGCATATTCAGCATCCGTGTTAAGATACTGCAAGCTTGTATTGGGAATAAAATATCCATTTCTGTAAATTTTAGATAAAATATTATTTCCAACAACTCTTGCCAATGCCAGATAATCCTGGTTATTGGAACTTTCATACAAACGAAGAAGCATTCTGATAACCATAGGATTTGTGGTGTTTGTTCCCATATTAAGCTTGGGCAAAATTCCCTTACTGGGGTTTCCGACATCACCTATATGGAATGTTTTATCGCATATATTTCTTGCACATTCCCATAAAAGCTCTCTTTCTTCATCCAGTCCGCTGACTCCTTCTGACATAAGGTAAGCCTGAATGAAATTGTTTGCATGGAAATCCTGCGGTTTTTCAGAGCCGAATGTTTTTCCCGCACTGCCCCAATATCCGGGATATTTCCACACAAGGTCATCCATTATGATACCGTTTGTAAACATCTTGTGGAAAAGATTCTGCTCAAAATCATATCCAAGCTTTATATATCCTGCTACGGAACAGATATAGTCACGCATAAGCTGATTTCCCTCTTCTACGAGCGCGGGGTCATTGTTCTGGGTGCCTATCTCCTGCATTGTCTGTGCAAGGTGCATCGAATCTATAAAAATATTATCGCATATTGTTGAGTTACCAAATAAAAATGCACCTTCTTTAATTTCCTTTTTAGCATCTTCTTCAGAAATTAATCCTAACTCAACAAGCATCTTTCCAAACTGATTGTACGCACGGTCACCATAACCTACACTTCTTGCCGCCTCACGTCCTGCCTGTGTAGCCCACCATGTTTTGCCAAAGGCTTCTTCAAGGTCATATACACCCTCTGCCCCCATAGGTGTTGTAAAGAGAGTTCCGAATATTTTTGTTTCGGGGTTACGAGTATTAATATAGCGGTAAATAAGTCTTTTCGCCCATAAAAGTGCCTTTTCGTCACCAAAATGCTTATACAGCTGCTGTGCCATATTAAGCATTGAAGCACAACTTGATGAGAAGCACAAGTCTGTGGATTTTACCCAGGGGTCATCTGCGGGAAGTTCAATAAATGTGTCATTTTCCTCCCCTGCACTGTTCCAGCCTGCATAATTTGGCGATGTTCCGTTTTTAATAACTGCATGTCTGTTGAAATTCAGATATCCCCAGTCATTGATAATTGCACACCAATGGTCACGCAGGATATTTTCTGCCTTTTGCGGATCAAGCTCAATGAATGGGTCCATATATACGTCACGGTCTTTAACCTCAACGTATGGCTGGCTTGTAGCATATTTTTCGTAATATTCCGCCCATTCGCCCGTTTCAAGATCCATTGCCTGATGATTTCCCCAGTATACAAGTCCGTTATCGCTTATGGCATGGTCAAGATACCACTGATATATATCCATTACTCTCTGACGGTATGATTCGTCCCCCGTCATATTACTGATACCTACCATAGAGCGCATCATCTGGAACTGCTCTGTAAGATTGCTGTTAGCTGTTGGGTTTTTCGGCCCCTCCAGATCCCAGTATCCGTATGTGTGTGTATACGGACTTATATAAAAGCCCATCAGCGGATTTCTGCCGTCGGGATTGCTGGCAGCCTTGAGCACATTATCAATACTGTTAATTGCTGCATCCAAACGCTGAGAATCACTATAATAAATATTATATTTTTGAACAAGCACGCTTTTTTGCGCAGATATGCTTCCATCTTCTTTAAGAGTTGCTGTAATGATGAGGTTTTCATCGTTCTGAGGCATATTGCCCGATACTGTAAGAACTCCGCTGTTTTCATCTATACTTGCGTTGGCGCAGCTGTTATTTGTTATACTCCACTTAAAGCCGTCCGCACTTATTTCATTATTAAGCTGGTCAAAAAGCTTTGCGCTGTACTTAAACTCTGTTTCTTTTCCTTCATACGAGGAAACGCGCGCATCACCATAGATAACTATTTTTGATGCGGCTTCTTTTTCAAGCTTTACTTCCATACGATCCTCAAGGTCACCGCCACTGCTTTTCACTACCACAGTCACTTTTCCTGCTTGCGTTGCATCAGAAGCCACGAAAAGAGTTGCGCTTGCTGTATCTTCAGAAGGAACAATACGTACTCCCTGTGTATCCCCTTCGATTGACCATATAAGCTGTTCCCCTGTTATAACAGTATTGTTTTCGCTTAAAAGCTCCGCATAAAAATTGGTTTTGGTTTCACCTTCTGCCGGAATTGTAGCTGTCTGCACTCCACGGATAGTAATACCTGCAAAAGCAGTCATTCCCGAAACTTTAAAATCGTCTATATAGAAGCCGGGAGAAAATCTTGCATAAGAGCTTACCGTATCGATGCCGGTGACTGCACTTAAAAACTCAACTCCGCTTTGCACGAGTGAATTATCAACATAAAACTTGCAGATGCCGCCTTGCAAATCTGCTTCACACTTAATTTTATACCACTTATCGGTGTAGTAATCTCTTACAAGAGTGATGTATGCTCCGTCTGCCTTTTTAACAGAGATATTTCCGTCCTGAGTAACAACTGATAAAACAGGAGCACCGCTTCCGAGCACTTCAAGAATTATGTTTTCGTCTGATTTGGCATCAGGCTGTAAAAAACTGATTTCACAGGTAAGCACACCCTCACTTACAGAAGAAAAGCTTTTTGTAACAAGTGTATAGCTTCCGTCACTGTCATTTTGAAGGTATAACGCCTTATTGCTTCCTACGGCTTGTATATGAATATTTCCCGACCCGTCGTGGTAATTAAGTGTACCGGGACGTTCATCTGCTTCAAAGCTTTCATTAAGGAAATATCTGGTTCCGGATTCCGCCATAGATGGCACTGTAAGAGTACCACTTATGAAAATCAGTGCCAAAGCAAGCGAAATCCATCTTTTTGTTATTTTTTGCTTCACTATGCAGCCTCCTTTCTAGTTTGCATAACTAACATTACTAAGCATATCATCTGATGTTTTATACCCATCCCAGATAAACGCTTTCACCTTATAATTAGTCATATTTTCAAGAGAAATATCTGTAGCGATTTCCTTTGTTTCATTGAGATTAATATTCTCCATATCAAAGCTGTGCACCTTCTGTAGTGAATTCTGGTTATACACAAGCACCATAAGCGCGCATTCTCCGCTGTGATTAAGTGTCTTTTTCACTGTAACTCCATTTATTTTGTTACCCGATATTTTAATATCTGTGATATCAAATGCTTTATCAGAAGGATTGCGCGCGGGCACACTTACACTATAGTGCATTGTCTTTACCGTTTCACCGCTGCGGAATGTCGCTGTAAGAGTAGCCTGTAGGTTTTTATGTGCATCGGGATTTATTTTTCCCGCATTTGAAATAACTTTTTCATCAGAGCTTTGCCACAAAATACTGCAGTTGCCGACAAAAGCAGGAAGATTTATATTCTCCGTAGCTGTAGAAGGAATAGTTACCGAAGAAGCTGCAGCCTCTACAATTTCATGGTCAGGCTGGCGGTCTACCTTTTTTACTTCAATATCGTCAACTATGATTGTTCCTATTGTGTCGTTGAAAAATCTCCACTGATTGAAATAGTTATTTGCACCCTCTCCAAATTCAATGGGTTCTGACAAAATATATTCTCCGTTTACATAAATATCCATACGGCTTGAAAGAGTGTCATAATAGAATAAAAATTCGTGCCATTTATTAAGCTCTAACGCTTCTTCGTATGTATGCGTCAGCATATTTCCGCTTACAACAAGAGATGTGGGTTTAATATAATAATTTCGTTCCTTAAGACAGTATACCGTCATTTTAAGAGAATCTTTTGCAGACAAAAACTTCATTTTGAAGCTAAGCGCTAACAAATCACCGTAATAATACTCGCCATTCAAAGGATTATCTACCGTAGCGTGTGCCATTGATGATACACTGTCAAGTCCTGAAGTTGTATATCTTGTTAAAAACATTGCGTGATTTGCATCAGCGTGAGAAATCAAAGCATCAGCCGGCTCTTTATCAGCGTAGAACAGTGAGCTATACTCAGTATTTGCCTCGGTAGGTCGTTTGAGTATGGTGCTCCAGCTTGTAATATCCTCACCCACAGATGCCATAGGCACATCTTCAAAATCGTAGCTAAAGTACACTTCTCCGCCTGTATCTACGGCAAAGTTAAATTCCTTCTGCACAGAAACGGCAGGGTTTCTTTTTGCCGTAAGCGTTGCCGTAAGTGTTGCCGCACCACCGTATGGCTGACGGTTAATAACACCGTCAGCGGATACAATAGCAGGATAGTTGCTCTCCCACTTGATGTCAACACCGCCGATATCTGCAGCTTTTCCGTTTATTATTTCTTTTGGAAGCGACAGATTTTTTGTTAATCTTAATGCTTTTTCATCAGTGATGCTTTCTTCTGTAAAACTATCAGCGATAATCTTCATAATCTCTGTTGTCGCATTTTCTGTTCCGTTTGTCGCCTCTACAGTCACATCAAATGATTTAGTCTTTGTATATTCACCCTTTTTAACTGTTGCTGTAAGAGTTACTGTCTTTATAGTTGATGCGCGTGTAACAAGACCCAGCTTAGAAATAACATCACTATCAGAGCTTTCCCAGCTTATAGAAGTATTGTTTTCTCCATACAAAGGAAGCTCGATTTTAGCTGCAGAATAGTCTATTTTTCCTATTTCAAGCTTTTCTGTTGTGCTGTCTACAATTGTCTTCGCATCAGGAGTAAAGTCTCTGACAGTAATTCGGCGAATTCTGAAGCCTTCGTGAGAAATAGCCGTTTTTACATTACTGTAGAAATTAATTCCGTTTATTGTACTGTTACCGGGAGCATAGATGCTTTCAGCGTTTACCTTTTCGTAATCAAGATATATATCGTATGTATTGCGGTAAGCATCCTGAATCAGCGATACATGATACCAACGGTTCAAATCAAGAGTTTTTCCGAACGACGTTTCGCTCATTCCCTTTAATCCGATGCCTGTGCGGGTGATAGCGTAATGACGGCTCATTCCCTCAAGTTCAGAATACAAAGTTCCGCCGTCAACGGTAAACATAAAATCAAAATCTATTGCGGTAATTTCACGTTTTATTCCTTTTGAGAATTTCTTTTTAACCTTCTGATTATTTGTTGCACCTTCATCTTTTGTCAACGTACGCTGGAGTAAAAGCCCTTTTTGCGCATCTTCGTAAGCTTTTACAGAATCTGTAATCTCCCTTTCTATCGTAGCAGAAATACCGTTTTCTCCAAGAGGTGCTTCCACCTCCCAGTTGTTGTATCCGTTTATATCCTGACCTTCCAAAGAGTCTGCTGAAAAATCTTCATTTTCAAGCATTTCGCTTTTTGCCGCTACAACTATATCAAAGGTCTTCTCAAATACATTTCCGCCTGATGTGAATTTAGCCGTCAGTGTAACAGGCGTATCTTTTTCCCCACGTGTTACACTTCCTGTTGCAGAAACAAAGCTGCTGTTACTTGTAGACCATTCAATGCTTGTACCGTTGAAGGATTCAGTAAGATTAAGATTTTCTGTAACGTAATATACCTTTTGACCTTTGCCGATATTTTCAAAAGTGAAATCCTTTACAAGCTCTTCCGTAGCTCCCACAGGCTTCAGGGTAACATTAAATACTCTTTCGTAACTCGATTCGCCTTTTTTCACAATAGCTTTTAGTGTTGCAGTCTTTTCGCTGCCAACCTCTCTTTTTACCACAGCGAGATTTCCAGTGATTTCGACTACAGAGGGATCTGAGCTGCTCCATTCAATTTGAGTATCATAATCCCCAAGAGACGGCAGTACAAAGTTATCGGTTACACACGAAAGGTCTCCGAGTGTAAGACTATCTCCGGCTTTTACTACAGCACCGTCGTCTGATATAACAAGCTTCACAAGCTTAAAATCATCAATATAAACCAGTGTTTCATTCAAGCTGCCCTCTACAACTATTCTGAATTCGCTTGCTGCATTTCCTGACGTATATTCGTCAGTGTAAAGAAGTTCGTTGTTCAGATACGTTGAATGAGTTTTGCTTTCTGTATCAAGCACCATCTTAAGAGTATTCCAGGAGTCAAAGGTTACCGACTTTGATTTCCCGTGTGAATAAAGCAGGGGGCTACCGTTTGAATTCACAAATAATCTGGTATATATAAGAAAGGTTGCCGCATGCTCACTGTCTACAAGTGCAAAGTTGACGAACTTATCACTTGGAGCATTATACACTTTTCCTCCCGGAGTTTTCTCGCCCGAAGGAACATAAAAGCGGAAAGAGACCTCTCTTCTTCCTGTAATATCCTCGTGATTTGTTATAAAGTGCTGATTAAGGTTATTAGCAGATGCACTCGCTTTATCAACTGCAAGTACCTGATTAGTTTCATCTGCAGGGTCCTGTGCTATTGTAGGAATCCACTGCGAAAATCCTCTTCCGCTAAAATCGCTCCATTTATTCGCTCCGCCATATGGAATCTGACCCTTACTGTAGAGAGAAAAATCATCCTCAAAATTAAATTCTTCATCATATAATTCCGATTTTGACTGCACCGTTACGCCAAAGCTTTTTGATGCAAAGACAGCGTCCTCACCTGTTCGTTTCAGGTATGCTATCAGTGTAACAAATGCATCCTCCAAAAGCGGTCGTGTAACAGTACCATTTGTTTTTATAATAGCTTCGTTGCTGCTTTCCCAACTTATTGAAAGGTTATCCTTTTGTAATATAAGATTAAGGTCGCCCGTTACATTGTCCTTTGTCTGTCCGTTCAGAATATCTTCATATTTGATATACTCCGGTGCAGGAACGGTAATGTTAAATGTCATTGCTCCCAATGCGGCACCATCTGTAATTCTCGTTATTGTTGCAGTAAGAACTACCGCAGTGTCTTCAGCAGCTGATGGAGTTACCGTGCCGTCTGTCCCAACAACCGTCGGGTGACTGCTTTGCCACTGGACATTATAAATATCGTGTGTTGTCATAAGGTTAAGATCAGTTTTGACAGCTGCCTTATCCTGCCCGTTTAAAATATCTTCATATTTGATGTACTCAGGAATTGGTATTTGTTTTACAACTACATCATCGACGTAAACAAGCGTATTCCCCAACTCTCCCGGAACTTTTATTCGGAATTCGCCCATATTTTTACCTTCCAGCGAGCTTATTTTAGAGGATGAATACATACACTCACCATCAAGATACGTTTCACGAGTTGCCGTTATTGTATTTACTCTCAAGGACAAGGTATGCCACTCATCTTTAGAAACACTTTTTTCCTGACCGCGTGAATTCACAGTGCCTTTACCCACATAAATCTCTGCATCTGCCAATGCCAATGCCGCATTTGCACTGTCAATAGTTGAAATCGTAATACTTCCATCGGTTGAATTCACACCTTCAACCGTAGGTATATAAAACCTGAATGACGCTTCAAATTTTCCGCTGATTTTCTCCTGAACAGTTTTTAAGTACTCGTTTTTTGTAGCCGCGGAGGGAGTATTTTTATTAATTTCCAACACATTATTATCTGCATTTTCAGGGTCTGCCACAACAAAGGGAGTCCACTGCGTAAAGCCTCGGCTGTTAAAATCGCTCCATTTTTGCTCCGCACCGTAAGGAAGAGACGCTTTTTCATAGCTTGCAAAGTCATCCTCAAAGAAAATAACATCTTCAAGAGCTTCACGAGCCTTTACAGTTACTGTAAGGCTTCTTGTGGCAAATATGCTTTCCTCGCCAGGCTTTCTCAAATTTGCCGTAAGGGTTACGTCAATATTTTCATAAAGAGGGCGCGTAACCGTACCGTCAAGAGATATAACACCCGGATAGTTGCTTTCCCAGCTTACATCATAACCGTTCATCGATGCAGGAAGGTTCAGATTTTCAGTAACAGAGGTTTTTTCCTGTCCGCTTAAAACCTCTTCAAAAGATATGTACTCAGGCAAAGGAAGTTCTTTTACCATTAAATCATCAATATAAACAAGTGCTTCGCTTTGGTTACCGGGAACCGTAGCACGGAATTCTCCCATTACCTTTTCTTTTAACCCGCTTACCTGGGCTGAATATATACTTTCATCATCAAGATAGGTTTCGCGGGTAGCAGCTTCTGTATTTACAAAAAGCTTTACGGTATGCCATTCGTCCTTAGATACAGACCTTACCTGTCCGTGTGAAACTACATTGCCTTCCCCCGGTTTAATTGTTACAGCAACAAGGCCGTCCGTTGCGGATGCAGTGCTTATAACAGAAAGACCGATGCTGTTGTCGTTTGATTCATTAATACCTTCACCTGTCGGGATATAGAACTTAAATGACACCTCAAAGCTTCCGCCTACGGTGCTCTGCAAGGTTTTCAAGTGCTGATTTTTATTGCTTTCAGACACAGTATTTTTTTCTATTGCCAATACCTTGTTGTTTGCATCTAAAGGGTCAACTACTACCAAAGGAGTCCATTGGGTAAATCCGCGACTGTTAAAATCACTCCATTTTTGGGTGCTACCGTAAGGGAGAGCACCTTCTTCATATCCTTCAAAATTATCTTCAAACACAGCTCCGTTTCCAAGTGAAACGCCCGAAAAGACATTTAATATAAGCGATGCCACAACCATGTAAATTGCAATATTTTTGTGCATTTTCCCCATCATAATTTACCTCCTTAATCAAAAGCCACTAACACTTTGGCAAAAAAGTCTACTCCATATATTTTTTAAGCAATCGGTAGAACGTCCTTACATGGTTGAAACCAACCTGTTCTGCAATATGCTTTACAGAATAGTTTGTATTTTCCATCATTTCACGCGCTTTATTTATTCTGCAACGGTTAAGATAATCAATAAGAGTTACTCCCATCTCTTCTTTAAAGAGCTTGGAAACATAAAATGGAGACATATTAAAATAATCACCTATTGCAGTAACATTTAAAGACGGGTCGTGATAATTTTTTTCCACAAAATCTATTACGTTCTGGATTTTCTTTTGTCTGCGACTTCCACTTTCGTCTGATTTTCTGTTTATGATTTCATCACACACGGTCTGAATGTGCACACAGATTCTCTCACGAATAATGGGCAGTTTTTCATTCTGAAGCTCCTGGTAAAGCATAATCTCTTCCGACACAGACGCCTTTCCTTCCAAAAGTTGTAATGACGTTTTCGTAACTACTCTGAGCACATCAGAAACTGTGTATTTTATATATTCTTTAGAAAAGCTTCCTTCCTTTTCCAGTACATCAAAAATTTGATTTGTTATGCTTTGTGCCCACGATGCATTTCCACTGCGGATAGCCTCTACAAGACTGTTTTCTTTATCTACATCAAATAGCAGACAATCTGAATAGTCAAATGTGATATCGCTGTATAAAATGGGCTGGTCAATGCCCATTCTCCATTTATACTCAAGAGCTTCCATTGTTTCTGAGTATGCTCTTTCAATTCCGTTTTGTCCGCTGTATATTCCCGACAGCGAAAAGGTGAGTTCTATATTAAATTGAGAGTTTATAAAGGAAAGTGCTTCCTGCGCTATATTTTCAACCTCTAAAAGGGTATTTTTTTCATTGTTATCAATATTTACAAGACAGATTACAAGCCCGGATGCCTCGCAAACATATCCGCGCATTTTTTCTGTTGCAAACTTTTCTTCTGCAACGTTATTTATAATAAGCCCGAGATACTCTTTTCTTGATGCTGTTGTAAGCTTTGCTTCCTCGCTGAAAAGAGTCGAGATATCCTCAAGATAAAATGCAATCACCGCAAAATAATCTTGCAAAAAATCTATGCCGTATTTTTCACAATCTTCCAAAACAGCATCCCCCTGAATAAGCTGAGAGAGAAAAATCTGCCTTATCTGCATATTTTTTCTGTTATATTCTTTTTGCAAAGCTTTATTTTCGCCTATTATCTGACGAACCGAAGAATATAAACTTTGATATTCATTTTCATTAGGCTTCAAATCCAATATGGACATTAGCCCTTTGACGTGTCGGTAGTTCTTTGCAACAAGATATCTGACCAGAAATGTAAGTATAATAAGTGCTATAACAAAAATTGTCAGCACAAAAAATCTCATAAATAATATTTTAACGTTAAATGTGCGCTTAGATACAGCAATTGCTACATACCAATCGCTCGCCTCCGCCATATCGCTTACTATATAAACAGAATCCTTGTTTTTCTGCATCATAGTTTTAAGTTCAGATAAAGTATGAGGAATATCCTCATTTGTGTTGTTTTCTGAAAAGATAAGCCTTTCAAATGAGTTATAAACATATATATCGTATTTATCTGATAAATCCAGGTTGTCCTGATTTAATCCTTTTAAGAACTTTCTTTTATCCGCCATAACTACACACACGGCATTCTTTTCTGCCGAGGTGGGCGATAAAAGCGTAATTGTTGAAATTGTTTCTTGATTCATGTTGTAGTTTAAGGTAAGATGTGTCTCTTTTTCATTGAGGCGCAGTGTTGAAATCCAATCTTCATACGAAATACTACTGCCTTTAAAATACATATCGTAGAAAACCTCACTGCTTAAAATTCCGTGATGTGATAATATTTCATCTGACATTTTTAAGTATATAAAACCCAAATCAACATTCTTTTTATTTGTAACATGTCTTTTTAAAGTTTCAATTCCGCTTATTGTGTTTTCATATTTCCAGAAGTTTGCATCCTGTTGATTGTTTACAACAAACTGTATATCGCTGTCTTCTACAAGCTGACCGTTAAGCTCCCTTATATCAAAAAGCACTTCACGAACGGACTGCGAAACACCGGAAAACAAATATCCACTCATATTTTCTGTTTCTTCCCGCAATGCCTTCTCGTACTGTATACTTATAAGCACAATAACTGACACACATATCAAAATTATAGCTATGTATGAAATCATCATTGCTTGCGCAACGCTCTTCTTTTTCCTTAGCAAGCCTCTCTTCATAAAAATATGACTCCTTCCAAAAGAGAAATACAAAGTGCAAAAGCACAAATATATGTTTTTGCACTTTGTATCGTGCATTAAATAAGTATAGTACTATGCAAATGCGTACTTGTTTTTATTTATGCATAGTTTTATTTTACAGCAAACTGTTTTGATATTGCAAGAGGTTTCAGGTTTCCTACGCTGTCAAGAAGGAACAAACGGTAGCTTGTTGCGCCTTCGGACAATGCGCAATCAGTATTGATTGTGTAATAGCCTGTTTCTAAACCTGCTTCGGTTTCCCATGCTATTTTAACATCTGTGAGCTTATCTCCTTCATACTCTGCCAAAAGCACAGTCATGTTTTTCTGTGTTCCGTAGCTTATATACTGTAGATTGATTGACTTAAGTACGCCTTCCTCAACTGTTGCTCCTGCAAGCTGAAGCTCGGGAACGTCAATTTTTGCAAGCAGAATATCATCTACATAGATTGATGATGCGTAGCCATTAGTATTATTCTGATAGAACTGAATCACACTCAGATATGAGCCGATGCTTGCTGCTTTTTCCCACTGAGTGCCGATATATTTTCCATCTATATAAAGACTTATCGGATGAGCAGAATTTTCTGTAATTCCTCTGTCAAATACAAAAAGGTATGTCTGCCATACATTTTTCTTTTTGAAAGCATCGTTTGCTATATCATCTACTACTTTATTTCCACCCCAGTCACCGCGCCAATCATAGTAGTCGTTAAACATTCCTATGTACGAACTTGCAAGTGCGAAGGTGTCTGCCTTACCATTTTTGACACGCATTGAAAGTACAACCCTGTCACTTTCTCCAAGTGTTTCAACGGTCTTCTGTATACGGTATCCCTTCTTATTAGCAGGAACTTCCATAAGAAGTGCATTATCTCCGTCAACATTTTCAATCTCAGTCTTAACTCCACCGTCTATTGCATCTTTATAAGAACTATAGCTTGTTTGTCCAATTCTGCTGGCATCAAGTGACCAGCCATTGTAGGTTGTTGTACCGTCTTCACCAAAGATTTTACCTTCTGAAGCATCTTCAAAATCTTCAAAAAGTCTTTCTTTATAATACTTAGTCTCGGGAAGGACTGTCAAGGTGTAAGTATTTCCTCTTAATTCAAAATTTCCCGCTTTTGCTATGGGAGTTACTGTAACTGTTCTATAAAACTCGCTACGAGTTACGCTGCCGTCTTTTGCAATAACGGATTCATCACTGCTTTCATAGCTTACAGCTATACCCTCTACTGAAGTAGCAAGATTTCCGTCTACATAGCTGCTTCCCTTTGTTGCAGGATTAAATGCCTCAATCTTTTCTGACGCACCACTGAGAATTTCTTTAACCTCAATGTTATCTACATATACAATTTGATCGGCACCGTTAACCATTCTCAGGCGTATTTCGTCCCAAACCAGATATGAACCGGCAGAGGTTGTGTCTTCCTCAAACATAAATATGCCGTTTGCATAAACCTTTGCTATCTTAGTTTCCACATCATAAACAGTTGTTAAGTTAATCCAGTTATTGTATCTACCAACACTTGAAGGAAAGTCTGTATTAAACGCATTTGATGTAGCAAAGCTTGTGATACTGCTGATTGACATCTGTCTTGAGAAGGGACGGATTATCACAGTAGGATTAGCACTTGCCATTTTGATATTTACACTGTAAGATACAAGTCCGCTTTCAGGAAGGCTATCTGTAAGCTTATGAACAGCAAAATAGTTAGCAACGCTTGATTTACTTGTCATTTTCAAAGCTTTTCCGCCTAAAATTTCATCTGTAACAAACTTGTAGTCGGTTCTGTTTTCCGTTGCTGCACTTCCATTGAAATACCAGTCCGATGAAGAAGCGGTTGTGCTTGTTATATCAGATGCATTTCCTGAAACTTCTTTATCGTCAAAATTTTCCTGAAGCAAATATCTTACATTTGCTTCTGCCGCAGAGACTCTCACCAAATAGTTTCTTGTAACAAAAGTATTTGAGGCTGTTTCGTGATAAACCTTTGCAGTAACAGTAACCCATTCGTCTGCAACACCTCTTGTGACTGTACCGATGTAATTGCCGTCTGACGCTTCTTCAGCAATAGAAATTACACCAGGATTTGATGACGTCCATTCAACATCAAATTCTTTTTCGTCTTCTGTGATCTTTTCGGGGAACACAAGATTTTCTTTTATTCCGAACTGATCGGTGTTTGTTCCTCTAAAAGTTACAAAGCTAATGGTGTCAGCTGCACTCTGATAATCTGCAAATACACCCATAGTCGGAAGCATCGTCAGAATCATCACAATGCAAAGAAAAATGCTTAGTTTTTTCATACCAAATTCTCCTTTTTATGCAAATTAATGCAATTTTTATAAAAAATTAAATTATTACCATAACGCAGTATCATTTACCTTTCGGCTAATTCCATTAGTGAAAGCCAGTAATGCAAGATTAATCACTGAATTGAAAATGTTTACTGCTGTAGAAAAGCTCCAACTTTGTTCAAGAAGACCTTTTCTGTAAACATAGGTAGATATTACATCAGCTACTTCCAGAGTTGCGTCGTTGTAAAGCAAAATGATTTTTTCATAACCTACGTTGAGAATATTACCGACACGAAGAATTAACATAATGATTATTGTCGGCATAATTCCGGGGATTGTAACATGAAGAGTCTGCTTCCATTTACTTGCACCGTCTATTTTTGCCGCCTCATAAAGAGACTCATCAATTCCTGTCAGTGCAGCCAAAAATACAATTGACTCCCATCCTACTGATTGCCATATTCCGCTTAGTACATATATCGGCAAGAAATACTGCGGATAGTTAAGAAGTGTTGTCGGTTTCATTCCGAAAAACGAAAGAATATAACTGATGACACCGGTATCTCTTGTAAAATCCTTTACCATACCACAGACAACAACCAATGATATAAAGTGCGGAAGATAGGTTGCATTTTGAACAACCTTTGAAAAACGTGCATTTCTGAGTTCATTTAAAAGAAGTGCCAAAATAATGGGTGCCGGAAATCCGAAAACCAGTGTTGAAAGGCTTAATTTTACAGTATTTAATAATACCGAACCAAAAGACGGACTTGAGAAGAAATCTGTAAACTGCTTAAAGCCTACCCATGGACTTCCCCAAACACCCGCCCTTGGCGAGTACTCCTTAAATGCAATCAACGCACCATACATTGGAACATAACAAAACACAATGTAGTACACAAGCACCGGAACAAGTAACAAGTATAAAGTTTTATTCAGGTTAAAATCTTTTTTTACTAAAGTAGCAAAGGGAACAGACTTCCCTTGTTTTGTTTTTGATGTTTTCTGCATAATTATCTGTCCTTTCCGGTGTATTAGCCCTTAACGGCACCAATCATAACACCTTTTGTGAAATATCTCTGCAAGAAAGGATATATACACAAAATGGGTATTGTAGCCACCACTATAATTGCATACTTTATATTTTCACCGATAGCATACTGGTCTGATGCCGCCATATCCTGAGACATTGAATATGTGTCATTCTGAATCAATATCTCACGCAATATAAGCTGAAGCGGAAATTTTTCACGCTCTTTAATATAAATACTTGCCGGGAACCATGAATTCCAATGCCCCACGGCATAGTATAATGTCATAACAGCAATAATTGCCTTGGAAAGCGGAATTACAATCTTAAAAAGAATTTTCATATGTGATGCTCCGTCAAGCTTTGCAGACTCTATAAGACTGATTGGCAGCTGAGAAAACGATGTACGCATAATAATGAAATTGTATGTACTGATAGCTGTAGGCAGAATAAGCGCAAGATAAGAATTGTTAAGATGCAAGGTTCTGCTTATCAACAAATACGTGGGAATCAAACCACCGGAGAAATACATTGTAATAATTATAAGCTTCATAATAAGCTTTGACCACAGTACATTTGGCTGCGAAAGACAGTATGCCGCGATTGAAGTAATAACAACATTAAGAACCACACCGCTAATAACAACAATTAGCGTGTTTGCATATCCTCTGAGAATCATCGGATTTCTGAATACTCCTTGATATGCAGCTATGCTTGCTCCATCAGGGAAAATAAGCAAGCCCTCGTGCGCTACCAATCTGCTGCTCTCACTAAATGATGCGCACAGCACATACCAAATAGGGTATATCATTATAACCGATAATATAAGCATAAATAATATGTTACATATATCAAATATGCGCTGTGCTTTTGAAACTTTGATTTTCATAGCTTTCCCGAAGACTCCTTTATCTGTTATTATAACGCTTCAATGCATTCGTCTTAATTTCCATTGCTCTTTCCACGCCAAGTTGTTTCATAGTATCAACATATTTGTCGAAGTTTTCAATAGGTTCAATTCCGTTTATGAATTTAACAATCATCTGATTTCTGTACTTATCAACCTCGTTCATAAGCTTTGCATATTCAGACGCTTCTTCGTTTGTTACTGTAAGCGAGGGAACTCTCTTTGGCTTTGACTCTTCCATACCTCTGCCCCATGCCTCAAGAGCTTTCTTCTGCTGAGGAAGTCCGTAGTACTGCTCGATATAGCGTTCGTCAAGCACTGAGTTGGATCCTGAGCCTGCCTTTACATAAAGGCCAAGTGCCTGAGACACTGTAAGTCCGCTAGGATTATTCATAATAAGGTCTGTATATGTTGGATAGCCATCCTTCATTTCATAAGAAACACCCTCAATACCAAAGTTTTCAAGAATGTGACCTTCTTCGGTATAGCCGTAATCAAGGAATTTTACTGCAAGCTCAGGATATTTACACTGGCTTGTTATACCTTTACCCTGTCCTGATACGTTGTTAGAAACAGGAAGGTTTCTGTTGGGGGTTCCGTCCTTTGTGGGGTAACATACACCGGCAAGATCAAATTCGGGATTTTCTTTAACAGCCATATTCATATACTGACCGATACCGCCGCCGCCTGATGTTATAACAGCACCTGTTTTGCCGTTAAGCACCTGGTTGTCAATCAGCTTCGCATCAACAGAAACTATGTTCTTGTCAAGCAAGCCTTTTTCAAACCATTCATGAATAGTTACAAGAGCTTCCTTGAATTCAGGCTCAACTGGACCGTATTTTACTTTGCCGTCCTCTACATATGGATCAAAGCTTGCACCAAACATGTTAAAGAAGTAACATATGTTGGCATAGTTAAATGAAAGCGGTGCCTCTGCACCTTTCTTTTCCTTAAATGCTGTAAGCATTTTTGTCCAATCGTCAATAGTTTTAGGTTCTTCAAGACCTAACTCACGAAGCCAGTCCATACGAACAGCAGGGCCACTCGCCATAAGAAGCTTGTCACCGTCCTGAATGGTACAAAACGCAAAATGTTCACCGTCGTCAGTTTTTACGCCCTTTGCATATTCAGGATGTTCTTCAAGGAAATTAAAATATCCCGGTGCATATTCCTTGTATTCATCTATAGGAATAAGAACTTCTTCATTAAGAGCCTTTGTGGGTCCACCGGGGTAAAGGTGCCAGCCATATTCGATAATATCCGGAAGCTCATTTGAAGAAACCATAAGGCTCAGAGCTTCTCTCTGCTGACCTGCCGCAGGATGCAGGTATTTAACTTTAACACCTGTGCGTTTTTCATACTCTTTTGCAATTTCAGTTGCTCCAAAGTTATCAACAGATGTAGAAATGTTTGTCGGAAGGGTTCTCCAGTATGTAAGTGTTACATCTGTTTTGATGGGGTAAGAGGATAACTCAATATCCTGAACCTTACCGGTGTCCTTACTTGTGCATCCTGCCAAAAGCAAAGATACACCCATAAGGATTGCCAATGTGTTTTTAATTTTTTGCATTACTATCACTCCTTATTTTATTTGCTGTTTTTATTCGAAACAGCATATTACACCTTAAATTTATTATATCATCCGCCGTAATACCGACTCAAGTGACGTTTTCTCAAATATGGTGACAAAATCTGAAAAAACATATATATCTTTCCAAAAATGTCATTTTTTATGAAAAGACTATACTTCCTTACTTCTTGCCCCCATTACCCGGTAAAACTGCTCTCCACCGATAATAGCTTCTTTTATTCTTGCGGCAAAAGCGTTTTTGGGAACAAGGTTTTCAATATCATCCTTCGTTGTCTTCCATCCAAAAACATAAGGAATAACAGAAAAGCGTTCCTCTCGTTTTATAATATCAAACATTCTTCCGAAAGCCAAAATATTTGACGAAGGCGATACATACTTTGCCAGTGTGTCATCAAGAAGCCACGAAAAACATGTAAAGCATTTATACTGAAACTCAGGAAAATACTTTTTGAAAAATTCATTTGCCATTTTCAGGGATTTTATACATTCTTCCTTTCCAAAAGCTCCATCGGGCGGAATATGCAAATCAAGAACATTGTCACCTTTTTTCACCCCATATATAGGGATATCTTCATCAGAGGGTGTCATCAGATACTGGAGCCTCCCTATTCTGAAAAGTTTCATTGAAAAATGCCACCTAAGCCATGTAAGCTCCTCAAGCCACAGCTTACCTTTTAAATCACTCCACGTAATTGTCCATCTGACAAGGTCGCGCACAGTCTCACTGAATACTTCTTCAGGTATTCCTTTTTTTTCATACTGATTATGAAGATTTTCCAGAAAGTATAAATACATTAAAAGATTTTTTCTGCCGTTTGGATTGTATATGTCGTAGTTCTCGGGCGAGGCATTTTCATCTAATTCTTCACTCGAAAGAATTTCGTAAAATTCTTCGTCATACTTTTGGGGGAAATTTAGTTTTTTATACCATTTTTCTATAGTTTTACGCATTTTATTGTCTCCGTTTATTATGTATAAGGCTGAAAATAGGGGTTTTCTCTTATATCTTCTTCAGAAAAATCAGGTCTCGTTGTGACCCTTTTATCTTTAAGAAGATTTTCTACCATATTATCAAAGTCGGGCATCGGATAATTTTTCTTATCCTTTACTACCATATCAAGGATTTCCTCAAAGCTCATCCATTCAACCCTGTCTGAAAGGTGCTCATTTACTCTTTTTCCTATTTCGTTCATTACTTTAAGTCCTGTATAGAGACCATTTGACGCAAGTCCCTGCCAGTGCGAGAACAGTATCGGAAATCCACCTGTTTCAAGAACTTCTATTATCTGACCGCCCTTTCCGTCAGCAGTAATAGTCCTGTCTGCAACACGGCTTATGTATTCATCACTTGTCTCTGTACTATTAATAGTCTGCCATGTGGCATCATTTGTTGTTGTTGGAATGGCTACAACGCATTTATCCCCATCATCATACACCACGTATGGTTTTGCCCCCGGAACACCTGTCAGACTACGCTGAAAAATCCAGGAGTTTTTCTTCCCGTAAACATCAGCTGTCGCCTGTGCAACTGATGCTGCCACTACACTTTCATTCTTAAGTCCGAATGAGCCGGGCGTAGTAACCCCGCTACAGTCAAAGCCTGCTTTTTTCAAAATTGAATAGGCATATGAAATATACGGAGTCATCGTTGTAGTGTCCTGTGTTCTTGACCATATCATTTCAGGTATTCCAAGACTTTCACCTGTTTTCACATCAATCGCATCAGTGTGCGTTATCATTTCGGGGCAAATACTAAATGAAGGAATAAGCCTTTTCTTTACAGTATCAAGCCATTCTTTAAGCTGGGAGTCTTCCATTCCATTAATTCCGTTTATAATATCTCCCTGATTCGCAGGCATAGGTATTACGCTGAATTTACCTTTCATCCCCCATCTTTCAACAATATCACAAAAATCATTCAAAAATGAATTTGGATACATTTTCAAAAGAGGGCGCCCATCTTCTGTTACAGGGTTTCCGCCATGTATATAATGAAAATAGTATACCGATACCCCAGGTGCCGGATCGTCCACCAAAAAACTGATAGGTACCTTTTCCATAATTTCTCGCTTCCTTTCGTTTTAGGCTGATTTTATTATATCATCGCCCTTTTTTTGAGTGCAAGTGACGTTTTCTCAAAAGCCGTGACAGAATTAGAAAAACAACTTACTTTTTCTAAAATCGTCTTAAATATATAGTAAATTAGTCCCTGATCCCAACCAGCCCAAAAGTAAAAAAAGAAACCAACTTTTGTCATAAATAAGTGATTTTTGTTAATTTTGTCACATCTATTTAAAAAACGTCACTTGTACTCATTATAAGGTGAATGGTATAATTGAAATAACATAAAATTAATTTCAGTCAATGGAGATGGTAAAATGGCAAATGAATTTAGTGTATTTAATTTCAAGACTAAAGATGAGCTGCTTTCTAAGATGCAAGAGCTATCAATAGACCTTCCCTTCGAAGAAAACATTAATGTTTTGAAAAACGAAATTAAGATAGGCGAAAAGGCGCTGAAAAACTCTCTTGTAGTACATCCAATGGAGGGTTGTGACTGCACAGAGGACGGCTCGCCGACTGAGCTGGTTTACAGACGTTACGAGCGTTTTGCAAAGGGCGGCAGCGGTATGCTGTGGATGGAGGCGTGTGCCGTAAGCATGGATGGGCGTGCAAATCCCCGTCAGATGCATATTAATAAAGAAAACGTGAGCGAATTTACTAAGCTCGTAACTCATATCAGAAACAGTGCCGAGGGTGATGTGTATCTTGCAATACAGCTTACCCATTCGGGAAGGTATGCAAAGCCCGGAAAAGGAATGCCTGCGGTAATTGCATATAACAACGAATATCTTGACCGCTTTTTACCTGAAAACGTACATATAATTACTGACGAAGAAGCAGAGGCACTTGAGGAAAAATATGTTACAGCTGCAATCCTTGCAAAGGAAGCAGGCTTTGATGCTGTTGATATAAAATGCTGTCACAGATATCTTTTAAGCGAATTTCTCTCTGCATACAACAGAGAGGGAAAATACGGTGGCAGCTTTGAAAACAGAACAAGACTGTTTTTCAACATTATAAAGAAAATAAAAGAAAAGGTTGATATTGATATCGTAGTAAGGCTTAGTGCATATGACGAAATCCCCTATCCCTGTGGGTTTGGTGTTAATAAAGAAGATTTCCGTAGTGTGGATTTGACAGAAACAAAAGCTATTGTCCGTAAACTTCGTGATATGGGAGTTATGATGATAAACGTTACAGGCGGCAATCCTTACTATAATCCTCACGTAAACCGCCCCTACGATGCAGGTCCGTATAAGCCGCCTGTGCATCAGCTTAATTATGTATATAAGCTCCTTAATGCAGCAAGAGAAATAAAGGCAGAAGTGCCTGAACTTAAAATTGTAGCAACGGGCTTCACGTGGCTTCGTGAATATGCGGCTAATATTGCTGCCGGCTGTATTAAGGACGGGTGGTTTGATATGGCGGGCTTTGGCAGACAGGCATTTGCGTATCCGGACTTTGCAAATGATATTGTAAACAATGGTGGTATGGTAAGAAATAAATGCTGTGTTGCGTGCAGTAAATGTACTGTTATGATGCGTGACGGCGGTGTAGCAGGCTGCTCCGTTCGTGACAGTGAGGTATATATGCCGCTTTATAAAAAAGGCAGAGAGGGTAAACCCTCTGCAAACGGTACTTACATTAAGGAAAGCTTATAAGGAGGAAAAAAGAATGAAAACAGCTATTGTAACAGGTTGCAACGGTGGAATCGGTTTTGCAACTGCAAAAAAATTTTTAGAAAGCGGTTGGAGCGTTGTAGGAATGGATATTGCACCCGAGAGCATTGAAAAGTTTGAAGACTTTGTATACGTTCAGGGAGATTTATCAAAGAGTGCAGACCGGGAAAACCTCGTTAGCGAGGCAGTTAAGAGTTTTGGCAAAATAGATGCACTTGTAAACGTTGCAGGTGTTGCACCAAAGGTAAGAGCAGACCTGCTTGAAATGACAGAAGAAAGCTATGACTTTGTAATGAACATTAATACAAAGGGAACTCTTTTCCTTACTCAGCTTGCCGCAAAGCAGATGATTTCACAGAGAAAAGGTGATGAAATCTGCGGATATATTGTAAACATTTCTTCAATGTCTGCATACACAAGCTCAGTGAATCGTGGTGAATACTGCATTTCCAAGGCAGGTGCATCTATGATAACAAAGCTTTTTGCAGACCGTCTTGCACCCGAAGGTATTATGGTTAATGAAATCCGCCCCGGCATAATCAAAACGGGAATGACCGAAAAGGTTAAGGAAAAATATGATAACCTTATAGGCGGGGGCTTACTCCCTCTTCAAAGATGGGGAAAACCCGAAGATATAGCTGATGCAGTATATGTACTGTGCAGTGGTCAGCTTCCCTACGTAGTAGGACAGTCAATAGATGTAGACGGTGGATTCCATATCCAAAGACTGTAGTGGAGGGTATTATGAATAAGGACTTTATAACTATAAACGGAATAAAGGTTGAAACAGTAAGACTTAATACAGTAGTTGTAGGTAGTGGAGCTGCAGCCTTTGGAGCAGCAGACAGACTTTACTCTTTCGGTCAGAAAGATATAGCAATCGTTACCGAGGGGATAAACACCGGAACAAGCCGTAATGCAGGCTCTGACAAGCAAACCTACTATAAGCTTACTTTGTCAGGAGACGGAAATGATTCTGTCTATTCTATGGCTGAAACCCTTTTTGAAGGCGGTGCTATGGACGGTGACATTGCTCTTTGCGAAGCGGCTCTTTCTATGCAGAGCTTTTACCGGCTTGTTGAGGCAGGTGTTCAATTTCCGTGTAATTCCTACGGTGAATATGTAGGATACAAAACTGACCATGACCCTCGTGCAAGAGCAACTTCTGCAGGCCCACTCACATCAAAAATGATGACCGAAAAGCTACAGAAGCAAGTAGAAGAAAAAGGAATTAAAATATTTGATAAGCATATGGTAATCCGTATTCTTACTGAGGGTGAAAAAGCTGTTGGAGTTTTGTGTCTTAATAAAAAAGAAGCATATAATCCTGATAAGAGATATGTTCTCTTCCTTGCGACTAATACTATATATGCAACTGGCGGTCCTGCAGGCATATATTCAAACAGTGTGTTCCCTGTTGGACACCGAGGTGCACATGGCTGGGCACTCGAGGCAGGTGTAAAGGGCAAAAACCTTACAGAATGGCAATATGGCATAGCTTCCACAAAATTCCGCTGGAATCTTTCAGGAACATATCAGCAGGTCCTTCCTGCATATATTTCCACCGATAAAGACGGAAATGATGAACGTGAATTTTTAGACGAGTATTTTAATAGCAGTGAAGCAATGCTTAATGCAATATTCCTCAAAGGGTATCAATGGCCGTTTGACCCAAGAAAAATAGAAAATATGGGTTCATCACTGATTGATGTTTTGGTATATAATGAAATAGCCGTAAAAGGAAGACGCGTGTGGCTTGATTTCCGCAAAAATCCCTCATCACTGAAAAGTGATTTTTCAAATGTTGGAAAGGTTTGCTACGAATATCTTGAAAATTCTAATGCACTTTTCGGCACACCGATTGAAAGACTCAGACATATGAATACTCCCGCAATAGAATTGTATCAGAATCATGATATTGATATTGAAAAGGAACTACTTGAAATTGCAGTATGTGCACAGCATAATAATGGTGGACTTTCCGCAGACCACAGATGGGAAAGTAACATATCACACTTTTTTCCCATTGGTGAATGCTGCGGCTCTCATGGTGTTTATCGCCCCGGAGGAAGTGCACTTAATTCAGGTCAGTGCGGCGGACTTCGTGCAACGCAGTACATTGCAGGTGTATACAGCGACGATAATTATTATGAGTTGTCAGATAACTGTATAAATCAGATAGAAGAAAGAATTATGCAGGGTGAAAAGGCACTGAGTAACCAACAGGGTGAAAATGTAAATGATACCTTTAACCGCATCGGTGATAGAATGAGCCTTTATGCAGCTCATATAAGAAGTCTTGATGGTGCGAAAAAGGTTTATGAAGAAGCAAAGACAGAATATGATACTTACTGGGATAATGTTAAAATTGATAATATCCACGAGCTTTGGAAAGCCTTTTCAAATTACGAGCTTTTAATAACTCAGCAGGCAGTAAGCTACGCTATATTTGATTATATCAATCAGGGCGGACAAAGCCGAGGTTCTTACCTTATTTCAGAAGATGGAAAGAAACTGACAGATTACGTAAATTCTCCTGTCGAAACAGAAGTTCCTCCTTGCAGCAAAATTCAGGAAACTGAATTTAAAAACAACGGTATCAGCTGTACTTGGCGAAATGTAAGACCTATTCCCCAAAGTGACAGTTGGTTTGAAAATGTCTGGAATGACTATCTCAAGGGTGAACATTTAAAGAAATAATATTAACGATGAAGGTATATGTCTGCCAGAATTTCTTGAATTTTCAAGAAAAGAATTTATAGAACGAAAAAAGCCGATATTTCGGACTTTCCGAAATATCGGCTTTTAAGAAATGGTGCTCGAGACCGGGATCGAACCGGTACGTCTTTATGGGACACGGGATTTTAAGAAAGCCTACCCGTTGATTACACTACATTATCTGAAATCATATAAAGCCTTACAAACCCTTTTGTTAAGCGGTTTATAAGGCTTTTTGTCTGCAAACTCATTTTAAATCCAAATATAATCAGAAACGAATTTTTTCGATTTTGGTGGAAATTTGGTGGAAATGATTGTAATAATTTTATAAATGTGATATACTTAAAAAAACCTTATGAGAATGTTGGTGATTGCATTGGCTATTGGTATCAACAATTTGTTAAAAGCAGAAATAATTGAATTAGCAAAGCAACATGATATCAAAAAAGTAACCTTGTTTGGTTCTCGTGCAAGAGGAGATTATAACAAGGTAAGTGATATTGATATTGCTGTTACCGGTGGAAACGTTGTTCAATTTTCGTTAGATATTGAAGATAAAACGAACACCCTGCTGAAATTTGATGTGATAAATCTTGACGGAGCTGTTCAGAACGAGCTACTTGCCAGTATAAAAAAAGAAGGAGTTATTATATATGAAAAAATTTGAAAATTTTTGCAATGCATTAGAAAATCTTAATGATATATATAATTATAACGAGCCTTATGAAAATGTTATTCTGACCGGACTTGTAGCACTGTATGAAATATGCTTTGAGCAAGCATGGAAAGCAATGAAAAAAATTTTACAGCACAACGGAATTTCAGATGCCGAAACGGGCTCTCCTCGTCAGATTTTAAAAACTGCCTATCAGTTTGGGATGATAAAAGATGAAGGAGTTTGGCTTGAAGCCTTAGTTTCACGCAATAACGTGGCACACGCTTATAACAATGCGGTTGCTTTGGAAATTGTAAGCAAAACAAAAGAGGTTTATTATGATATGTTTGTCGAATTAAAAAAAGAATTGACAAACAGGTGGATTTAACTTTTATACAAAATCGAGTAGGGCGAATTTAATGGTATTCTATAGAAAATGAGACAAATTCTATAAAAAGGATTCCTTCTATGATATAACGAAAAAGGAATAAGCCGACATTGGCTTATTCCTTGAGACTATCCCAAATTTTGTGTAAAGTCTATACAAGACCTCCAAGATGATATATAATAAAAATATCATTTTGGAGGTTTTTATTATGCCAAGGTACAAATTAAGTCCCGAAGAACGGGCAGCAGAAAAAGAAAGAAAAGAAAATTTGAGAAACATTATGAAAGGTCTTGACGTAAAAAGTTTTGATGACCTTAAAGATGTTTTCAAGCTTATGGTTGGAGAAATGCTTGAAAACGGTCTTTAAGGTGAACTCGACAATGAGCTCGGTTACACCAAGTATGACTATCGCAACAAGGATGGTGAAAATAGCCGTAATGGGTATTCTAAAAAGACTTTAAAGACAAGCTTTGGAGAAACAGAAATCAAAGTTCCTATAGATCGTGACGGAGAATTTGAGCCGCAGCTTGTAAAGAAAAACCAAACTACCCTTACCGGCGATATTGAAGAAAAGATCCTCTCTATTTACGCTAAAGGAATGACAACAAGCGATATTGAAACACATATACAGGATATATATGGCTTTGTACTAAATTATATAAATTGTGTTTATCAAATACTGTTGCTTTTATTTTCTGTAATGCTACCAGATTAGAAATTCATTTCCCCTTAATTTGAGCATTGCCTCCGCAAAAAAGAAATCTCCGTAAATTATTGGAATATGTACACCTTTCATACTTTCGTGAGGATAGCGCTCTGTTTCAAAAACATAAACTACATCAACTCAATTCATATCGACTTATTAAATATAATATTTGAAAGTATAACCGCCAGTACTCCGGAAATAACTTTTCCAACAATCACAGGAAGCACATATGTACTATCGAACGCCATGGTGAATGCCAAATGGCTACCTAATATAAATGCCCCAGATACCGAGAATGCAGAATTTAACACTACACCCTTTTTATCCATTTTGTCCATCATTCCAAATGACGTTGCACTTGAAGCAAGAGTTGAAACCAATCCTACTATCGAATTTTCATTCACACCTATTAATCTTCCAATAGCATTAAGAGGTTTTGCCAAAACTTTTGACAAAGCATACATAAGCGGAAAGGAACCAGATAATACAACAGCGGCATTCACGCATATTGCAGCACCTTCTTCTATGGTGGCAAGTCCTTTTATAACTTCAAAACCTGTAAGAAATCTGATGATTCCAAGTGATAGCCCGATTGTAATTATAGCAGTGATAACAATACCAAATCCCTTAAATATCCTTACACATAAATCAGGGAAGAGAATAAGTCCGAAAGCTATAATTCCGGAAAATACCACAAGTGGCATCAAATTCAATAACAATGTGTCAAAAGGCATCTTACAGATAACCCCTGATACCAGACATCCTATGGGGATGGTCACGATTCCGCATAAAAGTCCTAATAGAAGTTCTTTGTGTTGCTCTTTATTAACTACACCGAGAGAAAAAGGAATTGTAAATGATATCGTGCATCCCATCATGGATGAAACTACAAGAGCGTTGTACAATCCCGTTTTTTCGTTTATAGCCATTTCAGTAGCCAAAGAAGCTCCCCCCATATCATTAGCAAACAAAGCTGCAGGGATAATTGAAGGGTCAATATGCAGTATGCCCGATAAAAATTCGCTTACTGGCTTCATTGCATCTGCAACAAACGGCGAAATAACTATCATACCAATCATAGAAAGTGCCATTGCACCTAAAAGCATAAAAGCCTTTTCAAATTCTTTGCCAACACCAAAGCGATTTCCAAATATTCTGTCTAATGCTCCCAATACGGAAAAAATCAATATAACAGTTGTTAAATAATTCACGTTAACACCTCCGTATTATAATGATACTGCCGTAAAACCTGAGTCTGTGAGAATATATTTTTCTTTAAAACCACACTCTTTTAAAAGTTCTGCCGCATCATCAAATTTACAATCGAGCATTGCCTTGTTATGACAATCTGATGTTATAACTGCACCAAAGCCAAGTCTTTTTAGTTCTTTTATAAGGGGCATCGAGGGATATGGGTATTGCGGTATCCTCTGGCTATTGCACCGGTGTTTACTTCAAAAAATGGAATTTTGCCCGATAGTGCTTGCGCAGCTTCAATCGCTGCATTTATATATTCTTTAGATGTTGTGTCAAAAAAATTTCGTTTATCACTGTGCTTGGTGATTATATCAAAATGACCGATAATATCAAAATTCCCATATTGAGGAAGCTGTGCCAGAGTTTCGTAATAGGCTTTGGCATATTTCATACCATCTGTGCCAAAATATCTGTTTATAATATGCTCTACATCTGTGTCAGTCTTATCAAAACCCACATATTCTTCTCCGCACTTAAGGTAATGCACTGAACCTATTAAATAATCATACCCTTTAATATCAGGGTCTGAGTACATATCAACCTCAAGTCCAAGATATATCTTAATACGGTCTTTATATCTTTCCTTAAGTTCTAATACATCCTTTTTGTACTCTTGTGTTTTATCTCCCTGTTTAACAAACATCGGAGAGTATTTCATATATGAATGTTCAGAAAAACCAATAGACGTAAATTTTTTCTCCAAAGCAGTAACAATAATTTCATTCGGTGTATCAGCCCCATCGCAATAGCATGTATGCGTATGTAAATTTTGCAGACACATAGTTTCTGTCCTTCCCTTCTTCTACCATTGTAACAAATATTGACATATAGTTATCATTACAGTATAGATTTTTATTTAAAATCTTTTTGTTTATACACTATTCTACATCTTGATATAAAGCCATCTTTTTCAATCAATAATCCATCAGTTTGATATTTTATCATACGGTAGTGCGACAATAACACCCACAATCATCAACCCAAACCATACAAGAATTAAATTTCCCCATCCAATAAGAGAAACAGCATTTGCAAAAATTGTACTTGATGCGGCAGCAGCCATATAACTGATAAAGTCAAGGAAACCTGTTGCACTTGAAACCATACCCGTATCACGAAGTCCCGGGCAATATCTGCTCCACAGCATTGTAGCAGCACCATTGGATGACATGATTGCAATAACGATAAAAAGCATATTTAAAACAGGCTGTTTTACAAGATAAACTAACATAAAGAACAACGCTGAATACGAAAACATAAGTAATATTGTCAAATTCATATTTCTTTTTAGTCTTTCATAGATAAAAATACTGATGAACGCAGTAAAGGATATTACAAATGTAGCTATGGTAAACAGCATAGCTGACGTTTTCGCAGAAAAGCCAAGATATTGTGATATATATGTAGGCAGCCAGAATACAACCGTCGTTCTGACCACGCCGGTCAGTATGGAAATAAATGTGAATTTTATAATTTTGTGTTTAATCAATACCTTAATACTGCCGCCTTTTTCTTTTTCCCGGGCATACTGATTATATTTTACAACTCCCTTTTTTTCAAGCAGTAAAAAGAATAAAAAGCACATTACTGCCATTATTACAAGAACAATACTGCTCACGAAAAATACATTCTGCCAAACAAGCATTGCGGCCGCAACTCCCGCAAGCGGAGAACCAATAAACGATGCAAAGGTATATCCTAAACTACATCTTGTCGCATATATAGGGTCCGTGTTTTCCGCTACCACCTTTGTCATCGGCGCATATATCATAGCCAAAAAGAAACCTGTAAATCCATATATCACGATGGCGATATCTGCATAATTTACGGAAAGTCGGGAAAATAAGATACTCGTAACACCAGCCATAAAAAGGCCAATACTTATCATATATCTTGCCTTGACTTTATCTCCAACCGCACCGTTTATGAGTTGCCCCACCGCATAGAAAATGAAATAAACTGACGACACTTTACCAATATACCCTTCGGTATATCCACCTTCTACCATTTCGGGAGTGACAGCACCTAAAATGTTTCTTGCAAAATATACAGCAAGATATGCAACAGAACACAATGTCCCTATATAAATTGCATTCAGAACTTTTTTGTTCTTATGTTCTATAGAAAATAATAGCTTTACCATATTAAAAAATTATTACCTTTAAGCTTTAAAATTGCCTCCACGAAAAAGAAATCACCGTAAATTATCGGAATATGTACACCTTTCATACTTTCGTGTGGATAGCGCTCCGTTCCAAAAAGGACAAGCGCATCCGTATTTTCATCATAATCACAGAAATTCTCGTCAGTTGCTTTTAATATTTTTATTGCAGATTCAGTATACATTTTTGCCTTTTCTTCAGACACATGCTTTGCGATTTCAAGCATTCCGCACGCTGCGCATACACCTGCTGTACTATCATAATAAATTGGCTCAGACGGCTGACAAAAATCAAGAAGTGTCTTATATCCTGTTTTTTCACAGTTCGTTATAAAATAGTCTGCCGTTTTTATTGCGGCATCAAGATACTCACCTTTTCCTGTATGAACATGTGAAAGAATCATTCCGTAAATTGCCCATGCACTGCCCCGTGACCAGCAGGAATTTTCGCTATATCCCTGACCGGCATGTATCTTTAAAACTTCTCCTGTATCAACATCATGCTCTACAATGTGATTAACACTGCCGTCGGGTCTTATATGGTCACGCAGTGCCATATCTGCATGCTTCATTGCAATGCGTTTGAATCTGTCATCGCCTATTTCTTTTGACGCCCAATACAAAAGAGGAATATTCATCAGGCAATCTATAATTGACCAGCCTTCAACCCCTTCTCCGTTCCATGCACGGATAAAGCCTCCGTCAATATTGAATCTTGATGCGAGAGTTGCCGCTGCATAAAGATTTCTGTTTAAGGACTCCTCATTCCCCGTCAGACGATAATGTGCACCGCTTAAAATATGCCACATAAATCCTACATCATGATGCAAGCATTTATAATTTTTAAGTGCCTCGTCAAGAAGCTTTTCAGAACAAATTGCAGTCTCTTTATATACGTCGTTTTTTGTTTGGGAATACATAAGCCACATCATTCCGCCCCAGAATCCGTTTGTCCACCAGTCAATCTGTCCGTAACCCACCTCATCATGCACACCGTTAATTGTGGTATACGGCAGTTTGTTGCGGCTTCTTATTGCAACCTTGCTAAGCTTATTTTCGACCTTTTCCCAAGTAGAATTAATCCATTCTATATTTTCAGTTATACACTGCATATATCTTCACCATACCCTTTAAATTAGCTAAAATATAGAGAGCTGTCGAATCGGCAGCTCTCTATATTTTTGTATTTAATTAACACTACATTCTTTTTTGCCTGTAACAGGAACCATTGTAGAAATACTATTCCATGCAAACATCTTAATCTTTGCATCTGTAAGGGTTGCGTTCTCTTCTGCGGTAATTGTTTCTGAAATTGAGCTTGCAGGCTCTTCAAGAATTACTACTCCCAAAAGAACATTTTGTGCATTGTAAAGGGCTGCAATTATAACACCGTCAAATGAGCTATCGCTCAAAGCTGCACTAACAGTAACGTCTGTGCCACTTGCTGTTGCTGAAAGATCTGAAATAAGCTCTAATGCATTAACTGTCACTGTCGCTGCAAGTTCTTTAGTTGGTGCGTTCAGAACTGTAACACCATCTATTGTAACAGTATATTCTTTTCCTGCTACCCATTCGCTTTCGGGGGTAACAAGTATTGTCTGCTTATCCTTTGCAAGAGCAACGCTACATGCTACTGCATTTGTACCATCTGAAACTGTTACGTTTGTATCCGTAACGGTTGAAGCGTCAAGCAATAAATTACTCTTAATTTCAATAGGCTTCTTTGCGTATACTTCGGCGGTGCTGCTTCCAACCTTTGCACTGCTTTCCTGAGTTATTGTAATGTCGTCAAGATAATATGTCGTTGTACCAGAGCCAGCTCGTGATAAATTAAACACCAGATAGTCAGCTGAAGTCTGACCATTTTTTATTAGTGTAGTCTCGTTGTTGTTGAATGTCAAATCTGTAGTCGTTCCATCAACAGTTGCCTTGGCTGCAACGCTTGAACCATCGATTGTATAGGTAAGCTTTACTGATTTTCCACCGGTAAAATCGCTATCTGACATAATATTGCCGGAACTCTTTGAAGCTGATGAACTAGCCTCACTGCCAAACACTCTTAAATTAGAATCTTTGACGCTTGTATATATTCCCATCTTTCCATAGCCGATACAAGTGTTACTATATGTATTCTCTATGCCATCTGCCGAAGAAGTAACGCCAAATAGAACCGGGAAGGTATGATTCGTACCAAGTCCAGCGACAGTCATTTTCGCACTGATAGTTGTTTTTCCGTCAATGTAATTAAGTTTTTTAGGAAGCTTAATCAATAGTATACTTTGACCATTAGCTGTGGGATCTACTATAACCTTAAGTGCTTTTTCGTTTGAAACAGTATCTACAGAAGTAGATATCTTGGGAAGCTTTCCTGAGTTTGAGGAATCTTTATTTGTTACATAAATGTACTGAAAAACTGAATCTCCTGAATCGCCTGCATTGTAAGACTCAAAATCCTCGCTGTACACAACATCGGAAACATAGCTTTCAGTAGTTACATTAGCAGAAAAGGCTGCTGCTCTTTTCAAATAACCGTCTTTACCTGCATTAATTTTTGAAACATCTGCGGTCACTGTGTACGCTGTACCGTAATCAAATCCCGTCAGTGTAGCAATTTTTGATGCATCATCATAAGAAACTTCAATATCACAAGCAGGATTTGATGTGAATACACCATTAAGTGTACTTGCGTCTACTGCTGAGTCAAATGCAACCTTTACAGCATTTCCTTCAACGCTTGCCTGCATACCAAGTTCTTCCTGAGCTATCTTCAGGTCGGAAATCACAATTTCTCCTGCTACTTTATCGGAGAACGATACCACCATATGTGAAAGTTTTGTGTAATCAGATTTAGAGCTAAGGTCGAATGTCTGAACACCAGCATTATCTATATTGAGGTCTACTTCATTCTCAGAAGGTCTAAAATCCATTTTCACACTGTAGGGTTTTCCTGTTTCACGTGTATCAACACCTGCTGAATAACCTCCATTAGTGGTAAGATTTGTTTTATTAGTTCCCGTACCCTGAATACCAAAATACTGGTTTGAATAGAGCACACCCGTTATTCTATCCGAGTCATTTGCAGTCAGATTTCTGCCGTCAGAAAATCCAATAACACCAAGGTTAACAGCAGAATCTGAGTTGTCAGTTATACTAAATTCAATTCTGAACGGTCCATCAGAAAAGTTAATTTCTCTGGGAAGCGTAAGTACTGAACCCAAAACGCCGGTTGAAGTGGTAGTATTTGTGCGTTTTACAGTCCAGACATCATTCTCAATAGTTCCTGTCATAAGTTGTGGGTTAGTAACTTTCTGTGCATAAGACTCACAAGTTGCACCTGTAAATCCATCCACCACTGTATAGGTTTGTGCAAATACAGGAATCGCTGACAGCATCATTATTGCTGCGAGAAAAGCAGATAAAATTTTCTTTTTCATTTTGTTCAACTCCTAAATATATAAATTTAATTAATTTCGGTAAATTTTGCCTCCGCTAATGGTGTCATATTACTGAGGTTATTCCAAAGGAACAGCTTTGTATAGCTTGCACTTTTATTCTCTAAATCAAGACTTATATCGTTAGCCTGTGCAGTGCCAAGCTCTATGTTATCTGATGTTGCAGAAACCAGCTGACCGTTTTCGTTATAGCTTGCCCCGATAACAACGGCATTTAGTGATGCGGTTGTAACAACTCTTCCGTTAAGTACAAGACTATTTTCGCTGTATTGTGCATTGCTTTGCTCAATAATTGGTGGTAAATACCCCGTGAAGAAATCGTCTATCCACAGAAGCATGGGTTTTTCATATTCTGTCTGTGTGATAAAGCCTTTGTTAAGATATGTTGCACCGCTACCTGTGTAATTTTTGAAAATTACACGTTCAACATACTGCGGTATGTTTGTTGCCCTGTTATCAATTTTTATATCCCATAAGCCGGTTTCTTTATTGTATGTATAGACACTATATTTTTGATTTGCATAATCAAGGTCGAAACGCACTCTTACAAAACCGGACTTCAAATCTTGAAACGATGCAATATCGCATGTGCGATTATCAGCCATTCCATAGGGGCGCATACCCTTTTCCGGCTCAATGGATATTCGTTCCGTTGAAACATCATAGTCATATTTGCCCTCATCGTATCCGATAAAATGCATATCAGCTAAATCACGGCTCAGGTTTTCAAACCATATGCTCATACCAATGCTGACAATTCCCTTTGTAGTATCTAACGGTGAAAACCTCAATTCTGTAATATCATTACCGTTTTCGTTAGCACTGCTTTTCAGCAGTAAGGCTTTATTATCGCCATTCTGTGCAATTAAAGATGAGTAAAGCCCTGTTTTCGAGCTTGTGCTTACTTCAAAAGCACTTTGAACAGCCTCCCCCACCTCATAGGCTTCAAAGCTTTCATAGGTTTGAACAGATGGTGCAGAATGCTCAATCAGATACTTTTCAGCGGAGTATTCGTTTCCGCTGAAAGTTCTCCATTTGCTTTCGCATAAGCCTATCATTTCTGTATTGATATTTTCAAACCCTATAAAAGACTTGCCATATGAATAATCTCCGTTTGCATAATCTGTAAATCCGATATCTGCAAGTGTCAGATATTTATTATCTGTAAAAGTTCCTTGCAATCTTACATCAGATGCAATTTCATTATAGCTTTCTTTTGCATTGTCACCTGCAAAGATGTTATTTCGCATTACGCAGTTTTTTGGCTGTCCCGACAAAAAGGCATCAGTGGGAAGGTCGCTTTCATTACCTTTGATATACTGCACTACCTTGCCATCTACGATATATCCTTTATCCGTCATATATGCTATAATTGCATTTTCCTGTGTTACGCTGTCATTATACAATTCAAATAGCTCAGGGTATTTTTCCTGCCAGACTATCTTGTCAGTATCACTTAATCCGTTCACAAAGGAATGAAGCTTATAACGTGCTACTCCGCTACTGGTGGCTTTTCCTATATAGTCGGTATGTACTGTGCTTCTGAACCAAAGGCCGGACTCTGTTGCACGTGCTGCAAAGAGAGTTCCTTTTCCGCCTGAGATAACCATATTGTTTTCAAAAACGTTACCTCTGCCGCCTCCGGAGTTGAGTGCAATATTACAATCAACAAAAATGTTATTTTTTATTTCTACTCCGCACATAAGGTCATCAAGATATATAGCCTGCAGCTTGGAAGAATCCTTGTTAAAGATGTGATTACGGACACCACGTATAATATTGTTATTTATTTTGTTTCCGTACCATGTGCGGTTTCCGCCGGTGTAAATTGCACCGCTGTCATAGCATTCATAGCATATATTGTACAATCTGTTATACGACACCTCGTTTTCAGGTCCGTAAAAGAATATTGCAGTGTGAGGGATATCGTGTATGTAATTATTTTTTGCCGTAAGTCCCGTTCCCCTGAAATATATGCCTCCGCTGTAAGAGCGTTTAATTCTGCCGGCGTCAGATATGTCACAGTTATACACCATGCTGCCGCTTTGAGTCAGCGAATTTTTCTGACCGCCTGCCATAAACACGCCTGTTGTGCCTGTATGCGAGATATTACAGCTATCAACAATACAGTTTTTCGCACCCTTAAGATATAAGCCCGCTTTACCGGTATACGAAATATCACAGCCTGTAATAGAAATACTTGTGACACTGTCGGGGTAATTTTCATTAGTTTCTAAGTTTGACTCCACATTGTCAATAGCATCATCTGCAACGATTGCACTTCCTCGGGTATATTTAAATGTAATTCCTCCTATTTCTACATCCCTCGTGCCATGAGCAATGGAAATAAGGGGCTGTGTATTATATGTCAGATACAGCGTACTTTTTGCTATATCAGCTTTCGGGTAATAATACAGCTTGTTCTCCTGTGTATCTATATAGTATTCTCCTGTGCTATCAAGCTCTTCAATCAAATTATAGACATAATATCTTTTATTTGAAATCATTCCACGTGAAAGGGAATTTTTCAATGTTATTGTTGAGTTTTCTGCATCAACAGACTCGATTTTTGATGTATCATAGGTATAATCAAGTCTGAAATAACCCGATGCCATTGCCTCAGGTGCATCCTGCCACGATTCTATATGCGGTGCGTTACTTCTAAATTTACGTCCTGATATTGTTGCAACTCCATCGGCAACCTCCCCTGTGTATGCCCACGCATTATTCGGCCAGCGTGCAAGCTGTGTCTGATTTGTTTCATCAAACAACTCATAGTATGATGCATCTGCCTCATTTGCCGTGCTGTAAGTATCAAGCCCGAAAATTCCGAATTCACTCAGTGCTGCTTCGTATACCTTGCCCTTAGCACTATCAGGGATTTTTTCATTATCTGAAAGAGTAAACTTCTCTGTACTTAGCTTTTTTGCACCTGTAAGAACAACTTTTTCGCCATCGTAGGCACTCAGCGATATTCCGCTGTATTGTGCGTCAATACGCACGATTTCCTCGCTTAAGTCATATTCTCCGCCCATTAGATAAATCTGTTTATATCCTTTTTCATATGCAAGCTTAAAAGCATCGTTTATTGATTGCAGCGGCTGTCCATATGTACCATCATTATTATTACTGCCGGTTGGAGATACGAAAACCGCATCTCCAACCACAGTCTGTGCTATTGAAACACCGCAAAAGCAATTCATAAGAACAGCTGCCGCTACAATTATTGTAATCAGGTGTTTATTTTTCATAATTCACAACCTTTTATTAATTGTACTTTTTCTGTTCTTTTTCCCATTCGTTTATCTGCTTTGCATACTCATCGCAAACCTTCTGAAGACCTGCCTTGTCAAGCTCTGCAAGAAATTCGTCATAATATTCATCGGGATCCTGTGCACCATACTGTATAACCTTATAACGGTCAACGATAGCTGCAACCTGTACAAGCTCAGTTCTGATAGGATTAGTATCAACATAGAAGCCTATAAATTCGCTTTTTCTTGCATTATCGTTAAGGTCTATTGTCTGCTGCCATACATCCTCATCCATATCATCAAAGCGATAAGCGTTAAACTGGCTTCCGAACATCCACTCTCTTCTGAGCCAATATCCGCTCGTTTCCTGAGTTCCAAGCACCTTCATAGTATCCTCGCCAGTCTTTTCGTAGTGCTTGCCTTCAATACCAAACGAAATTGTATTGAATATCCACTTATCTGTATTTACAACCTCAAGAAATGCCATAGCCTTTTCAGGGTTCTTTGAATTACGGCTGATTGCTGTATTTGTAAGCGTACCTGTCTTATTTGTTATAACCGGCTCAGTCACACGCACATAGATATTATCTGAGCCCCATGCAGTGGTATCACCGCCGGGCTTATATGTAGCCGGACCAAAGCCATATTTGCCTGCCATTGCATCCTGTGTTCTGTCAGTCGCTGTAAGGGCATCTTTTCTGATGTAGCCCTTTTTATACCAATCGTGTATTTTCCACACTGCCTTCTTATATCCCTCAAGCTCATACACAGGTCTGCCTGTCCATTTACCGTTTTTGTCACGGATAAGTGCAACATCATCAAGCACCTCGTAATCGCCTTCGTAATTAAACATTTTTACACCGGATTTTTCATTATATGGATACAAATCCGGTCTTTCCTTCTTAAGTACTTCAAAGAAAGGCTCAAAATCCTCTACTGTTTTACATTCTGTAAAATCAAAGCCAAGCTCCTCCGCACGCTGACGGTTTGACACCATAGCCATTGGTGATGACAAAATCTGTACATTCGGAACTGCATAAATCTTTCCCTGATAGGTTACACATTTCCATGCATAGTCCGGAATGGATTCTTTAAGAGCCGGGTGCTTTTCAAGCAAGTCATCAAGTGCAAGGTATCCGCCCTTTCGTGCCGCATCAATAAACGGGTTAAGGTAACCTGTAAAGCACAGGTCAAAATCTGCACTTGACGCCATCATCATGCTGAGTCTTTCTGTAAAGGCAGCTGTATCAATATATTTCATATCGATTTTTGCCCCAATCATAGGCTCGAGCTTTTCGTTTACTGCACCCATAACCTCCGCAATGTCCTTGGGTGTTTCTCCGGCAACATACCATGTTAAAGTAGGTACTCCCCCGGATGAAGCCTCCTCCTTTTTACATCCGCTCAGCGAAAATGCAGACACTGCCAACGCAATGCACAGCAAAATTGCAGAGCTTCTCTTAAGATTCTTTTTCATTTCCTTTCCACCTTTCAAATTTATTAGTAGTTTTTTAAATTAATTAACACTTTGACGCAGATATTTTACTCATCAGGAAGCGACCTGTTTGTGACATCATTTTCAAGGCATCAGTCCACATTTCCTGCGGCATATTTGTGCAAAATCCTAATGCTTCAAAGGTGAAGTCGCCACTGTAATTGTTTAATGCAAGACCTTGTGTGATTTTATCCCAATCAGCAATTCCTAAATAAGGCAGTGTATGATTATCTGTAAAACCGTTTGTATCATGGATATGAAGTGCCATCAGCCTCGTACCCAGTTTATTTATAAATTCATCGGGCTTTTCCCCTACCAAAAGGGAGTGTCCTATGTCAAGACAGGCACCAAACCAATTATTGTCAAGATTGTCAAGATACATATTAAATTCCTGTGGAGTTGCACAAACCGATTTCCAGATTTTTCTGTTAGGTAAATACTGCCATAAATTCTCCAGACAAACTTTAATATTATACTCTTCACAATAGGGTTTCAGTCTATTGAAAAACTCCATATTCATTTCAAACAGGCGTTGCGGATTCCCATCTATTGTATAATCCAGATACTTTAAAGGGTGAACGATAATATGAGGAATTCCCAGGCATGAAGCACTGCGCATAGAACGAACAACTTCCTCAAAAATTGTTTCTTTCCGTGATTCAGGGCATGAACTGCTTATAAACGGGGCATGCGCCTGATTAAATACCATTCCTTTATCTGCAGCGTAGTCCTTAAGATTCATCAGGCGCTGCCTGAAAGAATCTGTATCGGTTTGTGCACAATATAATTTTTCGTTTTCAAAGGAAAAATCAATAGCGTCAAATCCCGCATTGCACAGCAAATCGACAATCTGTTCCCATTCGATTTGTGCATTTAAAAACACACCTATAGATGTAGATAAACGCATATATAAGCCTCCTTTATCCTTATTAACCTTTAACCGAACCAACTGTCAAGCCTTCAACAAAGTATTTCTGGAAGAAGGGGAAAATTACGAGTGCGGGACCGGCAACAACAATAACCATAGCCATTCGCACGGTTTCGGAAGGAATGTCCTTTCTGGAGAGCATACCTTCAAAGCCCACGCTTTCCTGCTGCAATAGCTGTATATTCTGCATAATTCTCTGAAGCTGATATTGCAGTGTATGAAGCTTAGGATTATTTATATACAAAAGCGAAGGATACCAACTGTTCCACTGATTAAGAAATACGAATAAGCCAATCGTTGCCAACGCCGGAAGGGATAACGGAAGTATTATTCTGAAGTAAATAGTATATTCATTAGCACCGTCTATATACGCCGATTCCACCAGTGCTCCTGGCAGGTCACGCATATATGTACGCATCATAAATACATACCAAGGGTTTACAAGTGCAGGAAGAATGTACACCAGAATATTATCGGTTAAATGAAGATACTGTGTCATCAGTATATATGTAGGAACCATTCCGCCGCCAAATAGCATTGTAAAATACAGATAAAACGAGATTCCGCTTTTAAACATCATTATGTCCCTGCTAAGTGCATAGGCAATCATACTCATAAGCAGTACCGACACCACCATCGTAACAACAGAAATAAAGATAGTAACCATATATCCGTTAATTATAGCGCCGGGGTTGTTGAACAGATATCTGTATGCCTCTGTAGAAAGATTCATCGGAATAAGCTTGTAGCCATACTTTGCAATATCCATCTCATCTGAAAAAGATACCGATAAAACGAGCAAAAGCGGCAGTATCATAATCGCACTCACGATAATAAAGAAAATGTGAGAAAAAATGTGTCTTTCCTTCTTTTTAGTTAAATTCATTATATGTTTCCTCCATTAGTCATCGTTTCTCTTAGAACAATGAAAGTTCTGCCTTTACACGCTTAACAACAGCATTTACCGTAACAACCATAGTAAATCCTACCACTGACTGTAAAAGTCCCATGGCTGATGACGTCGAATAATCCTGCAGCTGAGTCATTGTACGGAATATGTACGTATCTATTACATCTGTAGTCTGCTGAAGCGCACCACTGTTTCTTGTCAGCTGATAGAAAAGTCCGAAGTCTGCACGGAATATGCTACCAATCTTCATTATGAACAAGATAATAATTGTAGGCACAAGCGCCGGAATCGTAATATGCTTTATTCTCTGCCAGCGATTTGCCCCGTCTACCATTGCCGCTTCGTAAAGAGCACTGTCGATTCCCGTCATTGTAGCATAATAAATTACGCTATCCATACCCACATGCTTCCATATAGAAACAAGTGTCAGTATCCAAACCCAGGGACCGGGTTCTGAGTACCAATCTATCTCAGGGATATTAAGCAGTTGAAACAGCTGATTCAAAAGACCATGCTCAGGCTGCAAGAAGCAATATGATATACTTCCCACAACTACCCATGACAAGAAGTGAGGAACAATACTTATCGTCTGGTAAGCTTTTACTGCACCGACATTTTTTCTAAGTTCAAACAGAGCGATACCGAATGACAAAGAAGCAATGATGCCGCATGCAATCATCAAAGCGTTAAGTGTCAGCGTATTATATGTAATACGCCAAAAATCGTTTGTTTTAAAGAAATATGTAAAGTTATCAAGACCTACCCATTTGCTTCCGAAAACTCCAAGGTCATACCGATAATCCTTAAATGCAATAATTATACCAACCATCGGAAGATAGCTGAATATAAATATCTTCAGCATCGGCAGAATACAAAGGCTTAAAAGCTGTAATCGGTTTTTTCGATTATAGTTACTTTTAACTCTCTTTTTTGATTTGATGTTTGTTTCCATAATCATTTCTCCTGTCTGTTTCTATTGTAATATATTATACCAACTTGCGTTTCTTTTAACAATTCTCTATCTAAACATCTGTTTTCTCAATTTTAAGCTTTTTTCAGGTGAGAATATTTACTTCTTTACAAATCTGTTATTTTTCTATAAAATAGGGGTATGGAGGGGTATATATGAACATTCATTCAATTATGAGCATGGTAAAAAACTATAAGTGGCAAAGTATTTTCTTTGCATATTGGCGGCTTATTATGCTGGTTGCTGTAATACCGCTTACGATAATCTCAAGTATATTTTATTTTTTCTATACATCATCTGTCCGTCAGGATGCAATCAGTACAATTTCAACCTCCTACGGGAAAAGTGCTTCAAGCTTTAGTTCAACACTTGACCGTCTGGATTTATTATGGATTGATTACAACAACAGCTCGCTTGTTCAGCATTTTGCAACAATGGATAATGTTGAGCCTGATACAATGCAAAAGGTTTTTCTCTTTTCCGATATACAGAAATTTTATCGTGAATCCTTCAAGAAAGAACAATCACTTATTTCTGTCGAACTGTATTGTCCCTCTTCCGATTATATATTGTCAAGCGAATCAAGCGGATTTTTGGAAAATTCACCCTACAAGGATATGTTTTCTTTACTTATCAATTCGGATTTTTTACATAAGCGATTATATAAAAGTGATGACTCCACTATTACTGTTGCCTATAAAATTGAGTCCTCAGACAAAAGCAAACCGATTCTTGCACTTACTATCGAAAATCCCAAGCTTTACGACAATCTTATACCCCAAGAGATGAACTGTGCCGCAATCTATGATTATAACAGCTCCTCCCTGATTAAAAACTTCGGGGATACTTCAAAAATAAGTATTCCGGATAAGAGTCAGTTTGACCTTAACGATATTCTTCCTCAGCACAGCGTTTTCAACAAAAATTTTCTTACCGTAAACACTTACCTTCCCAACCATAACCTAACTGTAATAAATCATATTTTCATTGACGGGTTTTACGGTTATAACAAAACATCGAGTGCTTTTATCATCTTTCTTTTTATATTATTGATACTGATAGCAACAGCTCTTTCCTTCTTTGCGTCATTTTACCTTTATAAATCAATTTTACAGGTTATTATTGACACGCAATTACCGGATGTGCTTCCCAATCCAAATACAAATGAGCTTGATTTTATAACAAACAATCTCATTATGCTGACGGATAAGAACAACTCTATAACAAACGAGCTGCCACAAAAAATACTCCAGTTAAAAAAGGCACAAACGCTTGCACTTCAGGCTCAGATAAGTCCGCACTTTATATCAAACACACTTAATATTACAAGCCTGATGGTTTCAGGCATTACCCGTGGCGATAATGAAGCAACACGTGTATTAAGTCTTTTGTCAGATATTTTAAGAGCCTCGCTTGAATCCTCAAGCTTTATAACCACACTTAGGGAAGAAATATCCTATGCTGAAAAATATATTGAAATTGAACAAATAAAAACTCAAAACAGCTTTACCGTTCTCTGGGATATACAAGAGGATTGCCTTGAGGTAAATGTGGCAAAATTTATGCTTCAGCCTATAATAGAAAACTCAATAAATCACGGATTTAAATTACACAAATCAAAGGAAAATACACTAACTGTTTCGGCTTATAAAAATGATAGCACCCTTATAGTTAAGATTTCTGATAATGCCTCCGAGATACCTTATGAAAAGCTACGTGAAATACGTGATTATATAACTGCTGATGATGAGCTGCGTGGGGCACCGCACATTGGACTGCGAAATGTAAATCAGCGCATAAGTCTGATTTTCGGTGAAGAGTATGGTGTAAAGATCAATTCAGCTGACGGTTCTACAACTGTTACAATAACAATCCCTGTCCAGTAAATTTATAACGACAAACATTTGTACAGCACATCTCTTAGTCTTGGCTGTACATATATCTCTTGATTTCTAAGCATATGATGGGCATAGAAGAAGGATATGTTATTATCAATGTCTGCCAGTGCATTTGCGCCGGCAGCACCGCCCCACCCTATTTCACCTATGGGTGTTCCTATTGTTTTATCCATCATTGTGCGTACACCTAAGCCATAACCATATCCTTTAAGCTGCGGCCATGTCAAAAGACCTTCAAGCTGTTTTTCATCAAGCTGATTTGTTCGCCACATATTGAGAGTTTTTCTATCAATAATCTTTTCACCTTTATGATTTATACCACCATTTGCGATTGCTCCCATAAGCTTTGCATAATCATAAACGTTTGTTATTATTCCGGCACCGCCACTCTCATAATTTTCCCCAAAAATAAGAGAGTTTTTTAATTCTTCACCAATTATTTTCCCTCCGCCTGTTTCTACAACACATCTTTGCATTTTTGAAATATCATTTTCACGCATACCGTCATCAAAATAATATTGTCTGCACATTTTGCTGCAATACGGTTCTTTATCAGAATATGTCGCATCGATTTCAAGAGGTTTAAATATATTATCCTCCATATAGCTGCTGAATTTCTTTCCGCTGACAATCTCAACAAGAGCTGCAAGAACATCATGGCACAAGCTATACCAAAACCTATACGAACTCAATACGCCCTGAACTTGTTAAATTTGTGCTGTATCGGCTTGTCGGTCTTGCAAGGCGTCAGCCTTGCCTCGCCCTGCCGCACCAATCCGGCATCAAATTTTCCGTCGTACAGGGTCG
>JAZPYX010000039.1:0-32161 GCA_045544395.1 Clostridia bacterium
GCTCAGAAAAATCATCGGTCATAGCCGCTGCAGTTCCTGCCGCCTGTCCTGTTACGGCACAGCAAGGGATAACACGCATAATGTCCCACATGGTTTCATTTACCGAGGTGCATCGTCCTGCACATATAAGGTTTTTAATTGTGGAATTATACAATGTTCTGAAAGGCACTTCGTATATTGGTCCTCTCTTTTTCCAATCAGATACCATTCCGATAGAATCCTCAAAATATGTATGTGTTTCTTTGTCAGAAAGAGTATATTGACCAACTAATTTCCTCGTCATTCTTATTTGCGGTATTGTTGCTATTGTTACAGGCATTACTTCTGAATCATCACACCTCTTTTTCAAAAAATCATTAATTGCATATCTGCGTTTGGCAAGTTTACATTCATTTAATATAAAATAAAAGACAAATATGCAACAGTAAATTGTTATGCAAAAGTCTGTAAGGAAAACACTAAAATCCTTAGACTCAATGCCGATTTAAAATCATAGTTTTTTCTTCTACCGTCACCAGCGGTGATTACATAGAACGATGCTTCATAACCAAATTTCTCTTCAAAAAGCAATCAAGTAAGCCATCTATTTCTGGCAATATTTATACTTATATATGCCCTTTTCCGTATTAAAAAAGGTCATATACGCAAATCGGTAAAGGCCTCTATTGAGGCAAACGATGAAAGTCATCCGCCGTGCAGTGCAGCAGAAGCTCATCACAAATGGATATATTATACGTCTTTCATAAGTTCACATGATTATGTTATGCTTTTCAATGTTTATTTCTACAAAAATCTTCTTCAGTAATTTTTCAATTCAATTGTTAAATAATCAAAATTTCAGATTATACATTGTGAGATATTCTTTAGTATTCCCAATCATTTCTTTAAAAAGTAACTTTGCTTCATCATATGTACAAGTTGTAAGTGGATCATTTACAAAAGCATTGAATATCCTTTGAAGATCACGTTCTGCAATTGCAATACTTAGCTCTTCCTGTTCACCGCACACTCTTGAAACAAGAGGATAAATTTCAGAAGGTATTTCCCCTGCAAACACAGGAATAACATTATTGGATGCAAACACTGCATTTGTCTCCACAACTGCACCTATTGGAAGATTCGGGATCTGTCCTGCATTGGGTATATTTACATTCGTAACAAAGTCGCAAAGTCCAAGAAGTGCTCTCATTTGCATTACGCCCTCTTCTCCTGTAAGTTCAATTTTTACCGCCTCTTCTCCCTTTACCAAACGAGAAGAACAATCGAGTCTTTCCTGAAGTTGCTGTTTTCTAAAATCAACTGTAGTAAGACCAAAGCCCCATTCTTTCGCCTTTTGTGGGCTTTCAAGATACCATTTGCCCGGGCAGAACTCAGCCAAATGACGATCACCTGCTGCAGCAATATAGCCGTAACGTTTAAATAAGTCAAATTTGACTTTATGATTACTTGCGAATACATTATTCATCCAGTTATCATCTAGTCCTTTATCGTATCCAGTATCAGCATATTTTGCCACCATTTCCTTATACATAGGAAAAAGATCAATATTCTTATATCTTGCAGATGTAAGCCATGTGAAATGATTTACACTTATAGGATTAACCTTTATATCCTCTCTTGCAACATCACTGATACCATAATATTCGTCAAGCATTTCCGCAAGAAGCTTTTGTGACCCAAAAACCTCGTGACAACATCCGAAAGCCTTGATTTTCGGAAATACTCTATAAAGAGTCTTCACACACAAAGTCATAGGATTCGTATAGTTTATAACCCATGCATCAGGACAAAACTCTTTAATTTTTTCTGCAAAATATTCATACATAGGAATAGTGCGCATTGCACGAATTATTCCGCCGGGACCTGAAGTATCGCCTACCGACTGGTATATGCCATATTTCTCAGGGGTATGTACATCTGAATGCATTTCATCAAATGTAGCAGGAAGAATAGAGATAACAACAAAATCTGAATCTTTAAGAGCTTCTTCTATGGATTCAGTTGCGTAATAGTTCCATACAGATTTCGCATCTCGTAAATTGTTAAATCTATTACCTATAATTTCATTATTCTTTGCTGCCTCAAAATCGATATCATAAAGATACACATCACCACTCATATCATCACAATCAGCAAGGTCAGACATTAACCCCCATGCCCAACCTCTTGAGCCTCCACCTATATAAGCAATTTTAACATTAACTGCTTTATTGTTTTCATACGTCACTTCAACCACACCTTCCTAAAGTTTTAACACACTATAATCTTAAATCACTTTCCCACCTGCAAAACCATTATACTCATTAAAGAAATCTTCAGCTGTTTTAGTCATTTGTATTCCAACAAGATTATCACGAAAACTGAAATGCATATCTAGCACTCCTAAATATGTATCAATAACCTGTACTTTGATTGAAAGCTGTGTTTCTTCTATCCAAGAAGCCGATACAGCACAATTATAACGTCTGTTTCCCGGAACTGTGCCAATTTCATCAGAGTATCCATCATGAGGAAAAATTGTAAATACATTTTTGCACATACCGAATTTAAGTTCTTTGTCGCCTTGTTCATTGGTATAATACAAAATGCCCTCGTTTTCATTAAAGTTAAACCTGATTTTTGTAATACCCATAGCATTTTCATCAAGTAGATATGTCTTATTATTTATCTTCTCGACTACGGAAGATTTTTTATCTCCGTATGCAGCCAATAGTTTTAGCTGGGAGGAATAATCTTCAAGCTCTTTTGCGGCAACAGGGTTTTCAGGAAGTTCTTCATCAACTGCATTACGGGCAATCAGTTTAAAGAAATTATCAATAATAAATTTCTTCGCATAGTCTTTACCCTGATTATCAGCATTATAAACAAGAATGATGTCTTTATCTGGAACACAAATAGCCAATTGACATCCCATACCATTAAAGAAAAACGAATTGTCTAATGTCCTCCAAATAAGATATCCATAACCTTGCGAGTCAAATTCATCATCATTTAAAATTGAATTAGAAATTTGTTTTGATGTCGCATCGATTACAAACTTTTCGTTTAAAATCTGTTCTTCATTCCATCTGCCTTTATTCATCATAAACTGTGCAACAAGTAGCAAATCACGCGGAGTACAAATAAGAGCAGAATCCCCCCACGAATACCCTCCAGGACATTTTAAGCAGTATGCTTCTTTAGAAACACCGATTTTATCAAATAATCTGCTTCTGAGATAGTCAATGAGAGACATTCCGCTAAGTTTTTCAACAAGAGCACCAAGAACAAACGAACCAGAACTGTCATACTGAAAAAGAGTTCCTGAAGGACGAGTTTCATTACGGTCATTTTCAAAATAAAAACTCACACGATCTTTCGGCTTTGCGGCAAGCCAACTACGTTCTGTTTTGGAAGTACTCATCATTAACATATGACGAATAGTCTGATTGTGCATATTAATATCAGGTTGATTTTTAAGTTCTTCTGCGTAATACTTTGAAATCTTATCATCGAGAGAAAGCTTTCCCTCTTGTTCAAGGAAACCAATTGCAATAGCAACAAAGCTCTTTGTTACTGAATACATTCTATGCATGAAATCTTTATCAAATGGGTTCCAATAAGCTTCGTAAACTAACTTCCCTCCACGCATAATAAGAACATTATGTGTAGCAAGTCGCGACTGTTCGAGAACTTTTATGTATTCCAAAATATTTTTTGATCGTATTCCCATTTTTTCTGGTGTGCAAGACTCCATTTTGTATCACTCCTTCATTACTCTTCAATAGCCACGCGCAAAACTCTGAAGGTATAGAGTTTATGCGGTTTTACAGATGTGGCAAGTCTGTTTTTTCACTATAAAATAGTTTGATAATGTATAGAAAAAACCACTCTGATTCGATATACTATAGTTGCATAAAACCTCACAAAGGAGAGTAGTTTTTATCTAACGTCAAGAATTTTTATACTTCTTTAAAACCTTCACCTCGCACTTCTCTGACTTCTGAAATGACCGTAAAAGCATTTTTATCATGGTTTTTTACCTTGTCAAGAAGTTTCGGAATTTCCTTACTTTTCATTATACACATCAGCATCATATTATCTTCCTTGAGATAACATCCGTGACTGTATATTCCTGTAACACCACGTTGCATATCACTCATAATTTCCTCTGCAATTTTTCTGCTGTTTTTTGAAATTATGTACACTGACTTCGCATAATCTCCGCGTACCAAAATCCAGTCGGTAACCTTGCTACTGATATAAAGCGAAATTACCGAATAAAACATAATTGTATAGTCGCAAAGTAGAATTCCCGATGCAATTATTACCATTGAGTCTATAACAAGAATAAACGCAGCAATTGATATATATGGGAATATTTTATGGAGAATCAGGGCTGCAAAATCACTACCTCCAGTAGATGCATCCTTATAAACAACAAGCCCTACTCCTACGCCAACAAGTATACCTCCAAATACCGAGCAAATGAAAATGTCATTGTCATAGGCTCCTAAATTTGGTGTGATTTCCAAAAACACGGAGAGAAAAACAATTCCTGCTATTGTTTATTACCGCACCCTTTTGCAGAGTTTTGTAACCAAAGAAAAAAAGTACGGAATTTATTATGAAAGTAGTTAGAGAAAGGGGTACATTCGCTATATAGTAAAGAACGGTAGCTACACCGCTTACACCTCCGGTCGAAATTTTACATGTCACTAAAAAGTAAGTTATTGCAAATGCCAATATAAATGAGCCTAGCGCAACATAAAAATAGTCAATAAGTATTTTTCTAATTTTAACCACTGAAATTTGAATATTTTATCATAGAAAAATTGAATTTACAGAAAATTTCTCACACTGCCTAACCATAGTTATCCTCTTTTACAAAAATTATTACAGATATGAACATCTTCTACCTACAACTTACCAGATGAAACCGTTGTTATCCGTAACGTGACAATATAAACCCACTATTTGCCTATTGCTATGAGTTTAAATAAAAAACATTACATATCTAAGCGGTAAACATCTTTTCTGTGGAACAGAGAATGTTGTCAAGGAGAAACAACTTTCTCTCTATTATTTCTAAATTCTGTAAATTGTTTTATAATAAGGCTTTCTTACAGTTTACAAAACTTGGAAATAATGCGTTCTAACAAATTATTATAGCACCACCTAATATATTGCTTTCACGCAAACAGCTTTTGTTTCAAAGCCTTCAATAAATTCCTCTGTATTTCCGTAATTTTCAGCTGTTATCTGCAAATTCTCAAACCTAAAATCAGATAACTTGTATTGCTCTGGAGCTTTTTGTACATTAAAATACGTACCGCACTTAATTTCACAGTTTTTAATAATGATATTGTTTGCATATGAAATAGGAATCTCCTTACGCCCTTTTAAATCATAAAACTGCGTCCATGGATTTATATTTATAAAATCCGCTACTACAGTCCCTCTGATTTCTTCTATTGTTATGTACTCATAATTCTGTGGTGTATCAGGACGCATTTTCAACCACAAAAATCTTGCAATATTATTAATCTTTATTCTTCGCACCATAATATTTTTATTATGAATTGACTCTGAACCGCATGTTAACCCTCCATGACAAAACCCGTATTCACAATCCTCAACTATAATGCGTTCATTTGTACCGTTCTCTGGCAAAGCATCTGCATATGGTCCTTTTCCGCCTTTTAGAACTACTGAATCATCATTTACTTCAAAAAAACAATTCTTGATTAATACATCCTCGCACACATCAACGTCTATTCCGTCACTGCTTGGTGCTGCAATAGGCTTTGATGGTGAGGTAATGCGGCAATTCAAATATTTTACAAATTGGCACTTGTACAAATGGTTAGTCCAGAAGTGCGAATTCTGAAGCGTTAAACCCGATACAGTAACATTTTTGCAATTCGAAAAAAACACTAGCCTTGGACGCTGTTCATCCTTATTGGTGCACGCAGGATTCCATTTTCTTCTTTGCCAAAAAGCTTTCCAAGATTTCTCCCCATTACCATCAATTATACCTTCACCAAACATTGTAAACCCATCGATTCCGTCAGCATTAATGAGCGCAGAAAAATATTTACAGTTTTCGCCCTCTATTCGGGTATCACAAACAGGATAGTCGGAAATATCATCACTTCCCTTAAGAATTCCACCTTTTCTTATATAAAGATTTACACCCTGCTTGAAAAAAAGTGCTCCCGTACAAAATTCACCCTCGGGGATAACAATAATTCCTCCTCCGTTTTTTGCAACATTATCTATCAAATCTTGTATTTCTTTTGTATAAATATTATTTTTACTTTCTGTAATATAGTCTGTTAAAACATACCGTTTTCCGAACTTTTCTATTTGAGGGGCATGGGTTTCATAAAACCACCTATCAATAGGAGTTCCGTCAGGGAAAAATTCTTGTTTACTCATTTTTTAATATAACAAAACTTAAAAACAATTATAATTGATTTTGTTATTTTCTCCTTCCTTGCAATTTACAAAAAATTTCATAGTTCTTTATTTCTCTTTAGCACACATAACTATATACGCTTTCTTTGAACGCCTATGTTCAATTGAATTAAAATCTTTTTTCTCCAATATGATTCTCCCTTATTTGAGAAAAAGACCAACCTCTGCAAAGCAGTAATCATCATTCCACGGTTTATCTTTCATTTTTGTCCATACATTTCCGCGTTTATAAAAATCGGGCGGGCAAACTCTCCAGATTTCTCCCTCCGCAAGATGATGCGGTCCCAGCATATTACGAAGATTATTTACAAGCGTAAGCTCAACTGTATTTTCACCTGTCTTCAAATGATTTGACATATCGCACATAAGGTGTCCCCACATAATACTGCCGCAATCAATGCCGTTGACCTTTACATTTACGGCATTGACACCTTTTTTACCAAAGAATATACCATAGTTTACATCTTCAATATTAAAGGTTTTCTTTACAGTCATTCTGCCAGAAAAGAATGGGAAGCCCTGCTGTTCTATATTTGAAAGCTCAATTTCTTCTTTTATCTTATCTACTTCAAATTTTCCTTTATGACGAACTGCATTTTTATCAAGCTTTTCAAAATCGCCGTTTGTATTTACAGAGAAATCACCGATTATGTAAACCGATTCAAACTCTGTTTCAAAGGTTAGCTTGTTTTTCTCACCTTCAAACACAAGTGCATTTTCCAAATCATCGTAAATCTTTGGGTTTGGTGCAAAATCAATCTCCGTTGAAATTGTATTTCTGCCTTCTTTCAACATTTCTGCAAGTGAAAGCTTGCGGAAGGATTTGTCTGCAAAATATCCTCTGTCAGTTTTGTCAATTTCTTTTCCGTTCACCTTTATTGTGAATTTGTGCGGTGTTTCACATACGAGATATACATTTTCGGGAACTGATTTCACATCAAGCTTGTATTCGCAGCGTACATTTACACTCTTTTTGAGGTTAAGTGCCATGTAAAGCACATCAACGGCATTTTCGTTTTCACCTACCAAAGCACCATCAAAGTATACGTCACAAGTATCAAGGGTAAGAATATTTTCGCTGCATTTTAATATTTCCCACTTGCCGGAAATGTCGAGCATTTTAAGTTCTTTTTTATCTTTACATTCTGTAAATGCACTTCCGTCATCTACAAGAACAAGACTGTCATATGCTGCAAAGGTATATGTGCCGCTAAAGGGAGATACTTCTCCTGTAGTAATATTCATTACCTTGCCGCCTTTTGCAAAGCTCGCAGTTACTTCCTCATTATTATTGTTTATAAAGTAATAAACCCTGAAGCCGTCAAAAATTCTTTCCGTATATGTAATAAGCGGCGAGGAACAAATATCATTTGTCTCTGCCTTGTCTGCAGTAACAATTATGCCTCCGTTTGCCTCAAACTCACGAAGAAGCCTTTCGGTGTTTTCAAAGAATCCTTTGTTTTCGGGAATTACAACTGTTTTGTATCTTTGCTTTCCTATAACAAGCTCATTGTCCTCTACCCTTGCATGACGCTCCATTATGATTTCATCACCAAAATGGAACAAGATATGCTTGCTCATAAGTGTTTTATACGCATCAAGCAGAGAGTCATTATATTTTTCCAAATCACCGTTCTTATCATTGTCAAAGCATTTCCACCCGCTTGACTGATTATGGATAAGAAGTGTATTGTACTTTACTTCGCCCTCGGAAAGTATTTTTCCTATTCTTGACACAGTTTCATTGAATACAGAATACTCCTTCCACCAAGGCTGCTGATAGTACATAGCCGGAGGATAGTCACGCTTGCGAAGTCCCTCAAGTGAATATCCTTCAAGGTGCTGACAAAGCTTTGTTATGCCGTGTACCATCTGCCACTGATAAATCGCCTTAAGCTCATCAAAGCCCACATTATGACCTGCAAGCGCAAATGTTTCTGAAAGCACCTCTTTTTTACCAAGCTGATGTGCTACAGAGGAAACCTGCAAGGGAGTAAAACAATCATAAATGTCTCTTCCAAGCCAATCCATACCGGGCATTGTAAAATATTCGTAATGAGGCATACATGCACCGTTACAAGCAAGCTGAGATTTAATATTCTCTTCGCAAAGCATATGTCCTGTAAAACCAAGATTATGTTCTATACACCAATCATAAAGCTTCTTCATAAAATTTTGTGAGAACAGCATTGTTACAAGACGCCAGAATTTAAGCCTTGTGTTTTCATAGTCGCCGACTGCAAAAAAGAGTTCTCCAAGCTTTAACAACAGATTTTCTCCGTATTCTTTTTCATATTCTTCAGGAAGAATAAAGCTCCACGGAATACCGTTTCTTGAAATCTGTGGTTCGTCTGTAAAAAAGCCACAGAAAGAATCCTTATATCTGTCGTAATATGGCTGATAGATTTTTTCTATGAATTTATCCGTTACTTTTGCATCAAGCACATCAACATAAAATGGATTTACGTCGTAATAGAAGCGATATTCATCATTTACATATATCGTTCTTTCCGTATTTGATAAAGTCTTGTCCCAACGGAGATATTTCTGCTGATATTCAATGCCAAGTCCGTTTACAAGTCCGTTACCGAAACCACTTGGCCACCCGTTTTCATCATATGCCCATGGTTGCATTCCACGCATGTTCCCCTCTGTTATACCGACAGAAACATTTTCAAACCATTCATCGCCCATATATTCTGTCGTAAGACCCCCACGGGCATGCATAAAGTATCCGCCGATACCTGCGTTATCCATAATTCCAATCTGGCGCACCGTTTCCTCTGTGTCAAGCTTTGCATTCCAAGACCAGAACGGTATGGGACGGTATTTCTTTTCAATGTTTTTAAAATCCATAATAGTTTCATCCTCTACTGAAAATTATTTACTGTCTTATTCCCACGGAACATCCTGCCACATAAGAGAATTTTTAGACTCGTTCCATATTTCGCAATATTGTGAATATCAAACCTCAATAGTTTCCCATAAGTATCATGCAGACGGCGGTATTCCATACAGCCGTCTGCTATGAACTTTTGCACCGTAGTTTTTGCAAGAGGGGAAATGGTACGTTATCAACTTCATGAAGTGGTTTTATTTTTTTCGCTACACTGTTAAAATCCAACGAAGTTTTTATACAGTTTTTTCTCTTACTTTAAAGGTATTTCTATGTTTGAATTTCTTGCTAAATCAGATACATAATCCACTGTTTCAAATGAATATGCCAGACTCGGATTTTTGGTTTCTCCCAAACCTTTTGTAAACTGACTCATGGTTTCACGTGTATCAAAATCTGCATCGTTTATTACAGCATTAAATCCATATTTCTGTCCCGTAGTAATTGTACTGTAAGCAAAAATTTCTTTGGGAAGTTTGATATAGTAGCGCAAACTGTTGAGTTCGGCACGGCGCACTATTTTAGCACAACTTCCGTCGTACCCACCTACTTCTCTTCCGTCGGCACTGTTCCAGATATAGCAATCACTTCCCGTTTCAGCAAGTGCAAAACCTATCTCAAGGTCATCAGCCTGATATGAGGTCGCCTTATCATTCAATGTATCAAACTGCATCTGAATACTATCACCGTTCCAAAGTGCCTGACCTTTATTATTCTGAACATAGAAATCATCATAAATATCAGCAAGAAGATAGATATTATCACTGTCCCATTTCATAAAGATTCTGCCGCTTATATCAGCAGTTTTCCAGCTTGTTTCAGAATCAGATTCCTTCGGATATGCAAGATAAATAGGATATGCGTCCTTCCACCAATCAATATTTCCGTCAAAGCTTTGAAGCTCGGGTGCGTTTTCCGCCTTGGCGATTGTAAGGAAGCTTAGCGGATAATTAATTACAGTAGGTGTAGCACCGTTATCATTCTGAGCAGTTGCAGTGAGTGAATAGTAATTGAATGGTGCAGATGTTTTACCTGTTACCGCAAAACTAACAACAGAACTTCCCTTTCCGGGAACTACAAACGGCATTGTTTCTCCGGCAAGGCTCCAGCCTTCAGGAGCTTTCAGTGTAAGTGTACCCTTTACTTCGCTTTCAGCATTGTTCGTAACCTTTACTCTTATTGAACTTAGCTTTTCAAAGCTTTCTTCCGAAGGTAGCGGTTCCAGTTCAATTGCTCTTACCAGACTTATCTTTACATTTTCGCACTTTACACATTCATCGTTTTCATTATAAAACTCAAGGCTGTAATACTCGTCGGGAGAAGCGTTTCCGCCATCAAAAGGAATGATAAGATTTTGAGTTTTGTCAGCTTTCGCAACGAATACATCCGACTCGGAATTAACCGTACCATCACTTGTTACAAGACGCAACGTACCTTTGTAGCTTCTTGAAGAAGAGTTAATAACCTGAACATTGATGTCGCTTTTCATTCCCTCATACTTGATAAGATCCTTTCCTCTCGGATAAAGGATAAGGTCTTTATTTTCACCAACTGCAATTGACAACATTTTTTCTGCCCATCCACTTATTTTTTCGCTAGCATAATTAAATGCATTCGAAACAGAATTTTTCACAGGGCTTTCCGCCGTAAGTGACGCAACATATTTTGCATCACGCTCATAGTTTTTCGCATATTCCAACATTGCTGCTGCATAGGGATAAATAATTCCGTTTTCACGTCTGTCTTTATCGAGCTTTGAAGAAAGAGCATTTATTGCATTCTTTGCAACTTCGTGTACAGCAGTATTCTTCTCAGCAGCAAAGGAAGTTGTGAAATTTGTGTATACTTTACAGATTCCAAACCACTCATAGAGAAGTTGCGAAAGGCGCTTTTCACCAATTTTGCCAATGTTTTCCTCTTTTGCATAGTAATCTACTATCATATCTCCTACAGAATATGCAGCCTCCTGCATATCTATAGCATCAGAAACAACCTGCAGATCACTTTCAAGTTTCTCTATTCTTTCAAGCATTTCACCTGTAAGATTTTCCTCAAACTTCTCTTTGAATTCAGATATCCTTACATTTACACTTTCAGTCATAGCTCTGGAGAGCCATTCCTCTCCTAAACCAAACACATACACGGGTGCATCAGTAAGGGTTATTTTGCCATTTGAAGAAATTTCTTTTCCCAATGTATCACGAACGGTAAGTTTTGATTCTTTAAGGTCAACCTCTGCACTTTCATCAGCAAGGTCAAGCCAAGCGACAAGCACGGGGTTTCCTCCGTCGTTATAAACAGATGCAACTATGTTTTCTCCCAAATTAACCTCACCAACAAATACGGCACCTGCAAGGCTCTGGTTTGCAGTTTTTAAGGCTATATAAGCAGGCTTATAGAAATAATTATTTCTAAGAACGCCAAACATATCTTCAGCATTCTTAGGATTTGTACCACGGTCTGCAACAGTGTAAATCATACACTTGTCAATTCCGTAAATATCTGCAAGCAGGAACGCCTTGGCAATATCCTTGCCCTGCTGTGTTTCCGAGATACTTACATTACCGCTGCCTGTAGGCGCTCCGGTTTCCGTAATTATCATACGTTTCCAGCCGCCGTAATCGCAGATAAGGTCATACTGATGTGCATATCTTTTTTCATAGAATGATTTTGTAAAAGGAAGAGGCTGATTGTATGCATGAAGCGACACGCAGTCCATATACGGATATGAGCCATTCTCAAAAAGTCCTTTAAGAAGGTCTGTCTTACCTGTTAATGCAATACAGCCGCCATCAATTGCAATGTCGGGATATGCTTCCTTCACAACATTGTAGACGTATTTCTGATATTGAGAAAGGTCAACGTAATAATCTCCGCCGTCCTTAGTCCAGAAAGCCATATCAGGCTCGTTCCAGACCTCAATTTCCTTAACGTTCTTTATTCTGTCAAGATAGCTGAGCATAAATTTAGTTGTACCTTTACGCTGTTCTTCGTTTTTTATTCCGTTACGGATATTAGCTGCTCCATATCTCAGATTATTATACCCAAGGCACGCTATAAAGTTAATTCCGTAGCTCTGTGCACGTTTCATCTGGCGGTCAGCACTTGCCCATGAATATGTACCCTTTGTGGTTTCTACACTATTCCAGTTTGACGCACCGCGGACAGTCTTTATGCCGGCTTTTTTCAGAAGTGCTGTTTTTGTAGCAAGCCCCTGCGTGCTTGTGTCATAGTCAAACTGAGAGCATACTCCCCACTTTGTATATTCATCCATAAAGCGGTCTTTGTAAGCATCCATAACCGAGAAGTTTACATCGGTGCTGTAAACAAGGCGCTCACCGTCCTTTATTACAAAATGAATAGTATAGCAGCCCTCGGGTAGCGACGGACATTTTATTGTGCCTTTAGTAGCAGAAAGTCCGTCTGCACTCACACGCAAAGCAGGATATTCATGTGTTATACCTCGAAAATCATCTTCGACACTGTATGTGATACTATAGTTTCCCGACTTACCGCGACTAACTGAAATATCATACTTAAATTCAATCTTGTTAGTATTGAAATTTCCGCAAGAATCATAAAGAGCGGTAACCTTTACTACTTCACCCTTTGTTATACCTTCAACTTCCGTTTTACTATAGCCTGCTTTTTCAAGTTCATCCACGCTATACTCCGCAGCAATAATACGTTTTACCGTACTGCCAGTATCAGCTAACGAAAGCTTTTCCGTTAAAAAAAAGTCACGGTCAAGATAAAATGCAGGTCTTATCAATGCCTGTGCGTTACAACGCACATTGCGGATATTGTCCGCGCTTGGCGTAATTGCAACAACACGGATATAGTTTGACCTAGAGCCAGTACGCATGCCAGTACGTAGCATCCACGCCCCTGTCGCACCATCACGGCAACCAATCCTTGACTGATACTTCTTATACTCTGTCTCTGACAGAATATTAACACCCGCCTTTGTCGTATATTCACGGCTGTCGCTGTTGTATATATTACCGGCTTCGGTTTTCCACAATCTTTCCTTGTCGATGTGCCTCTTTATCTCCTCCGGCAAACCTTCTTTCATTTCAAGAAATTCTCCGTTTAAATAGCCAGCTATGTTATCCTTATCCTCTGTATTTAAAATCTGTTTGTCATTCTTGTCAAAAATCTTACTACCATAAAAATCTTTTGCAAGAACAAAAAACGCACTGTCTTTTGTTTCACCCTTGTCAATCAGAATAAAACTTTTATCAGAGTTTTGGAGTTTGAAAACATATTCCGTAGGAGTATCCGCAGGACATTCTTCCGAGGAATATACCGCCTGCGGTATAAACGATGCCATATATATTGCTGTACAGATTAATGCAGTTATTTTTTTAAATGTAGTTTTTTTCATAGACCATTACCCCGCATTTGAAAAGAGAACGATTTCTCTTATATATCCATCCTCCAATACAGTAAGCGCATTGTCATATTCTATGTTATGATTTTTCCATGTTACAATATCTGCGACTGCTACCTCTTTGAAGCTTTTTTCCTCGCTGTCATAACGGTAAATGCTTCCGTTTACAGTACTGTAAAGTTCAAGGTCACTGTATGAAGTTACCAGAGACGGATTCTTGCCACCTGCTGTTATCAAAAGTCCTGCCCCTTCTTTTTCGTATACTGCACCATATGCAAAGCGGTAGCTTGCATTAAACTTACTTGCACTTGGATTTGCACTCACAGGTTCGGATTCATCCGTAGGCTCAGCCGTGACAAGCAAGTACTTTTTGTCACTTTCGTCATATATTGTTTGTATAAGATCTATTTCGCCAAACTTATCAAACGAAACCTTTATAACATCACCGCTTGTAAGTGTGGAAGAGTTAAATGTCCTTCCTTCTGTCTGTATATTTGCAAGTGTAGCCACCCTAAATGACACTGCATCGTCGGAAACGAAGAAAGCTACCTCTTCTCCGTTCTGCATACCGTAAATTTTGAATTTCATATCGCCTTCGGGTGTTCTTTCATAACAAACCTTATCAACAAGCAAAAGTTTGTTTTCCAGCATGGTTTCGTTCTTAGTCTGTGTAACAACAATCGCTTCGCTGATAATCATCTTACTGTTATCTGTATATGCTTTTATTGTATATCCGCCAGAATTGGGAAAATAGCTGGTTGTTTTGTACATAAAATCATCTTCACACGTTATATCTGTGGGAATTACAAATACATCTGCACTCGCATCATACATTACGTTTCCCGCAAACCAAGAGCTGTTTGCTCTGGAGCTATACTCACCTTCGGCAATAAGTCGGAAGCCCTCCGTCACTATCGGGTCAATTGCATTGTTCTTTGGCGACGCCGTTTCAAGAGAAGCAATTTTTCCATTTTCGTCAAGTTCGTAGCGCACTAGTTGCGGTTTAAGTTCCTCCCCACCTAAAAGTCTGGAAAGAAACTCTTGTGCTGGTATTTTATCGTTGTTAAATTCAATTTTTTTGTTTGTTTCAAAAATTTCAAATTTATTCTTTTTTGTAAACAATTTCACCTCTACTGTGCTACTTAATATTTTTGACGAGGGAGCTGCGGCTGTCATATATGCATACTGAATCCCATCATCATAACTCTTATCTGCCGCACTGATATTTCCGAAAGCATCAAGATAAAGGGTATATTCCTCACCGAGAGTAATTCCGGAAGGATCACGCATATAAATTTTATCGGTAGGTACGATATACTGCTCTTCACCAATTTCAAAGAATGTTTTTCCGTTCTCTTCACCCTTAGCCGAAACAATTCCCTGCTTTCTGTCGTCGGAATATATCAAGGTATAAAAATCCTTGTTCTGTCTTTCCTCCACAATAAGGGTATCCCACTCTTTTAAATCGGTGATATTTACTGCAGTTCCATTTTTATCTACTATGCGGAACTTTTCACTCTCGTCTGCATTAACGGGAATGGAAATACCGTTTTTAGTGTAAATACTTTCTTTGCCGACACTTTCAACAATTCCTACAGTATAATCCTCAATCAGCACAAACTCAAAGCCACTGCCGTTATCAACAAGGGTAATTCTGCCGTATTCAGGCAAGTATTTGTCAAACGGCTCGGTTATGCTGCCGTAGTTATAGAGTACATTTGCTGAGTTTTCAATTTTTGCTGACTTAAGACTGTAATTATCATAATAGAGATATGTATAATTATCAAACATCTGAATGTCTTTGCTTTCTATAACAACGGTTTTTACGTTGGCTTTAACCTCTGCAGAAAGAAGCAACATATCAGAGCCATTTACATCAGCTTTATAGCGATATTTGATTTTTTTGCCGAGAAAGTTTGCCGCATTTGTACTTCCGGTCTTCATAATATGCTCACCGTTAATTTCTACTTCGCCGCTGTCTGTTCCTTCGTTTTCGGCAAGTCGTGTTATGTAGTTACCGGTAACAATGCCCTCTCCCTCGTATACTTTATGAATTTGCGCAAGGCTTCCTTCCAGGAAACCGTTTTCGGGAAATTTGATTTCAAAGGCATTATAAATCATACGGGCAACCTCACCAAGTGTTATGTCTTTTCCCACACTCATGGAGACGCCCTTTACAAGGTCGGGAAGCGCAGCAAAATATCCGTTGGGGTAGCCGCCGCGGCTTGCCGCACGAAACTCATAACCCATTGCAGTTACCATAACCTTAACCGCTTCCTCCACCTTTGCATTGCGATTAGGATAGAAATAACCGTCACTTCCTGAAAAAGCACCCATGCCGCTCATTGCATCAATTGAGCCTACGTAGGGAGTATTTTCATTAACGTCACGGTAGTTCATAAAGTTAGTACCGTTTTCCAGCGCAACATTAAAGGTTTTTGCAAGGATATGGGCAAGCTCTGCACGTGTAACCGTATTTTGTGCATTATTCTCATTCACGTTAATTATATCAAGAGCGGAAAGAAATGCATATTTTTCGTAATTTACCTTGTCATTTTCCGCAAATGCAGGTATAACCGTAAAGCTGAAGAATACAGCCAGGGAAAGTATAATTGCCGTTATTTTTCTAAAACACATATTACTCACCCTCACTTTCCGTCAGTTTTAAATATTCAAAAATCATTTTCGCACATTCTGCTCTTGTGGCAGACTTTTTGGGATTAAAGCAGCTGTTTTCGTCACCGTTTATAATTCCCGCATCCGAAAGCGCCTTAACAGCATCCTTTGCGTAATCTGCCACATGGGCTTCATCGGCAAAGACTCTTTGAACCTTTTGGGGAAGCTGTCCGTGTGATGCACGGTAAAGAATGACTGCTATATCCTCACGGGTAATGTCCCTTCCGCTGCCGAAAGAACTCTCGGAGATTCCCTTGATAAGTCCGGCATCCTTTGCCGCATAAACATAGGGCGCAAACCATTCGTTTTCTGTTGCATCTTCAAATTCTCCACTGCTGTATTCGTTTTGCGCTACATTAAGTGCAAGCACTGCAATTTTCGCAAATTCTTCACGCTTTATATTATCACCGGGGGCAAATTTTCCGTCACCTTTACCCGAAATAATCCCTTTATCAAAAAGGGCTTCGATTGCTTCTGCTGCCCACGGGACATTTGCCAGGTCGTTAAATGGTGCTTTTTCATAAGGCACGACGGGGATTATATCATTCCGGCTTATAGTACCGCCCCTGTCACTACTGCTGCCTCTGTTACTGCCGCCGGAGTCCGTTCCCGACGAAGGTTGGGAAGCCTCCTCCACTGCCTTATTGAATGCATCAGCCATATCCGCAACAGTTGCAAAGCTTGTATCCGTTATATCACTTACAGCCTCCGCTTTCTTGTTTGCGCTCAGGCTGTTGTATGAGGATATGTCCATTCCGTTTTCGGACATATATGAACTGTTATCCTCAATCATCAGCTGCAGCTTGGAACGCACAAGCTTCTGTGCGCCGCACAGAACCGCCTGCTTGTCGAAGTATTCCACAAGCTCTGTCAGATTTTTAAAGCTGCCCTTGCGAAGCTTGTCACAAACTTCTTTTTTGTAAGCAGATTCGCCCTTATTCTTAACGTATGCGGAATAAAGTCTTCCGGATGCTATAAGCTGAGCTTCATTTTCGTCAAGAAACTTTTCGGCGTCATTTACATTGTCAAATCTTTTCATAAGCTGCACGGAAAGCTCTGACATGATATCTGCTTTCAGCACTGCCATACTTTCCTTTTCCGATGCGGAAACTGCTGCTGACACCTCATCAAAAAAGCCTTTTTCTTCATCCAATGTACACAGCTTCTTGTACACATCGTTTTCAATTCCGAGCATAACGGTGTTTTCTGAAATGAGTTGTTTAACCTTTTGCGTATCTTCATTTCTTATAGCAGTATTTATATCCCCCAAAAGAAGCTGAAAGTCTTCCTTGGTTGCGCAGAAGAGCTCTTTTTCAACAGGCTTTTTTTCATACGGCATGGTTATCCGCACTGTATAAAGTCCTTTCGTTCCTTCAAACGGAATATTAAAGGAGAATGCATCCTCGGGAAAGGCTGTTGCTTCACCAAAATAGTAATATACCTCATCCATTGTATAATCTTCAAGGTCGGACACCTTCATATCCGGTCGAAGAATACTTACTCCTATTTGATTGTAAAACTTGTCTTCATCATAAATTTCAGCGTTTCCAGAAATTTCTATAAGCTCTTCATCAGAATTATAATTTACATCCAGTGCCGCTACTGCTGTTTGTGCAACTGCAAACAGCACAACAGCTATAAAAAATGTTGTTGTTTTTTTTAAAAAATACATTTTTATTCACTTCCTCAAGCTGTATCACTGCCTCTTAGTCCAGTTGTGCGGGCATCTAAAAATTAAATGCCCGCACAGTCAGTATTACTTAATTATTATTTGGTAATATGTTCGCACAAAGGTCTGATAGTTTCCAGACTTTCCCAGAAGAAAATTCTAATTTCCTTGGCATTTGCAGGAACTGATGCAAAATTAATTGTATCTGCACTTGTTACGTCCGAAGCCTTTGCTGTGACCTCAACAGGGCTTGCTGCAGTAAGCATTTTGCCGTAATCATCATAAAGAGCCGCAATGATCATTCCCTTTCTGTCGCTAGTTGTTGTGTTCTTAACGGAAACTGTTGCCGCAAAAGGAGAACCTGCAGTAATAGAATCACTGCTGTAGTTTGCAATGATTGAATATTCAGTTTCGAAGCCTTTTTCAATAAGCTCTGTACGTGTATACTTGCCTGTCTCAAGCATTTCTTCAAGAGTATAAACTTTTGCAAGCTTTGCCCATACATTATCACCAATAGCCGTAATGCTTTCAGCTTCATCAATGAAGAAATCTTTATCAAGATAAAACTCAGGTCGAATATAGCCAGTAACTGTAGAAACACTGATATAGTGTTGCGAACCTACAGGATATGTTGTACCTGTATTTCTTCTTACAGTTATCATATTTTGGCCGCTGCCTGATGCATGTGGCGTTCTGAGAAGAATTCTGTCAGCGTCGCTATAACTTCCTTCGTTCATACCGAGTATACTTGCATATTTCTCTTGTTCCCAGTCGGCAAGGATATTAATACCGCAAGTGGTAAAATAAGCATTTGTATCCTCATTTATATATGCTGTACCGCTGTTGGCACACTCAGTCATCCAAACATGATTTGTGTTTATATGATTCTTTATAGAAGGCTGAAGAGAATTAAAATACTCATTGTTAAGATAGTACGCTATATTAGTGGTGCGGTTTACATCAAGTCCGTTTATTTTATCTGTCTTTGCATTTGCATCGGTATCAAAAGCACGTTTACCAATACTTGTTCTCATGCTTACAAAGAATGTAGACTTGTTGTTTTTCATGGTGTCAAGCACTACAAGGTCAGTGTCTCCTACAGTAATTATATCTGCGGTATCGGTATCCGCCTTTGACCCCTCCGGAGCTGTTTCGCTTCGCGGAGTTTTTCTGGTCATGGTATTGTTTGCCATAGCTGTCTGCGCTGTACCTACAAGACCGTACTTGCCTTCGGAATCATAGGGAACAACACTGCAGGAAATTGTCGCTGCACTTTCCTCCCATGTTACAATAAAGTCGTTTCCGTCTGTCTTATGGGCAGGTGCTTCCTCCCCGTTTACATACCACTTAACCTCAACGCTGTCGGGAGTCTCACTTCCGCCCAAGGTATATTCTGCTTTCAGAGTCTGTCCCACATAGTTTTCAATCACAAGAGCGCTGCCGTTTGTAATATCATTACCTTCTGAGTCAAAAATCTTCACATCGCTAACCGACATATTGCGGTTACAGTCAGGAGAATATATGCCGTTGGCTGTCAATGTATCTTCTCCGAACCTTGCCAGAAGTTCATCATAGGTATATACGCTTTCAAGGGTTTTCCATACGTTTGCGCCGATGTTTGTAAGCTCAATATTCTCATTGAGGAAGAAGCTGCGGTTGAGAGTTAATTCCGCACGATACCATCTTGTCCCTGCAGTTGATGCTGCATAGATTTTTCCGTCAGTGGTATTTATTGTTACGACATTTTTTACATCGGTACAAGCAGCTGTACGGAGCATTTCAACAGAATTTGTATATGCTCCCGCATAACCAATGATGCTTCTGTACTTATAGAACTCCCAGTATGCCGGAAGCACAATACCTGCTCTTGTTGTGTATGCTTTGCCTTCTGCCTGGGTATATGCTTCACCTGCAACTGCCGGCTCTGTTATCCATACCCAGTTCTTATTAATATGCTCTCTTACAGAGTCGGGAATTGTAATCTTAGTTGTATCAGTTTCCATAAAATAACCGATATTTGTTTCTCTGTTTACATCATAATAGTTATAATATACTGTGGCGCCTTCGCTATCAGTTGCGGTATCAAATTTTCTGTTCGCACTTGGGTTAAACAACACAAGGAAGGTAGATTTACTGTTGTTAAAGGAATCAAGAAGCAGAAATTTTTTTCCTACAGCTGTAAACTGATTTGCCGATGAATCTGAAGCTACCTTTTCTGTCCCGAGAAGATCTACTTTCGCAGAACCCAATCCCGATTGATCGGAAAGCAGTGCTTCACCCACTGCAACAGCACTGCTTTCAGTACCGTCCACGCTACAGGTAATACTCTTTCCGTGCTCTTCCCATGTTACGATGAAGTCGTTTCCGTCAAGCTTGCTTGCATCCGTTACTTCAACATCGTTAACAAACCATTTTACTTCTGCGCCATCTTCACTTGCACAGAGAGTTTCACCTACAAGTACCTCTGCCGCAAGATTGGCAGAAGATGTAAGGTCGAGTCCACTTTTCGCCACAATGCTTATTGTTCCTTGTTCTGCATATACAGCAAACGGGAACGCTGTGCAAAGCATAGCAAGCACTGTGATTAACGAAACTATTCTTTTCTTCATAAAATTTGCCTCCTAAAAATTTATATTTTATTCTTTTACGCCGCCTATGTTTATTCCTCCCATAATATTTTTCTGGAAAATAATAAACATTAATGCAGGCGGAATTATGCTCAGAACAAGTGCAACCATATATTTATCCATAACATAGCCGGATTGCTTAAGATTATAAAGCTGTACGGCAATAGGCTGAATATCAGTTTTCTTAATCATAATAAACGGCCAGAAGAATGCTCCCCATGCGTTATTTACTGTAAAGATTGATACTGCCATGATGATAGGAAGCGAAAGTGGCAAAATAATCCTTATAAAAATTCCGAAGTCGGTGCAACCGTCTATCCTTGCAGCTTCTACAAAGGAAATCGGTATTGTATCAAAAAAGTTTTTGAAAAGCATAACATAAAATGCACTAGCACCAGCTTGCAGCCACATGGGTAAATATGTATTTGAAAGATTGATATGCAGGTACGGCACATCAATAAAAGTCTTAAAAAGCGGAATCATGCTGACAGTCTGAGGAAGCATCATAGTCCACAGAAGCAGCGTCATCATCAACGCAGTACCCTTCGGCTTAAGACGCGAAAGCACGTAACCCGCAAGACCGTTTACAATAATCATAAATACAAGATCACCTGCAGCGAGGATAAGAGTATTAAAATAATACTTTGTATAATTCAGTTCTTTCCAAACTTCACCGATTTTCTCGGGATGGAAGGTTTTTGGAAAGATAGTCGGTGGTATCTGCAAAAATTCCTTTGTATCCTTAAGACTGGAAAGTACAATCCACAGCGGAGGTAAAAAGAAGCTTACGCCGATGATAAGCAATACCGCAAAAATTGTCCAGTAGGCAATTTTTGCACCTGGTTTTTTCAAATCCACTGTAGTTAAAATACCTGTGGTTTTCTTTTCGTATGAAATCATATCAGTACCTCCCTCAGTTGTTAATCTTCTTATTCATTAACACATGAACAAATGTGAGTGTAATAAGAATAATAAAGGTTATAGTTCCGAGGGCAAGTGCCTTTTCCGGTTGGAAATAAAGGAATGCATACTTATACCCCTGAAGCGAAAGTGAAAGCGAAGCGTTATTAGGTCCTCCGCCTGTCATAAGAAGCGGCTCCTGCATAATCTGGAATATTCCAATAACCTGCTTTACAAGATAGAGAGCCATCATCGGGAACAGATACGGAAGTGTTACATAACGCAACCGCTGCCAAGCATTAGCACCATCAATTTTAGTCGCTTCGTAAAGCTCCTGATTAACACCCTGCAATGTAGCAAGGTACATTATCATTGTACCGCCGCAGCCCTTCCATGTCATTGAAAGAACAATCAAAGGAATAGTCCACGAAGAATTCTGCAGCCACACAAACGGCTCTGCGCCGAAGAGTGAACCCACAGCATTTAAAAGACCGCTGGCAGTAGGATAATAAAGGAAATACCAAAGAATCGAAACAGCTACCGCAGGAACTACTGAAGGGAAATACAGCATAACCTTAAAGGCGCTTTTAAAATGAACAACTTCATTTACCATTATTGCCAGAATTATCGGTGGGAGATAACCCATTATAAGAGACCAGAATACATATTGAAACGTATTTCCAAGTGTTTGCATAAAAAGGGTGTCACTTACAACATCCTTGTAATTTTCAAGGCCTACAAATTTAACAGGCTCATAGTGTCTGAGCTGGAAAAATGACAGGTACATACCAGAAAAAACCGGTCTCCATACAAGAAAATAAAGAAGCGTCAAACTTGGGATAATCAGAAACCATGCACCCCATTTAATTTTCCCCAGTTTCTGTTTTAAAGAATTCGACTTCTTTGATACTGTTAATGACTGACTCATATATATATCCTTTCGTAATTAGTCGAGATAGTTCTTCTGGAAATCGCTTGCTGCCTTCTTTATAAGTGCCGCAGGATCTGCATTTTTATTATTAATAACCTCCTGAATGCAAGCATCAAGTGTATTGTAAAGCTGCTGACAGTTCACAGGTTCTTCCGGTTTAATCTGAACACCTTCAAATTTGATATATTCGTCGAACAATCTCATATCAACATTTGTATATTTTTCACGAAGTTCCTTGAGCTTTTCCTCACCTTTACGATCAGACCATATTCCATAGCCTTCAGGTCCTATGATAAGTCCTTTGTTTGTACGATCCTTAAAGGTATCTTCATTGGTTTTAAGCACCGCATCAGTAACTACAGGAGCCAAACCAGTGATTTCGAGCCATTTAAAGCATGCGTCAACTTCTTCATCAGTTGCATTAGGCTCTATCATTTTTATACCTCCGCCCATAAGCGAGAATTTACCCGCGGGACCTTCAGGTATACAACCGACAGCAACCCTTGTTAAATCCATGTCATAGTTTTTAAGTGCGTCAACAGGTGGGGATGAAAAGAACATTGCTGCCTCATCTGTTGCAAAAAGCTTCTGCATTTCACCAATGTCAATGAAGGTGTTCGGAGGAAGTGCATTATACTTCCACTTCAAATCCTTAACATACTGAAGCGCTGCAACAGCTTCAGGTGTGTCAAATGTTGCAACCCACTTATCACCCTTCTGCTTCATAAATTCAACGCCGTGTGCCCACGCGATGTTCATAAAGTGCCATCCGCCGCAGTTATTTGTTGTGGGAAGTACAATGCCTGCCTTTCCTGTCTTCTCATTTATAATTTTTGCAGTTTCAGCAAGCTCCTCATATGTCTGAGGGATTTTGGGAGTACCGTCCTCATTTACAAGACCTGCTTTTTCAAACAGGTTCATGTTAATCATGAGGCCCATCGCATAAGAGGTTGTGGGAAGTCCGTAAATTTTTCCGTCCTTGGATACCAGATCCATAACGTTCTTTTTTACTGCATCCTTATAACCGTATTTTTCTATAAATTGGGTTATATCACGTGAATAACCTTCATTTATAATTTTGGACGCTTCTGTAAAATATGTAATGTAAAGCGTGGGAAGCTGTCCGCTGGATGCCTTGGTAAGAAAGGTCTGTACATCATACGCTCCTACATCGGGTGTGATTTCGATGTTCGGATACTTTTCCTTCATCTCAGCAACCCATCTGTCGTGCTGTGCACAGGCTACCTCCTCAGTTTCACTAGGCCAGTTGCCTATGGAGATACGAACAATATCATCGTTCGCTGTCTTTTTTACTCCACAGCCTGCTGCACTTACAGTCAGACAAGCTACAAGTAAAAGTACAAATACTTTTCTCATAAAATCTTTCCTTTCTTTATCGGGAGCATATCTGCCCGACTATTTTCTAATATAATTTTAGAACAAGTACCCATCTTTTTCAATTACACAAAACTACTAAAAATATAACAATCCTACATTTTTGGGTTTACGCACTTGAAAAGCCAAAATTTATTAAATATAATTAGACTGAACAAGATTCAAAAGGAGGTGCACTGTGTTTTCTAGATTCAAAAGAAAGCTTCACATATCACTTTTTTTCTCTGTAGTTTTTGTACTTACAATAATTTTTGTTCTAACCTCCGTTTATCTTAATCACATAATAAGAGATGATTTTGAAAAAAGGGCTCAAAGCCTTATTAATCAGTATGCGGGTAGCCTTTCCTTTCGCTTGTCTATCGTAGACGAGGCGACAAATTCCTTCCGTAATCAATATAATGCGGACAAGTACTTTGAAGATGGTCCCAGAATTTCAGGAATCAATTCTGTACTGCCATCTGTTAAAAGCTATAATTTATGTATAAGCGGAGCATCTGTTATAGATAAAAACGGCAGTGTATTTTTCTCAGATTCGGGACACAATGAGTCGTTTTTAACTAATGCTCTTTCAAAGGATATAACATCATGGCTGAGTACCGCCCCCGAACAAACCGTCTTCAAGCTTTATTCCTTTTCAAAAAAGAACGGTATACTTTGCATTAAACCCATTATCTCAAAAGAAGAAAACCATGGTTATTTCGTGACAGATATAATGATTAAAAAACTTCTTTTGGAGTATAATTTTAATGACAACCTATTTTTATGTCAAAGCACCATAACACTTACCGACGGTAATGCAGAGATTACAGTATATGATTCTTTGAAGAAAGAAAACAAAGAGCGTTCCTATAAAGTCCCCTCTGTCAGGATAGGTGATACCGGTCTATCACTCGAATGTAACATATATCCCGAATATTCTATAGCAAAACAACGAACATTCATTCTAATATTGTTTACGGCTTTTCTTTTCTTTATTTTTATATGTGTTTTTACAATGCGGCTTCTTACAAATAAAATAGCACAGCCACTTGACAGCCTCTACAAAGAAATGAATGAATATATTCAAAGCATAAAGCTTGCTAATCTTAAAATAAGGAGTGAATCTAATGTTACGGACCTTGATAGTTGATGACGAATACTGGGTGCGTTTTGGTATGCGTAAAACACTCGCATGGGAGGAACTGGGTTTTTCAATAGTAGGAGAAGCAAAAGACGGCAAGGAAGGATTTGAACGTTTTCTTGAGCTGCGTCCCGATATTGTAATAACTGATATCTGCATGGAAAACGGAGACGGACTTGAGCTGATTAAAAATATCCGCAGCACTGCAAGTCACGCTGATATTATAATTCTTAGCGGATATAAGGAATTTGAATATGCACAGAAAGCAATCGAATATGGGGTAAATTCTTACTTATTAAAGCCTGTAAGAAATGAAGACCTTACAAATGCACTTCTTTCAATAAAAAAACTCCGCAATGATACGGAAGAAAATGATGAGGAAACTGAAAAAACTGAAGATTCACAGGTTATATCTTTTTCTAACAATGATATAAAGAAAGTTGCTTCCAGCATACGCAAGGTTGATTACGAAAGCACTCTTTCTATAATAAATCAGTACTTTGAGAAAATCGACCGAAGTAAAAACGTCAATATTTCTGTGTTGCAGACAAATATTTTAGAGTTTGTAATTCTGATTATTCATTCCGTATTTGAAAACAAGAAAGGTTCGGAGGAGCTTTTTGGGAAAAATTTTCAGCCCGCACGTGAAATTCATCAGCTTAAAACCCTTGAAGAAATTCAAAACTGGATAGTTCAATTCATAAATAAAATTTACGAAAATCCAAATGCCTTTTTAAACTACACTTATCAGCCCGAAATCCAGCAGGCAATTGCAATTATAATGTTTCGTTATCAAGAACCTTTAACGGTAAGCGATGTTGCGTCCGAGCTTCTTATGAGTTCTTCTTATCTTATGTACCTGTTTAAAAAAGAAACAGGGAAAACCTTCAATACCTTCCTCACGGAGTACAGAATAAACACAGCTATTGAGCTTATAAAAACAGGCAAATACAAAATTTATGAAATAAGCGAGCTTGTTGGGTACAAAAATCCCGCATATTTTATAAAGCTGTTTAAACGTTTCACCGGCAAAACTCCTAAATATTTCAGTAATGCAAGAAACTTTGAGGATGAAGAATAAAGGTATATTGTGATGAGAAATTTTAATTTATTTTTAAGAAAAATAAGTCTTGCAAAAACAATGGCTCTTTTTATAACCGTATTTGCACTGTTTGGCGCAGCAGTAGTATTTTTTGTCAGCAGATATTATATTACGGAGAATGTTATAAACCATTATCTGGAAGAATATCTCACTTATCAGCATACGGATTTTTCAAACGCTGTAAATGAAACTATCCGCCAGCTCAATACTTTTACGATTTCGCTTACAACAGACCAGAACATCTACCGAATTGTAAACAGTTCTTCTTTATCTGACGAAGAAAAAAGGACTGAGATAGAAAAACTATTAAATCATTTTCTTGCAAATGTTAACATAATTGAAAATATTTCTATAGTAACTCGCAAAGGAGAAATTTACAGCCACAGTACCGAAGGTCGCAGCTTCCCCGTTCCTGATGCATCTTTTATAAAAAGCCAACAGAGCGGAAAGCTGTTTTGCCTTGACAAAATTATACGTGACGAAGAAAATTCTCCCTACATAATTTTCGGAAAAAGTATGCGCAATTATAACACTGGCGTTTCAATCGGACATATTTTCCTTTATGTAAAAGAATCCTACATTCGTTCAGCGTACCGCTCGACTTCTTTTGAAAATTCCACTACCTTTGTTACAATGGGAAACTGCGTTATCTCGCACAGCGATAACGAAAAAATAGGCTCATACTTTTATATGCCCAACATTGACACGATGGACAATCCTATTTATGCGTATAACAATGATTATGTTATAGACATTCACAGATTTTCCTCATCCCCTCTTCCCGAATGGGCAATGGTAAGTATTATCCCTAAAAAAAGTCTTTACTCTCTTGTCCGGAATTACACCCTTACTCTGCAATTAATGATTATACTTCTGTTCTTTACGTGTATTTTGTTTTCGGCATTTGTGGCTAGAAAGATTACTTCGCCCGTAAAAAAGCTGAAAAACAATATTGAGGATTTTGCAAAAGGTAAAAATATTAAATTCAATCTTTCGCAAGAAAATGAAATCATTGCACTTAGTCGCAGCTTTCACATAATGACAGAAGAAATAGAACAGCTAATGCAGAAGAATATAGCAGAAAAGGAAAAGCAACGAATTGCAGAGCTTCAAGCTCTCCAATCTCAAATAAAGCCTCACTTTATCTATAACGTTCTTGATACAACAGCATGGATGGCAAAGGTGAAAAATCAATTTGAAATTGAAGAAATGCTACACTCACTTGCCATGTTTTTCAGGATGAGCCTTCATAACGGAGATAATATAATCACAATTGAGGAGGAAATCCTTCATGTTGAAAACTACATAATGTTGGAGCAGCGTCGTTTTCCTGGTCATTTCAATGTGAGTTGGGAAATTAGTCCTGATATTCTCAAATACAAAACCCCAAAAATTATTTTACAGCCGATTGTTGAAAATGCAATTAAGCATGGCTTTGGAAATACTAACTCTGGAAACAACCTTATTCAGATAATCGGATTTGAAATGGACGAAAATATATACTTTGAAATCCGCGACAATGGCTGTGGTATGGAAACAGACCCCATCAGCAATATAAAGCAGGAAAAAAGCAAAGGATACGGTATTTATAATGTGCAGCAGAGATTAATTCTTGAGTATGGCGAGGGCTACGGGCTTTCCTACAAAACCCGTGTTGGTGCCGGCACTAGTGTCAGTGTAAAAATAAAGAAAACAATATAGGAGGAATATTACAATGAAATTCAAAAAAATTCTTTTCAACTTAGTTATATTGGTGGTTATTTTTACTTTGTTCCCTGCAGTTGACTCACTTGCTTTGGTTGAGCTTCCTACTTCATATGTTACAAGTGCTCCACCAGAGGGTTATAATGTAACCACTCCGCCGGAATATGTATTTCGCATACCGAAGTATAACCATCAGTTCATTTTACTCGACGATTTTGGTTCTCCCAATGAAGACCGGTACATTATGTGCAAAGACTACTATGGTATGCATGTTTACGACAGTAACGAAAGACAAAAATTTGACGTTTCCTCAAACGACCTTGCTTCGTTTCTTAACAGTGACTTTCTGACAAATGGCGCATCAGGTACAAAGCTACCTGAACCTATTATCGATTACATAAATTTTCAACATGTATGGATTACAGAAGGAGGCTCAACAAAAGGTGATTGCCCCAACACCTATGAATCAACATTAGGCGTAGGCATAATTTCTGCTTACGAGTACAAGAATTATTGTTCACGTTTTGGTGTATCCGATCCCGAAGGTTATTCAAAGGGCAGCCGCTTCACATGGTGGACGAGATCAGGCGTAAATGACTCAAGCGGATTGCAGCTTGTTATAAATATTAATGAGGAAAAAGATACTGTTGGCAGACTGACATCCTGGAGCTGTAGCGGTACAACGCTTCTGCGCCCAACATTTTATCTCAAGGCAGACTTTTTCAAAAGAGTTAAAATCGATGCTTTTACTGCAGGTGATGCTGTTCTGGATATGCTTAACAGAGATCTCACTGAAAACGAGCTCAAATCCCTCTACACTGAAAATGAAATTCTAATTATAAAGAGAAGAGATTCCTCCGCCAAGGCAGAAATTTCCATCGAGAATGATATTAACACTGTTATTTCACGTGCAGACGGTGCAATAAAAGTAAATGTAACAAATATTATCGGCGAAGCGCATTTTAATTGTATGCTTATAAATGAAACAGGCTCCTCTGTTGAAAATATAGTACGCATACTTGAAAACGGAGAAAGCCATATTTCTCTTTCAGGTCTTGAAAATGGCATATACACTGCACAAATTACTGTAACAGACCAAAATGGTAACGTCTGCGGCAGGCTGGGAACTCAAATTACGGTTGCTCCCGAGAGTGTGAATTTTGAAAACTCAGAGGGACGCATGCTGGGTGTAAACAGCATTACTGTGGAAAGCATACCTTTACTTCGCAGAATGGGTGTGAAAAATGTACGCTGGGGAATTCCATGGCAATCCCTTGAAAGTTCAAATGGCTTTAATTTTGAATATTATGATTCAATATACACAGCACTTACACACAACGGATTTAATATATATTTTACTCCGCAGGGTGCAAATCCTCTCTATTTGAATGACAACGGAGATAAGCTTATTGAAAATGATACTCAGGCTAGAGCATTTGCAAATTATGTAGCCGAAATAGCGGAAAGATATCCTGAAATCAAGTATTTTGAAATTTCAAACGAACCTAATGACGGAGTTTATGTTGCTTCAAGTGAGGCTTATGCAAAAATGGTTACATATACTGCTGAGGCACTTAAAACAATTAACCCTGAAATTGAGGTTATAGCCGGTTCTATTGCACTTGGTGGGTATAGTGAATTTCTCGCAGAGGCACTTGATGAAATAAACTATCCTTTAATAGACGGTATTTCAGTACATCCTTATATTCACTCCAAAGGTCATGTTGATTCGGTTTTCACAAACCAGATTGAAGGTTTTGAAGAAACTGTGAAAGAATTTGGTTCATGGAAAGATTTACACATTTCAGAAATGGGATGGCCTACCTATACAGGTTCGTTAGGTGTTTCAGAAACTGACCAATCTATAAATCTTGTAAAACAGTCTGTATATTCTGATATTGCAGGCTATCGAACAAATCTTGTGTACAATTTCCGGGAGTCGGGTATCGACCGCAGTAACGGCGAGCATACCTTCGGCATTGTACGCCGCGATTATACTCCAAAGCCCTCTTTTTTAAGTATGCTTGAATTTTACAACCAAACTGGGAAATTTCTGGGCACCGTAGATTTTGGTAAAAATACAGTTGCGGCACTCTATAGTACAAACGGTCAGCTTAATGCCGTTTGCTGGTCAACCTCAGGAAATGCAACTATTCCAGTACAATACTCAGAATGTTTTGACATATACGGCAATCCAATCGAATCCCCCGTCCTCTCCTCCTCCCCTATATATTTATGTGGACTTAGTGAGGATATTTTAAGCAGTTGCGCTGAAAATATTATTTCCAATTGTTTTAATAAACTGACAGATGCTTATTCCTCAAAGCTTTCAGAAAAGAGTCAAAATATTCTTGCGGAGGATTTGCAAACTACTGACTTGTTTTCTACTATGCAAAGCTTTTACAATATAGGTGCAAATACAATTGCCGAATACCGACAAGGGAAGACTTCACTAACAAAGATCGATTTACTTAATTTCCTTTATGAAATTAATAAAACAGGAAAACTTCTTTCTGAGATATACAGTTGTTCCGAATCTCTTGTTTCGGCAGATGCCATACTTATAAATAACACTGTTTATGTAAAAGGAACTGCAAATCCTTCGTCAGAGGTTACACTTTACGTTCTTGGAAATGGTGGTTCAATTTATCACTTAGACCAAACGACCTCTGATAGAACGGGTTCATATAGCTTTACTTTCCCTGCTCCAAATGACTCCATAGAAGGAATTTTTTCAATTCGTTGCGGTAGCGAGAGAGAAAGCTCTTATGAAGAAAAAACCTTCTCCTATGCTTCTGCGCCTGCTCCTAAAAATGTCATTTCTGCATCTTCTGTATCAAGCGGTGTGCTCTCTCCTATTAAAAAAGCTGTAACACGCCTAAGAAACAGAAACGATTATTCTGTAAACAGTGCACTTATGTGGCAATGTTATTTTCTCGACAAATGGGTTTTGGAAAGTGAATCCAACATTTCTGTGACATCTATTGACCAAACACAAGAATCTCTTCAGGTTACACTAAGCAACTATACGGAGAAGTCTGAAAATGGTATAATTATTATAGGAAAATATGCTAATGACAATAAATTCCATAGTGTAAAGTGGCAACAAAATCTTACAGTTCCATCAAAAAGTTCTGTTTCAGTTTTTATTCCAACTCCTGATACTACTCCAGAAAAACTTTTCTTCTGGAAAGGATTTGACACTCTTGTTCCCATAATCAATGCTCTCGAATTGAATTGAATATTAAATAGAATCTGCTATATTCTAAAATAATAGGAACTAGCAGATTTTATTTTTTTTGCAAGTTATAATTAAAAAGCTTACATTGTAAATGACTTAGTTAAATTAAATGACTAAAACAAAAAAGGAACGCTACTCACAGTAAAAAAACTGCGAATAGCGTTACTTTTCAATCTACAAATCTTATACTTTTTTAAACGGTCTTACTGTCGCAATACTGTTATACCCGTGCTTGTCAACATATTCAAGAGCATCATTCTTTTGAGAAAATGATAATGCATCCTTAAATTTTCTAACATATTGTCCGGTCTTTCCAATCATCATTGGAACATCACCGCAAATTATGAAAATGTAATAAGGGTTACTTGTCTGTTCCTGCATTGGAAACATCCTCTCACAAAATAACTTCTTACAAATTATACCATATAGTCCGTTCTTTCGTCAATGATATTTAATAAAAGTTTGGTCTTACTGCATAACCAAATCCGCTTTTACCTGTAATTACCACGTTATTTGCTCCGCTTGCACAATGTATGACAAGCACATTTCCGCTTGTATCCTTCCCTGCGATTATACCTATATGCGAATTATCACTGTAAAGAGCCAAGTCCCCCGGTTTTACCGATGCCCAAGAAATGCGAGTTCCTTTAGATGCTTGCGTTGCTGCACCGTGTCCTATCTGAGATACGGTATATCCTGCATTTATAAATGCCCACGTTACAAAGCCTGAACAGTCAAGTCCGAAAGGTCGTATTGTTCCGGTACTTCTGCTTCCCTCTGCAGTAACACGCTTCATTTTGCCCCAATTTGAATCCCAACCTATGGCAGAGGATTTTCCTCCCCAAAAATATGTAACCTTTCCAACAAGGGAACAAGCGTGTTTTACAACCTTTTTCCGTCCGTCAGGAAGCGAATCCGAAAGAGAATCTAAAACCTCTTGTGCTGTTGCATCTGATATTGCCAGACTTTGTGTAGAGCCAAGAAAACCGCTTGCATTTTCAAGCAAGGTTTCCAAGGCTTCTTTTTGTTTGTTACTAAACCCGTATTC
>JAZPYX010000040.1:0-20320 GCA_045544395.1 Clostridia bacterium
TTTCTATGGTTAAACAAATTATCATATGGTATGTTATTTAAAGAATTATCGCTTGATGTAAATCGGAAAGATATAACTAAAGGGAAAATTTATTCACAAGACTGGCTAAAAGAGCATAAGGTGCAACATATGTTTTTGCAATCAATAATTTCAAACTCCCAATATCACGGACGTGCATTCAGTATGATACTGTTTAAAATCAATTCATCAAATGAAGACAACTATTGGGCTTTTGATAATCCTTTTACCAAAACTTTTTTTATTAGAATGAATGATATAGGGATTTTAGCCCACTTGATGGATAATCAATATAATGAGGAATTTTTTTTGCAATTTGACCATCTTGAAAATTTGTTACATAGAGAATTGCACCCTATACAATTTGCTGAAGTTTGTGCAAAGTTTTTATATAAGTCTTCTTTGTTTTATAGGAATCCATCATATATAATGACAATGGATGAAAACGACAGACCTAACCATATATTTTCGCAAGGAATGTCGGGCTATGGCTATGATGACTGGAGTCAGAAGGAATACGCAAAAGTATTGGCATACTTCTTAGAACCATACGGCATTGGATTTGAGCAAATATATGCAGAAGGCGACAAGGTTATGACCTGGCTGTATAATGAGCGTGGCGATTTTATTGAAATAAATTCGTAATGGATAAAAATAGCACTGAGGTAATTAAAAAAATACATATGGATGCAAAAATCTATTCTAAGTGTAATTTTTAGTATAACAAAGTCCGTTTTATTGGACAGTTGTTGTGATATGCTATGACCATGCAATAAAAAAGAACACAGCGGTCATCAACCTGCTTTAAAATCAACAAACAACCGGCGTTGCGGGGTTCCGCAACGCCCTTACTATTTACCTCTTACAAATTCCAACACTTTATACCCCGGAACATACATACTTACACAAGAGCTTTCTGACGAACTGTCCACTGCGCCGCTTACAAGAACACCGAGAAACCTCGGCGGTGTAGTATTCAAAAACACCGGGGAACCTGAATATCCGCCTATTGCAGATAAATCGATATATCCTTCCTTATCCTCGACACAATCTTTTGGCAATGATGCAATATGTCCTTTTTTAAAAATAGGATATTTATGATGGGTGCTTGCTTCACCACCTGGATATCCTGCGGTTATTACATCGTCTAAAAGATTTATATTTTCAAGCTCATCTTGTTTTAAAATTCTATCTTCCGTGACTACTGTTGCATAGATGCTTTTACCGGTGATTTTTTTGAATTTTTTCTCAAGCAGCTCAAGTTCGCAGTAGGCAATATCAGCATCATTGCAGAATGTCCATTCTACTTTTGAAGATATGGGAAGAGTAACAACTCTGTCCTCATCAATATAACGTAGCCAAAATGTTACTCTATCTAATTTTTTAGCAAAATGTTTAGCTGTAAGTATTATATTTGTTTTCTTACCATTGATATAAAAAGATGCAAAAAATCCCGTAGCAGTAATTCGCTGTAGTACCGATTCCTTTTCTGTTCTTTCATAACCTTCCATATATACGGTCAGGTACTTTAAAAATTCATAATTTGTCATTTGCTGTACATCCTTTCAACACTTTTATCTATGTATTTATCTAATTCTTTTCTTGGAATTTTCCACGTTCTTCCTATACGGAAAGCACCGAGCTCTCCGCTTTTTAAAAGCTTGTAAATGGTGTTTTCACCTATACCTAAATATTCCATTGCTTCGTATGCTGTCAGTACATCATAATCATTATTGAACATTATGAAATAGCTCCTTTCGTTTAGTATATTTAAATGTTATTGTTTTCCCTTTTTATTCGGTTTCTTACGTCTCTGAAATATATATCATAACTATGAAATTGAACTTAGGAGGTATATTTATTTTTAACATTCAAAAATTCATAACACGAGGTGTATCGAAAGAGATTCCCGTATCACTCCAACTACTTATGTGGGAGATGATACACAACCTGCCTGTAGATAAAGACTATCTGCAGGTTTTTTCTTTGTACGAAAAAGACGGAAAACAAAGAATAATCCATACTCAGGAAGAGCCTGAATATGAAAAAGAGTATGTTTTAAGCATAACGCCGATTACAACAGGAAAAGTCTTTGTAATTGATGATAAAACACACTCAACTATGCTAATGAACTATGAATACTAAAGGAGAGGATTTTTATGAAACACGGAAACTTAATATGCTCTGAATGCGGAGCAATACTTGAAAGAGACAATTATCATGAATTCGAGGGGAAGGTTTATTGCGAGGACTGCCTTAATGAAAAAACGGTAGTATGTATAAACTGCAACGAAAGAATATGGCGTGAGGAAGCGGAAGGAAACTCAAGCCTTGTACTTTGCCGGTACTGTTACGACTACAACTACACTAATTGTGAGGACTGCGGAAGGCTTATGCACAACGATTCTGCCTATTATTTAAGTGAAGAAGATGAATACCCATATTGTTATGAGTGTTACAATAGACGAATGAATTACGCAATAAAGAATTACAGCTATAAACCCGAACCGATTTTTTACGGTTCGGGTAATTTGTTTTTCGGCATTGAACTTGAAATTGACAAAGCGGGGGAGAATGACAATAATGCACAGATAATCATCGATGTAGCCAATAGCACAGCCGAACATATCTATTGCAAACACGACGGTAGTATCGACAGCGGCTTTGAAATAGTATCTCATCCTATGACCCTTGAATACCATACCGACAAAATGAACTGGGGAGAAGTGTTTGATAAAGCAGTAAGTCTTGGCTACAGATCGCACCAGACAGACACCTGCGGTCTTCATATCCACGTAAGCAGAGATGCATTTGGTAAGACATACGAAGAGCAGGAAAATGCTATCGGCAGAATCGTTTTCTTCGTGGAAAAGCACTGGAACGAGATTGTCAAATTCAGCAGAAGAACTCAGGATAATTTAAACCGTTGGGCAGCCCGGTATGCAACTATATCTGCTACCTCTGAAGAAACGTATAAGAAAGCCAAAGACAGACATATGGGAAGATATGTAGCAGTAAACCTTGAAAACAGTAACACAGTCGAATTCAGATTGTTCAGAGGTACACTTAATTACAAAACTTTTCTTGCTACACTTCAGCTTGTGGACGAGATATGCTTCCACGCAATTCATATGTCGGACTACGAAATGGAGAATATGTCATGGAGTGATTTTGTATTAAGGATTCTTCCTAAAAAGGCAGAACTTATAGAGTACCTGAAAAATAAAAGACTTTACGTCAATGAGATATCAAATGAAAGCGAGGAAATGTAAAAATGTGCGGATTATTTGGTTTTGTAAACTACAGTAACAAAGACATTAAAGGATTATCTGACCTTACCAATGCCCTTGCAGAACATTCATCTGTAAGGGGGACAGATGCTACAGGTATATCGTTTATAACTGCAGGAATAGTGAGAATTGTAAAGGAAGCAAAGGCAGCAGAAAATATTGAATTCAAACATCCCGACAGTCTGAAAGCCTTGATAGGTCATACACGCCATAGTACCCAGGGAAGCGAGAAAAGAAATTACAACAACCATCCATTTTACGGCAAAACAAAAAACGCAAGGTTTTCCCTTGCGCATAACGGTGTATTATACAATGATGATGAACTAAAGAAAAAGTATAAGCTTCCAAAAACTAAGATAGAGACAGACTCATACATAGCGGTACAACTGTTAGAAAGTCAGAACAAGATATGCTTTGAAAGTATCAAATACATGGCAGAAAAGGTTCAGGGAAGTTACAGCTTCTCAATCCTTGATGACAGGAACAATCTCTATCTTGTAAAAGGGGATTCTCCAATATCCATACTTCATTTTCCTGAGCTTAAACTTTATGTTTATGCCAGCACCGATGAAATCCTTTATAAAGCACTTGTAGATTCACCGCTGTTTCCGAAACTTAAAAACGGTGAATGTGAAGAAATCAAGATAACAGAAGGGGAGATACTTAAAATCAAGAGCAACGGAGTAATTACAAGAGATAGGTTTAACTACAGCCATTACTAGGGAAGAAAGTGGTGGGATTTTGGTTCGTTCTGCAGTCTTGGAAGCGGTTATTCAAGAAGCAGTTACATAGAGGACTTAAAATCAATTGCCTGCTATCAGGGATATACTCCCGAAGATATTGACAGAATGCTTGCCAGAGGATTCTCTCCTGAAGAGATAGAAGAATATATCTACTGTATGGACGGTGAGGTGTAAACGATAAGGCAATGAAATATATTAAGCTGGTGCTCATAGCTTTAATTGAGATTGTAGTTGAAGTATGGAATGCCAAGAATGAGGACGAAAGTTAATGAGTAAAAAAGTTCTGTTTTATCTGGTGCTGGATTTATTAGGAATTGCCCTGACCGTATTCATAGGAAAATGGTTGTGTAAAATGAGTGGTGCCGTTACAAACCCTTGGGTAAGTAACGGCATCTCGTTAATAATAAATTTTTTGTGTGCTTTGGTATGCATCTTCATAATCTTTTTCTTCTTGCTGTATTGGTGGTCAGATAGAAAGTGGAGGAAGATTAAGAGATGGTTTAAATTAAAGTTTTGAAAAAATATAGAAATGCATATTACTGGATAAAATACAAATATGATAGAAAATGCAAGAATTGTATAATTAAATTGAGCCAAAATACAAGTATTGTAATGAAAGAGCCTCGTGTTTTGTGTAAAATAATATTATGATATACTTGTCCTGTGGAATATTAAAAATACACGGAGGCGATAATATGAAAAAATTTGATTATGATTTGTTGCTTACAAAGAGTAAGCTCTATACTCATTACATTGCGGAGCAGAATTCGCAAAACCTGACTATGAAGAGTATACACAATCATTCTCATTACGAGATTTTGTATATACCGGAGGGAGAGAGAGTTCTTGTTGCCGAAAAAAGCAAATACAAGCTTGATAAAAATTGTATTGCCCTGGTATCACCGTACATTTTGCACAGAACCCTAACGAGTACCAGCTACACCCATAACTATTATAAAAAGTATCTTATAAATTTCACTAAAGATTTTCTTGCGAAAATTTCTATGGCATTGGATGTTGATGTTTTTACAGCGTTTCAGCAAAAAATTATTTTGATTCAGTTCGATGATGAAAAAGAAAAAAATTTTGTAAAAAGCACAATGCTGCAAATGCTTGAATACAATGATACCGGCAATTTATATGACGAGCAAATGTTCAGGCTTTTACTTTGTGAGCTTTTGACATTTCTTGCAAAAAAAGTAACAAAAGAGGCTGTTTACAATGAAACTATGATTACTGATAAAATTATTGAGTATATGGAAAATAATTTCGAAGAAGATATTACTCTGGAGTCTTTATCTAAACAATTCTTTATAAGCAAGTATGAAATATCCCGTGTATTTTCGAAAAATGTAGGAATATCATTCGTAGAGTACCTTACGCGAATAAGAATAGAAAATTCCAAGAAATTATTGAAAGATACAGCTCTGTCTGTCACAATGATTTCGGAATTGACAGGTTTCAACAGTTCTTCAAACTTTGCAAGAGTGTTTAAAAAAATAACAGGAATATCTCCTATGAGTTTTCAATGTGAGAGTAAAGAGTCTTGAAACTCCTCTTTATGTTGATAATGTTAAAATTTTTCCGGTAGAAAATGAGGAGCTTGAAATAGCACTATTTCAGGCAGCGGGACTTGTTATGGATAGTGAAGTTGGCTACGAAGACGGACAGTATCCCAAAACCGCATATAATATTTTTAAGTCTTGTTATGATGAAGTAACAACAGCTACAGATGATACTCTTTCTCCTTCACAGGCAAGTGAGTATGCAGAAAAGCTTAATGGTGCTATTGATAGTTTTCTTGCAAGCCGGATTGACGAATCGGGAACGGACGGAACAGCACGATATATCCTTTTTGAAACCCCCGACGAAATTGCAATAGGTGACGAGGGAGTATCACGTCAGCTTGTTGCAAAAACCTATGACAGAGCAAATCAGCTTGTTGAAAGTGAGATTGTATGGGAGATAGAAGAAGCTCCGGCAGGAGTTACGCTTTTAGGAAATACTCTTTTGGCAGAAGGAAACGTAAGAGGCGATGTTACTCTCAAGGCAACAGCAGGCAACATATACGATTACTGCACTATAAGTCTTACACAGGGAAGACTTGTTGAATCGATAAAGGTTGAAGGTGCGGATGGTACAGTAACAGTTACAGGCTCCTTTGAAAGTAAACCCCTTGAAGATGTAACTATTTCAGTTACAGGCGATGACATCGATGTTGAAGGCACTCTTTCAATAGCTGCCGATGCAAGTTTTTCTTGGACTGTGAATGTTGGCAGTGATAAGGCGTTCCAGTTTTTGAACGTTCATCTTGAAGGAAACGACACAGCACCTTACAGCATAGAAGCTCCTTATTACGGAGTAGGCTGGGAAGAAGTGGTAATCGGTGCGTTCAATGGTGTAGAATCAGAGGATGACATTGAAGAAATAGTAAAAAGCTACAGCAGCGGCATTGGAATAGAACTTGGAAAATATACGGCAAACAAGTCAGCATATAACAGCGTGATATACGGTGGTATTCCTTATGTTAATATTACGGCACTCAAAGATACTATCAGAAATTTTGAATGTGTCATTTCTTTCAGACACGCAACAAGCGGCAGTATAGAAGCTGTTGTTGAAGATAACAAAGTTTTACTTTCCGAAAACGGATTTGACTCTGCAGTCTATGATAGCCTTAGCGATGAACAAAAGGTTATATTCTATGCGTCAGTAATGGATATTGCTTTTGATACGAAAAATACTGTGGAAGATATTGCAACAGAACTTAACGGCATTCTCGAAAATATAAATACCCCTTCCGGAGGTATGAATGCATCAAAAGCTGTGGAACTTGTTTTAAGTGATGACTTTGAAATCTATGATATAGGGACCACAATTGGTGGCGGTGGCTATATCAGATGGGGCGGAGACAGCGTTCAGGGCGACAGCAATAACCAATATCTGCAAATGATGCGTGAAGCTGACTCCAGAGCCAGAGTTGCAATGGAGCTTGAAGAAGAGCCTGATGCTGAAGAGCTGATTCTCAGCTGGGATTTTATGATGCCCTATGCTCCAAGCAGATACAATGCAGATTTAATGAGTGTTTTATCGGATGACGGTAACAGACCTTGCGCAAAACAGTGCAAAGTATTACAGAGTGCTTTATGTGTCAAATTCCCTTGTATGGATAGCGTATGATTTCCTTGCGAGAGCCTACGGAAACCTTGTTACACACATTGTACTTTTTATAGCAACGGGAATTGCAATTATCATCAGAGATAAAAGAAAAAAGGCGGAATAAATTATGAAACAGGAAGAAATTTTTATTAAATCAACACTTGACGGCACTATGCAGCCATCACTCTTATACCGCTGTGAAAATGCGGGGAGACCGCTTCTTGTAGGTCTTCATACGTGGAGCTATGACAGATTTAATCAGGTGTACAGTATGGTGGAATCGGCTGAAAAATATGACTTTAATCTGATTCTGCCGGAATTTCGCGGGCCTAACCTTGCGGAAAATCCTATCCGTACAGAGGCTTGCGGTTCACTTCTTGCAAAGCAGGATATTAAGGATGCAGTAGATTACTGCGTAAAAGAGCTGGATATAGACAGAGACAATATCTTTCTTCTCGGTGCAAGCGGTGGCGGACATATGGCACTTCTTATGGCAGGCTTTTGCCCGGAGTATTTCAAAGCAATAGGTGCGTTTGTAGGCATAACAGACCTTGAAAAATGGGCAGATGAAAACGACGAATATACAGAGCACATCCTTGCCTGCTGCAGTAATGACAAGGAAGAAATGAAAAAACGCTCTCCCATGAGCTATGTGGAAACAATCGCAAAAGCAAACCTTAAAATTTTCCACGGAAAATACGATAACTCTGTGCCGTTTACTCACAGTATGAAACTTTATAATGAAATAATTTCAAACTATCCCGAGGCAAGAGTGTATCTTGAAATATTTGACGGCGGTCATACTATGGATATGGAAGATGCAATGAGGTGGATTTTGTCCCAGTATAAAAAAGTTGAGAAAAAGACAGTAACGGGTTAAAGTTAATTGGCGAAAAACATTCAACTGAAAGGAAATCACATATGTATAAATCATTTTCATTAAACGGAGCATGGGAAATGCATTATCAGGAAGAAAGATATACTGATAAAGTAAATCCCTTTAAAGGAATATATGTGGAAGAAGATGCCGCAGGCACAGAGCCTGAGGCTATAAGTATTGACATAATTGAAAACGCAGTGCCTGCCTATTGGGAGGATATGACAGAGGCTTTCAGGCTTACATCCTTTTTTGGTAAGCTCAGAATAAATCCGGAATACGGTCTGCAGAGCTATCCAATAGCAGGAAATGCCCCCGATATGGCACTTCCGAATATTATGGGCACATTCTTCTACCGCAGAAGCTTTGAATGGATTAATGTGGAAAATGATACAGTAATTCATTTTGACGGTGTGCAGAATACTGCTTATGTGTGGATAAATGACATATTTCTCGGCTATCATGAGGGGTATAGCACCCCCTTTGATATGGAAATCCCAAAAGGTACTCTTAAAGACGGAAATAACGAAATAGTTATATCTGTTTCAAACCATAGACTTAAAGGATATATGGATGAGCCTGTGTCAGGTCTTACAAGCCGTGCGGCAAATGAATATACAGGCGGAATAACAGGCGATGTTGAATTAAGAGTGTATAACTGCCCCTTAAGGGATGCCGCAGTTTTAATTTCTGATGATTGCACTACTGCCTGTGTCACTGTTGAAATGACGGAAAAAACAACTTTCACCTGGAAAGTTTGCGACAATGAAAAAACAATAAAAGAGGGAACAGGAGACGGTGACTTTTCTTTCTGTACTGACGGCATGGAGTGTTGGTCACCTGAAAATCCAAAGCTTTATGAATTGAAAATAACTTGCGGAGAAAGCGAGCTTATACAAGAATTCGGTATCCGCAAACTCAGTGCAGACGGTGTAAAGTTTAAGCTTAATAATACCCCGTACTATCTTCGCGGAATATGCGAGCATTGCTATTTCCCCGAAACAATTCATCCCAATCACGACTATAATTACTACAAAAGCATAATAAAGACGATAAAAAAGCTGGGCTTCAACTTTATCCGTTTCCATACATATATTCCCGAAGAAGAGTATATGAAAGCCGCAGATGAGCTTGGAATTCTTCTTCACGTGGAATGTCCCAATAATACTACAGTTTCAGAGTGGGAGAAAATCGTAAAATTCTGCAGGAAGCACACTTCCGTAGTTATTTACTGCTGCGGTAACGAGCTTTTAATTGATGAGCTTTTTATAGAGTATTTAAACGAATGTGCAACCGAAGTGCACAAAAATACAGACGCACTCTTTTCACCTATGAACGCACTTCGCGGTCTCGAATATTTTTGGGTTGAAAAGGAACAGGAAAAGTATACAAAGGACACCCCTTTCAAGCATCATCCAAAACGTTTTGAAAAACTTTCAAAATTCAGTGATATGTATTCTACTTATACAAACGGAAACCACAGCTATTTTTCACTTAACTGCGATGCAAAGAAAATGGATGAGTGGAGCGTTGTCTATAACAAACCCCGTGTGAGCCACGAAATATGTATAGACGGGACATATACAGACCTTAGCATTAAAGACAGATACAAAGGTACAAGAGTAGGTAAAACAGATATGTTCACCTCGCTTGAACGTCACCTTGAAAGTAAAGGACTGCTTGCTAAAGCACCGTTATATTTTAAAAACTCTTCACAGTGGCAGAGAAGAGTAAGAAAGTACTGCTTTGAACAGGTGCGACAAAGTGACCTTATTTCAGGTTACGACTTCCTCGGTCCTATTGATACACACTGGCATACATTTGGCTATGATGTAGGTATGATGAATGAGTTTTATGAATTAAAACCGGGCGAAACCGAAAGAAATGTGCTGATGTATAATTCCCCTACAGTTCTTCTTTCCAGTCTCGGTAAAAAGAGAAACTACAGTGCAGGTGAAAAACTAAATTGTAAAATTTCAGTTTCTCACTACGGAAAAGGAAATATCAAGGATGCAGTTATTGAAGTAAAACTCCTTATGGGCGGAGAGGTAGCCGAAAGACAATCTGCAGAAGTTAAAGAAATAGAAAACGGCAAAGTGGTTGAAATATTTGATTTCAGTTGTACTTTACCAAAAGCAGATACACCTAAAGAAGCAACACTTTATGTGTCGCTTAACACAGACGACTTATTCTCGGAAAATGAGTGGGAGCTTTACATATTCCCCGAAAAAGAATACACAGAGGAAAACATTACAGTTCTCAAAGAAGTAGAGCTTGATGAACTTACAAAGCTTCTTGAAAACGGCAAGGATGTACTTTTACTTACATCAAAGCCATTTAAGGGAATCCCCACAAGCTACCGAATAGCACTTGCGGGAAGAACATCGGGAAATCTTGCAACAGTTGTAAGTGACCATCCTTTATTAAAAGATATACCCCATGAAGGCTTCTGCGGATGGCAGTTCGGTGATATGCTTGAAGGGGGAGAAGCAGTATGCTTTGAGGCAGATGTTCCCTTCAATCCCATTGTAGAAGTTGTATCAACACATAAATATGCAATAAAGCAGGCAGCACTGTTTGAATTCAAAGCACTTAACGGAAGACTGCTTGTATGCTCATTAAACTTAAATGAAACTGATCCCGGAGCAATGTGGCTTAAAGCGAGACTTACGGAATATATGAGAAGTGAAGATTTTAACCCCAAAGACACAATTGACGAAAAAGGACTTATTGCACTCTCAAACAGTAAGGTTGTCAAAACTGCAGGCAATACAAACCTTGCTTTTAATCCTAACGATAAGACCGCTATGAGAAAGAAAAGATAAAAGGAGAATACCTATGCTTTACAAAAAAAACAATACACAAAGTCTTGATAAAGAGCTTTTTAAAAATCCTACTTCAGAATACAGAGGAGCACCTTTCTGGGCGTGGAACTGCGAGCTTGAAGAAGACGAACTTCTTCGTCAGATAGAATGTCTTAAAGAAATGGGTATGGGTGGTTTTCATATGCATACAAGAAGCGGTATGGCGACAACCTACCTTAGCGATGAATTTATGAAGCTTGTAAAAAGCTGTGTAGAAAAAGCTAAAGAAGAGGATATGCTTGCATGGCTTTATGACGAAGACCGTTGGCCGTCAGGTGCAGCAGGCGGTTATGTGACCAAATCTCCTGAATTTCGTGAAAGAAAGCTTCTTTTTACAGTAAACCCCATAGATAAACTTGATACAAAAGAAGATGCTATTAAAAACGGTACAAGTTACCTTCTTGGAATTTATGATGTTATTTTAAATGAAAAAGGGGAGCTTCAGAAATATACCAAGATTACTGACAAAAATAGTGCAGAGGGAGCAACATGGTATGCATACATAGTTATAAATATCCCGGAAAATCCGGGATGGTATAACGGTGGAACTTATGTAGATACATTAAATCCCAAGGCAATGCAGCGTTTTATTGAAATTACTCATGAAACCTATAAAAAGGAAGTAGGGGAGGAATTCGGAAAGACAATTCCTGCAATTTTTACGGATGAACCTCAGTTTTCACATAAACAGACGCTTCCATTTGCAGAAAGCAAGGATGACGTAACTCTGCCCTGGACTCCTGATTTTGATGAAACATATCTTAAGGAATACGGTTTAGATATAAAAGATAAACTTCCTGAACTTTTCTGGGAACTTCCAAACGGGGAAATATCAGTTGCAAGATATTATTATCATGACCATATCTGTGAACGTTTCACCCGTGCTTTCAGCGACCTTTGCGGCAACTGGTGCCGTGATAACGGAATTTATCTTACCGGTCATATGATGGAAGAAACAACCCTTAAACGACAGACAGCCGCAATCGGGGAAGCAATGCGTGCTTACCGTTCGTTTGAACTCCCCGGTGTTGATATTCTCTGCAATCTTAAGGAATTTGACACTGTAAAACAAGCTCAGTCAGCTTCCCGTCAGTACGGAAGAGAAGGTCTTTTGAGTGAACTGTATGGCGTTACTAACTGGGACTTTGATTTCAGAGGACATAAAACTCAGGGCGACTGGCAGGCAGCAATGGGTGTAACTACCCGTGTGCATCATCTTTCTTGGGTTTCGATGAAAGGCTCGGCAAAGCGTGACTACCCTGCTTCAATCAACTACCAATCCCCATGGTACAAGGAATATTCTGCTATTGAAGACCACTTTGCACGACTTAACACCGTTCTTACCCGTGGCAAATCTATAGTTAATGTAGGGGTAATTCATCCTATTGAAAGCTACTGGCTTCACTGGGGCCCCTCAGACAATACATTTGACATCCGCAATCAGTTGGACAAAAATTTCGAAAACATTTTAAACTGGCTCCTTTTTGGAATAATAGATTTTGATTTTATTAGTGAGTCCTGCTTGCCTTCTTTGTGCACAAATATTGATAAAAAACTTCAGGTGGGAGCTATGCAGTACAATGCGATAGTTGTCCCTGCCTGTGAGACATTAAGAAGCACTACCGTTGAAATTCTTGATAAATTTATTAATAATGGCGGTAAAGTAATCTTTGCAGGTGATGCACCAAAATATGTGGATGCAGCTCCAAGTGATAAGGCAAAGAAGGTCTTTGACCGTGCAATATGTGTGCCTTTTGACAAACAGGCAATTTTAAAGGCACTTGATGATGAAAGAGATGTTGAGATAAAGGATGCATTAGGAAATACACCGGAACAGTTTATTTATCAGCTTAAAAAAGATGGAGAGATTTTCAATCTTTTTATAGCAAATCCCTGTCCTGAATTTGATGATTATTGCAAGGGGACACAGCCGCCTACAAGTGCCATTATAAAAATCAGGGGTGAGTATACACCTTCGCTTATGAATACTCAGGATGGAACTGTTGAAGAAATTGATTTTGAGGTTAATAACGGTTATACCATGTTATATTACGATTTTTACGAGCATGACAGCTTGCTTGTGAGTTTTGCTCCTTTAACTGAGAAGAAAAGAAAAAATGCAAAAACCGAAGAAACAGAATTAGAAAAAATAGATTTCCGACATAAAGTTTCATACAGCAGGGAAGAAGATAATGTTTGTATTCTTGACCTTGCTGAGTTTTCTATTGACGGAGGCCCCATAAAGGAAACTGAGGAAGTTCTCCGTATTGATAAATCTCTGCGTCAGAACTTCGGTTGGTCTCTTGCAGATGGCTCTGATGTGCAACCTTGGGTAATCAAAAAAGAAAAAATTTCTCACTTTGTGACTCTTTGGTTCAGGTTTAATAGTGAAGCAGAACTGGAAAACACTTTCTTCTGTGCGGAAGAAGTGGAAGAGCTTATATTAAACGGTGAAAAAGTAAATCTTGAAGATGCAGGCTATTTTGTAGATAAATCAATCCGTAAATATCCGCTTCCTATGCTTTCTCAGGGTGAAAATGTTATCTCCGTAAAAATGCCTTTCGGCAAGCGCACAAGCCTTGAAACTTGCTACCTTACAGGTAATTTCAATGTAAAGGTTGAGGGTTGTGAAAAAACTTTGTCAACACCTACACAAAAAATAGGTTTTGGTGATATAACGGCGCAGGGACTACCCTTCTATGGCGGAAATATTACATACTCAACCGAAATTTATGTGAAAGAGGACTGCGATATTATTGTTAATATAGGAAAATATGTAGGTGCACTTACTAAAATTTATATTGATGGTGAGGATAAGGGTGCACTTATATATGCTCCTTACGATAAAAAAATTAAGGGAATTAAGGCGGGAAAACACATTGTTGATTTCAAACTATTCGGTAACCGCTACAATACCTTTGGCGGACTTCACGGGTGTGGAACAAATAAATGGTACGGCCCCAGCTATTGGTATTCTTTTGATAACTCCTGGTGCTATGAGTATAATACTAAGGCGACGGGTATTTTGAAAAGTCCTGTTATTAAAATGGTAAAAAAAAAGAGCCTGAGCAGAAAAGACGATAAAGCGGCAATAATATTTGAAGGTGACGATAAATATGCCTATCGTGATCCTGCCTGCTATTATCACAACGGCACTTATTACTTATTCTTCACATTCTCAGAAAAGGATTCAGGATATATGTATATGCGTGTGGGAATGAGTGAGTCAAAGGATTTAAAAACATGGAGTGAGCCTGTAATTCTTACTCCCAAGGATTTGAAACTTAATTATTGCAGTCCCGGTAATGTGATTGAGCATAACGGAGAATTTATTTTATGCTTTACGTCCTATCCGATGCCATTTACCTTTAAAGAATGTTGGTGGGTGGACGATACTGCGCGTGTGTTTATTATGCGTACAAAGGATTTTAAAACCTTTACCGAGCCGGAGATTCTAATGCCGAAAGGGAACACTTCTGTAGAAGAATTAGGTAGAATGATAGATCCGTTTTTAATTAAGAAGGGTGATTATTATTACTTGTTCTTTAAGCAGAACGGTGTCAGCTTTTCCCGTTCAAAGGATCTTAAAAATTGGGAATATCTCGGGAATAAAAATGCCGGAGAGAATGTGTGCATTCTGAAGACTGATGATTATCTGATGCTTCATTCTCCCGATACCGGTATCAGCTTCTCAAAATCAAAAGATTTAATAAATTGGGAAGAAATTAGTCATACCGTGCTTAAGCAAAGAGAGTGGGAATGGGCAGAGAGAAGACTTACGGCAGGCTTTGCTATGGAAAGTGCTGACGGCTTTAAATATAAGTACATTATCTTTTTCCATGGCTCAGTTGATGTATACCCTGAAACCCACGGAAATTCCACCCTTGCAATGGCATTCACAGATGATTTTAAAAAATTTTACTATGAGATATAATGACGGAGGAAAAAATGTACAACTTAAACTATAAGAAAATCCCCACAGAATGGATAAACGGACTTCCCATAGGAAACGGCAGACTTGCTGCTATGTACTGGGGAAGCGAGAATAAGGATATCCTTTCTCTTAACCACGAGTATCTGTGGAGAGGTGTAACAAGAAACAGAACTGCAGACGATGTTTCTGATAAACTTCCTGTTCTGAGAGAGCTTCTTAAAAACCATGACTACTTTCGTGCATCTCTTTATGCAAATACTTTTTTTGCAGGCTACGGCGGAGATACGGCATTAAAAGAAGGCAGAATTGATAAGTACCAGCCTGCAGGAGATATTATACTTGAATTTTCCGATGCTTCAGAAAATAGCACAAGCTCGCTTGATATTGAAAGAGGTTTTCTTACATCAAAAAGAAATGAAAAAGTAACGGGAAATTTTTTCTGCGACAGTAATGACGGACTTGTTATGGCAAAGTGGCAGAGCGAAACGCCATTCTCAGGAAAGCTTTCTTTCAGCCGTGTAGCAGATGCAGAAGCAGAAACCGATGTGAAGTACGGCATAGATAATATCAGCTTTGATTGTTCTTTTGCTGGTGGAATTAGTTATAAGGTAGAGGTTAAAATCAAGACAGACGGTTCTTTGTCAATTACAGAGAACGGGATTTCTATAAAAGATGCTAAGAAAATAATTTTATCTGCAAATATAATTCTCTCTGACTGCGACAACAGAGAACATAACTTTGATTTTGATTCCTTGTATGAAAAGCACGCAAAAAAGTTCAAATCCTATATGGACAGGATGAGCTTTAGTGTTGAAGCGGAAGTCAGTTCTCTTCCCACTGATGAAAGAATAAAAAAGATAAAACAGGGAGAACGTGATGTAAAGCTTCAGGAACTTTATTTCCACTATGGCAGATATCTTATGATTTCCTCCTGTATTGCAGGAAAACTTCCTCCAAATCTTCAGGGTAAGTGGAATGGAGAAATTGATCCTCCGTGGAAATCAGATTACCACTTTGATATAAATCTGCAGATGAACGAATGGATGATAGAAGGGGCAAACTTTTCAGAATTTGCAGAAGGACTTACGGATTTCTTGCTTTCATTTGTTGAAAATGGTAAGGAATCTGCGAAAAAACTATTTGGGTGCCGTGGCATTTGGCTTCCTCTTGCCGGTGACGTATGGGGAAGATGTACACCTGAATCCTTTGGCTATGCAGTATGGGTTGGTGCGGCAGCGTGGCTTGCTCAGTCAATGTGGCAACATTACGTTTATACAGGCGATAAGTGTTATCTCCAAAACAAGGCGTATAAGTTCTTCAAAGAAATCGCCATATTTTATGAAGATTTTCTGGAAGCAGACGAAAATGGTGTAATGCAGATTATGCCTAGTCAGTCTCCCGAAAACAGATTTGTGGGAGCTTGTGACCTTATTACAGTCGGAATTTGTTCTTCAAGTGCCATAGATGTTCAGCTTGCATATGATGCGTTGGGGTATGCTGTTAAAACGGCAGAAATTCTTGGAATTGATAGTGCAGAAGCAGAAAAGTGGGAAAGTCTCAGAAATAAGCTTCCTGAATTTAAAATAGGAAGTGATGGCAGACTTTTAGAATGGAATGAAGAATTTCAGGAAGAACAGCCCGGGCACAAACATCTTTCACATCTTTACGGATTGTACCCGTCGGATATATTTACTCCTGAAGGACGTAATAAGGAATACGATGCAGCTGTAAAGTCATTTGAATACAGAATGAGCCACGAAAGCGGTTACACAGGTTGGAGCAGAGCTTGGATTTCCTGTATTTGTGCAAGAATTGGGGACAAAGAGGGATTTTATAAGCAGATAGAAGGACTTTTGAAAGATTTTGCAACAAAGAGCCTTCTTGATATACATCCTGATCCGCTCAATCCCGGTGTCGCTCCGGATATTTTTCAGATTGACGGAAACTTCGGAATGGTATCTGCAGTGATGGAAGCTCTTTGCGGATACTTTGACGGAAAGGCTCATTTCCTTAGAGGATTACCTGATGCTTGGAAGACCGGTCATATTTCAGGATTGAAACTTCCCGGAGGACATACAGTCTCATTTGAGTGGAAAGATAGTAAAGTTACAAGACTTGATGTTGTACTCGGATATGCAGAAAGTCTTAATGCTGTTGTTAATGGTGAAGAAATTGTGTTTAACGGGAAAGAAGGAGAAACTAAATGCTTACAGAAAACGGTACAATATTAAAAATAAAAGCAGGAAAGGTATCTGACGGTTTTTCTGCAGAAATCATTTCTGAAAAAGAAATAAGCGAAATAATTTGGAATATTACTGATAACGATACTGTAGTTATGAAGGGTGAGTCAGAAAGCACAACTGTAAGTGCAATTTTAGATGCTAAACCTTGGTCTGTAGAAAGCCCTGTGCTTTATACCTTTAATGCTATCATTACATATAAAAACGGAGAAAAGGAAGAACTGAGTGATAGATTTGGTTTCCGTTGGTTTGAAACTGATGAAAAGTACATCTACCTTAACGGCTATCCCTTTTATATGCGTGCATATATCCGCGGTGCCGCAGCTCACGAGCATCAGAATAACTGCAATCTTTCCGAATACGAATTTTATAAAAAGAATATCCGTATGGCAAAAAGCTATGGCTTTAACACAATCCGCTTTCACTCTGTTATTCCGCCTGAGGAGTGCTTTTGTGCGGCAGATGAAGAGGGTATTCTTATTCATATAGAAATGCGTAAGGAAAACGACGACTATAACAATCTTCAGGAAATGCTTTATGGTAAAAATGACTTTATAACAGACGATGCACTTCTTGAAATAATTCATTCTCTTTATAATCATCCATCGTTTATGGTTTACTGCGTAGGTAACGAAATCCGTGAACCGGGAAAAAAACCGAGAATTAAGGAAATCCGTGACTTTATTAAAAAGCACGACCCGACGCGTCTTTTCATAGATACCTGCGCCCACGGTGAATATGACCGTGACGGAGTTGATTTTGACGTTCAGCATATGGGTTATTTCTTCCCTTACGGAAGATATGCCGATATGTTCAGTAATACCGATAATCTTCTTTGCTTCGGTACAGTCAATAACCGTGAAATGGTAAAGGAAACAGAAAATGCAAAAATCCGCAGAGGAATAGAATTTAAAAGACCTCTTATAGCTCACGAAGTATGTCACTATACCTCGTGGAGAGATTACTATGCCCTTAAAGAAAAGTTTGAAAAGTATGGTGTTCCTACACCCTGGTGGGTTGAGGAAGAAATAAAGATGATTGAAGCAAAGGGCTATAAGGATAACTTCAAGGAAACCTTGCAGATAACAAAGGACTATCAGTTCCGTTGCTGGAAAACAGCCCTTGAGGGAATAAGAGCAAGCCATCTTTTGTCAGGTTTCCACATGCTTCAGTTTGCAGATACAGATAAGTACGAAAACTCAAACGGTGTTGTAGATTGCTTTGACAATCCTCACGGAATCAGTCAGGAGGAATTTCGTAAATTCAATGCAGACACCGTAGTTCTTGCAAGACTTCCAAAACAGGTGTATACAGCAGGGGAAGAGGTTAAAATCCCCGTTCTTCTTTCACAATATATGATAAATCCACCAAAAAGCGGAGAATTCAGCTACATTCTTGAGGGAGAGACGCTGTATAGCGAAGGAACACTTGCCGATACAGATACGGGAAATTCAGGCATACACGAAGTATGCTCACTTGAAATCAAACTTCCCGAAGTGACAAAGGCAGAAAAACTTACTCTCTCTTGCAAAATAGATTTTGAAGACGGTAGTAAGTGCCTTAACAGCTGGGAAATGTGGGTGTTTCCCGAAATGGAAAATACCGTGTCTGCAACGGTTAAAATGGACGGAGATTACATAACAGCAGAAGATGACGATAATCTTATCATCACAGACCGCATTAACGAAGAATTTTTCGGGGACCTTGAATGTGGCAAAACTATAATGCTTATCTACAGAACAAGCTGGACAAGGCATCTTCTTGACAAAACTCAGAAAGCACCTGAGTATGCTTTTCGTGCAGTGTGGGATCGCTACAAGGGTGTAATATGGGACAGAGGCACAATTAACGGCGGTAAGGATGATAAGAAAACTCTTAATAAATACGGCTTTTGTACTGACGGTCAGCTTAATTTCCAGTATTATGACCTTATAAATGACAGTGACAAGATAAATCTTGACGACTTCCCTGTAGAGGTAAAGTCAATCGTAAGCTGTCTTGACAAAGCTAACCGTGACCGCTTTGATGCAACAAAATTCAGGCTTCCGGAGCTAATGCATGACAGAACAATGCGTCACTTCAGCTATGTGTTTGAATTAAAGGTAGGTAAAGGAAAACTCCTTGTTTGCGGATTCAATTTTACAAATATGGAAAACCCGGCAGTAAAAGCAATGCTTAATACTCTTGTAAACTACTGTAAATCGGATGACTTCAATCCCGAAGCAAAAATAACTGAAGAAGACTTAAAAGCATATCTTAAAAAAGTTGCAGAGAGTGGCCCTAATAAAGAAGGTATGATGACACAGTACTGGCAGCTTGACGCAGAGCCTGTAGAGTCAATGGACTACTGGGAAGAGTCGGAAAGGTATTTAAGAGAGAAAAATAATTGAAAATTTACTGTAAGAGTAAATGAACGAGACGAAGTGTTTAAGCACGAAAAATAATGTTTCAAAAAACTCATCATCAAAGTATTGAATTTTCTCACAGGAATGAACGCAAGAATCGTAAATGGGTACTCATTGGCTATGCTTGCTATTACCCCATAGAGTTACTTTTTATCCCTTTATGTAAGTAACAATCAAAACCGTTTTTTTACACGGTTTTAACAAAAAAATCTCCATAATACTGTATGTTTCACAAAACATCTTGTATTATGGCAGAAATTGTGATAAAATACATTCATTAACTTTAAGGAGGTGTATTTTTCAATGAATAAGACAGAACTTGTTGCACTTATGGCTGAAGAAGCCGGATTATCAAAGAAAGACGCTGAAAAAGCATTAAACGCATTTATAGGCGGCGTACAGAACGCAGTTAAAGCCGGAGATAAGGTTTCCTTAATCGGCTTTGGTACATTTGAAGCGCGCGAAAGAGCAGCTCGTGAAGGTAAGAATCCGCAGACAGGCGAAAAGATTAAAATCGCTGCTTGTAAGGTTCCTGCTTTCAAGGCAGGTAAAGCCTTCAAGGATTTAGTAAAGTAAATCATAAGACAAAAGGCAACAAATATAAAACCATCTGCATTACCAAGTCGGTCTTACAGATGGTTTTATTGTTTATTCAATTACAATTCTGAGTGAAAACTTGCGGTCATCAGTCTTAAATTCATAAGCGGCACCGGCTTTTTCGCAGAAGGCTACTATTGAGCGTGTTCCGAGACCGTGTTCTGATTTTGTGCTTACGGGAACGCCGTTTTTA
>JAZPYX010000041.1:0-40665 GCA_045544395.1 Clostridia bacterium
ACATTGTTTCAAACGGAAAGGGGAAATCGAAATCCCCCGACGCTTTTCGCCATTTTGGCGTTCAAAATGGCATCTTCTTTGTTCCTGAACAAATTTTCTGTCATTTATAAATACAACATAAAAATAGTAATTTCCTATACGGTAAACAAAGAGAAGCCGCAAATACGGTTTCTCCACAAAAATTAGTTTATTTGAATTTTTATCGCCAATTATGATATATCTTTATTTGCCTTTTGCGGTCCGGGCGATTTTAACATCCCAACGGAGATAGGAAAAATTGTTCAGAACGGACAAACGGAAGTCCGTAGGACATCCCGAAGCTGTATGCGATACAGCGAGAGGTGACGTTTGTTCGTAGCAAAAAGGCTTCATAAACAAAGAGAAACCGCAAATACGGTTTCTCTACAAAAAATTAGTTCATTAAATTAGTTCATTTGAATTTTTATCACCCGTTAAAATTTACCTTTATTCGCCTTTTGCGGTCTGGGCGATTTTAACATCTCCGCTTATTTTATGATTGTTTTTCCACCCATATACGGAACAAGTGCCTCGGGAATAGTTACGCTGCCGTCCTCGTTCTGGTAGTTTTCCATAATTGCCGCTACAGTTCTTCCTACTGCAACACCGCTACCGTTAAGAGTATGAACGAACTGTGCTTTACTTCCCTGTCCGTCTTTATACTTGATATTAGCTCTTCTTGCCTGGAAATCTTCGAAATTACTGCAAGATGAAATTTCAACATATCTGCCGTAAGAGGGCATCCAAACTTCAATATCATACTTCTTTGCAGCAGTGAAGCCAAGGTCACCGATACAAATCTGTACAACTCTGTAGGGAAGGCCAAGGCCCTGAAGCACCATTTCCGCATCGTGTGTAAGCTTTTCAAGCTCTTCATATGAGTCTTCAGGCTTTGTAAATTTAACAAGTTCTACCTTGTTAAACTGATGCTGACGGATAAGACCTCTCGTATCTCTTCCTGCACTGCCTGCTTCTGCACGGAAGCAAGCGGTATAAGCAACGTGTTTAATGGGAAGAAGGCTGCCGTCAAGAATCTGTTCTCTGTACATATTTGTAACAGGAACTTCTGCAGTGGGAACAAGGAAATAGTCTGTATTTGCTACCTTAAATGCATCCTCTTCAAACTTAGGAAGCTGACCTGTTCCTATCATAGAGTTTCTATGCACCATGAAAGGAGGGAACACTTCTGTATAACCGTGCTTTTCTGTGTGCGTATCAAGGAAATAGTTAATAACGGCTCTTTCAAGTCTTGCACCGATATCCTTATATACAGTAAATCTTGTACCTGTAATCTTAGCAGCTGTATCAGGATCAAGAACTCCAAGGTCTTTACCTAAATCCCAATGAGCCTTAGGCTCGAAAGAGAAGCTTTTAGGTTCGCCAAACTTTCTGATTTCAATATTATCTTCATCCGTGTCACCGTCAGGAACATCATCACAGGGAATATTCGGAATAGTAAGCATCATTGTGTTAAGCTCTGCTTCTACTTCGCGTGTTTGCGCATCAAGCTCCTTAATTTTCTCGGAAATTTCCTTCATTTCTGCAAATACTGCAGTTGTATCCTTACCCTCTTTTTTCATAACGGGAATCTGCTTTGTTACTTCATTCTGCTTTGCTTTAAGTGCTTCTACCTCTGTTAAAAGGGTACGTCTTTTATCGTCAACGGCAAGAACTGCGTCAATATCAACGTTCTCCTTTCTTCTGGCAAGAGCTGCCTTAACCTTTTCAGTTTCGCTTCTTAAGAGTTTCAAATCCAACATTCTAAAAACTTCCTTTCAATGTATGTAAATTTTAATTCTAACCTAATAAATCAACAATTCTTGTAAGATCCTTAACTGAGTAGAACTCTATTTCAATTTTTCCCTTACGGTTACCCTTTATTCTGACCTTTGTTCCGTATTTTTCGCTAAGCATACGCTCCACATCGGGGTATACGCTTGTTTTTTCGCTTTTTTTCTTTTTGACGGGGACTGTATCTTCTTTTGCAAGCGCCTCCACAGCTCTTACAGTAAGTCCTTCGTCGGCAATTTTTTTTGCCGCTTCAATTCTTACGCTACCTTCGGGAAGGGACAAAAGTGCTCTTGCATGCCCCATGGAAAGCCTATTTTGTGCAAGCATATCCTTTATTTCATCTTCAAGAGAAAGAAGTCGGAGCATATTCGCCACATTGCTGCGGCTTTTTCCAACCCTTTCACTTACTTTATCCTGCGTCATTGAAAACTTGTCCATCAAAGTCTTATACCCAAGTGCTTCTTCAATTGGATTAAGGTCTTCACGCTGAAGATTTTCAATAAGTGCCACTTCAGCAATCTGAAGTTCATCATAGCCTTTTATTATTGCAGGGATTTCCGAAAGATTTGCTATTTTAGCTGCTCTCCATCGTCTTTCACCGGCTATTATACTGTAATAGCCGTTATTACCTTCGGTTACTATAATAGGCTGAATTATTCCGTGTTCTGACACCGAATTTGCCAAAGCCTGAAGCTTTTCGCGATCAAAGTTTTTTCTGGGCTGATCACGACGCGGCTCCACAAGGCTTGTTTTTAACATAACAACCTCGCTTTTATCAAAATTACTTTCCCCGCTAAAGGAATCTGTTTTTTCAAAAAGTGCGTCAAGTCCCTGACCTAAAACTCTTTTCATTCTTCATCCCCCTTTAGGTTATTTTCTGTAATCTCAATGGCAAGGTCGCTATACGCCTGTGCCCCCTTTGAAGCTTCATCATAATAAACTACAGGACGGCCGAATCCCGGAGCCTCGCTTACACGTACATTTCTTGGAATTATGGTTTTATATACTTTTCCGGGAAAGAAACGCTTCACTTCGTCAACAACCTCTGTTGCAAGGTTTGTTCTGGCATCGTACATAGTCATAACAATACCCTCTATATAAAGGGAAGGATTTAAAGCTTTCTTTATTCTTTTAATCGTTTCTACAAGCTGACTTACCCCTTCAAGAGCATAAAACTCACACTGAATAGGAATTATAACACTGTCTGCTGCGGTCATTGTATTGATAGTTATAAGTCCGAGCGATGGCGGAGTGTCTATAAGAATAAAATCGTATTTATCTTTAACACTTTCTATGCTTTGTTTAAGGCGGTTTTCTCTGCCCATTACACTTATAAGCTCAACTTCAGCACCTGAAAGGTCAAGATTTGAGGGGCATACGTCAAGGTTTTCGTACTGGGTACATATAGCTACCTTATCCATTGGTTCTTCATTAATAAGGCAATCATAAACAGTCTTTTCAACGCGTCTCTTATCAATTCCGAGACCGCTTGTTGAATTTCCCTGCGGGTCTATATCTACAAGCAGAACCTTTTTATTATTTTTAGCAAGACACGCAGCAAGATTGACGGTTGTTGTGGTTTTTCCTACGCCGCCTTTCTGGTTCGCAACAGCTATAACTTTTCCCATTTATACTGCCTCCTTTTTACCGTACAGGAATTTGCGTAATTTAATCGCGATCAACACTTGACAGACCTGAATTTTGTTTTGACGTGACAAGGGTGAATCGGCACGCTTCCTTTTTACTTTTTATTTACAAAAAACTATCTTGTAGCACATTATACCACAAAAATGTTTCACGTGAAACATTTTTTTGCAAAAAAGCTGTATTTTTTTAAAAATACAGCTTTTTCTTATTATTTATAGGTTTTTATTCTGAATTCTGTATATTCTTCTGTATCTACACGCTGAAAGTCAACCTTTGCTCCGTGTTTTTTTAAAATATCAACTGTCTTTTTGACGGTGTTTATATAAAGAGGCGTCTTTTCCCGAACAGAAATTATTTTTTCACCTTTTTTTGTTCCGGTTTTTAGCTCTCCTTTCATTTCAAGAATGGCTTTTTCTATAAGCATGCAGGTTTCTCTGTAATTAAGACCTTCCTTTTCTGCTTTTTCTATTATTTCAATTTGTTTTTCTTCATTATGTATACGAAGAAGCTCTTTCGCAGTTTTTTCTTCTATACTTTCGCTTTCTATTTTAAATCTCACTTTTTCCGGCAATGAAAGAAGCCTTACTTTTTCATTTATCTTAAACGAATCCGTTGATAGATTTTCTATAAGCTTATTTTTCTTTATTTTATGGTACGACATCAGATTAAAATACCCTTCGGCTTCTTCAAAAAAACCTATATTTTCTCTGTGTATATTTTCAATTATACTCAGTTCTGCACATTGAGCATCTCCGGCACGGACAATAATAGCAGGAACTTCTTCCATATTTATCATATGTGCTGCTCTGATTCGTCTTTGACCACAGACGGTTTCATATCCATTGTCAGTTTTTCTTAAAATGACTGGCGAAAGCATACCCACCTCTTTTATTGACAAAGACAATTCACGAAGAGCTTTTTCCTCAAATTTACGCCTTATCTGGTAAGGATTTGGAAAAATTTCCGCTATTTTTATCATTTTAATCTTTTGTGATGTACGTATCACTGACAAACAACCCTTTCAAAATATATTACCTATATTTTACCATTTAAACAAGTTATTTTAAACAAAAACTTTTCGTCTTCTGCCAAGCATTTGCGACAAATAGGTACAATTAGATATTATAATAAAGAAATTTCTTCAGTTTAGAAAGCATAAAATAGAAGCGTGCATTTCCACCCTGTGTTGTGTCTCAGCAAAATTCAATTTTAAAAAATGTTGATTTCAATTATATCAGGAAAATCCCTATATATTTTTAACTTCGCATTTCGAATTTCACATTTATAAAATGGGTTCTTTACTGGGTTTCCCCGCCTTGCGAGGGTATTTTGAAGGAGTTTGTGCTACTTTCTTTATAATAACCAGGCAATGATTTATACCTGAGGGCAAAACAACTTCTTTTACCTCTTCAATTTGTCCGCCCATCTCTTTAATAGCCTTTTTTGCTCCGTTTATTTCTTCTTCCGGGGTATTTCCCTTCATTGCCACGAAATATCCGCCTATCTTTACAAAAGGAATAGCATATTCAGCCAGAACCGCAAGGTCTGCCACAGCACGTGCAGTAGCAACATCAAACTTTTCCCTTAATTCTTTATTTTTTCCGCCTTCTTCTGCTCTGAAATGGATAGCTTTTGCATTTTTAAGTCCTATTTTTTCAACTACAGTGTTTAAAAAGTTAATTCTTTTATTTAAAGAATCAAGCATTGTAAGATTTATATCATCCCTTACTATTTTTACCGGTACAGAAGGAAATCCTGCACCTGCACCAATATCTATAAGAGAGCACCCTTCTGTGAGCTTTTCACTTAAACAAAGTGTAATTGAATCAAGAAAATGCTTTTCAAGGATTTCTTCATGTTCTGTAATAGCTGTTAAATTCATAACTTCGTTGTATTCAAGAAGTATTTTCTCATACTCTGCGAGTTTTTCTATCTGCTTTTCGGTAATTTCTATATTAAATTTACCTGCTTCTTTTATTAAATCCATAATTACTTTCCTTTCGAACTGAGATAAATAAGAAGTACACCTATATCTGCAGGACTTACTCCGCTTATTCTGCTTGCTCTTCCTATGTTTTCAGGTCTCATTTTTTCAAGCTTTTGTCTTGCTTCTATCCTTAATCCGTAAACTTCTGAATAATCTATATCTTCAGGTATCAATCTTTTTTCATTTTTTTCAAATCTTTCTACCTGCTCGCACTGACGTTTTATATATCCTTCATATTTTACTGCAATTTCTGCCTGCTGCCATACGGGTTTTTCAAGCTCCGGCCTTTCTTTGTCAAAGGGGGAGAGTGCTTCATAACTGAGTTCAGGCCTTCTTATAAGTTCTGCCAGTTTTATACCGGTTGAAAGAGTTTGACTTCTAATTTTTTCCAGATAAGAATTAATTTCTTTACTTGGCGGTACATTTACAGAGTTAATTCTTTCAATTTCTTTTTCTATTTTTTCCTTTTTCTGTAAAAATTTATTATATCTTTCCTCTGAGATAAGTCCCACCTCATATCCTGTGGGTGTAAGACGCAAATCTGCATTATCCTGACGAAGAAGGAGTCTGTACTCAGCTCTTGAAGTAAGCATCCTGTAGGGTTCATTAGTACCTTTTGTAACAAGGTCATCAATAAGAACCCCTATATAAGCTTCATTTCTGCCAAAAACTACAGGTTCTTTACCGTCAAGCTTACGGACAGCATTAATACCTGCAACAAGACCCTGTGCTGCAGCTTCTTCATATCCGCTTGTTCCGTTAAACTGTCCTGCACCAAATATTCCCGGGATTTCGCGCATTTCAAGAGAAGGCTTCAGCTGCAACGGATTACAGCAATCATATTCAATGGCATAGGCACTTCTCATAATTTCTACATTTTCAAGTCCCTGCATAGTTTTAAGCATTGCAAGCTGTACATCTTCAGGAAGACTTGAACTCATTCCCTGAAGATACATTTCATCTGTAGTAAGCCCCATAGGTTCTATGAAAACCTGATGGCGGTCTTTATCGGCAAATCTTACTACTTTATCTTCGATAGAAGGACAATATCTGGGACCTACACCGTCAATAAGACCGTTAAAAAGAGGGCTTCTGTGTAAATTAGCCTTAATTATATCGTGAGTTTCCTTATTTGTGTAGGTAAGATAGCAGCAAACCTTATTTTCACCGGGATTTTCCGTTTCAAATGAAAATGGAACTATTTCCTCGTCACCTTCCTGCTTTTCCATAACAGAAAAATCAACACTTCTTGCATGAACACGTGTAGGAGTTCCTGTTTTAAAACGCATCATCTCAATACCCAGTTTCTGAAGGCTCTCACTTAATCCATTAGAAGGGAAGAGACCGTCCGGTCCGCCGCTGTAGGCAGTTTCACCAATAATAATTTTACCCTCCATATACGTTCCCGTGGATAAAATTACACATTTAGCATAAAATTTTGTTCCTGTATGTATGGTAAGAACGTAACCGTCACCGTCTTTTTCTACAGATTTAACCTCTGCCTGTCTTATATAGAGGTTTTCCTGCTTTTCAAGGCGGCGTTTCATTTCAATCTGATACGCTCTTCTGTCTGCCTGTGCACGAAGAGAATGAACTGCAGGACCTTTTCTTAAATTAAGCATACGTGTCTGAATTTTTGTAAGGTCTGCAACTTTTCCCATTTCACCGCCCAGTGCGTCAATTTCTCTTACAAGGTGACCCTTTGCAGTACCTCCAATACTTGGATTACATGGAAGATTTGCAATAGAATCAAGATTAATTGTAAGAATTATGGTTTTTTTGCCCAGTCTTGCTGATGCAAGTGCCGCTTCACAGCCTGCATGACCTGCACCTACTACGGCAATGTCAAAATTAAATGTATCTGTCATAATTAAAATCCTTTCTAAAAGGTTTTTTAAGTTCGAAATGTAAAGTTTGAAATGGTGGATGGAGGTGTAAAAAAACTCGTTTTTTTACACCTCCTTTTTTTTGGGATAGGAAAAAAGCGGTCTGAACGGACAAACTGAGCTGTAAATCCCTGTACACAGGGATTTACAGGTTACCCGAAGGCGTACGTGGGTACGCCGAGAGGTGAAGTTCGTGGGTAGCAAAGGAAATATAATTGAAATTTGCTCTGCAAATTTCTACATTAAACCTTAAAACAAATGATGTATTAATTTGTTATTTAAAAAACATAAATTTTATTATTAATTCCTTTGCGGTCTGGGCGTTTTTAACATCACTTTCCAAGGCAGAACTTCTCAAAGATACGATTCACCGTCTCCTGATTAATACTGATACCCTCGGCTTCACCTAAAAATGCAGTTGCCTGTTCAATATCAATAGCACATAAATCACTGAAAAATCCATCGTCTATTGTGTTTTTTGCTTTTTTTATACTTTCTGCAGCTCTTACAACTGCTTCAAACTGCCTTTCATTTGCAATAAATGCAGTGCTTTCACAATTACCTACTATTTTTGAAATAGAATTTTTTATTTCTTCTATTCCTTTTTCACTTTTTGCACTTACAGATAAGTATTTTTCATCTTTATTATCTATCAAATCTGTCTTATTTGCAACAAAAATACAGTCTTTTTCTTTTATAATTTCAATAATTTCCTTTTCTTCATCAGAAAGCTCTTTTCCCGATTCCTTTACAAATATACAAATATCAGCATTTTTAATATAATCATAGGATTTTTCTACACCTATTGATTCAACAATATCTTCGCTTTCACGAATACCTGCTGTATCACCGAATTTTACAGGGATTCCATCAATATCGGCATATTCTTCAACTACATCACGGGTTGTTCCTGCAATATCTGTTACTATAGCCTTATTTTTTTCGGTTAAAGCATTTAAAAGAGAGCTTTTTCCTGTATTAGGAACACCACAAATAGCACAAACAATACCATTATTAAGTGCTTCTCCGCGACGTGCTGATTTTTTAAGTGCTTCAAGTCTTTCAAGAACAGATGAAAGCTTAACCGACAGCTCCCCACCTGCAAAAGAATCAATGTCTTCCTCAGGAAAATCGCTTGAAACCTGAATTGCTGCAAGCAAATCGAGAAGCTCTTCTCTTATTTTTATAATAGGCTTTGTAATTGAGCCTTCAAGTCTGTTTACTGCAGCATAAAGAGCTTCATCTGTTTTTGAATTTATAACATCGTTTACCGCTTCAGCTTCTGTAAGTGAAAGCTTTCCGTTTAAAAAAGCCCTTTTTGTAAATTCACCTTTTCCTGCCATGGAAGCACCGTTTTCAAGAAGTGCATCTATTATTCTTTCTACACTAACCATTGAACCGTGACAGCTTATTTCACAAACATTTTCACCAGTAAAGGAATTAGGTGCACGAAATATACTTACAAGACACTCATCAATAATTTTTTCATTTAAAAATGCTTTACCGTAAACTATAGTATATCCTTCAGCTTCCGTAATTTTTTTATTTGATTTTATAACTTTCTGTGTAATTTCAAGTGCATCCTTACCGCTTACCCTTATAACGGCAATTCCACCTTTTCCACGGGGAGTAGAAAGGGCACATATTGTTGTATTTTCAATCATACTATCACACTTTCTGAATAAAAATAAGAGGCAAAACGATACTTCTCATAAGATTTTATCTTATAAGAAAGACCTTTCACCTCTTTCTTTCTATATTAACTTGCATTTACCAAACAAAAACTAACTTCTTTTAGAACTTTTTTAATTTCAAAGCACCCGTTTGAGCGCTCAAAAATGGTGTGGAACGTACGAACTGAACCGAAGGGTTACCCGAAGGCGTACGTGGGTACGCCGAGAGGTGAAGTTCGTGCGTAGCATTGGAATAAAATATAAAATTCGTTTACGAATTTTTACAATAAACCTTAAAAGAAACATTGTTACATAAATTCATAAAAGATATGCTTTTATTTTTTCTTTCCAATGCGGTCAACGCCGTTTTTCAGTCGTCTCAAACTCCTTCGAGTTCGTTTTCTTTGCGGTTATACCTATACTTTGAAACGTAATTTTCATCATATTCCTTTTTCTTTGTTGTAATTACGATGCAACGGTTAGGATCCTTACCTGTTGAATAAGTTGTAATATTTCTGTATTCCTGAAGTGCAGAATGAATAATTCTTCTTTCATTGGGATTCATAGGTTCAAGAGTTACACTCTTTCTGCTTCTTGAAACAACGCCTGCCATTCTTTTAGCAAGCTTTATAAGAGTTTCTTCCCTCTTACCTCTGTAATTTTCAGTATCTATATTAACTCTTATATAATCCTCTTCATCCTTGTTCACAACAAGTGAAGTAAGATACTGAATAGCATCAAGTGTATCACCGCGGCGTCCTATTACTTTTCCTACAGCTTCACTGTCACCTACAATTTCAATACCTACAGTTTCATCCTCAAAGGTACACTTAAGCTCAGTTTCTATACCAAAGTTGTCCATTATACTTTTAACGTATTTTTCAGCCTTCATAACGGGTGATTCTTCCATTTTAACCCTTACAACAGCATCTTCTGCCCCAAGACCGAGAATACCCCTTTTTCCTTCATTTATAACTTCTATTTCTACATTTTCTTTTTCTGTATTAAGTTCAGAAAGTGCAGCATTTACAGCTTCATCTATAGTCTTTCCTCTTTTTTCTATGATTATCATTTTCTTATTTCCTTTCCCCTTGCATTTGTGATTGTATTTTATTATTTATAGCCTTTGTAATAACCGTCTGCTGAATAATCTGCGTTACAGTTGATATAAACCAGTAAAGAGACATACCGACAGGCATTGTATATGTGAAAAATGCTGTCATTATAGGCATAATTTTAAGCATAGTATCACTCATATTCTGTGCCTGTTCAGCCTGGCTGTTCTTAGACTTGTTATTTAAAGAAGTCTGCTTCTTAGACACATAAGAAGATAAAAACGTTGCTATTGTAGCAAGAACGGGGAATATCCAGAGCATAATGTCCGTTTCATTACCCTTTAACATCTTTGTAAGGTCAATTCCAAAGAAATTAAAATCAATAGGTGTTTTACCCATCTCTGTAATCTTTGAAACTACGCTTTCCATTCCGCAAAGAGCAACCTGAGAAAAAGTCTTATTTCCTGCAACATCCATCAAAACCTGTATCTGTTCTTTTGAAAGCTGAAGAATATAAGTAAGCGGATCATATACAACACGTATAAATCCAAAAAGAACAAACATCTGTACAAGAAGGGGGAGACATCCACCCATAGGATTTACATCGTTATCTTTATAAAGCTTCTGCATTTCCATACCGAGCTTTTCTTTATCATTAGCATATTTTTTCTGAATTTTTTCAAGCTCCGGCTGAATAAGCTGTGTTTTAGACACATTCTTCTGACTCATTACAGTCAGCGGTATTGTAAGAAGCTTTATAAGTATAGTTACTACTATAAGTGTAAGACCGTAATCTTTAATTATACTGTAAATAGGTCTTATTATAAATGCCAACGGTTCGGCGAATAAATATAAAAATCCCATTTTTTTAATCTCCTTCCGAAAAAGAATAAAAATAAAATCAAATATTTAAGTAATTTTAAATTTTTTTATGGAACAGGGTCATATCCACCCTTACAAAAAGGATTACATCTTAAAATCCTTTTTACAGACAAATAAAGCCCCTTTACCACGCCATACTTCTCAAATGCCTCAATAGCATACTGTGAACAAGTGGGTGTAAAGCGGCAACAAGGTTTTTTTAGAGGAGATATATATTTCCTGTAAATCTTTATTAAACCGATTAAAATTTTACTGATCAGTCTCATACCCTTTTAAAAGCCCGCCTTCACAAAGCGCACTTTCCAAATCCTTTTTTATTTCGTAAAAGGATGCTGAACAAGCCCTTTTACGTGAAACAATTACAATATCATACCCTGAAGATAAACCCTGTAAAAGTCTGTAATTTTCCTTTATGATTCTTTTTATTCTGTTTCTTAATACGGCATTTCCCACTTTAGGGGAAACAGTTATTCCAAGTCTGTTATAAGAAAATCTGTTTTTTCTGAAATAAACAGCTAAATTTTTCTTTACTACAGATTTTCCCCTGTAATAAAGCCTTTTAAAATCGCTGTTTTCCTTGATAGACACTATTTTCATAGCACACAGAGTGTGTTCTTTCTGCCATTATGCAGAAAGAACACGTCTACCTCTCTGACGGCGTCTTCTGAGTACCTTTCTGCCGTTAGCAGTACTCATTCTCTTTCTGAAACCGTGATCCTTTTTTCTTTTTCTTACATTTGGCTGATAAGTTCTGAGCATTACCTGCACCTCCTTAAATATAAAAGCCATAAAAGGCTACTTTCGCTAAGTTTACCATAACGATACCAACATAGTATACATAAAATTATTTTTTTTGTCAAGAATTATTTTATTTTTTTAATTTTTAAGTTGAATTCCGCCATTATATTTGTTATAATAAATAAGATAAATAAATAAAGTTATTAACAGTTTTTCTCGCAATAATACACTTATTAACAGTTTTAATCCCTTTTTATCCATATTCATAGGGGTTTTTAACAGCACTTTTTAACAGTACTGTTTATAACTTTTTTATAAATTTACAAAGGAATGTTATTTTTATGAATTCAGATTTAATTAAAATTTGGACAGAATGCCTCATAATTCTGGAAGAAGAGGTTACACAAGTAGGTTTTAATACATGGATAAAAGACATTAAACCCGTCAGCATAAGTGATAACACTTTTACTCTTTCAGTAGGAAGCACAATCATCAAAAACATGGTCGAAATGCGTTATTACGACCTTATTAAAAACACAGTTTCGGAAATAACCGGCAAAATATTTGAAATAGAATTTGTTTTAGGTGACAGCCTTCTTTCTTCACAGAAAAAAACTGCAGAAAGTAATATTTATCGTAAATATACATTCGATAACTTTGTAGTAGGTAATTCAAACCGTTTTGCACAGTGTGCATCTCTTGCGGTTGCAGAAGCTCCTGCTTACGCGTATAATCCTCTTTTTCTTCACGGCGGTGTAGGTCTTGGAAAAACGCATCTGATGCATGCTATAGGTAATTACATAAAAAGCAATAATCCTGATGCAAAAATAGAATTTTTAAGTGCTGAAACATTTACAAACGAGCTTATTAATTCAATTAAAGATAATAAAAATCAGGAATTTCGTGACAAATACAGAAATATTGATGTTTTGCTTGTTGACGATATTCAGTTTATTGCAGGAAAAACGACTACTGAAGAAGAGTTTTTCCACACTTTTAACACCTTGCATGAAGCTAATAAACAGATTGTTCTTACAAGTGACCGTCCTCCGAATGAAATAAAAACACTTGAAGAAAGACTTCGTTCAAGATTCGGCTGGGGACTTATATGTGATATACAGCCGCCGGACTACGAAACACGAATGGCTATATTACGTAAAAAAGCACAGGATGACAACGTAATAATAAACGACGAAATAATAGAATTTATTGCACAGAAAATAAAATCAAACATTCGTGAGCTTGAAGGTGTTTTTAACAGAGTTGTTGCATACCGCGGTCTTATAAATAAAGAAATAACAATTGATGTTGCTATGGAAGCATTAAAAGACTACGGTGAAGGAAATGAAAAGAAAATAACGCCTGAGCTTATTATAGAATCCTGTTCTAAATTCTACAATGTTAAAAAAGAAGATATATATTCTGAAAAAAGAACTAAGGAAATTGCATTTGCAAGACAGGTTGCAATCTATATAATGAGAGAAATTTGTGATTTTTCATTTCCAAAAATAGGTGCTGTTTTCGGAAAAGACCATGCTACAGCCATTTACGGGCATAAGCAAATAAAAAAAGCAATGGAAAAAGATATAAAGGTTAAGGTTAATGTAGAAAGTCTTATAAACGACATAAAAGGAGAAAATAATTAACAGTTTCTTGTTAATTAACATTTTAAAGAAAAAAGTGTTATAAAAAAATAAAGTGTTTTTTAACAGGTTAAAATGTATACAAATCCTTTTAAATGGCAAGAATAAGAAGTTATTTACAGTTTTAACTTTACTACTTATACTTTTAATAAATATATATTATTATTATATAATAACAAAAAACCGAAAGGGAGTAAAAACAATGAAATTTTATTGTGATACAAAAGCTCTTTGTGATGCTGTTAATATTGTTTCAAAAGCAGTTGCTGTTAAATCACCAATACCTCATCTTGAAGGTATTCTTATTGATGCAAGAGGCGGAGTTATAACACTTCTTGGTAATAATCTTGAAATTTCAATAAAAACTTCCGTAAGTGCTAATATAAGTGAAGAAGGAAGTATAGTTCTTAATTCCAAAATGTTTTCAGATATTATAAGAAAACTTCCTCAGGATGTTTGCGAAATAAGTACAAATGAAAAAAATAATGTTTCTATTATTTGTAAGAATTCAGATTATAAAATAGTTGGTCTTAACGCAGATGAATTTCCACAGCCTCCTCAGGTTGCTAAAAAAAGTTCTATCAAAATTAAAAGTGAAAAGATTCGCGAGATAATAGGTAAAACTCTTTTTGCTGTTTCAATGGATAATGCAAGAAAAATTCTTACAGGCTCTCTTTATGAAATTGAAAATAATGTACTTACTGTTGTAGCTGTTGACGGATACAGACTTGCTCTTACAAAAATGGAAGTAGAAGAAGAAATAGAAGACGCTTCTTTTATTATTCCAGGTAAAACACAAAGTGAAATTTCAAAAATTATAAGCGGTAGTAATGAAGAAGATATAGTAATTTCTTTCAGTGACAACTATGCTCTCATAGAGGGTGAAGGTATAATTATAACTTCACGTCTTATTGAAGGGGAATTTTTCTCTTATAAAAATACAATTCCGAGTGAATCAAAATATGTTGTAAAAACAGATTGCTACGCTTTTAGTAAAGCTATTGAAAGAGTAGAACCTATCATTGATGAAGTAAGTAAAAACTGCGTAAGATTTACTTTTGGAAACGGAAAAATAATGATAAGCTGTGAAACAGTTTTAGGTAAAGTAAATGATGTTGTTGAATGTGATTATTACGGTGAGGAATTACAGATAGGATTTAACTATAAATATCTTCATGATGCAGTTTCAAGATGTGACAGTGAAGAAATTGAGTTAAAGATGAACTCACCCTTTAATCCTCTTATAATTAATTGTCCGGATAACGAAAACCTGTTATATATGGTACTCCCTGTAAGAATTTAAAAAATAGGTGTAATTATGATTATTTCAATAAACACAGAATATATAAAGCTTGATTCTGCACTTAAATTTGCAGGTATTGCAGAAAATGGTGCACATGCAAAGGAATTAATTCTTGATGGACTTGTTACTGTTAACGGTGAAACAGAATTAAGACGCGGAAAGAAGCTTTATAAAGGCGATAAATTTAAAATTGATGATGAGGAATTTGAAATAGGATGACATCTTCACAACTTGAGCTTTATAATTTCAGAAATTACAGTCTTGAGAAAGTTAATTTCGGTGATGAAGTAAATATAATATACGGTGATAATGGTATGGGAAAAACAAATATACTTGAAGCTGTTTATTATTTTTCTTACGGAAGGAGTTTTCGTTCTAACGGCCGTGAGGTTGTGAAAGACGGCGAAAAGGAAGGGAGAATAGCACTTTCTTTTAAAAACAATGAAAGAAATTATGAAAGTGAAATAAAATTTTTAAGCGGAAAAAGAAAAGAAATTTATCTTAACGAAATAGAGCTTAAAAAGACAAGCCAGCTTCTCGGTAATTTTATTTGTGTTCTTTTTACACCTGACGAAATGTCTATTATTAAAGGGATGCCGGATGTGAGAAGAAGGTTTTGTGACAGCGGTATAATGCCTCTTCGTCCTCAGTTTATAAAAGAGCTTATTACTTACAGAAATATAATTAATCAGAAAACAGCTCTTTTAAAATCAAGAGATTATTCTACTCTTGATATATGGAATGAAAAGCTTAGTGAATGTGGAAGTAAAATTATGCTTATGCGTTCAAGCTATATAAAAAGAATAGAGGAAAAAGCTTCTCTTTTACAAAAGGATATTTCTATGGAAAAAGAGTTTCTTTCAGTAAAATATAACCCTTCAGTAAAAATGGGTGAAACAATTCAGGAAACAAAAGAGAATTTTCTTTTAAAGCTTGAAGAATATAAAGAAAAAGAGAAAGAAAATCTTTTTTGTATGGCAGGTATACACCGTGATGAAATAGATTTTTATATAAACGGAAAAAGTGCAAAAAATTATGCAAGTCAGGGACAGATAAGAACTGCTGTATTATGTCTTAAATCGGCACAAATGGAAATAATTAAAGAAGAAACGGGGAGCTACCCCGTAATGCTTCTTGATGATATATTAAGTGAGCTTGATAAAAAAAGGCGTGATTTTTTAATATCTCAGATAAAAGGGAAGCAGATTATAATAACCTGCACAGATATTGAAAATTCTTTTATGGGTGAAAACACCAATATTATAAATATTAAAGACGGAAAAGTGGTATAAAGATGTTTTTACACATAGGTGAAGGTAAACTTATTAAAAAGAGAGATATAGTTGGTGTGTTTGACCTGGAAACAACAACTGTAAGTAAAAAAACACGTGATTTTTTACGTATAAACGATAAAAAAGGAAATATAGAATACATTTCGGACGAAATTCCGAAAACTTACATAATTTGTAATTCTAAAAAAGAAAAAAAAGTATATGTGTCTCAGATTTCTTCGCAGACACTTTACAAAAGAGCAGAAAGGATTGACTCGATTGGAACAGAAAATTAATACTTCCTATGATGAAAATCAAATACAGGTACTTGAAGGACTTGAAGCTGTAAGGAAAAGACCCGGTATGTACATCGGTTCAACTTCTGCCCGCGGTCTTCATCATCTTGTTTATGAAATAGTAGATAACAGTATTGATGAAGCTCTGGCAGGTTTTTGTACTCAGATTGATGTAACTTTAAATAGTGACGGCTCTGTAACTGTAAAGGATAACGGACGTGGTATGCCTCACGGTATTCATCCAAAGATGGGTATATCTACAATTGACGTTATTTTTACTGTTCTTCACGCAGGCGGTAAATTCGGCGGTGGAGGATATAAGGTTTCAGGCGGTCTTCACGGTGTTGGTGCGTCAGTTGTTAATGCTCTTTCAACAAAGCTTGAGGTAGAAGTGCACGACGGTGAAAATGTGTGGTTTCAGAGCTATAAAAGGGGTGTCCCCGACGGTGAAGTTCATGAAATCGGAAAGACTGACAGAACCGGTACCCAGGTAACCTTCTGGGCAGATGGTGAAATTTTTGATGAAACTGTTTATGATTATGATATTTTGCTTAAGAGACTTCGTGAGCAGGCATTCCTTAACGGTGGTATAAAAATTGTATTTAAGGACGACAGAGAAGAAAAAAGAGAAGAAATTCTTCAGTACGAAGGTGGTATAAAAAACTTCGTTTCTTATCTGTTTAATGATAAAAAGCAGAGAAAAGATACTCTTGAGGAAGTTCACAGCGATGTAATTTATGTAAGCGGTGAGAAAAAGGGCAGCATGGCAGAGGTTGCTCTTCAGTGGAATACAGGTTATGATGAAGTTATTGAATCATTTGCAAATAATATTTCCACAACTGAAGGCGGTATGCATGAAACAGGCTTTAAATCTGCTCTTACAAAGGTACTTTTCGAATACGGCAGAAAATATAAGCTTATAAAGGATAATGAAGAATTAACAGGTGAAGATGCCCGTGAAGGACTTATAGCCGTAATTTCTGTTAAGCTTGAAGAGCCGCAGTTTGAAGGACAGACTAAAACAAAGCTCGGAAACAGTGAAATGCGTACTCTTGTTGAGAGTATGGTTAAGGAAAAGCTTGCAGATTTCCTTGAGGAAAATCCAAACGTTGGTAAGGCTATTATTGAAAAAGCACTTATGGCATCACGTGCAAGACTTGCCGCAAGAAGAGCGAGAGAGGCTACAAGAAAAACTCCTCTTGGTTCAAGTACACTTCCCGGTAAGCTTACCGACTGTATAGTAAAAGACCCCACAAAGACTGAAATTTATATCGTCGAGGGTGATAGTGCGGGTGGCAGCGCAAAAAACGGCCGTGACAGTAAATATCAGGCTATTCTTCCTCTTTGGGGTAAAATGCTTAATGTTGAAAAAGCAAGAGAGGATAAGGTTTACGGAAATGACAAGCTTACACCTGTTATTCAGGCATTGGGAACAGGTATAGGGGGAGAATTCAATATAGAAAAGCTCCGTTACGATAAAGTAATTATTATGGCCGATGCCGACGTTGACGGTGCGCATATTCAGACTCTTCTTTTAACATTCTTCTTCAGATTTATGCGTGAGCTTGTGGAAACAGGTCATATTTACCTTGCAAAGCCTCCGCTTTATAAGCTTTCAAGAGGTAAAAAATCTCAGGTTGCGTTCAGTGATGAAGAAAGAGATCAGATAAGTGAAGAAATGAAAAACGGTGATGCAAATGCAAAAGTAGATATAAGCCGTTATAAAGGTCTTGGTGAAATGAATCCTGAAGAGCTTTGGGAAACAACTATGGACCCGAAGAACAGAATTCTCCTTAAGGTTACACTTGAAGATGCAGCCAGGGCTGACGAAATATTCAGTATTCTTATGGGTGACGAGGTAGAGCCGAGAAGAGAATTTATTGAAGAAAATGCACAGTACGTAACTAATCTTGACGTATAACGGCTGACAAGGTCAGCCTTTCGAAGCGAAAAGTTTCTGACGAAAATGTTTCGCTTCGAGGTAGGGGCTTACTGACGCGGCACTCACCGTGCCAGCCCCGGCAAGGTGTTAAAAACGAGGTACACGCCCCCGTTTTTAACGGATTTTATGTCAAGGGGACACCCCTTAACAAACCCCTTTAAATCTTTCAGTTATAGAAAGGAATTAATTTAAAATGGCTAAACATAAGAATTACGAAGATTCTCATTTTGAAGAATACTTCGATACACAAACTATTGTAGATATAGACATTGAAAAAAGAATGAAAGAGGCTTTTATAGACTACGCTATGAGTGTTATAGTAAGTCGTGCTCTTCCTGATGTACGTGACGGTCTTAAACCCGTTCACAGAAGAATTCTTTATGCTATGTATGAGGAAAATCTTACATCGGATAAGCCTTTCTTCAAATCTGCTACCACTGTTGGTAACGTTATAGGTAGATATCATCCCCACGGTGATGCATCTGTATACGATGCAATGGTAAGAATGGCACAGGATTTCTCCATGCGTTATCCTTTAATTGACGGTCACGGTAACTTCGGTTCTGTCGACGGTGACCCACCGGCTGCTTACCGTTATACAGAAGCAAGAATGAGTAAGCTTTCTAACGTTCTTCTTGAAAATATTGAAAAGAATACCGTTGACTTTGCACCTAACTTTGACGAAAAGAGAAAAGAGCCTACAATTCTTCCTACAAGAATTCCTACACTTCTCGTTAACGGAAGCAGCGGTATTGCCGTAGGTATGGCTACAAATATACCCCCTCATAATCTTACTGAAGTACTTAATGGTGCGATTGCACAAATTGACAACCCTGACATTACCGTAGAGGAGCTTATGGAGTTTATACAGGGTCCTGACTTTCCCACAAGCGGTACTATTATGGGAAGAAGCGGTATAAGAAGTGCTTATAATACAGGACGCGGTAAAATTGTTATCCGTGCAAAGGCTGATATCGAAGAACATAAGGACGGCACATCTTCAATTATTGTTACAGAACTTCCCTATCAGGTTAACAAGAAAATGCTTGTTGAATCTATTGCTAACCTTGTTAAAGAAAAGAAAATTGAGGGACTTTCAGATATAGATGACCATTCATCTGACCGTGTAGGTATACGTCTTGAAATATTCCTTAAGCGTGACGCAAATCCTTACGTTGTACTTAATCAGCTTTATAAATATACACGTCTTCAGGATAGCTTTTCTGTAAATATGCTTGCAATTGAAGACGGAAAGCCTAAAACAATGGGACTTAAGGATGTTCTTCGCAACTTCATTACTTTCCAGGAAGAAATAGTTACACGCCGTACACAGTACGACCTTGAAAAAGCAGAAGCAAGAATGCACATACTGGAAGGTCTTCGTATTGCACTCGCAAATATTGATGAAGTTATTGAAGTTATAAGAAATTCTTATGACGATGCCAGAGAAAATCTTATGGCTCGCTTCGGTCTTTCTGAAATTCAGGCACAAAGCGTACTTGATATGCGTCTTGCACAGCTTCAGAGACTAAACGGTGAAAAAATTGAGGAAGAGTTTAATAACCTTACAGCTCTTGTTGCAGAATATAAGGCACTTCTTGCAGATAAAAATCTCCTTAGTGAAAAAATTAAGGAAGAACTTTCTGAAATCCGTGATAAATTCGGCGATGAAAGAAAGACTAATATTGAAAATGTAATGACAGAAATTGATATAGAAGACCTTATTGAGGAAGAGGAAAGCGTATATACACTTACCCATTTCGGTTATATTAAGCGTATTCCCGCAACCACTTACCAGAGTCAGCACAGAGGAGGTAAAGGTATAAAAGGTCTTTCAACCCGTGATGAGGACTTTGTTGAAAATATTATTGTTGCATCAACCCACACAAATCTTCTATTCTTTACAAATAAGGGCAGAATGTACAGAATTAAAGGTTATCAGATTCCCGAAGCAGGAAGACAGGCTAAGGGAAGTGCTATAGTAAATCTTCTTCCTATTGAAAAAGAGGAAAAGGTTACAGCTGTTATTTCCGTACCTCAGTTTGAAGATGACAAATACCTTCTTATGTGTACAAGAAACGGTATTATTAAGAAAACTGCCGTTACAGATTACGATACATCACGTAAGGGTGGTATAAACGGCATTGTTCTTGATGAGGGTGATGAGCTTATAAAAGTAGAGCTTACTGACGGAAATAACGATGTTATCGTAGGTACAAACCACGGTATGGCAATTCGCTTTAATGAAAAAGATGTACGCTCTATGGGAAGAGTAACCCGCGGTGTTAAATCAATGAATCTTCGCGGCGGTGACTTCGTTGTGGGAATGTGTCTTGCAATTGAAGGTACAGAGCTTCTTACTGTAACTGAAAACGGATACGGAAAGAGAACTGATATAGAAGAATACCGTGTTCAGTCAAGAGCAGGTGTAGGTATAAAGAACTATAAGTGCAGTGATGTAACAGGTAATGTAGTTGGTCTTCGCACTGTTTCTGATGATGAAGATATTCTTCTTATAACATCTGAAGGTATTATTATAAGAATTGCCGTAAGCGGAATAAGCTCTATCGGAAGAAGTACAAAGGGTGTAAGACTTATGCGTCTTAATGAAGATGTAAAAGTTGTATCAATGGGTGTTACAGAACATGAGGAAGAAACGCCTGAAGAAGAAAGTGAAGAAATAACAAATACATCTTCGCCTGAGGAGAATCCTGCAGAGTAAGAGGTGATATAAATGAGTGAGCATAACGATAAATCAAAAACAGAAGTATTTGATGCTTTTACAGAGGAAAAACCCATTGTGAGCCGTGTTGAAAGTGATGCGTATAGCAGAGCAAGGGAAAGTGCTTACAGTGAAGATTATTATGATGACGATCAGGAAATAAGAGAAAAAAGAGGACTTACGTTTCTTATAATAATAATTACGGTTCTTCTTTGCGGTGCAATAATATGGGGTGCTTATATTTTTGCGGGAACAGGTAAAGAAAAAGGAGAAAATCCCATAACCGAAGAAACTGTAGAAACCGAAAATTCTGTGGAAGAAAAAGAAGAAGCAGAACAGGAAAAAGAGGAAGAGGTAGTTATAAAACCTGACGTAGTTTCTTATAAGGTGGCTTTTCAAAGCGGAACAATTGAAAAAGAAGGCGGAAAATACACTGTAAGGGTTAATCTTTATGACAGCTCAATGAATAAAACAGACACCAGAAGGCTTGTAATTGATGAAAGTACAGAAATAAGAGAAGGAAATGAAAAAATGTCTCTTAAAAGCTTTATTTATTTACTTGAGTCTTCAGGGTCAGAAGCTTTTGTATGTGATGCAAGAGTAGATGAAAAAAGCGGAATTCTTGTTTCTGTTTCTTACAGTAAAAAGAATATAGAAAAAGAGGAAGAAAAGAAAGAAGAAGATAAACCTGTTGAAGAAGAAAAAGAAGTAGAAGAGGAAAAAAAGGAAGAACCTGAAGAAGAAAACCCTGAAAATCCTCCTGTAGAGGAAGTTGAACCACCGGTGGAGGAAGCTCCCCCTGCAGAGGAGCCTTCACAAAATTCTCCTGCAGAAGAACAGGCTAGTGCTCAATAAGGAAGCGTGACGCTTCACTTTGAGTCGCGTTAAGTGATATATAAAATATAAAAATACTTCTTTTTATAGTAAATGAAAATGTTTATATATAAATAAAAAAGAGGGGGATGTAAAAGCCGGATTTTTTACATCCCCTTTAAAAAAATATTGGAGGGTTTGACATGGAAAACAATGAAATAATAAATATTCAGAAAGAAAAGAAATGTCCCAAATGTTCTTTTTTAAATGCACAGGATTCTAAATTCTGCAACAATTGCGGAACAAAACTGGATAAGTCTGAAAAAATAAAAGCAGAAAATAAGAAAGCTTTACTTTTTGCTGTTTCTTTGTTTTTAATTTGTTCTATAATTTGTCTTTCACTTGTTTTAGTGTTTTCTCCTTTAAGGTACATGTCTAAAATAAACAAAGGATATAGAGAGCTTAACAACGGTAATTATGAAAAAGCAGAAGATATTTTTGAAGAAGCTATCCTTATGAAAGAAAAAAGAAGTGAAGCATACATAGGAAAAGCAACGGCAATGACCTATAATCCCGATATGACAGAAGAAAAAAAAGAAAGAATTATAAATGTTCTTGAGGTTGGATATGAAAAATCGGGAGATAAAGAGGTAAAGGAGTATAAAGAAAAACTGGAAAATAATTTTAATGGAGTTATAGTGAGCACAGATACAGAAATTCCGTCAGAAAGCAGTATATACAGTGATTTTGAAAAAGCAGAAAATTTTTACATAGAATGGATATACGGTCAGTTTTATGCAAACTCCGCATACGAAAAAGAAGGTGGAAAATTAACTGCGATTGTAGAAAACAGTGATATTAACACTTCTGAAAAACTTGAAGAAGAAATAAGAAAACATTTTTCCGAAAAGCTGGCAACTAGTTATATAAAAGAGCTTAACCCCAGAAATGTAGGCGGAAAATTAAAGATAAACGTAAAAGACGGTGTAGGAGATTCGGGATTTGTTATAAGCGACCATTCTATAGATAAAATTTCGGATACTGAATATATCCTTACTCTTTACGAAGAAAATGTAATGATGGAAAATAAAAAAACAGAAAATAAATTGAGGTGTACGCCCAAAAACGGAAAGTGGGTATTTGAAAACTATGGCTCTTCAACTCACTTTGCAGAAAAAATATTTGAATAAAAAGGGAGAAATATATTACATTTCCTATGACTACAGCTCAGATTATACAAATATTAGGTGGGATAACATAACTCTTGATTTTGGTGAAGAAATTACGGAAGAATCAGATGAACCCGAATGGAAAAGTAAGTATGAAGAACTTTTAAATCTCTACAGAGAGGCACAAAAAATAAATTTTGATATGGATTTCATGCAGAGAAATTCTTTAAGTGATATAATTAGTATAAACAAGTTTTAACAAGGAGACAACAAATGATACGAAAAAAAATAAGCTTAAATTTCTTTTTCTTTTTCTTTATTATAGCCATAGTATCTTTCGGTGTAAAAACAGAAGCATCTGTTAAAAATAATCTTTTAAATTCGGAAAATAAAAGAATCTATACGTATGCAGAGGCAGGTAACGAAAAAACAAAAATATATCCGATTGAAAAGAATGAAGAAATTGTTTTTATTCTTCCTTCAGCTGTTAAGCCTGAAAGCGTAGCTCTTTTCAGAGAAAACAGTAAAAATATAGGATATGTAAAAGGCGAATTGAAAAAAACCGCAATTTCTTCGGGTGAACTTATTAACCTGAATGACTATTGTAAAGATAATAATTATTCTGTTTCAGTAAAATTTAATAATAAAGAAAAAACTGTGAAATTTTTGTTTTCAGAAAATGTGCCATCTGTTTTTCTTATAAGTGAAAACCCGCAAACAAACGGCAGATTGTGGGTTGAAGCATCATACGAAAAAGAAAATAAAGCAAAAGGCGAAGTAGTAGTACAGCAAGCAGACGGCTCTATTTCATACGAAGGAAAGCTTACTCAGATAAAAGGCAGAGGAAACAGTACCTGGTGGGAAGCGAAAAAACCGTATCAGATAAAAACAGAAGAAAAATCAGACCTTCTTAATTCGGGAAAAACCGAAAACCTGTCAAAAACATGGGTTCTTCTGGCAAATTATTTTGACAGCTCTGTTTTAAATAATTTCTATGCAACGCGAATAGGAAAAGAACTGGGTCCTGGTGTAAGTATAGAAAACTGCCACGTGGATTTGTTTTACGATGGAGAATATCGCGGAAGCTATCTTCTTTCCGAAAAGGTTGAAGTAGGAAAAGGACGTGTAAATGTTGAAGACCTGGAAGATAAAAATCAAATTGCCAATGAAAATATTAATATTGAAGCTCAGCCAATAGCTTCATCTACAACGGAAAACGGTGCATTTTTCACTTATTGCGAGGGCGTTTCTTCGCCTGAAGATATAACAGGTGGATATCTTCTTGAAATGGATTTTGAAGTGCGTGCCCTTGAAGAAATTTCGTATTTTAGGACAACACGCGGTCAATATGTTGTTGTAAAAAGCCCGGAATTTGCTACAAAAGAAGAAATGAATTATATTGCAACTCTTTATCAGGAGTACGAGGACGCAGTATATAATGGCGGAATAAACCCATCTACGGGAAAATCATATTCTGATTATGTGGACAAAGAAAGCATAGCTACATATTATCTTGTAAATGAGCTTTCTAAAGCAAGGGACTTTTTTGCAAGCTCTGCCTATCTTTATAAAGATGCAGGGGAAGAAAAAATGTATATGGGTCCTTTATGGGACTATGATTTAAGTTTCGGAAAAAGCAGATATGAAAGAAAAGAGGAAGAACCGCCTTTAGGTGAAAATATATATAACACTATATTTGGAAGAAAACTTCTTGGAATCAGGGATTTCTCCTCTCTTTTAAATAAAAAATATGAAAAAGAGCTTTATCCTTTAATCAAAAATGTAATAATGGGAAACGAAAGAGATGTAAGTGAAAGTGGAATTACACATTCAATTTCTTATGAAAAAAAACGTCTTAAAAAAACGGCTGAATGTAACAACTATCTTTGGTACGATGCTAAAAGTTGGGAAGATGACGTAAATGGATTTTATGACTTTATTTTTCAAAGAGCAGAATTTTTAAAGGGAGCTTTCGCTTCCTATACCGAAAGGGAATCCGGAAGAGAAGACCTTTTCGGTGATGTTCCGCCGGAAAGATGGTTTTTCGACGAAGTTATGCAGGTAGCAGCAAAGGATTATATGAAAAACGTGTATAATACATTTTTTGACCCTTATTCAAAGGTTAAGCGTGTAGAGGCAGCACAGATAATATTCAACGTTTCAGGGGAGAATCTTCCTTCGTTTAAAAAGATATATAAGGATATAAATGAAAATGACTATTATTCACCGCTTCCTGTTGTGTGGGCTTCTGAAAAGGGAATTCTGGAAGGGTATCCTGACGGAAATTTTTATCCTTACGGATTTGTTTCCAGGGAAGAAATGGCAACAATACTCTACCGATATGAAAATAAGCCTGATTGTGGGGATGATATTTCCGAATCGTTTGCAGATAAAGAAAGTGTTTCGCCTTATGCAAAAAAGGCTGTTTGCTGGGCAATTGAAAACGGACTTTTAAAAGGGGATAACAGAGGATACCTTAACCCTCAGGGAACAATAACAAGAGCCGAGCTTGCAGCTGTTATAGCAAGATTCAGTGCAAATAAAGGTTAATATAATAAGAAAAAAAGGAAAAGTCCTGCTAACGTAGAACCTTTCCTTTTTTGGTGCGGGAGTTGTTATAGGATTTACTTGTAAATGTAGTAATAACAAGGCTTTTGAGATTTGATTTTCAAATTATATAAATTCAAAACAAAAATCGCTTGCGATTTTGCACCTCACCTCTTCACTATTACATATTACTTATTACTTCAAATCGACAAGTTCGATTTCAGGGAATAGTGAAGAGTGAATAGGGAGTCTTTCTGCACAAGAAAACATAGATATGAATTTTCTATTGAAAGAAATTTCCTGAGCAGAAAAGATGCCGTACGTCGTATAAATGGAAAAGAAGTATTGGACAAAGAGTTCGATTACGAATTGCGTAAGGCTATTCTCTCCGGTGGGAATATAGAAAAGCCTTCGTTTAGACAGATTATATCTCATAATATAAGATATAAAGACGATAGCATACCAACCCAAAAGCGGAACGGCAGTTGCCTATAACTATGCCGTACGGAAGAAAAAAGAAATTATAAATGTGTTTAAATAGTAAAAATGAGCCACCGGGGATTGTCCTCGGCGGCGTTTTTCATATATCAGGTTGTCTGATTGTGGAGGTAGCAATAAAACGGGCTAATAACTTTGTTGGGTATTACGATTGATTTTTTGTTACTTTTGTGGTATGATATATGTGGGTTTTTGTATATAAATACATATTGAGATACAAAACTGATGAAAAAGGAGGTTCCCCTCTTGTCTTTAGCATACGGAATTATCGCCATTATTTCTCTATCTATGGTTGGAATTTGTGTTATTGCAGATAAAAAGCGTGATGAATGGCTGATTTGCTTATTTGTTTCTGTAGCTGTATGTAATCTCGGTTACTTTATGATGTCTGTATCAAAGGAACTTGATGCAGCGCTGAACTCAAACAGAATAGCCTATCTCGGAAGTGTATTTCTTCCGTTCTTTTTGCTGATGATGGTACAGCGTTTTTGCAAAATAAAGAGCAATAAAAAGATAACAACATTACTTATCTTGCTTGGTGTCGTTATGCTCGGTATCACCACAAGTCCGGGTATTCTTCCCATTTATTATAAAACGGTGGACATTGAATTTGCAGGCGGAACAACAAAGCTTGTTCGTGAATACGGACCGCTTCATACACTTTACTATGTTTACCTTGGTCTTTATATGTTATCAATGGTGGGAATGACACTTTTCGCCATTGCAAAAAAGAAAGTCACATCACATCTTCACACTTTTCTTCTTTTGAGTGCGGTTCTGTGCAACATTGTAATATGGCTTGTTGAGCAATTTTTGCCAAGAGGTTTTGAATGGCTTTCTGTTTCATACATACTGACCGAGTGCTTGATTCTTATGTTGTACCGGTCTATGCAACGGCAGGGGCTTATGTTCAATAAACCAAGACCTTCTTCTTACACAATTGATGTTTTGTTGGTTATATTCCTGCTTTTATTTGCGAACTGTGTCCGAATCATTACCAAGGGAACTACCCCTACTATGTATGTGATTTCCCACATAGTCGTACTGATTATTTATATCGGCATACTTGTTTCATGGGGGATGTCTGTTTATGACAGAATTGTGCATAAAAGCATCAGACGTTACCTTGTTATACTTATGGAACTGATGATGTTCTGGATGCTGATGCGCACACTCAGACACACGGTATTCTTGCACGTTTTCCCGGTAGGGCAGTGGTGTTGGTACGCATATTATATTCCGATGATTCTGATTCCGCAGTTTTGTTTCCTTGCAATGAAATATGTTGGAAAACCTGAAGACTATCATATGCCGAAAATATGGCATATAATAAATATTCCGTCTGTAATACTGATTCTCGGAATTCTGACAAATGACTTGCATCAATGGGCGTTTAGATTCCATCAAGGATACGTGGCAGGGTGGGATGTATATCAGCGTGGCTTCTTATATTATGTTGCAGTTGTATGGATTTTTGCTTGCATTGTTATGATGCTTACGGAGGTTATTAAAAATTGCCGAGTGCCCGGCACCCGTAAGGTTATATGGAGACCTATTGCAATGCTTGGTATCGGAGTACTTTATACTTTTTTATATACGATAGACACCGCCTTGTTGAGCTTTATAGAAATGACAGCGGCTCTTTGCTTTACTGTTGTTGCTATATGGGAAAGCTGTATTAAAACAGGACTTATTCCGTCTAACACACACTACAACGAATTGCTGGAATATTCAGGTCTTGGCGTAGCGATTGTAGATAATAATTATAATACATACTACCGCTCCAAAGATGCTCTTCCTCTTCGGACGGAGCAAATGAGAGAAACGGAAAACGCACCCATAATGCTTAAAGGTGGAATAAGGGTGTCGGGAGCGAAGATTCGTGGCGGTCATACTCTTTGGCAAGAAGACATATCCGAGCTTTTAGATATTTTGGCAGAACTTACCGCGCTTCGTGAAGAGCTGAAGGATTCAAATACTGTATCTATGAAGAACTATCAGCTTGACAAAAAGATACGAACTCTGGCAGAAAAGAACCGTCTGCACGATGAATTACATCGGCAGACCGCACATCAGATTGACTTACTGAATAGTTGGCTGAAAAGGCTGATTGATACAGATAACCGAGAAGAAAAGAAAGAACTTCTTCGTCGTATTGTTGTGGTAGGAGCGTACTTAAAACGTCGCAACAACCTGATTCTTGTAAACGAGCAGGACGGTATCATTAAAACGGAAGAACTGAAGCTCAGTCTTAACGAAATGATGAAAAACCTGCAACTCGCAAATATCAGTTGTGCGTGTGCTGTTCAGTTTGAAGATGATATTCCTTCAAACATTGCGATGCAGCTTTTCGATTTCTATGAATATGTAGTTGAAAATACTTTTGACGGACTAAAGAGCTTGCTTGCACGCTTCTTCCATCGTGACGGTTCATATTTTGCCTGCATTGATGTTGTATGCAGTCTTGACCTTACAAACCTCAAAAAAGAAAATCTTACCGTAAGTGTATCGGAGGAAAACTGTTATACGCTTTCCTTTCAGGTGAAAGAAGGTGACGGTAAATGATGACTTGCTTTTTTAAGATAGATTCTATGTGGCAGATATTTTTGCTGATTTTAAGTCAGCTTACCGTTTTTTCCTATGTAATCAGTGTTGTGTTTTTGTACCGTCGGGGATGTAAGCCAAGTAAATTAGCAAGTGTTGTTGTCGCATTTGTAATTAACACTATTCTCTATGCAACGCTGCAGCTCGACAGTCGTATTACTGAGGGAAGTTTGGGGATTCATCTCCACAGTCCGTATATCATACTGTTTATTGTGGTGTTGTCCTCTTTGTTTTACAGCGTATGGACTCTTGTTTCGGAAACAAAGGTACGAAAGACAATCAACCGAAATTCGATTAAAGATGCCTTTGATAATTTGCCAACAGGCGTATGCTTCTTTAACGGGGCAGGCTTGCCTGTGCTTTGTAATCGTATGATGCATCGACTGAGCTTTGCTGTTTGCGGTAAGGATTTGCAGTTTGTTACAGAGCTTGAAGAGTGGTTGGAGGATGACTTTACACCCGTAAGCGGCGTTAAAAAAATGCACAAAACCTTTATTCTTCCTGATGGCAAGGCGTGGCACATAAACAGACGAGAGTTTGTGCACGAAAGCGGAAACGCCTATACACAGTTTACTGCCGTAGATGTTACCGAGCTTTACGAAAAACGTGAAGAGGTTATTAAGGAGAATGAACAGCTCAGAAAGGTTCAGACAGACCTTCAGAGGTTATCTGCAAACGTTGTTGCTGTTACCCGAGAGGAAGAAATCCTGAATACTAAAATGCGGGTTCACGATGAAATGGGCAGATGCCTTATAGCTGCACAAAAGTATCTTAAAGATGGAAATACTGACAGTATTCCCGCAAGCCTCGCAACCTCGTGGCAAAGAGCCGTATCAATGATTAAATACAACAATGATACACCGGATGAAGATATGCTTTTGCAGGTTCGTAAAACCTGTGAGTTCGTAAAGCTTGATTTCATTAAAACCGGAGAGCTGCCGAAATCAGAAAAGGTTGCCTATATTCTCACTTGTGCTGTTCGTGAATGTGTAACCAATGCAGTTCGCTATGCCGAAGCGACAGAGCTTTATGCAGACTTTTCCGAAACTGAAACAGAGGCAAGTGTTACATTGACCAATAACGGAAAACTGCCTGAAGGAGAGATTGCAGAAGGCGGCGGTCTTTCATCGCTACGAAAACGAGTTGAGCGTGCAGGCGGACAGATGATTGTAGAGTCTCTTCCGGTGTTCAGATTAACTGTTACTATACCTAAAGGAAAGGAGGACATAATGTGAACAAAGTGTTGATTGTAGAGGATCAGAAAATGGCACAGGAAAATATGGAAGCCATCATAGATTCAAGTGAAAATTACAGTCTTTCCGGCATCATTCCAAATGCCGCAGATGCAGAGCTGTTTTGTATGCGTGAAAAAATTGACCTTATATTGATGGATGTTTGCACAATGCGTGATGAAAGCGGTATTGAAGCTACTGCTGTTATAAAAAAGAAGTTTCCCAAGATTAAAATTATCATTGTAACTTCTATGGCAGAACATACATTTATCGAAAAGGCAAAAAAAGCGAGAGCTGACAGCTTTTGGTATAAGGATGCAAGTCACAGCGACCTGCTTTCCGTTATGGATAAAACTATGGAGGGTGAGCATATATTCCCTGATAAAACGCCTGAAGTTAAGCTCGGCCTTTCCACAAGTTATGAACTCACTAATTCTGAACTGAATGTCCTTCGTGCTATTATGCAAAGTACAAGCGATGAGGATGCAGCAGAAATGCTTGGTTGCAGTAAAGCCAATATCCGTTGGCATATCGGCAAAATTTTGGATAAGACAGGTTATCGCACACGAATGGAGCTTTTAATTGCAGTTGCACAGAAAAACCTTATCATCGTTACACCTGATAAGGCGTTGGATGAAGATAATTACTAAAATTTATATTGTTCTTAATCGGTCTCTCGGTTTTCCGGGAGGCTTATTTTTTTGAAAAATTTTTCAAGAAAATTTCAAATACTATTACTTGTACTAGTGACTTATTTTGAAAAAAACTTAAAATTATATACGGGTAAGGGAATTTATACCCATCTATTATACTCTGATGAAAGAAGGTGACGCTATGAGACGAATTGTAATCAACATGCAAAATTCATTGTTCTGTAACGCTATTTCCGAAACTCTCAGAAATTCCGGAAATGAATTTGATACATATACGGTTGATTCTCCCGACAAAGTAATCGACGACTGCAACTGGATTGAACCGTATGCCCTTTTACTGGAAGTTACAGGATATGTCCCCTGGAGACTGTGTGAAAGAATGAAAATCCGCGATGCCGTAAAAGCACAGCACCCTGAGTGCAAGATCGTTCTCATTGTGGATGAAAATGCGGAAAAAGAGGTTGCACAAAAGGTAAAAGAGGCAAAAAAGGAGGGCGTCATAGATCAGTTTATTTATGGCTCAATCTCTGCAACCTATCTTGCTGACATTGTAGATAGCTTGTGAGAGGCGGTGGTATGTAAGATGATGTTTCAAAAAAACAAAACAATAGAATTATTTGATAAATTTTTACTTACTATTCCGACCAAGCTTAAACACCATCAGGATGATTTTTCAAACACGAAGGCTTTGTTTATTACAGACCGTTTTGACTCATTTGTTATATCCTTTGAAGAAGGGATGGCAGATATGACAAAACCGGAAAAAGATGAAGATGGAAAAACCACTTTTGAATACCGGGAAGACGGAAAATATATCCGTTTATGCAGAAGTGTTTCGAACAAGACGGGAGGTTATGCGTTCTTCTCCATTGAACTCAGGCATAACGGTGAGAAGATACAGCTTAACGGGCAAATGATAGCAAAACCGGGATATAAATGGTCAGACAGAGTAGAACCGACTCTGATAACCATTCTGCAAGGTATCAGAATTAAAACTTAGTAATAATAATATTTACATATCTTTGAAAAGGAGGCAATCTATATGGACACAATTAACAGTTACAAATGTCCATGTTGCGGTGCACCACTTGTCTTTTCCGGTAGTGAACTGCACTGTGACTCCTGCGACAACACATTCCCTGTTGAAACAATGCAGCAAATGTCTGAAGGGATGGAAGCCGCAGGCGGTGAATCCAAGTACGATTGGGAACATTACGAACCAAGAAGCTACGAGGACACAAGCGAGATAAATCTTGCAAACTACTCCTGTCCATCCTGCGGAGCACAAATTTCAGGCGACGACACATTGGGTTCAACGGTTTGTCCGTACTGCGGACAGTCCACCATTGTGAAAGGACAGTTTGAAGGAACACTCAGACCTGACTATATCATTCCATTCAAGGTTGACAAGAAAGCGGCTATGGCAGCATTTGAAGGAGATTTCAAAAATGCACCGTTCCTGCCCGATGAATTTAAGAGCAAAAAGAAAATTGAAGAAATGGCAGGTGTTTATGTTCCGTTCTGGATGTTCGACTGTGACTGCAATGCGGCGATTACATACAATGCAGAACGTATTACAAAATGGAGCGATTCAAACTATAATTACACAAAAACCGATTACTTTAAGTTATTTAGAGCCGGAAGCGTTGGCTTTGCAAATATTCCGGTTGACGGCTCGAAAAAAGCAGACGACACTTATATGGAAGCTGTTGAGCCTTATAATTATGAAGATGCGGTTGATTTTAACGGTGCTTACCTCTCAGGTTATCTTGCAGATAAATATGATGTATCCGCTGAGGAAAGCATTGAAAGAGCAAACGAGCGAGTTAAAAACTCAACCATAGCCGCTTTTAATGACACAACGGGTACATATATGGCGGTTTATCCCGAACACACGAACATAAACTTTGAAAACGGTAAAATCAGATATTCACTCCTTCCTGTATGGATGCTGAACATTAAATATCTTGATAAGATGTATCAGTTTGCAATCAACGGTCAGACCGGTAAGGTAGTTGGTGAATATCCGGTTGATAAGAGCAAAAAGTGGAAGTATTTCGCAAAAATTGCAGGTATATGCTACGCTGTGGCAGCAGTTGTCGGCTACTTTCTGCTCGGTTAAGGGGGTGATGATATGAAAAAAGTAATTTCATTGTTATTTGTAAGCTTAATCTGCATAACCCTTATTTTTCCCTGTTATGCGGCTGAATTTGAAAAGCCACCGATTGTAGATACGGCGGAGATTTTAAGTGAAAGCCAGCTTGAAGAATTAACTGAAAAAGCCGATGCAGTTCGTCAGAAATATAATTTCGAGGTTGCAATCGTAACCGAAACCGAAATGTCCGGTTATGATGCAATGGCAACAGCTGACGATATTTATGATTACGAAGGATACGGTGCAGGCGAAAATGATGATGGAATCCTCCTTTATATCTCGGAAAGTCCGAGAGAATATTGGATTACCACTCACGCATACGGGCTGACAGCTTTCAACGATAACGGCATTGCCTATATGAAAAAGCAGATTCTTCCTCATCTTGAAGATAACAACTATTATCTTGCAATGGAAGCCTTTATCGAAACTGCCGATGTGCTTTTAGAAATGGCAGAAAACGGTGAGCCGTTTAACAAAAAGCAGTATGATACAAAAACTTTACTTATTATAATTGGTTGTTTAATACTTGTTCCTCTTATCATCGCATGGTTTATGACGAATATGAAGCTTGCAAAGATGAAAACGGCAGTAGAAAATGACTACGCAGCAAACTATGTAAAGCCCGGAAGTAAACGACTTGATGTATCAAGAGATATTTTCCTTTACAGCCGAGTAACAAAAACGGAAAAACCAAAGAACAATTCAGGCAGCCATAGGTCATCGTCGGGCAGAACTCACGGTGGCGGCGGCGGAAGCTATTAAGTAAAAGGAGGTTTTTGAAATGAAAAGAATTTTATCGATTTTACTGGCACTTACAATGTGCATCAGTATGACGGCAACAGTATTTGCTGAAGAAATGAAATTCACAGATGTGAAGACAAGCGACTGGTTCTATGACGATGTTAAAACAGCAGTTGAAATGGGACTTATAAATGGTAAATCTACCACAACATATGCACCTAACGATAACCTTACCTACGCAGAAGCAATCAAGCTTGCTGCTTGTATGCATCAGCTCTACAATGAAGGTGCAATATCTCTTGCGAGCGGAAACCCCTGGTATAAGCCTTATGTGGATTACTGTGTGGAAAACGGAATTATTGACAAGGAATATAATTATAACGAAAGCGCAACAAGAGCAGGCTACATGGGAATTTTTGCAAAGGCACTTCCTGATGAAGGCTTAAAAGCAATTAACAATGTTCCTAACAACTCTATCCCCGATGTACCTTCTTCAAGAGCATATGCTGCAGGTGTTTACAAGCTCTACAGAGCAGGCATACTCCAGGGTGTTGACGATGCCCACAACTGCAATCCCCTTGCAAACATCAATAGATCGGAAGTTGCGGCAATTCTCACACGTATGATGAACGAATCAAAAAGAGTCAAATTCAGCATGGGAACTGATTCAGGCTTAGGTTCAGGCTCGGGTTCTGGCTCTGGCTCCGGTTCAGGATCTGGTGAATCAACAACTCCCGAGACAGAACCCCTTACCATAAAAACTCAGCCTGCAGGCTCAACTGTTGAGCTTGGTGCAAAAGCAGAAACAAGCATCAAAGCTGCAGGAGGCAAAAAGCCGTATAAATATCAGTGGCAAATCTTGGCAGTAGCTCCCGGCGGAGTTGAAACATGGTTTAACATTTCGGATAACCCCAATTTCTCCGGTGAAACATCAGACACACTCTATAGCGGTATAACAACCGCAGGCGAAAAGAAAGTTCGCTGTCTCGTTACAGATGCAAATGGCGATAAAGTCATCTCCAAAGAAGCTACACTTGTATTTACTGAGGAAGAAGTTCCTTTGACGGTCAGTGTTTCAGAAAAAGACCTGACTGTTGAAGCGGGCAGCTCTGCCACACTCACAGTCAAGGGAGAAGGCGGAAAAGCTCCTTATACCTATCAGTGGGAAATAGCAACAACAGACGGTAAATGGACAGAAATTTCAGACAATCCTTTCTTTAGCGGAGCAACAAATTCTTCAATGAAAGTTGCATTGACCGAAGAAACCACCGAAAAATTCCGTTGTGTAATAACAGATGCAAAGGGCAAAGAAGCCATCAGCGAAGAAATAACCTTGAATGTAAAAGAAATTCCGGCTCAGCCTCTTTCGATTACTGCTCAGCCTGCTAACATAACAGATGCTGCTCTTGGTGATTATGTAAGCTTCACATTTTCGGTATCCGGCGGAAAAGCACCCATCAAATATCAGTGGCAACAAAAAATTTCAAGTGCTTCCGATTTTAAAAATCTTACAGCCGAGTCCACAGGCACAATGGCAAATGAAGGCTTTGATACAAGCACTCTTACCGTGAAAGTAACAAATGTTGGTTCAGACAGATATCAGTACCGTTGCATAGTTACCGATGCAGATGGTAATTCGGTAACCACAAACGCTGCCTCATATAAGATCGGAAGTACTGTGAAAGCCCTTGCGGTAAAGACTCAGCCAACCGCAATAGAAATCGCAGTTGGTGAATCCGGAACCCTTTCTGTTGAGGCAGAAGGTGGCAGTGCACCGTACACATATCAGTGGCAGTTAAGTACCGGAGGAACCACATATCAGAATGTCGGCGATAATGCGTACATAAGCGGTGTAAAGACAAACACAATTACACTTCAGGAAAGCAAACCCCTGCGGGCATATTTCCGTTGCGTAATTACCGACGCGAACGGAGACACGGTTACAAGTCAGGGAGTAACGGTAACCGTTGTCGAGGCAGTAGTACCTCTTCAGATTAAAACAAACCCCACCGGTGGTACCGGAAAGGTAGCATTTAATGCTAAACTTACTGCGGAAGCAACCGGCGGAAAGACACCCTATACCTATCAGTGGCAGACCAAAATCGGCACAAGATGGGAAAACATTTCTGACAATGCCATGCTCAGTGGCACACAGAGCAAGACTTTAACTTTTAAACCGTTAAGTACAGGTACCGTTGAATTCCGTTGCGTTATAACCGATGCAAATGGAAACTCGGTTACAAGTAAACCCGCGACAGTAGTTGTTGTAAACTAAATATAGTCAGATTTTAGGAGGATTTGATTATGGGATTTTTTGATTTTTTCAAAAATATGTTTAAAAAGCAGACTTGTGCATTTTGCGGCGGCGAATGCGGCGTTATGAGCAGAACTAAAATCAAAGGCGATGAATACATCTGCTCCACCTGCGATGATATGTGCTCACGTTTTATCCGCAAAGGTAGATTTACAAAAGATGAACTCCTCGGTCATATGGAATATATGAAACGCTGCGACAGAATTTATAAAGAAGTTATAGAGCCGAATGACAAGAGCACTATCAACGACATTCTTCCTCATCCTACAAATGTAGAGGGTATTCACTTCTTTGATGATTACGGAATGTTCAGAATCCGTCACGCATCCCGTGACAGAAAGCCTGAATATCCGGTTGAGCTTTTCCGTTACGATCAGGTGGCAGGCTATGAGCCTTATCTCGATGAAAGAGAGCCTTCGGAACCCGGAAAACCGATGGAATTCAGAGAGTGCGGTCTTAAGCTTACATTAGTTGGCGGACTTGACGTTCCTAACGAAATCAGAAAAGGTGCTACAGGTCATCCGTACATCACCGATCCGATTAAAGTTCCGTATGCAAAGAGTGCTTCCGATAAGGAAAAGGCTATGCACGACTTAGAAAGAACCGTGATTCACTTTGACAATATCTTTGGTGTTCACGACGACAGAACGGCATTGTTCAGCTTTGGAATGAGCAAAAAAGAAAAGCGTGACCTTATGGGTGCAGTCGGCTTTGCGAAAACTGCAATGGAAGCAGTCAAGGTCGCTAAAGCAGGCGGAGAAATGTCTGAAGAGCAGATTGCAGAAGTTCAGAAAAATATGGACGCAATGGCAGATGCCGAGACCGGTGGACTTTCTGTTTACACAAGACGTGCAGACGAAGCAGAAGCAAAAATAAAGTAAGTAAAAATCAAATTCAGGAGGATTTTCATTATGAAAAAGTTATTATCGGTTATTTTAGCAGGTTTGATGGTTCTTTCACTCGCGGCTTGCGGTGGCGAAAAAACGAATAATAATGAAAATAACCAAAATCAGACCGAAGTTGTACAGTCGGGTGATTTTGAAAAACTCAAGACGGAGTTTCAGAAAAAGACAGCAGAAGATCTTGTAAAAGAATGTTTCGCAGATAAAGCAAATCCTACAGCTCAAGAATTTGCAAAGCTTTATGAAAACTATGCATTTTTAGATGTAAACGAAGAATATGACTTTGATAGCCAAAATGTAATTGCCGATGCTGTTAAACTTATCAAAGATGGCGGTGCAAAGACCGTAAATGCAGCTAATCCCGAAGTAATAAGCTACCTTATCAACAGTAAGTATGACGGTGCAAGAGCATATGCGTACAGACAGCAGTCCAGCAACAATATTGACGCAAGTGCATCAATTTACACTCCGCTTCTGGAAAAGGCACTTTCCGAAACAGAGCCTGCTGTAGTATACAGTGTGCTCAGAGGTCTTCCTCAGTCATACGGCAATAACGAAGCATTCTGGAACTTTGCCATTTCTCATGCAAAGAGCGAAGACGCCAATATCAGAAGAGCTGTTGCTATTGCTTTTGATAGATTTGAACTTGAAAACAAAGATGCAGCCGTTGAAGCGGCTATTGCCCTGATGAATGATGCAGATAAGAGCGTTAAGCAGCACGCTTTGAATTATGCAGGCAACATCGGTGATGACAGAGTCGTGGATACATACAGAGCTGTTCTTATGGACGAAGCACAGGCAAAAGATTATCACGGCAATGCACTTATGGGTCTTGTTAAGCTTTGGTATGGCTATCCTACACACAAGAATACATCTGAAGCAGGTTACAAGCTGACAATGGAATACCTGACTATGGAAACAACAAATCCAGATATTCCTTCTTGGAATGGTATGACTGCCTTTAAGATGAAAGGCGCACAGAAGTCATATGATGAATGGAGAGCTGCCGCAACATATTTTAATGAAAGAGAAGTTGTTGCTGCTATGCTGAAAATTGTAAGTGATGCAGAAGCTTCTAAGCTTGTTAAAACCAGTGCAATCGACATGATTGCCGCATGGGGTACAGTTGAGGATGCACAGGCAGCTAAAGCGGCGGTAGAAGCTTTAGCGGATGAAAATAAAGATAAAAGCAGTCTTATGAGTAAGTGTGATAGTGCGATAGCAAAATTCTAAAACAAGCATGGCATACGGGAGCTATCTCCCGTATGCCGCCTGAAACCAAATGAGGAGGTGTTTAAATTGAAACGGATTATTTCTCTTTTACTTACACTTATTGTCCTTTTTGCCTCTGTATGCACCGCTTCTGCCGAGCTGATACCGCCTATAGAATATACCGTTACCGAGGATGGTGTAATAACCGAATATTTCGGCGAAGGTTATGTCAATATTCCTGCGGTAATCGGTGATACCGAAATTCAAAAAATCGGTGACAAGGTATTTTTTGATTTAGGGATAGACTCTGTATATATGGAAGAAGGTATAAAGGAAATCGGCACAAGTGCCTTTGAAGGCTCTAACATAAGAACTGCCGATATTCCGGGAAGCGTACATACAATAGGAAAATCGGCTTTTATGAATTGCGATAGTCTTTCTTATGTTCACATACGCTCAACAGACGGCAAGGTTTTATTTAAACCCGATGCGTTCTATAACACACCTCATATTTCTCTTAATATCTATTGCACGGCAGATGCAGAAGCTCTCAAAGAAAAATTCGCTCTTGCAAAGGGCGATGACAACTTTGATATAGTCGTAGGACACAGAGGAATGGCAGATGGAATTGAGCAGGTTGGAAAAGCTGAATTTCCGATTTCAAGATGCATTGACTGCGGATATTTCACTCTCTCGTTCCCCGGCATAATGGGGCATCCGTTTACTGATGTCGATAATGCTGTGTGGTACGCCGAAGAGGTTGATGCGGCATATAATACCGGCATTATAAACGGAAAGACAGAAAATACCTTTGAACCCGATGCGACAATGACATGTAGCGAAGCGGCAAAAATTGCAGCAAGCATTCACGCACTAAAGAACGGAAACAATGTGTCAAAGCCTGAATCGGATGCGTGGTATGTACCATTTGTAGACTACTGCTACAATTACGAAATCTTTGAAGAGCATATTGAGTTTGACTGGAACGCACCAATCACCCGTGCACAGATGGCATATATGTTCTCAAGAGCAGATGCGTCTTGTGATTATATCAATGATGTGCCGTTTATTGACATTCCCGACGTTGAAGAAACAACGACCTTTGCTTATGAAATACTTGATTTGTACGACAAAGGCATTGCTGTCGGTGATGAATCAATGAGCTTCCACCCCGACGATAATATCAAACGAAGCGAAGCTGCTGCAATCATATCAAGAATTCTTTTCTACGATATGAGAATAGAGCTTGCGAAAGGATGATTGAAGGTGATGCTGATGAAGATTATGGCAATCTTAGCGATTCTTGCATCATTGTTCGGATGCGGTAATCCTGAACCTCAAATACTTGACGGTCCGGGAATGGTATATGTTGACAGCGAATACAGAAACTTTGTTTCTCTCATAAAAAACGATGCGGAGCTTGCTCAGGCGGCTCACACCGGTGAGGCATTTGCTTTAAGATGCAGTCAGGATGTAATCGTAAACATTTTTGAGACTAAAGAAATAAACTATTTACTCTCCGTTACCGAAACCGGAGGGCTTCAAGGCACAGACGAAAATGTGTGGGACATCACAAACATAGACGAAATTTTGAAAAAGTAATTAAAACCCGAAAGGAGAATCATTATGGGATTATTAAAAGCAGGTTTAGGTGCTATGGGCGGCGTTTTGGCAGACCAGTGGCGTGATTATTTCTATTGCGACAGCTTAGATGCAGACGTCCTTGTTCAGAAGGGCGAAAAAAGAGTTGGAGGACGCTCTTCCAACAAGAAAGGAACCGATGACGTTATTTCAAACGGTTCAATTATCAATGTAAATGACGGTCAGTGTATGATTATCGTTGAAAGCGGCAAGGTAGTTGAAATCTGCGCTGAACCGGGCGAATTTGTATATGACACAGGCACAGAGCCGAGTATTTTCTACGGAAACCTTGGTGAGAACATCAAAAAGAGCTTTTCTGAAATCGGCAAGCGTTTTGCTTTCGGCGGTGAGCCTGCAAAGAATCAGAGAGTTTACTTTTTCAACACAAAGGAAATTATGGGAAACAAGTACGGTACACCTGCTCCTATTCCTTTCAGAATTATGGATGAAGCTATCGGATTCCCGATTGATGTTTCAATCCGCTGTCACGGTGAGTATTCTTACAGAATCACAAATCCGCTTTTATTCTACACCAATGTTTGCACAAATGTAGCAGACAGCTTTACCCGTGACGAAATTGATAGTCAGTTGAAATCTGAACTGTTATCAGCTCTTCAGCCTGCAATGTTCAAAATTTCGCAGAACAACATCTACTATGCGGCTATTCCTGCATACACAATGCAGCTTGCGGATGAACTCAACGAAATTCTTTCTTCCAAGTGGAGAGACAGACGAGGCGTTGAAATTGTAGAATTCGGTGTATCGTCCGTCAGTGCAAGCGAAGAAGACGAAGCAAGAATCCAGGAATATCAGCGTTCTACTGCTATGGGCAGAGATGCAAATATGCTTCGTGGTCATATGGCGGGTGCAACAGCTCAGGCTATGGGAACTGCTGCTGCTAATCCTAACGGTGCTATGGCAGGTTTCATGGGAATGAATATGGCAGGTAATATGATGGGTGGTATGTCAGGCTTTATGCAGGGCGCAGACGCTAATCAGGATACCATGGTGAATCAGCAGGTCGGCGGTCAGGCACAGGGCGGCTGGAAGTGTGAATGCGGCACGCAGAACACAGGCAAATTCTGTCAGAACTGCGGAAAGCCTCAACCGGCACCGGCAAACAGCTGGACCTGTGAGTGTGGCGCACAGAACACCGGAAAATTCTGCCAGAACTGCGGCAAACCGCAGCCGGCAGAAGGCTGGGATTGTGAGTGCGGTAGCGTGAATCAGGGTAAATTCTGCCAAAACTGCGGAAAACCGAAACCGCCCCGTGCACCGCTTTATAAATGCGACAAATGCGGATGGGTACCGGAAGACCCGCAGAATCCTC
>JAZPYX010000042.1:0-26827 GCA_045544395.1 Clostridia bacterium
TTACTTATTGATAATTAAAACAGCAAGCACTTTTTATGACCTACTTTAAATTTTTACAGACTGCGAAAACATCAGCAATAGCAAGGCTTTTTAGTCTAAATGAGGACAATCAGCGCATTGGATGGTATTCGCTGCAGATAATGCATCGTCAAAATCCCAGCCGATGCCGGAGGGAGCATATTTTGCAATCCATACATCGTCAATTAAAATGGAGTTACCTGCATTGTTATCGTGCTTGAATCTCCACTTATAGGGGTTTCTCTTGGCACCGTCAGTGCCGTTAAGACCATTCACGGCAATATTTGTCTGAGTTTTAACAAGGTTACCGTTTATGTAAACATCATAAGTTACCGTGTCATCGGTAGTGGTGGCTGTGTCACCGTCTGAAGGAGTTTCACTGATTACAAAACGGATATCGTTCCATGTTTCACCGTCTGTGATAAGGCCGTCATCCTTTGTAGCCAAAACAGTGTTACTGCGAAGCAAACGGTAAGCAAAATCGTGTCCTTCGTAGGCAACAAACTTCACATTATTAAGAATATTTGCCGAAGCACTGCCCATAAGCTGAATCTGAACTGTACTTGCCTTTTCGGGGTTAGAAAGTTTAATTTTGAAACCTGCCTCGTAATCAAGGTCTGTTACTGCATTCGCACTTTTGCCTGCAACCTCAAAAATTGAGCCTGTTTCAGTATCATTCATATCATAATTATCTGCACCGCTGAAAGACTTTTCATCCAATGTATAAACAAGCTTCTGTGTTGTCATAGGTTCATAGGGTACATACTTTGCAATCCATACGTCATCAATCAGAATAGAATTGCCTGCATTAGTATCATGCTTGAATCTAAGCTGATAAGGATTTCTTTTTTCCGCCTGGTCACCGTTAAGTCCATTAGCTGCAATATTTGTCTGTGTGTCAACCAATACTCCGTTTATATAAACATCATAGGTAATTGTATCATCTGTAGTGGTTGTTGTATCACCGTCTGAGGGTGTTTCACGGATAACAAAACGGATATCGTTCCATGTTTCACCATCTGTGATAAGGCCGTCATCTCTGTCGGCAATCAACACACTACCTGCACGAAGCATTCGATAAGCATAATCATGACTAGCGTATGAAGTAAAAGTTACATTACCAATCAGATTAACTGAAGTAGTAGCACCCATAAGCTGTATCTGTACTTTACTTGCTTTTCCGGGATTTGAAAGTTTAATTTTAAATCCCACCTCATAATTAAGGTCACTTATAGCATCTGAACTGCTGCCTGCAACAGTATAGATTGCATTTGTTGCGGTGTTATTCATATCATAGTAATCCGCACCGCCAAAGGTTGTCTGATTTAATATGTAATCGAGCTTAAATGCTGTCTCTGTTTCTGTCTCTGCCACAGCAGAAAATGAAAAAACAGCTGTCAGCATTGAAAAGCTCAGTACAAGAGCCCATATTTTCTTTAAAAGATGTGCTCTTTTCTGTGTTTTCTTTGCTTCTTTCATAGTATTAATTCTCCTCCTTTTGCTTTCATTACTATGCTTTTATTATACCTAATTAAATCGGGGGTGTATATGCACATTTCTTTATTTTACTGGACATTTACTTTTCTTTAAAGGATATTTTCTTAGTATTTTCCGCAAATTTTCAGTATGGTTTTCAAAACAATTTCGATGCCTGTTTTAAGAGATAGTTTTTCTATCCATTCTTCCCTTGTATGTGCTCCCTCACCACTGAAAGCACCTATACACACTGCAGGAACACCCATTGAAAGAGGTATGTTACAATCGGTTGATGCTGATTTAAGAATTATTTCTTTGCCGGTGACTTCATTTGCTACATCACAGCACGCTTTTGCAAGAGCATTCTTCTTATTTACATCAACACCTTTCTCGCAAGGTCTTACTCCAACTCTGTTAACAGATACCTCTACCCCGTCTTTTTTTGCAGATTCAAAAATTTCTGAAAACTTTTCTTCCATAAATGAAAGTGCTTCTACATCGTCGCTTCTGTATTCGCAAAGCATTTTTGCACTTTGTGCAATTGTATTGACAGATGTTCCGCCCTCAATTGTGCCAACATTGTATGTTGTCCGTTTGTTTTCTGAAACGGGCACCTTGATTTTATAAATTTCAGAAATGATTTCTGAAAGCTTTGCTATAGCATTTGGGTTCCCGAATTTCTGAAAAGAGTGTCCACCCTCGGTTTTCACTTCAACCCCATACCTATGTGAACCGACACATCTGTCGTATACGTTTCCGATTTTAGAGTCTATGGCAACAAATTGCGTCACACGGTCACCGAATTTTTGCATAATTGCTTTTATTCCTTTTAAATTTCCAAGTCCTTCTTCGCAGGAATTAAGCACGAAGAGAATACCCTTATCAAAAGAAATATTATTTTCTATAAAAAACTTTATAGAGTAAAGCATAACACAAACACATGCCGTATCGTCACCAACACCGGGATAGGATATTTTTTCCGTATCTTCTTTTAGATTCATAGGTTCGGTATCCGGAAAAACCGTATCTGTGTGAGCAGATACAACAGTAATACTGTCACTGTTTTCACAGTTATATGGATATATAACATTATTGACATCATCAATGTACGCTGACTCAGCACCGTTGCTTTTCAGCCATTCAAGACAAAACAGTGCACGTTTTTCTTCTTTTCCCGACGGTGCAGGATAGGACGCAAAGCTTCGCAATAAACCAATTATATTGTCGTAATTCCTTGTTATATAATTTTTGATAAGATTCTGCATTATCATTCCCTGCCTTACAGTTTTATGCGTTTACCGCTTTCCTGACTTTCATAAACTGCTTCTACGATTCTTTGATTAAGAATTGCTTCAGCCGCAGTCACAGGTGCTGCCGTTTTGTTTATAACCGCATCAGAAAACTTCTGAATTTCCTTTGTGTACATATTACCACTTACGTAATCAAGTGGCTTTGTTGAAACTGTGCCTTCATCTGTAATGGCAGTAAGCTTTACACTACCGCTTTCAACCTGTCCGATTGTGCCGTCAGCTGATATAACGCCCTTTGTTCCGTAGATTTCAAACTTGCATCCGCCTATTGTGTCGGGAATATTAAAGTTTGCTTCCACAGTAAAAAGTGCACCGTTTTCCATACGGAGAACTGCACTGCCGGCATCCTCAGTATCGGGATACTCAAATATCTGATTTCCGCACATACCGGTAACTTCCCTTGCTTTAAGGGAAGTAAGATACTGCAGAAGGTCGATACAGTGGATACCCATATCCATCATTGTACCGCCGCCGCTGAAAGCCTTTGTCTGACGCCACTTTACAGGCGAAACAGGTGACCAGCAGTTGAATTTCGCATAAGCTGAAACAATTTCACCTATTGCACCTTTTTCAATATATTCTTTAATAACCTGATGTGCATCGTGAAAACGCATCATAAAGCCTATGCCGAGAAGAACATTTTTGTTTTTGCAGTACTCTTCTATTACACGTGCTTCTTCACTGGTGATACCCATAGGTTTTTCAAGCAGAATGTGTTTTCCCTTGTCTGCGGCTTTGAAAACTTGTTCTTTATGGCAGAATACAGGTGTTGCAATGTAAACCGCATCTATATCCTGATTAAGAAGCTCGTCTACACTATCGGTTGCAAAAGTAGCATTGTATTTATTCTTTACGTTTTCGGCAACCTCTGCATTTATATCCATAACGGCATAACATTCGGCATTTTCTGCAAGTACCATACCGGGAATCGTTCTTCTGTCGGCAATACCGCCACAACCTATTACGCCCCATTTAAGCTTTTTCATAATTAAATCTCCTTAAAAAGAAAATATTTCTTCGGCTAATTCCTTTGTCAGAGGTGAGCCGTATTCTGACACCTGAAAAGCCTCCGCAAAAAGGATGCTCTTACCCTTTTCACCGTAACGCTCTATAAGCTTGTTGCGGTATTTTGAAGCAGGCATTGCTTCACGATATTCACTGTTACCGCTGATGGTAGGAACACTTAATTCCTCAACTGTGAGAATTCTTCCGTCACGTGGAACACGTGGTGTACGGAGCCACTCAAGTCGTTCCTTCTTGTCTGTCGGAACTTTATCAAGAAAACCTCTTGAAGCCGGCAACCATTCATATACCTGCGACTCATAACAGTCATACATTTCGTATTTTTTGTCAATAACATCGTCCGTTGCGATTACAATTTCAGGATTAAAGACAGGATTGGTGAATTTATCATAGAAATACATGATAACAGGCATTTTGGGAAGAGCCTTGTGTTCGGGATAAAGATGCGGAACAATTAAAAGATACGATGCATCCTGAACAAGAAGTGCCACATCACGGTGGTCTGCGTGATAGTCGTTTGATCTGTGAGTGAAGATTATGTCAGGTCTGTAATCCCTTATATAGCAAATCATTTTTTTGCGGTTTTCAAGACTTGTTGAAACTTCACATTCGGGAAGTCCCATATTGTCATATTCTATTCCGCTGATTTTGGAAGCTTTCTGACATTCTGCAAGCCGTCTTTTGTTAAGTTCTTCAGGTGCCATTTCGTGATGCCCCATAGTCCCGTTACATACAGAAAGAAAACGTACGGTATGGCCTTTTTCCAAAAATTTAAGTGCAGTTCCGCCGCATCTGAAGTCGTTATCGTCCATGTGGGCACCAATCATAAGTATTCTCATAGTATAAATTCTCCTTTTCAATAAAACCAGGGATGTTAAAAATGCCCAGACTGCAAAAGGCATCAAAAGAGCATAAAGCATTTATAGTTTTTAAGTTGTTTAAATCGGTTAAAATCTCATTTTATTCGATTTTTTATTATATAAAGCCTTTTGCTACAAACAAACTTCACCTCGACGTACCTATGTACGCCTTCGGTTCCACCCTTCGGGCTCAGTTTGTCCGTTCTGAACATTTTTTCCTATCCCTTATTAAAGTTGGTGTTGTAAAAGGGTGTAAAAAACCTGAGTTTTTTACACCCCAAAAAAACCATTATTTGTCGGGTTTTAGTTTAATTCTGTTGATATAGCATACGGAACAAGCTGTGTGTTTATAACAAATGCACGATATGTCTTTCCTGCGTCAAGAGGAAGCGTAGTCTTTCCGTCTGTCCAAGCTGTGCTGTCTGATACTGTACCAAGAATCTGAACGTCTGTTAAAAGACCGTTTTCGTAAACTGCACCGTAAACTCTGGCTTCGGGAGTTAATGTGCCTGCCTTTGTTACTGTAAGTGTTGTGCCGTCAATAGCAAGCTCGTAAGGATATTTGGGTTCCTGAGGAGCTTCAACTGTTACTGTAGCTGTTACGGTTACATCACTTGCATCTGAATTTGTGTAGCCTTTTACAACACCTGTTACTGTCTTTACACCTGCTGTTGTTGTATCAACATCAGCCCATTCTACTTCTACAGCTTCCTGAACACCGTCAACAGTTACATTTACAGTCGAGGGAAGAACTGCATCTTCACCAACTGCTACAGAAGCATTTACTGTTTCCTGTGTAAAGGTTGTTACCTCGTTGTATTTTGCAAGGTAAATATCATCAACATTTACAGATAAAGTATCTGTAGCTGTCTTATAAACTCGGGTTCTAAAAGGTCGAATGTAATCTTCGTTACCACTTGTTGTTGTTGGTTTGTACGTACAGTTAAAAGTATTAATAAGCGTACCATTCAGGTATAATTCAGCGACGAACGGAGCTTCTATTGAGTAACTCGTAGATTCAACGGTTTTATAATCTGTTATTTTTACAACAAATTTAATCTCGTTCCATTCATTATGATACCATTCGCCATCTTCAAATTCATAATCATCCGCATCCGAACCACTAACTTTAAGAGAGTTCATTCCCTTTGAACCATACATGAATTTAGCATTTAAGATAGGATAACTCGTCTTGTTACCAATATGCAAATAAAAATAATGACCAGAACTAGAGCCGCCTGTAGTCTTCACCTTTAACCCAGTCTCAAAAACACGATCAGAAATAGCATCGCCAGAAGCAGCATTGTTATCAAATTTATTACTGCCAGACAGTGCATATCCATCTTCACCTGATGCCTCGTAATGTACAATATTCGTCTTGCTTCCCAAATCAAAAATTTTTACTTCTCCCTCTGCCATTGCGGGAATAGCCATAGCAGCAAGCATAAGTACACTTAAAACTATAGAAATAATTTTTTTCATTTTAAAAACCTCCAATTTAGTGTATGGTATCATATTAACAATAAAACACTCTGTTTTCTATACCAATTTCTGCTTTTTTACGGACAAATTCTTAATTTTTATCAATAAATCACAGTTCAAAAATCATTCTGTCAAAACAGATAATTGGATTTTTGGTGCAATGCCGCATATCTTCCCTTGCAGTTTTTTCATCATTAAGAATAGCTCTTCCATTATGTGAAAAAAGTAATTGTCCGACGTTGTGACTGTCTGCAAAGTCGCACACATCCTTAACCTTATGATGCCCGGTCTCGCAAATCAGATAGTCACAGCCGTCCCCCAGAACTTTTTCAAGGTCTGTTGTATCCCGTACATCACCGGAATAAAGGATTGTTTTTCCGTCTACTGTAATTTTAAAGGAATAGGACTTAGGCTTTTCACCATCGGAAAACTTTATGTGATGGTTGTGCATTGCCTCCACCCTGATGTTTTCGTCCTCAAACAAAAGTCCGTCATTTATTTCGTTTGGGCAGATTTCAAACCATTTGTCATACTGTAAGCCTATTTTGCTTAACACATCCTCAAAACTGTTCCACAAGTAAACATCACCTATATGTAAATTTATTTTCCTGTCGGGCGGATAAGCTTTGTAAACAGTAGCAAGCTTCCATACAGTATAAACGGTATTTAGTAAACCACCTATATGGTCAATATGGGGATGAGATATAAATATTGCTTTTAATTTAGACATATCTATCCCCATAAGGTGTGCTGTCCTTGAGCACCCCTCTCCTGCATCAAAAAGATAGTAATAACCGTTACTTTCTACCATCACAGATTGGTAACACTAAATAAACGCATATAAACAAACGGATTTCTCCCATAGGAAATATTCCTCTCGGCAGCTAACCGAGTTACCATCATTGCCTGCGACGGTTTTATCACGCTCGGACTGTGACTTGGCAAAAGTATCATTATGTATGTATTTGCTTATATGTTAATACTGATTGGCTTGCACCGTATAATTTTTCACATGCTTTGCAATAATACCAAGAAATACTGTTTTATCTTCTTCTGATACTTGCTCCAAAAGAGATAACATCAATTCTGTTTCCCTGCTGTTAAAGTAATAACTATAGCTTTTATATCCACTTAGAATAGATACTCCTCCGCCTACACCCGTTTTTGTACATAACGGAATGTGGCTACTAAGAAACAATATATCTCTGCTTATTGTATCAAGTGTGACGTTAAATTCTTGTGCAAGTTCTTTTCTTGTCATTTGACCCTTTGTTATAAGCAGATCAATAATCTTAAATCTACGTTCACTTACACATAATTTATCTTTCACAGTTGCAAGCCTCCTTTCGCTTGCAAGCATACAATAAATTAAACTTATATCTTTCATACAATTTGAATATAGTTCTCATCTTCGACAAACTTTCTCCTTTGAAATTTTTTTAAGAAGTTTGTTTTGGAGGGGCCCTTGAATGAAAAAGAATGTTTATGTTATTTATTCCCGATTTCCGTCTTATAAATAATTCCTTTGTATGAAAATAAAAAAACATAGTGTTTCGTGTCAAAACATCACAAAACACTATGTTTTTTGTCTTATTCTCTTTCGATGTGTCAAATTTCGCACAAGAAAGTAGAAAAGCCGAATTTGTCAGTTCGCTTTTTTTGACAAATTCAGCTTACCGCCACCTATAAAGTTGTATAGAACATCCAAAGAATTCAAATACAACACATCTTTTCTTTAGTTAGTTTAATATAATATCGTTTCAATCATTGTTAAAACAATCTATACATAGCCCTGCTACTACGAAATATAAAGATACCATCCTTCCACATGCAGGACAAAATACTATTTTGTGTTCCTTTTCTACATTTGAAAAATTGGTTCTATAAATCTCTCTATTTGCTTTTTCTTTATCTGAAGGATCGTTCTGCAAAATCACAACTTATGCCTATCTCCTTAAAAATAATTATTAAATTTAACAACAACTCCGGTTACTATAAAACTCATGGCAAGTTTGTGTTATTAAAAGGAAACCGGAGTTGTTGTACAAAAGTCTGTAAGGAAAACACTAAAATCCTCAGACTTAATGCCAAGTTAAATCAAAGTATTTCTCTGCCACCATCACCTATGCTTGTCACATAGAATGATGCCTTATGACCAAATCTTTCTTCAAAAAGCTCACCTATTCTTTCAATATATTTATCAACTGCACAATTCTTTATAATTGCAACTGTACATCCGCCAAAGCCTGCACCTGTCATTCTTATTCCGAGAACACCATCTATTTTTCTTACCATATTTACAACATAATCAAGTTCGGGACATGTTACTTCGCAATCAAATTGAAGAGAATCGTGGGACTCATTCATATACTGACCGAAGATTGCTATATCGTTGTTTTTCATGGCTTCTGCGCTCTTTTTAACTCGGTTACATTCGTAGACTACATGCTTGATTCTTTTTCTTGTTACTTCATTTTTGATTAAATCTTGGTACTGCTCAAACTGCTCTGTTGTTACATCTGCAAGTTGTGTTGTATCAAGAAGAACAGTTTTTAATGCATTAAGCCCTTCTTCACATTCTGCTCTTCTCTCATTGTATTTTGAACTTCCGAGCGAATGCTTAACATTAGTATTTGTAAGGACAATACTGCAATCGTTAAGTTCAAGTGGAATATGCTCATACTCAAGAGTTGCACAGTTAAGATATACTGCGTGGTCTTTCTTTCCCATTGCTGATGCAAACTGATCCATAATACCGCATTTAACTCCAATGAAGTTATGCTCGGCACGCTGAGAAATGAGAGCCATTTCAATCATATCTAACTTTTTGTCTATACCCTTTTTCTCGTTAGAAAATGTTGCAAAGCATATTGCAGTTGATACCTCTATTGCTGCAGATGATGAAAGTCCACCGCCATGAGGAACGGTATCATCATAAAGAAGGTCACAACCGCATATATCATAGCCGACCTTCATAAGTTCAAGCATTACACCTATCTGATAATCTCCCCATTTAAGCTTATCTTTAAGATTGTGCATTTCAGACACTTTGGTTTCAACCATAATATCCAAATCTGTTGCTTTAAGGCGGATTACATCATCATTTCTCTTTCTTGCCATTAGTGTGGTTTTCATTGTAAGCGCTGCAGGCATCACACAACCACCGCAATAATCAATATGTTCTCCAATAAGATTTACTCTGCCGGGAGAAGTGAATATTCGCATCTCACCGTCACCATATGTTTCTATAAAGAGCTTTTTAATTTCAGGTAATTCCATTACAGGCCTCCTGCACCTTTTTTATAAATTTATCAAAAGCTTTTCTTCCCTGTTCGTCACGCTTGTAAACACCTGCGTGTTCTAACACATTAACAAAAACTTTTCCGACTTCCTGTTTGAGAATTTCATCAACATTGGTGCGGTTTATTTCAGGGTGATTTCTTACCACTTCTTCTGCCCATACCTTATGTGCGGCAGTTTTTTCGTTTTGGCTCATGTCATAGCCATTTATAATTGCATCGGCAACTGCATCAAGTTCTTCTACAAGTCTTGAAGGAAGTACTGCAAGTCCCATGACTTCGATAAGACCTATATTCTCTTTCTTAATATGGTGATGTTCTGCGTGGGGATGATAAACACCCAACGGATGCTCTTCTGTTGTAATGTTGTTTCTGAGCACCAGATCCATCACATATTTTCCGTCAGACATACTTGCAATGGGTGTAATTGTGTTATGCTTTTCACCATTTGCTTCCGCAAAGATAAATGCATCTTCATAAGTATAACTACGCCAGTTTGTAAGAATTTTATCGGACAGCTCAACGATTTTGTCTGCATCTTTTGATTTTATCCTGATAACAGACATAGGCCACTTGAGTGTACTTACTTCAACATCTTCAAAACCTGATATTTCATAAAAGCGTTCACTCTCTGCCTTATGCATAGCAAAGATATGATTACCACCCTGAAAATGTTCGTGTGAAAGTATTGAGCCGCCAACTATTGGTAGGTCTGCATTGGAACCTATCATATAATGATTGAACTGTCTTATAAAATCAAGAAGTTTCAAAAAAACATTTCTGTCAATCACCATAGGAACATGTTCTGAATTAAGCAGAATACAATGCTCATTGTAATAAACATAGGGGGAATACTGAAAAGCCCATCTTTTTCGGCAAATCTCAATAGGTATAATTCTGTGATTCTGCCTTGCTGGGTGATTTAATCTGCCCTCGTACCCTTCGTTGTCAATACATAACTGACAAAAAGGATATGCTGATTCCTTACTATTCTTTGCCGCAGCTATTGCTTTAGGGTCTTTTTCGGGTTTGGAACGGTTAATGGTTATTTCAATTTCACCGTACTCTGAATCAACCGTCCATCTTACATCTTTCTTTATTCTGTTTCGTCTTATGTAGTTACTGTCACAAGAAAGCGTGTAAAAATAATCAGTTGATTCTTTTGGAGAAATGTCATAGAGATAATTGAATTTGTTTATGATTGTTGAGGGATACGGAGTCAAAATATCCATCAGTGCTGTATCAAACATATCCTTGTACACTATACTGTCATTTTCAATCAATCCGTTTTCCGCTGCATAGTCTGTTATTGAATCAAGTATTGCTTCCAGTTCGTTAATATTATTACATTTCACCCCTGTTTTTTCATATGAATCAAGTTTTAAAAGAGCGAGAATTCTGTTTCTGACATAAATTTCATCGCATTCTTCAATCAGTCCTGTAATAGTTCCATACGATAATAGTTTGTCGATCTGTTCGTTTATCATTTCTCATCCTCATTATATCAGTATTATCTGTCCTTTAATTCTTTTCTTTGTAGGTATTATCATTTCAATACCGTTATAGATTTCATAATTTAGTCTAAATGGAATACATTCTTTAAATCAATACTAATAGGACTATTGTCGAGATTTGTTTCCATTATGTCACCCATATAATCCCACCATTTTCTGCAAATTTCTGTATTTGCACTTTCTGCCCATTTTTCTTCGCTTTCCACTTCTATGTATCCAAAAAGAGTTAAAGTTTCTTTGTCAAGAAAAATAGTATAGTTTTTCCCTCCGTATCGATGAATCATCTCTTTCATTTCTGGCCAGAGAAGATTATGACGCTTTTCGTATTCTTCTTCCTTGCCAGGGAAAAGCCTCATTTTAAATCCTTTAATCATAAAACCACTCCTAATTTTAGTTTTTTGTGTTTTATAAATTGAAGATATACCAATAGAACAAATTAATTAGCTTCATTGAACATGTCAACAAATCTTCTGGCAGTAGCCGCTAAAATATTCAATCCTTCCATAATATTGCTCTCATCATATGCTTTAAGATGATTATCTGCCTCCATAGTAAAATATCCGCTATAGTTAATTTCTTTAAGTGCTTTAGCGATTTTCTCAAAGTCTATATTCATTGTAAACGGAAGCTGATGTGAGTCATGTCTGCGGTCATTATCGTGAATATGAAGTAATTTAAGCCTGCTTCCAAGTGCCTTAATATGTGCCACCGCAGAAGTTACATCACCGTACATTTCGGCATGACCTATATCAAGGCAGGCAACAAGGTTTTCATCATTAACTGCATCAAGATGTGCATTAAAGCTTTCGGGGGTTCCGCATGCGGCAAAATATGCCTCTTCCTTTTCAGCGTTCCAGTTATACATATTCTCCGTTGCAAGTTTAACACCATAAGGTTTTGCAAATTCGAGCAATTCAAGATACATTTGCGCATTTTCCTCCGGGGTTACATCATATTCCGGGTGAACCACCAAAAATTCTGCACCCACCTCAGCTGCACATTCAATGGCTCTTTTTATATAATATACAGATGCCGGAGACGGAGCATGTGCCTGATTACAGATTATTCCGTTATCGTCTGCAATCCTTTTCAATCGGCGTGAAAATTTTAAATATTCATTACCCCCGAAAGGATGAAAATCGCATGGGACAAACATTTTCTTATTTTCATCATATTCGCACATTTCAAATATAGAGTAATCCCAAGCATCAAACCCCGCTTTTGCTATAAGCTCAATGGCTCGTTCCTCGCCTACTATTCTTTTTGCTGAAAAAATTTCTGTTGAAATCTTCATTTTTTATTCTCCCCTTAATAAGAGCAGTGTTTATAATCAAAGTCACACTGTTTCAAGAACTCTCTTGCCATTAGTGTTGAGCCAATCTGATTGGGGTGAATTCTGTCCCATGTAATATGGGAGGAATGTCTGATTTTGCAATATTCTTCATACATTTTCTGGAAATCTACAAAAATACAATCATATTTTTTGGCAAGCTTTTTGCAGATTTCGACATACTCATCTATCTTTTTTCGCATCATATCTTCACGGCATGGCTCCATAATATAAGGTGACAGGATAAATATACCTTTTACCTTGTTTTTAATTTTCAGAATCATTTCTTCAATATTCTTTTCATATTCATCAGGGTAAACGTGAGAATCAACTATTGCCGGACAATCAAACTGACGCCATACATCGTTTATACCAATACATATTGAAACCCACTGCGGGTTTAGAGAAACAACATCTCTGTCAAATCGCTGGAGTAAGTCTCTGCTTGTGTTTCCTGATATTCCTGAATTCGTAACTCTCAGGAATACTTCAGGATAAAATGATGCAAACATGCTTTCAAGCACACGCACATATCCTTTTCCTGTGTAATCAAAACCTTCGCCCACAGGCTGAAGGCTTTCCATATCAGTTACTGAATCTCCTGCAAATACAATTCTATCTCCATTCTCAAAAATCATAATGTTTCTCCTTCCACGTGTTTATCAGCTTATTTTCACATTTTTCTTTGTGCTTTTTCTTATAACTTCTGCATATTCTTCTGCCGTATCCTTGTGAAGAAAATTGGTATTATCATATATAATTTCTGAATCAATTTGTTTTGCCTTTGATATACCAAGAGGATGATACTTCATTAGCTCGATATGTTTAATACAGCTATGTTTATTTGCCAAATTCCCTATGTTTTCAAAATGTTCATATCTGTCATTAACTTCCGGAATTATAGGGCACCGCAGTATTACATTTGCAGATAATTCATCAAGTATATAGAGGTTATCTAAAATTACCTTGTTTGAAACTCCGGTATATTTTAAATGATTTTTTTCATCTGTTTCTTTACAATCATACAAAAACCAATCTATGTAAGGTGCAATTTTTTTTATTTTTTCACTATCTGTATAACCACAGGTTTCTATACACACCGAATAGCCATATTCTTTGCATTTCAAAACTAACTCATATAATGCATCAAACTGTAAAAATGGTTCTCCACCTGAAACAGTGACTCCTCCACCATCTACAAAGAACATATCATCTTTTGAAATTTCTTTCATTATATCCTCTATGCTGCACTTCTTCCCAAATATATCAATCGCTGCAAATTCGCACTCTTTAACACATTTCCCGCAAGCTTTACATAAGTCACGATTGATTATATGCTCCGTTTGGTTTATTAAATGAGCATTTTGAGGACATGCTATGGCACATTTACCACATTTAATACATTTTTCATTGTAGAAAGCTATTTCTCCTCTTCCTTTTTTGCTTTCAGGGTTATGACACCAAGCACAGTTTAACGGACAGCCCTTGAAAAATACAACCGTGCGTATTCCGGGTCCGTCATGCAGGGAAAAATGTTGAATATTAAATATATTAACTTCCATAATTTTTTATCCTTACATTTCGTTCAGAGTTCTCGAAATAACCTCATCCTGCTGCGATTTTTGAAGCCTTACAAAAAATTCACTATATCCGCCTATACGAACAATCAAATCACTGTATTGCTCCGGATTCTTCTGTGCTTTAATCAGTTCATGTGCATCTACAATATTAAATTGAAGCTGTGCACCTTTGGTTTTCATATATCCTTTAATAAGAGCATTTATCTTTTCAGGTTCCGTGCCCTTATTAATTTTTACATTTACAGATGTACCGCCTAAGAAACGCACAGGCTCCCAAAATGCAGTTGATGCGAGAGATAAAGTGGGACCCATATTATCATAGCCCTGTACAGGATTACAGCCGTCATTAAGAGGCATTCCTGCCTTTCTGCCGTCAGGAGACGCTCCTACTCTTTCTCCTTCGCCTACATGATACAGATAAGAAAAATTACCCGGCAAAACTGTAGAATTTCTCGCTGTCTTTTTGGTTGCAAATATCTTTAATATCATATCTGATACTCTTTTTGTAATATTGTTTGCTTCCTCGTCACCTGTACCGAAATGCGGAGTTTTGTTACGAATATGTGAAAGCAGGCTTTCATATCCTTCATAATTGTTTTCAACAGCTTTTTTAAATTCGCTTATTGTAATATAGTTTTCTTCAAATACAAGACGTTTAATAACATTTAAGCTCTCTCCAACATTCTGTACACCAAACAAATCAGGTTCAAGATAATTGTATCTTGCTCCGCCGCTGTCATGGGAAAGTCCTCTTTGAAGACAATCGTGTATCAGAACAGAGCTTCTCATGGGGTCCGTGCTGTTTCTTGCTTGCTCAAGAAAATATAGATTTTCCTGCATTATGCGTTCGTCGCAAACACGATGAAACTCATCTTCAAAGGTTTTGAAAACATCTTCAAACGCCATACCGTCAGTACATTTATTAAATGCTTCCATGAAAACTTCCAGAACATTAATCATAGGACTTGTAACATTTATTCCCGAACAGCCTATAGGTGTTACCTCTACACAAGTTGACAAAGTAAACAGATTTGCATCCTGTTTATTAAATCCGTTTTTAATCATAGACTCAACAACAGCATCATTGTTCCATACCTGTGGCTGCGCATGGCCATCAGCTATAATTTTTGAAACATATTCCATGATTTCCTCACTTGTTTCATCTGTTATACAAAATCCAACATTAGGATCGGGTAGATGCGTGTGCTCGATGGCTTTAAGGAAATGCCATGTAAGTTCATTTTCCACCTTGTTTCCATCTCTGTCACGTCCTCCGAGCATAAGTCCCTCTGCCGCCCAGCCCGGAACATTCGGAATAGTAAGCAAATAGAAGCAGTCAATAAGCTCCTGCGCCTTTTCAGGAGTCAGAATACCTTTTTCAATATCGCTACGATAATATGGCAACAAATACAAATCAGGCTTTCCAAAAGAATACAATCCATAAAGACTGAATGTAAACATATGTATACTCTGAAGTGCTTCACGAAAAGTTGTAGCAGGCTTGAAAGGTACATTGCAGAGCGTTTCATAAAGCTCCATTAAATCCTCCTTGTCCTCGCCAGCACTTTCTTTCGCAAGCCTGAGAGCTTCCTTTGCATAATTGCTGCACATTTTAACCAATGCTTCAAGTTCTATCTTACAGCAGAGAAAATATTCATATCTTTCTGTTTGCATACCGTCATTGATATCAATTTTTGAAATCTCTTCTTCGATAATTTCAAGTATGCCGCTTATTCCTTTTTCAAGCAAAAGCTGATAGTCGAGAGCTAAATGGTCTTTTCTTCCCCAATCCATAACAACATATTCTTCAGCATTTTTGTATTCATCATATATTTTCTGTTCCTCTTCGTTAAATTCCCGAAAATCAGGTTGTCCCGCTATTAGTTCCCCTGAGATGATAATGGGTACTGTATTCTCAAGCATATATGCCTCAGCCATTGATTTACGAATGCGTGTCGTAGCCGCTGTAAACTTACTTTTTCTCCATCCTTCAAGAAAAAGCATTAATGCACGATGATCCTTGTTCTCCAAAAGTCCGGGGTGAAAAATTCTCGGAGAATTATTCAAATAATAATCCCTGAGTTTTTTTACACGTGGTGAGCAATTTATATTTTCAACAATCATTTTCATATTTCTCCTTTCAATCTATTATTCCTCTTACTGTAATTTCTTCAACAACTATATCTTTACGTAAATTTGCACAATAAATAATTACATTGGCAACATCTTCTGCGGTCATAGATTCTTCACATTCATCAATATTACAGTTCTTTTGAAATCCCGTAATTGAGCCTCCCGGCAAAATAGCCGTAACTCGAATTCCGTGCTGTCTTAGTTCTGCATAAAGACTTTTTGAAAAGCTAAGCACCGCAGCTTTTGCAGCGCAATAAAGTGCCCAAGATTCCCAATGCTCTCTTGCTGCAATAGATGCAACATTTATTATTATACCTGCCTCTCGTTCTATCATATGAGCAGCAAAAACATTACACCCATATACAACTCCTTTTAAATCAGTATCAATAACCTTGTCAATGGATTCTTTTGTCTGCATTTGCACTGTATCAATAACGCCGCCGCAACCTGCATTATTTATTAAAACATCTACCCTGCCGTATTTTTGAATAATTGAATTTTTCACTTCAATCCAATTCTCATAACTACTTACATCAAGAGAAAATCCGTCATCAAACCCGAATTTTTCAGTTACAGCTCTCACCTTTTCAGAATTCCTTGATGCTATAATTACCGTATCGCCGTTTTGTTTAAAACGCCGTGCAGTTTCAAGTCCGAATCCACTTGTTCCTCCTGTTATTAATGCTACTCTGTTCATATCATTCATCTTTTACAAGCCCGTCGGCAGGAGCATCCTCGGGAAGCCATCCCGTAAATCCCATCTGTGGAATATTTGCAATAACTGCCATATCTTCGTCAGAAAGCTCAAAATCAAAAATCTTTGAATTTTCCGCAATACGTTCAGGTTTAACGGACTTTGTCAGGGGATTAACACCGCACTGAAGAACAAAACGAAGTGTTATCTGAGATATCGTTTTATTATATTTTTCCGCAATAACTTTCATTGTATCATTTTTGAAAACTGCGCCGAGTGCCAACGGGCTGAATGCCTGAACAAGCATTCCACATTCTTTAGAATAATTCACTGTGGCCATTTGCAAATAACCGGGGTGAAATTCCACCTGATTAACCATAGGTTTAATTTCTGCAACTGCATTCAATGCATCAATATGTTTTTTCTGAAAATTACTTAAACCGATTGCACGAATTTTACCTGCTTTATAGGCAGCCTCCATACCACGCCATGTTTCAGCATTAATTTCTGCCCACTGCGATGAAACCTTTTCAACACAAGGCCAATGAATAAGATACATATCCATATAATCCATACCAAGGTTTTTCAGAGATTCATCAATCGCTGCAACAGTTTTTTCATACCCGCGATCTACAATCCAATGCTTTGTAGTAACAAAAATCTCTCTGCGGGCTATTCCCGATTCTTTAATAGCTTCACCTACAGGGACTTCGTTTCCGTAAGCCTTTGCCGTATCAACATGACGATATCCAACTTTAAGAGCTTCTGATACCGAGGCCTTTGTTTCCTCTGCAGGTGTTAAATATGTTCCAAAGCCAAGGCAGGGCACCTCTATTTCATTACCGAGTTTAAAACAATCTGTAATACTGTTCATATGCACTTTCTCCTTTTCAATCACCAAAATAAAATTTCATTACCTTTTAACTTTAAAATCGCTTCCAAGAAATAATAATCTCCGTATACAAGAGAAACATCTCTTCCATAGGCTTCTCCATGATATAATTCTGTACAATGCTTTACTATAAAATCAGTTTCATCTGAAAAGTCACAATTTTTCTCTATTCCTTTTAAAAGCTTTATCGCTGCATTAAGATATATTTCCTTTTCAAATTCCCCGACGCAAGCAGCAATTTCAACCAACCCACAAGCTGCCACTGCTCCTGCAGAGCAATCTTTCATATCATCAGCCTTGGGAGAACGAAAATCCACATCAGGAATTCCACTGTCATCAATATTCATCATAAAATAATGTGCAACTTTCTTTGCAGCATCAAGATATTTCGTGTCTTTTGTATGAATATAACTGAGTACAAGTCCATAAAGTGCCCACGCCTGACCTCTCGACCATGACGAACCGGATGCATACCCCTGCCCCCGCGGATTATCTTTAATTTCTCCTGTATTTACATCAAATACAATAATATGATTAACTGAACCATCCGCTCTTACAAAGTGCTCAAGAACAGAATCTGCATGCATCTTTGCAATAGATGAAAATCTTGGGTCTGCATTTTCATCATTTTCACTTGCCCAATAAAGGAGCGGAATATTCATCATACAGTCTATTATCGCCCAGTCAGGCTTGTCAAAATCCCAAGCTCTGATTAGCTTTGCATTATAATTGAATCTTCCCGCAAGAATTGTTGCTGCATGATAAGCCCGCTTGTATGAATCATCATTCTTTTCCAGTTTATAATGTGCAACCGATGTGGGAATCCACATAAAGCCTACATCATGATTTAAATCCCTGAAAATATCAAAGGCTTCATCGAGCTTATTTTCACACTCTATTGCAATTTCTTTATACAATTCCTTTTTTGTTGCAATATATGCAAGCCACATCTGCCCCGGCCAAAATCCGTTAGTCCAAGAAGAAATTCCCATAGGAGAACCATACTCCTGCATTTTTCCGTTTTCATCAGAACGACAAGGAAAAGATGCACCGATTCTGGTGGCAGTATTATATAGTTTCTTTTCGGCTTTTTTCCATAATTCATCAACCCAAACCTTATAATCCATAATTTTGCTCCTTTAATATGTACATTTCTTTTTCGTATTTATAATTTTTATAATTCGTTCAATATCTTCCTTTTGCGGAGGCTGTATTTCTTCAAGAGTAGCTGCCTTATCCATATTCGCCCGCTTGGAGTTTCCCATACTATGATAAGGCTCAATGCAAACCTCGTAAATTGAATCCATTTTATCAGCTATTTTTCCGATTGCTTCAAGATGCTCTCTATCGTCATTTATTCCCGGTATAATAACGCACCTGAGTACAATTTTTGCGCCTAACTCATTAAGCCTTTCTAAGTTTTTTATTATTAACTCGTTGGATACCCCTGTGTATTTCTTGTGAAGTACTGAATCTGTCATTTTATAATCATAAAGAAAAATATCAACCAGACTACTTATTTTTTCAAACTTGTTTGTGTCCGCAAACCCCGATGTTTCTATACAGGTGTGAATATTAGATTCCTTCGCCATGCTTAGCAGTTCATATAGAAAATAGAACTGCATCATTGGTTCTCCTCCGCTTACGGTAAGTCCTCCGCCTGAAGATTCAAAAAACTTTATATCCTTTTGAACTTCTTTAATAACTTCCTGTGCGGAATATTCTTTTACTGTATATTCAAGTGCACCACAATCTGTCTTTGTACATTTGCCACAAGTCACACATTTTGTTCTGTCAAAAACATGCTTTCCATCCGAAATAGTGTGACATTGGCAAAGCTTTGTACATCTTCCGCAGCTCACGCATCTTGATGGATAGTAAAATATATTTCCGTTTATGTTCCATGATTCAGGATTATGACACCACAGGCATTTAAGCGGACAGCCTGAAAAGAAAACTGTAGTACGTATTCCGGGGCCGTCATCAACACAAAAACGCTGAATATTGAAAATCTTCCCCACCTTTTAGCTACCTCCTGTATCTTAAACGAAAATCCTTTGGCGTACATCCAAGATAATTTTTGAAGGTTCGTGAAAAAGTTTGTTTGTTGTATCCTACTTTTTCAGCAATATTTTCAATTTTTTCTTCCGTTTCAATCAGCATTCTTTTTGCATGCTTAAATCTTACTTCTTTAATATATGAAGATATAGTTTCATTAAAATATTCCTTGAAAATTCTTGCCATATAAATAGAATTTAATCCGAATTCATCTGCTATACTACTTACAGATAAATTAATATCGCTGTAGTTATTATCAATATATTCACGAACCTGTATCATGCGGTTATTTCGTTTTTGTTCAAGATAACTATGAACATTTTTTTCAATCGTTACATACAAATCATTTTTTAAGGACTCAATACCACTGTTTCTTTCAACTATTGCAGTTATAACATCGTTTTCTATAAAATCACTCAGCTTTACTTTTTCCAAAATTTCCTGAAGCTTTTTTGCAATATGTTCCTTTGTATTTTTGGTAACAGGACTGTTTCCAACTACAGTTTCAGTTATATCTTCAATTATACTGTATGCCTGTGTGTTATCGCCACACTCTATATAACCAACGAAAATCTCGCTTTTGCTGACGTCACAGTTTTCTATAGAAAACTTTTTATTTTTCAATTCTTCTGCAAAAACAACATCTTCGTAATCAGAATGTTTTGAATATGAAAGAGCATCAAGTGCCTCATAGTAAGAAAGAGATACTTCGGCCAACCCCTCTTTCACTCCTCCGACACCGGTAAAAATACGGATTTCAAAGTGCTTTTCCAGTTGCAGCCTTATGTCTTCTATTACACCTATAATATCTGACTTTTCAAATTCCTCACTATTTAACAAATAACAAAAATTATTATCTATCTGCTCGCTTACAACCACATAACTTTCACGAAATAATTCATTTATAATATTAATAAAAATTGTTTTTATATTATCTGCATTATACTGATTTTTCCAAAGATTCTGCCATGATTCATCATCTGGCTCTACTACAATAAGAAGATACTTTTTACATTTGAGCAATTTTGAGAAAGTTTCTTTCGTTTCCTCATCAGCGAGTCCGTTTATAAGCCTGAAAAATCTATTCCAGTTAATATTATCCTTATTACTTCTCTTAAGCATATCGATGTAAAATTCCATAAGATTAAAATCATCAATATTCATATTCGTGCTTTTTTTGTAGTTAATAAAATCATCCTTTGAAAAGAGTTCAAAAAGTGATTTGAATTTTCCTTTTGACACTCTCCTCGTATAATAAAATACTCCTAAAACAACAATCAGAGAAATGACAACAAAAGCGCCCCAGATTAAAACACTAAATTTTCTTAATTCAAAAGTATCGCAAATAAGTATATATTCAAAATTATAAGGCTTATCAACCTTAGAAAAAAGATTTACTCCTAATTGCTTTGTACGCCCCGTAATTGCTTTTCTATCCTTGATTCCTGATGAAAAAATATATGTATCACTTTCTGTAGCATACAATGCAACCCCGGATATAGTACTTACTTCTACATCATCTAAGGTTTTTTTCAATATATCCTGAGAAATTTCGGCAATAACACTGATTTCTCCGATATCTGCACCACTTTTTTCCATATCAAATTTATAATATACTTTTTTTTCTGAATTAGCTTTAGCTTCATGAAGATTTAACTTATGTTCGCTTTGTATAGTCTGATACCACGCATCATAATTATCATAGTCAGAATAAAATATATCATAATATCTTTCAGGCGTCAGAACTCCATATGTAGAAATCATGCAATCAAATTCTTTAACGTATACCGAAAGATTATCTATGTGAAGATTCTGCTTTAAAAGCGAAGCTATATATTCAGTTGTATCTGTTATATTATAATAAATCTGATTTGAATTAAAATCAGCTCTTTTAAAGCCCTTCAGGCAGTTGCTGCTTGAAAACGCATAAATTACGTTGATTGCATTATCAATGCTTTCCTCGATTGTTTTAACATTTTCCTGTATCAGATACTCATTTATCTGCACATTGTTTTCTATGTTATTTTTATCAAAAAAGTATGTCAGAGGCAACATTAATATCAGTACGGCTAATGCAATCGCCAAAAAGCTGAATAAAAATGTCTTATAAACATTATTAGTCTTGAACATATAAACCTCGCCTTTTTGTTATGAATTTAAATTTCGCTGTATGCTCGCCTTAAAACATTTTCCTGAAGTTCAGGAGTAAGCTTTATAAAATAGTCACTGTATCCGCCAACTCTTACGATAAGGTCTTTGTGTTTTTCAGGATTTTTAACTGCATCTTCAAGTTCCTCCTGACTCACAACCATTGGAGAAAGCTGCTGTCCGCCATTTTCAAAATATACTTTTATCAAATTCTTAACAGCATCAAATCCACGCTGTTTTTCAAATATATTTTTATTAAACTTTAAATTAATTATAAACCCACTTCCTGCTATAGCATGGTTATATTTAAGTATTGAATTTATAAGTGCTGTACAACCATTTACATCTTCACCGGGAACAGCACCAATGCTGTCAGCAATAACACTATCATCGGCACGTTTTCCGTTAGGCATTGCCTTTACTTTTTCACCATAAAATGCTGAGCGTTCAAATGGGCTGCAGCCACCTGTGTATATACCGCCACGGTAGGTTTCTTTTGTCATCAGATATTTAAAGAAATGCTCTACAATATCGGCTGCAATGCTATCTACATAATCATCATCGTTACCAAATTTCTTAAACGATGAAAAATCCTTGTATAGCTCTTCAAAGCCTGCAAAGTCATTTTTCAGTGCTGATTTAAGCTCAGCCATTGAATACTTACCGGTTTCATAGATAAAATACTTTACAGCCGCAAGCGAATCTGCCGTGTCAGCAATTCCTTCTGCAAGAATTTGTCCATGGTTATATACAGGTCCGCCGTTCTTATAGTCAATTCCCTTTTCCACACAGCCCTCTATAAAGGAGCATCGAAGCGGATTAGGGGCAATTTCAGCATAAAGCTTTTGTGCGTCATTTGCCATCTTTACTGTTATGTCGGTGATATAATCAAGCTCTTTTTTAAATCCGGTGTAAAATTCTTCAAAGGTTTTAAAATCCTCTGCATTGCCAAGGTCAAGACCTATTTTTTCGTTACTGTACTGACAAACTCCGCTAAACAAAAACAGTTCAAGAGTTTTTATGAACGAAACCTCTCCGTCTTCAAGCCCCATATGGGATTTTCCGAATATATCTATCTGATTACAGCCGTTCATACAATAATTATGTGCATCCTCTTTTGTTATACCTATAGATTCGAGCGTAGGACAAACACATTCATCATTGTAAAGCACGGGCATACCAATTCCTGTCGCAAAGGTTTTGATAGCTTCATCAATCAGCTTTTCGGGAGTATTTTTATGTACACGCATTGTTAGGTTTGGTGTATTATATTTATACTCACGTGCCAGTTCAAGAATCAAATAAGAAAGCTCATTTGTCATATCATTTCCGTTTTCATCACTGCCGCTTATACATAAATTCCATGTTCTTGAATCATAAAAGCATTGCCACAGCTTTCTCATACACAGCAAAGCATCATCTTTCGGCGAATTTCTGTAAAAGTCAATCATATACTGGTCAAATCTTCCAGGGGAATCTGCTTCTGTAAAGCTGAATAAAAGCCACATTGCCTGACAAGCCTCAAAGAAATCACGTGCAGGTTCCATAGGGCAATGAGAAAGACACTTTGCGATTCTGAGAAGGTGATTTTTTTCTTCCCCCTCTGCGTGAATTGCCATTTTTGCTGCCAGAACACTGTAACGCTCTGCAAGCACATTTAATGCTTTTAACGAAATTACCACACCGTCATAGAAAGCGTCTTTTCCGGGATTTTGTTTTCTGTATTCCTCTGCTTTTTTCATCAGGGCATTTGTTCCCACTCTTGCCATAAGACCAAAATCAGGATTTGCATGACCGCCCCAATGACCGCCCCAGCAGGCACGCATTTCGGTAAGAAGTGCTTCATGCTCGTTCAGCTTTTCCAATACAACCCTTTGTGTGTCCAGAGGCCACATCTGTTCGTATATATATTCAAGCTCTTCACGATATTGTGGGAAATCTTCCATTTCTTGCTTTAAAACACTTTCATTTACAATAATCGTATAACTGTAAAACGATTTTACGCCACGATCTTCACGGTCAAAATAACCTACAAAGAACTTTTCAGGATCAATCGTTATGGGCATTTCCTTTGCCTGTGTATATAATCCACACGCAATTTTATATCCCATATCATCATATTTGTCAGCATTGAGAAACCCTTTTGCGAAAGGCTCTATCATATTTGTAATATACATAATATTTCCTCCCTGTTGTCTTAATAAATTGGTTTTAATTCAGGCGTCAGTACAAATATTCGTATATTATCCTTATCGGTAATATTACTAAGCTCTGTCTTAATACTATCTTTCTTTTCTCCCTTTGTAAAATCTACAGTATTAGATACAATTCCTTCAAGCTTTTTTCCTTCGGAATCGTATTTAGCAATATAAATTGTAATTCTTTTATCCTCCGGAGTATCATTCTGTGCACTGACACTACATATAGCTTTGCCATTTTCATACCCAACACTAATATTGTTAATTTTTACATCTGCATTAACATAAATTTTTCTTTCTAAAAGCTTTCCAAACTCTGCATTATATACATATACTGTAAATTCTCCGTTTTCAAGGTAATTGACCGGCATTTCTCCGCTAAAATCTTTCCCTGTCGCCTTAATTTGATTAATATACTTTGCATCTCCGTCAGAATCTGTGAGCTTAACGGCAACATCATTATATACTCCATACGGTAAGCTTCCCTCTACAGTAAATTTTTTATTTGTGTAATCAAGAGAGAAATACAATTTTTCCATGCTTTGCGATGTAACACAGTTATTTTTATAATCAATCGTATATATCTTTTTTTCCTCATAAACATCGTCTGAAAAAATTTCCGTTTTAAGAATATCGTTTTCAAAGCTTAACGAGATATTTTTAAGATTTTCCCACTTATTTCCCCACACAAATGCCGTTGCCTGAAGCATTGAAGTGCCTGTTTTAGTTACTTCAAATACGTTTTGCAGCTCTGTTTTACCGTATTTGTTTATATTACGCTCCTTCATAAGTGCATTCGTTACGCCATCTCCTATTGAAACAGCCTTCATTTTTACAATTCCGTCATCAAACAGATATTCCTCACCGTTTTTTGACTTATAGTCAAGTGCGGTGAAAAAGTTTAATTGAAGCTCTTTGTTATTGCTTCCGCTGTTTAACGCAACATCATCAAGAACAATCAGAATATCAGGCTTTATGTAGAAAAAGTGTCTGTTGTATTTCTGAACCTGAGCCTCACTTTCATATGCGGCAGCCGCCTGCCCTACAGCATACATATAGTCATCATTTGCTACAAAATCCGTTGTTTTTGCATCATAATAAAGTACTGTTGTATCAATGTCTTCCGAAGTATAATCGTAATACTGTCCTGCTCCGTCAACTGAAAGGGTATTGTGATTTTTGGTATATGCTGCCGCATATCCGTCATCCGTAAATATTCTGCGTCCTGAAAAAGAAAGCAAAAAACTATTCTGGTCAGGGTGATTATGTCCTATTCCTATTTTCCACGGATAATCACGTACTATATCATTTCCCAATGGCATACCACACTTGAAAGCAAAAGCAGTGTTCTTTCCTTCTTTATCAGAACTTGAAAATCCATACCCTGCCCCTTCATATAATCTGTCGCTTGCAAAGGGTTTGCTTGATGATATATTTTGCGATGTATCGGGGTTATATGTCATAAAAAGCCGCCACAGGCATTTTTTATCATATATGTTATCCCTGTAGTAATTCACATATTCCCATAATCTGTTCTGATGATATTCGTCAGCCATATATGCAAGAAATGAAATAAAATCTCCATCGCTCCTTCGGGATGTATCAGAAAAGTCAAAACAATCAAGAACAGAACCTGTTCGCATCTGCGGTAAGGTAAGATTTATAATAAATTCCCCTGCATTTCTCAAAAACGGCTGCGTGCTGATATCTTTATTTCTGAAATCTTTTAAGATATCACCGTACATTAGCATATACCCTAAGCCGTAGCAAAGGTATCCATGCCCCTCATGGAAACTTCCTTCACTGCTGATATAATGGAATGTGGTGTCATATAACTCTTCTGCACATTCGTACAGTTCTTGTGAAAGGGCGGAATTTTCGTTTTCTATTGCAGCAGCAGTAACAGCCATAGAGGTTGCCGCTATCCAACAGTGATTCTGAAGAGCTGCACGCACCCACCAACCATATGTCTTTATTGATGTTGCTCTTTCACAAAGCTTTGCAAGGATATTTTCACGCAGTTGCAAATCTATTTCATCGTAGAGCCAGTCATAGTAAACAGATATACCAATAAGAAGATGTGCACACGCTAAATCATTATTTAAAAATTCATCTTTTCCCCACGTTGGGTATGTAATTGCTTTTTCTACATAGCTTGTTGCCTTGTTAAAATAATTTATATCACCGGACATTTTATAGGCCAGTGAAAGCTTGAATATATCATCCCCCACATCTCGCATCCACAGTTCTTCCGTTCCTGTGTCCATTGTTTCGTAATCAGGTGCATTTACTGAAAGATTATCCAGATACTCCTTAAAATGTGGCCATTCTTCCTTTAGTTCTCCTTTCATAAGAGCGGTCGCTCTTTCAAAGTCCTTTTCTTTCATAAGAACTTTTCCGTGAACATTATCAGGGGTCAATGTAATTTGTTTTCCTTCATTCAAAGTGATAATCTTATCGCCAAGTCCGTAGACCTTATCGACAGTTACTGTATATATTTTATTATAGTCCAAGGCGGACTGAAATTTCAAAATGTAAGTATTGGATTTTTCAAAGGATTTTTCCACTGATGCGGATATAACTTCCTCACCGCAAACAGCCTTGAATAAAGATTTTTCTGCAACAGGCTCTGTTGTATTTATTAAAATGCGATTTTTGCGGATAATTTCAACTGTAAAATCAAATTCTTCATCCATCTTATATGCACAAATATAATCCACTTCAACCGCAGCATCACCTGCAATGATTCCCCATCCGTTTATTTGTCCTTCTCCTATATCCAGAGAGTTTATCTGCGCTAAATTTTCATCGT
>JAZPYX010000043.1:0-6274 GCA_045544395.1 Clostridia bacterium
CTTCGAAGAACCCTGACGATGAAAAATTTCTAATAAGACGGATGCGGAAGATGCAGATGGGCTGACGCCCTTCAAATCTGACAAATTCGTATTATTGGAATTTAGCAAGTCAGGGCGTATAAGGTTCTACTACTGTCACGCTAGGCTTATCTTACTCCAAAAAGCAACTCGCTATAATCTGGATAAGGCCAGTCACCCCTGTCACAAATCACTTCAAGACTGTCTGCCGCTTTTCTGAGCTCGTCCATAATACTTATTACAGTATCTCTGTAATAATTTGCTTCTTTCTGTGCATCTGTAATCAAGTCGGCTTCTTTCAGTGCACCTTCAAGCTCGCTTGTCTTTTCAAGCATAATATCAAGAAGTTCTGACGCTTCTTCAATAATTTTTTCCTCATAAGCTGAAGATACATTCACTATCGCAGTTGTCTTTGCAATAAGGTTATTACTGATTTTCCCGATAAATCCTGACACTGCCGGCATAATATCCTTCTTTGACATCTGAACCATAGTAAGTGCTTCTATATTAAGCATTTTACGGTAATTCTGAAGCATTATCTCAAGACGGGAATGCATTTCAATTGCAGAATACACTTTGTGTGTTTCAAATAAATCAATATTCTTACCATCTGTAAGATGTGAAAGAGCATCAGGTGTTGTGGGCAGATTCATAAGTCCTCTCGCCTCTGCCTCTTCAATCCATTTCTGGTCGTAACCGTTACCGTTAAATATAATACGCTTATGTGCCTTTATAGTCTGCTTAATAAGATTATGGAGTGCTGATTCGAAGTCTGTCGCCTTTTCAAGCTCATCCGCGAACTGTTTAAGACTTTCTGCGACTGCAGTATTTAATACAACATTAACATCACTTACAGATGATGCAGAGCCAAGCATTCTGAATTCAAACTTATTTCCTGTAAATGCAAAGGGACTTGTTCTGTTACGGTCTGTTGTATCTTTAGGAAAACGCGGAATTACGTGAACGCCTATTTTCATCTGTATTTTTTCACGTGCATCATATGCCTTTCCGGTTTCAATAGCTTCAAGTATTTCACTGAGTTCTTCACCAAGGAACATTGACATAACAGCCGGTGGTGCTTCATTTGCTCCAAGTCTGTGGTCATTTCCGGGGCTTGCAACTGATATACGAAGCAAATCCTGATACTCGTCAACTGCCTTTATTACAGAGCACAAAAACAAAAGAAACTGTGCGTTTTCATAAGGCGTTTCACCGGGGTCAAGAAGATTTTTTCCACCATCCGTAGTAATTGACCAGTTATTGTGCTTACCGCTGCCGTTAACCCCTTCAAAGGGTTTTTCATGAAGCAAGCATACAAGGTCGTGCCTGCCGGCAACCTTCTGAAGCATTTCCATAATAAGCTGATTATGGTCTGCCGCAATGTTTGTTGTAGTATATATAGGTGCAAGCTCATGCTGAGCAGGTGCAGCCTCGTTATGTTCTGTTTTTGCAAGAATACCCAACTTCCACAATTCTTCGTCAAGGTCACGCATAAACTTCGCAATCCTTGGTTTTATACTTCCATAATAGTGGTCGTCAAGCTCCTGCCCCTTTGGCGGCATTGCACCAAAAAGTGTTCTGCCTGTAAAAATAAGGTCAGGACGTTTATTGTATGTTTCCTTATCTACAAGAAAATATTCCTGTTCAGGACCTACTGTTGTTTTCACGCTGCGTACAGTGTCGTTTCCGAAAAGCTTCAGTATACGCATCGCCTGTCTGTTAATCGCCTCCATTGAACGAAGAAGGGGTGTTTTTTTATCAAGGGCTTCTCCCCCGTAAGAACAGAATGCAGTAGGAATACAAAGAGTGCCGTCTTTTATAAACGCATAGCTCGTAGGATCCCATGCGGTATATCCCCTTGCCTCAAAAGTAGCACGAAGTCCCCCTGAAGGAAAACTTGACGCATCAGATTCACCCTGCACAAGCTCTTTACCGGAAAATTCCATAATTACGTGAGAATCGTCTGACGGTGAAATAAAACTATCGTGCTTTTCTGCAGTAATTCCCGTCATAGGCTGAAACCAATGAGTATAGTGAGTTGCACCGTTTTCAATTGCCCAGTCCTTCATGGCATTTGCAATAACATTAGCAACATTCACATCAAGTCTTTTCCCATCATTAAGGGTTTTAAGCATTGCTTTGTAGGTTTCCTTGGGCAGTCTTTCTTTCATAACTGTCTGATTGAAAACCATACTCGCAAAAATTTCTGTTACGTTTTTCATTGGTTACGCTTCCTTTCGCCTGACTTATAAAGGCGTCGAAGAATCCTCCGACGCCTTCTAATCTATATTACCATCCAAGCATATAATTGTCAACTTTTTTCACGCTCTGGGATGTGCTTTTTTATAAATTTTCTTAATGTTATTCTTTAGCACCTGATTGTAAACACGTGTTGTTACCACATCAGTATGTCCAAGCATTTCCGACACAGCATTGATATCTGCACCATTCTGCAGCAGATGAAGTGCAAAGGAATTACGCAGTGTCTGTGCATTTATTTCGGTCTTTATGCCTGCACTGTCCGCATAACCCTTAAGAATTTTCCAGAATCCCTGACGTGTAAGCGGTGTTCCTGAGCAATTTACAAAAAGTGTTTTTATTTTACTGTCGCTTACCATATATGAACGTGCCTTTTTAATGTATTCTTCCATGGCACCGGCAGCTTCTTTTCCTATCGGAATATAGCGCTGATTTTTACCCGAAGTACAATTAAGCATTCCACCATGAACATCAATATCCCGGGTCGTAAGATTTATAAGCTCAGAAACCTTTATTCCGGTAGCATACAAAAGTTCAAGCATCGCCCTGTCACGAATTCCTTTAAGGTCAGTTGTTTTCGGCTGTTTTAAAAGCTTTACAATTTCTCTTGTAGTAAGAGACTCAGGCAGTTTTTTCTTGACCTGAGGAACTTCTACGCCATATACGGGATTATGTTCAATTTTACCATTAAAAAGCATACATTGATAAAATTTTCTAAGTGATGCAATGCTTCTGGAAATTGTAGTATTAGCCTTACTTTTTTCACGCATATAATCAACATAACCGTCGATTTCAACTTTTTTTACTGTAAGAGCGTTTTTTATACTGCTTTCGTCTATATATTCAAAAAAAGCACTTACATCACGCAAATAAGAAAATTTAGTGTTATCGGAAAGATTTTGCTCACCAAGATAAGTTTCAAACTCGGCAATCAGTTTTTTCATAATTCTGCACCTGTTTCACTATTATAGCCTCACCAGGTTTACATAATTCCGGCGAGGTTTTATCATTTTACACCTGAAAAAGGAAATTGTACATACTCAAATTGCACATATTTAAATATTTATTTTTGTTATTTTAAACCAAAAAAGAGCATTTCACCTGCTTTTAAGCCTTATACGCCCCGAATTGCTGAATTCCAATAATACTAACTTGTCAGATTTGAAGGGCTAAAACACCAAACAGTATAACCTCTGCTACTGCACCAATAAGTGCCCATAAAAAAATGGATATACTGTCACCTCTTTTTAGAGATAACCCATCATAGCCCATCTGCTGCATTTCCCGTCTTTTTTCAACTGTAGAAACAGAAAACCTCATAAGAATAGGCAGAATTGACAAGCACTGCGGAATTACAGATACAACTGCTTCTTTTATTCCCAGAAAACTTAATATATACATAACTGAAAATGCACTTGCCGTGCCACGTATTGCTATCACAATATGAAACGGTGCCACTGGAAGAAGACTATGTACAATAAAAGATGCCATAAGCCACATTATATTCATCCACCACGCACGCACCAAATCTACAATTCCAACAGTGCGGTCATAAACATACCCTTGCGAAAAAATTGCAGGATTGTTTTTTATTTGTCCGTAAAAAAGTATTATTCCTATTAATATTCCGATTGTGTAATTTATGCAGGCATAAATATAAAGCCTTTTGCGTTCATTTTTCAAGATAATCCCCCCACGCAAAATCTTATGCCTGTCCCCGGGATTTTATTACAGTTTCAATAAAATATCGCAAAGCTCTTCCGGTGTATGTGCTATAACTTTTACACCCGCCTTTTCAAGCTCACCTTCTGCAGCAAAACCATAGCTGACACCTATGCATCCGATACCGTTTTTTTGTGCACCCTCCGCATCATGCATTCTGTCTCCAACAATAACAGTTTCTTTGGGATTTGCCCCAATAGCAGCCATTGCATTTTTTATAACTGCTGCTTTTTCAACATTTGTACCGTCAAGCTCACTTCCTGAAAGATAGTCAAGATATGGCTTAATACCGTACTTTTCTGTGATTTTTTCCGCAAAAACTGTAGGCTTGCTTGTTGCAAGTGCAATTATTTTCCCCTGTGCCTTAATTTTATAAAGCATATCAAGTATACCGGGATATATTTCATTTTCGAAAAGCCCTATTGGGGCAAATCTTTCACGGTAAATCTTCACTGCCTCAATTGCATCTTCCTCACTAAGTGATGCATAATTCATAAACTGTTCTTTAAGCGGTGGGCCTATAAAGCTTACAAGCTCATCACAATCCCTTTCTATTCCAAAATGAGAAAGTGCGTGCTGTACACACCTTGTTATTCCCTCTTTCGGATTTGTAAGGGTTCCGTCAAGATCAAAAAGTATATATTTAATCAAAATCTGTCTTCCTTTCAATAAAATGCTTGAATTAATCCCCATTTTCTTATATAATAACACTGTTTGCAGAATTTTGCAAGGAGGTATATATATGCAAAAAACAAACGTTATGCGTATGCTTGACAAAGCGAAAATTACATACACAGTTAAAGAGTATGAGGTTGATGAATCTGACCTTTCCGGAGTACACGTCGCCCAATGCGTGGGTATGGCTACAGATGTAGTATTTAAAACACTTGTTGCCAAAGGTGATAAAACCGGCTTTTGCGTTTTCTGCATCCCCTGTGCCGAAGAGCTTGACCTGAAAAAAGCTGCAAAGGCATCCGGAAATAAGAGAGTAGAACTTCTTATGCTAAAAGACCTTCTCCCTACTACCGGCTATATACGCGGTGGGTGCAGCCCCATAGGAATGAAAAAAAAGTTTCCCACTTACATAAACGATACGGCAATGCTTTTTGAAAAAATAGCTATAAGCGGTGGTATGCGTGGAGTTCAGGTTATTTTATCTCCGGATGAATTAAATGCATTTATTGGCTCCACCTATAGTGACTTAACAGTATAGAGGTTATCATTATGAATAACAAAAAGATTAACATTATTGCGAAGCTTTGCCTTCTTATGGCAACAGTAATATGGGGAACAACCTTTTTTATAATGGAAGGAACCCTTGAAAATATCGGTGTATTTACACTTCTGGCATTACGTTTCACAATCGCTGCTATACTCCTTGCACTGGTGCTTTTCAAAAGGTTACATAAAATTGATAAAGAATATATTCTACAAGGTTTTATTTTAGGGCTTTTCATAATTGTTGCTTATGCGTTCCAGACCTTCGGACTGGCAGATGAAGCAACCACCCCCGGAAAAAACGCTTTCCTTACAGCTATTTACTGCGTGCTTGTCCCTTTTATGGCGTGGGCATTCACACATGAAAAGCCTGACCGTTATAATATTATTGCTGCAGTTATGTGTATACTTGGTATAACGCTTATATCTGTCAGTGGAAATGATTTTTCCAGCATTTGCAGGGGCGATCTTCTGACGCTTACAGGCGGTGTATTTTTTGCTGCACATATGATTGCAGTTCCTGTCTTTTCAAAAAAACGTGACGTGCTGCTTCTCACTATGTTTCAGATACTATTCTCAGGACTTCTTGCATGGATTCCGGCACTTACGGTAGAATCATTTCCGCTACAGCTTCCCGCAAGAAGTGTAGCTTCAATTCTTTACCTTGGGGTGATGGCTACATGCGGATGTTATCTTTTACAAAATGTCGGACAAAAATACACAAAGCCGTCTGCAGCATCCCTTATATTAAGCCTTGAAGCGGTATTCGGTGTACTGTTTTCAGTTATTTTCACATCGGAACTTATTACTCCAAGGATTTTTGCAGGTTTTGTCATAGTATTTCTTTCCGTAGTGATATCTGAGATAAAGCCTTTTTCAAAGAAGCATTAACTGAATTAAGCACAACTTTCAGAAGAAGGGGATGTAAAAAAGTCCAGACCGCAAAAAGGCAATAATAATACGAAATATAGACAGTTTCTAAATCATAGAATTATCTTATTTTGTTGAAAAATCTCATTTTATTCGATTTTTCTTCGTTTTTGTGCCTTTTTGCTAG
>JAZPYX010000044.1:0-2264 GCA_045544395.1 Clostridia bacterium
GAGGTCACAAAATGCTACAATGTAGATGACAAGAAAACATGAAAGCGAGTGACCTAAAATGAGTATAACATATAGCATCGAAATTTGCAATGAAAAAATAGAGGATTTTTCTGTTTTTATCGAAGAAATTTTTAAAGCAGTGCTTGAATGCGGAAAAAAGATAGTAAAAGACCGTCTTGAAGATCTTGATGAAGAGTTGATGCATGAGTGTGACAGTAAGAGATACAGAAATAAGGGCAGCCGAAAAACTGCTGTTAAAACCAAGCTCGGAACTGTTGAATACAGCCGTCGGATATATTTTGATACTGTCACAAAGAAACACGTTTTTCTTCTTGATAAGGTGGTTACACCGCAGGCTGTCGGACTTTGTGACGATGTAATATGCCGAAATATCGAAGAAATGATTTGCAATCAATCGTACAGAGAAACTGCACACTCTTTATCGGAAAACACAGGACTTGATATTACTCATCAGGCAGTCTGGGATATTGTGCAGAAAATGGGACAAAAGCAGATTAAAGCTGTAAATGAAGCCGTTTCGACAGGCAGCATCGAAACTAAAATTCTCTATGAAGAAGCTGACGGAGATTGGCTTAATCTTCAGGGTAAGGACAGAAAAAAGTATGGAAAATCCAAAGAAATGAAAATTGGTATAGCTTACGACGGAGTACTCCATCAATCTCAGAATGGCGGAAAAATCCGAAAGGAGCTTGATAACAAAGTAGCCTATGCAAGCTTTGAATCAGCAAAGGATTTCAGAAAGCATAAAGAAAATGTTATAGCCGCTGTTTACAATACCGATGAGATAGAGCTTCGTGTAAAAAACGGAGATGGTGCCAATTGGATTCAAAAGGACAACAGCTGTGAATGTATTTGCGTACTTGATAAATTCCACAGAAACAAAAAGCTGACTGAATGTGTAAGTGATAAGTATATCGCTGAAAATCTGAGAGAACTGCTATATCAGAACAGATTTGACGAGCTTCTGGATTGTATTGAAGCATATATCAGTTCAATGGAAAATGAACGTGAAAAAGCAAAGCTTCAGGAACTTTACAACTATTATTCAGAAAACAAGGCTGCACTTGCAGGCTATTATGACAGGGGTATAACTATTCCGCCAACAAGAGAGCCGGGTGTTATACACCACGCAAGGCTCGGTAGTATGGAAGGCAATGTGTTTACTATCATCGGCAATCGAATGAAGGGCAGGCGTGCCTGCTGGAGCATTGACGGCGGAAACAGGCTTGCGGCTTTTCTTTGTAAACATTATTCCGTACACAGACCATCAGGAACAGACATTGCATCCAACCATGATAATTACAACTCCCCTTTATCTGCAACTAAAACACCTAAAAAAGATGGCAAGGGTTATGAATTCAACCGTAATATTTCTTTCCCTTCACGATTCAAATGGCTGAAACAAATCTCAATCTGCAAACCATTTTCTGAACTTAACTTCTGATTTTATGCATTGTGACGATTCCTTTGAATTCTGCCTACTTTTGCTTGACACTAACATATCACACAAAGCACTTGAAATTTTTTTCGGTATATGTTATACTAAATATGCAGATGGCAATAGTCATCTGACATATGAATCCTACAGAAAGAAGGACACATTATCATGGACATTAAAGCAAAAATTGAAGAACTGACTGACAAGATTAAGAACGACAAGGATCTGCTGAAGAAGTTTCAGAGCAATCCTGTAAGTGCACTGGAAGGTTTGATCGGTGTGGATCTGCCGGATGACCAGATCTCAAAAATTGTAGATGGTATCAAGGCAAAGATCCAGCTGGACAACATTGGGGATGCTCTGAGCGGTCCGTTTGGCAAGAAGTAATTAAGGCAACACCGTACAAAGTTCGCCTGACGGTTCTGCGGAGGACTTCAATGAAAGACTGTGAAACCTGTGCCTATTACACCTATGATGAAGAATGGGACTGTTACGTCTGCGAAATGAATTTGGATGAGGACGAATATGCCCGCTTTATACAGGGGCATTACAAGCATTGTCCCTATTACCGTGACGGCGATGAATACAAAATCGCACGTCAGCAGTAAACTACATACAGCAAAAGGGAGTCAATCCCGAATTCTGTGTAAACGTAAAATAGTGTAATAAAAGAGTATATGATGAGACCGAATGTTAGAGCAGTCGGTCTTATCTGCATATTAGCACATGATTATTCGATTGTCAAGATAAAAATATTATTCAGGTATCCTGTCACCGTAGTAAATGACCAGCTGAGCATAGATAC
>JAZPYX010000045.1:0-53494 GCA_045544395.1 Clostridia bacterium
TTCTGATATGCTTTTCAAATTCGCTGTCAGCATTGAAAAGCAAACAATGATTATGAGTGGTGCCTATACGGAATATTATATGGAAGACATTGAAGAGATGGCAATTGAAAATGTTAAGAAAAGACATGGGAAATTGTAAAATCCTTCGTGGACTTCCTCTCTCTTATGTGGTATGCTTTGTCTCACTGGAGGTGAAATTATATGACAAAGCATGCAAATAACTTAAGGCGATTGTTAATTCGGTTTTAGAATTAGCAATCGCCTTTTGAAATTAATAAGCTGAAACATTGACAACAAATTTTCAAAACTGTATTCGGAAAATTTATTCGGTATATAATATTTGAGAAGACTAACTATTAAAATTCAATATTATTATATATTTAAAAAAAGCAAAAATATTTTCAATGCAATTCTTTCTAAAGCTTAATTTTTATATCCGCAATTTCGTTATTGCTTCCAAATCGCATGGGAAGCTCAAAGAATCCTACACCGGATGTAATGATCGAGTGCGTTTTTCCCGATGTGTGATGACCGTAAAAACATCCTTTTTTACTCGCTAAGCGTGTAAATAATGTAATTGGAAATAGTTGTCCTTTATGAGTATGACCGCACAATACGAGGTCAACATTGTGTTTTACAGACTCAAAAATATTTTCAGGCTTATGGTCTATAACTACAATGGGTTTGTCGGAATCAGCTTTCGGAAGTATCTCAGTGATTTCAGTTCGTATGTTGTGTGCATCATCAGTTCTTCCAATTAGGTTAATTTTTGATAAGATTTTTGCATCGTTGTTAAGAAGCTTTATTCCGGCATCCTTCATAAAGTATTTGAAAGGCTTGGTATTTACTTTTGGATCGTGATTTCCTGCAACAGCATATATTCCTTCCTTGGTTTTCAGTTTGCTAAACTCCTTGCTGATTTCCTTAAGACGCGAAGAGTCTTCAAGCAGAAGATTATCTCCGTTAAAAATATCTCCTGCAATTACGACAATGTCCGGATTTAATCCATTAATCTTTTCAATCATTTTGCGGATGTGGCTGACACCCACGAATGTGCCCAGATGAATATCACTCACAAGTGCTATTTTATAATCAGCATTTCCCTTTGATAAAGAAATGCTGTAAGGTTTTATTTTAATATCCTTTGTCCTTATATATCCATATATAACAACAGCAATTGCTGATATTCCTGATAGAGCAACACCAATTGCCTTGATGATTTTTGATACACAAAAAATCAGACATATAAATTCCCATACAAGGAGAATAAAAAGATAATACAAAATAAAGCAATTCAAAAAAGCTGATGTTTTCCTTAAACCTCGGTTTTTAATCTTAAACCGGAAGCCTTCCTTTGCTATAACCACAATTGCAATAATTGCAAATAATATATAAACCGCACCGTAAAGATGCGGTTTATCTGTAAGAAGGCACAATGCCGAGTTGGTTTCAAAAGCAGCAAAAAACATCAGTAGGGCGTATAGTAATGTTGATATTTGGGAGAAGTATTTCCCTGATATGATTTTTTTGAATTTTGTAGGCATATTTTTACCTCATTTGCAGCATAGAATATGGTCTTTTAAAATAGTATAGTTCTTATAATATTCCACATGCCATTTAATATGGCTTCATTTAAAATTCCAAGAGGTTTGCTTAAAGCACCTATAATAACGCACAGAATCAACACTATTCTCCAGTAGCGTTGATACCGCCAATAGAATTCACTTGCCTTACCCCACAGCTCGCCTAAGACCTTTGAACCGTCAAGAGGCGGTATCGGAACAAGATTAAACAGTCCCAAGCCAATATTTACAATTGCAGAATATGTACAGAATTGGCAAAGCACCCAAATAATTTGAGACGAGGGCGAACCTAATTTCATCAGTAGCCTTTCAATTATCAAGGAAATAAATGCAATTATAAAATTCGTAACAGGTCCTGCAATCGAAACATATATAATTCCTTTTTTACGATCTCGATAGTACATAGGATTTATTGGCACAGGGTTTGCCCATCCAACATGGAAAAAGAGCATACAAAGTGCACCTATCGGGTCTAAATGCTTAAATGGATTGAGCGTAAGCCTTCCTGCATTTTTTGCTGTCGGATCCCCAAGCTTATAGGACACCCACCCGTGTGCACATTCATGGCACACTATAGCAAGAAGTACAACAGGAGCAGTAAAGAGCAATGATTGCAGCTGCTCCTGAAAATTCATAAATAGTCGCGAAAACAATTAAGGTAACTCCAATCTTATTTTATTTTTCCCATAATAAAATTATATGCATTTTCAAAATCTTTTTCGTTCGGATGCACATTTGAAAGCTCATCATCTAAAACAATTTTTTGTGCATATTTGTTATCAGGCTCTTCTTCTAATTTCAGTCTTGCAGCCCTGAGAACTTCATCAGGAAATTTTCCCTGACACATAAACATACCGAGATAATTACAGTCATCCGGCAAAAATGGCGTAATCTTATTTTCAACAGAATCACGATAGCTAAGCTCCGGCTCCATTCCTGCGGTCACAAAAAACATAATAGTTTTGTTATGAAGCTCATCAAGAGCCTCCATTATTTTAAGAGGAACGGTTCCTTTATTTACACCAAAACCCAATAAATATATGTCAGCAGTTAAAGATAATTCCTCACATGATAAGTCTGTAAGAATAGTTTCGCTCACCGGAAATTTATCGGCAATGCCGTGTGCTAACTTTTCAGTGTTTCCGGAAAGACTTACATAGGCTATTTCATATTTCATAGTCGTTTGCTCCTTTGTTACGATTTTTTTCTCATTTTACTTTTACATATTCTGCAGGTTATTTCAATTTTGCCTTTACCCTTGGGAACTCTGCACCAATTTTTACATTGTTTGCACTTGAAATATTTGTATTCTTTTCGTTCCTTCCACATTCTCTTTCGGATATTTAATCCATTTTTGAATTTTCTATGCATTTCCATATAGGAATTCAGTTCATTATTACGGGCATGGAGTATTTAATAGGTCTTGATATCGGAACTTCTTCTGTTAAGGCAGTTCTTATGTCAATAGACGGAAAAAATTTGACACACAAGACGAAAAAACATACATATTACAACTCTGATGGCTTTAAGACACTTGATGCAGACGAATTTTGCGAAGGATGTTTCTCTGTTATAAAAGAACTTACATCCGAGTTATCTGATAATGACAAAATTCTTGGTATTTGTTCATCCGGTGCAAGCGGAAATCTTCTTTTTGTAAAAAATGAGAAGGCTATTTCTCCCGTTTACGGTTGGCAGACAAACTTCGACAAAGAAACGGTTAATAAAGTATACATTGACATTGATGCTGATTTTGTTTATAAAACAGTCGGTTGGCCAAGACTTTACAGTTTTCCTCTTGCAGGACTTGCCTATTTCAAACAGACAAATCCTGATGTTTTAACTGATGCAGATATGGTGTGTATGCATATAGAATATTTTAATTTTAAGCTTACCGGCAAATGGGGAATAACTCCATCAATGGGAACACCGTTCTATCTTATAAATCAGGAAAATAAAAAATACGAACAGAAGTTTATGGACATTCTTGGTGTTAATAAATCAAAGTTGCCGCCTGTTATGGAAAATTGCAGCATCTTAGGTGAGATTTGTGATTATGCATCAGAAAAAACAGGTCTTAAAGTTGGAACACCGGTGGTTTTGGGAACATTTGACCATCCAAGCGCTGCAAGAGGTGCAGGTGTTTTTGATGAAGGTGAGGTTTTAATCTCCTGCGGAACGTCCTGGGTTGTATTTGTTCCTTTTTCTGAACGAAAAGCACCTCAGTCAAAGAAAATGCTTACTGACCCGTTTATGTATCCGAATGGTAACTGGTGCGGTATGAAATCTCTTACATCAGTTTCCGAAACAATAGATAAATATAAAAAGAAATATCTTGATGATGTCTCATTTGAAGAGTTAGATTCTCTTGCAGACCGGGCACCATGCGGTGCCAATGGATTATTGATTGGCGATGAATCTGATGTTTCGGGTTATGACAAAAGTGATATTGCAAGAGCTATTATGGAAAGCATAGCAATAAAGCTTGATGTCTTTCTAAAAGAATATGCGGCAAATTGCAATACCATTCGTATGGTTGGAGGTATTACAAAATCAAAGGTATGGTGTAAAGTAATATCTGTAATCACAGGGAAAAATGTTGAAGCTATAAATGGGGAACATGCCGGTGCAGTTGGTTCTGCAATTATGGCAGGTGTAGGTACAAAGGTTTATAAAAATGAAAAACAAGCATTTAGTGTGATATATGGAAAGGAGAGGTAAAAATGGCTTATACTGCAAGTGAATATGATAAGAAAGTTTACAGGGAAGAGCTGAAGGATTTTCTGCCTGACAAAATGATTGATACTCATGTTCATCTTACTAAGGAAGAGTTCTGTATTAAAAAAAGTAACACATGGGTTTCAAATGTTTTTGTTGACAGTACATACGAAAGTATCAGAGAAGATTTTTCTGATATGCTTCCCGGAAAAAATGTGGAACCTGTTGTAATGGCAGCTCCAACCCGTGACCTTGTAAAAGGTAACGCCTACATTGAAGATTGCATAAAGAAGGGTATGACAGGTCTTTACTGCACAAGGTTTAACACACCTTTAAAAGAGATAGAAGATGCAATTATAAATAAAGGCTTTAAGGGGATTAAGCCTTATCCTGCAAATAGGCCTTTATATATTCCGCTTAGCGAATCAAGAATTTTTGATTTTTTACCTCACAAGCATCTGAAACTTATAAATGAACTGGGTTCAGTTGTTTTACTCCATATGGGAAGAGATTTGCGTCTTAAAGACACTGTAAATATTGCACAGCTTATGGAAATTGAAGAGAAATATCCTAACCTTAAACTGATTGTTGCACATATCGGAAGAGCATATTCACCGGAAGATTTAGGCGAGGCTTTTGAAACTCTTAAACATACAAAGAATATGTTGTTTGATTTTTCTGCAAGTACTCTTTCTCTTGCTATGGAACAATGTCTGAAGGCTGTTGGTCCAAAACGTCTTATGTATGGAACAGATATGCCTATCACAAAAATGCGTATGAGAAGAATTTCCGAGAACGGAAACTATATTAACATTGTTCCCAAGGGACTTTATGGGGATGTATCAGGGGACCCTCATATGAGAGAAACAGAAAACGAAGATCTTACCTGCTTTCTTTATGAGGAGTTAAGAGCCTTCAAAAAGGCGGCAGAAGCTCTTAAACTTACTAAGGAAGATATCAATGATGTTTTCTATAAAAACGCTAGTAAGTTATACGGAATTGATTTATAAAATGGAGGACAGATAATTATGAAAATCGGTTTATTACCTTTTTACACATCTCTTTATTCAAACAAATTAAGAGAGCGTCTTGAACCATTCTGCGAAGAAGTTGCGGTAATGATAGAAAACAGAGGTATTGAAGTTATAAGAAATGATTTTTGTATGGAAGTCAAGGACTTTAAAAAAGCTGTGTTTAAATTTGAAAACGAGGGGTGCGATGCAATCGTAACTCTTCACACAGCTTATTCTCCGGGACTTAACTGCGAAAAAGCTCTTTCAGAAACTATGCTTCCTATCATTGTTTGTGATACAACTGATACCTTTGACTTTTCAGACAAACAAGAGCCATCTAACATCTCTTACTGTCACGGAATTCACGGTGTTATGGAAATGTGCAATCTCTTAAAGAAAAATGGTAAAGCTTATGCTATAGCCGCAGGTCACTATAAAGAAAGTAATGTGATAGACAAGGTAGTTGGTCTTATCAAGGCGGCAAAAAGTGCAATATCGATTAAAGGCTCAAAAGTTGGAAGTTTAAGCGGTTACTTTGAGGGAATGGGTGATTTCAGGGTTGATGATGACCGATTGACAGAACTTTTCGGAGCAAAAGTTGTTTATCCGGAAAAAAATGAACTTAAAAACCTTATGGAATCTGTTACAGAGGAAGAAATTGCCGCTGAAAAAGAGAAAAATGCAAAGGATTTTGAGTTCGTATGCGATATAAATGATGATACATATACCCGTTCGGTAATATCAGATATCGCAGTAAAAAAATGGGTGGAGAAGAGAAATCTCTCTGCTCTTACAATCAATTTCAGAGAAATTGGTGACCTTAATACAATGCCGTTTAATTCAGCTTGCAGAGCTATGGAAAATGGCATAGGTTATGCAGGTGAGGGCGATACCCTTACTGCTCTTTTCACAGGAGCATTTCTTCAGGGATATGACGAAACTTCATTTATTGAAATTTTCTGTCCGGACTGGAAGAACAACACCTTGTTTATAAGCCATATGGGCGAGATGAATTATGCAGTTTCGGATAAGAAGCCAACTATGTTTGAAAAGCCTTTTATATACGGTAAAGAAAACACATCAAACCCATATGCAGCAAGTGCCGCTTTCAAGGAAGGTAAGGCGATGTTCTTGAATGTTTTTGAAGATGAAAGCGGATTTAATATATTGGCTGCACCTGTAAATGTAGTGAAAGAAACAACCGACTTGTTTCAAAAGAGTGTAAGAGGTTGGCTTGATTTTGGCGTGCCGATTGATGAGGTGCTTGAAAAAATCAGTATGCATGGTGTAACCCACCATAGTATATTAGTATATGGTGCTCAAATGGCAGAAATTGAATTTTTTGCAAAACTTACAGGTATAAAATTCCTCAGTATTTAATTAAACAAAAAGGAGACATAAAATGCTTAAAAATATTTCACGTTCACTCCGTGACCTTTTAGACTCGGAATATATCGAGGCTGTTAAATCTGTTGCCATTAATATAAATGGAATGTCAGAAGCGGAAGCGAATACCCTTATTGATGAAAAAATTGAATTTTTCCCGCCAGACTATATTAAGCGTATGGATGCCATGGCAAAGAAAACCGGTGAAACTGTTGTTACAGGACTTAAAAACTCCTTAGAGGGTGCTCCAACCGAGGCTTACAGAAAGGCGGCACACTCAAATGCGGCTCCTATCGGCGGAGTTGGTTGTACAAGAATCGGTGAAGACGGCAGAGCATATCTTATTGCAAAATCGGAGCATTACCATTCTTCGCTTGGTCACAACTTCCCGGGCTACAAGCTTATAACAAATGCGAGACAGCTTGGCATTTTAAATGCTACACACAACAATACAAGAGGTTATATTACACGTCTTGCAGAACTGAGACTTACAGCGGTTGCAAACAATGTCAAAGAAAATTCAGCAGCACACAAGGAAATTCTTAAGTCAAAAGAACCTCACGTTCTCAACCGTGTTATTAATCTTGAAACAGGTTCGCTTGCAGTTGAAGCGGGTATTAAAATGATGCTTGCAAGATTCTATCGTCTTGATGAGTCCTTTGATGCACCGATATATGACGGGAAAATCCCTGTTTTCCTGGTTATGGAGGATAACAAGGAGGGACTTACCGCAAACTATCACGGAACAACCGTCATTGCACAGACCTTCAGAGGAATGTGGCCTGAATTCTTTAACAAGTGTGTTGAAAACGACATATACAAGGTGGTAAGTGTTAAGAAAAACGACCTTGCTGACTTTGAAGCAAAGATTGAAAAGTACAATACCGGAAGGTATAAGACTGCAGGATTTTTGCACGAGATTATCCTTATGAACTATTCAGGAATTCGTCTTACAAAAGAATTTTTACAAGGTGCATACAGGCTTTGTCACGAGACAGACACTCTTACCCTTTGTGATGAAATTCAGTCCTGTATGTGGTACGACGGAATGTTTCTTTTTAAACAGTACGGTTTAAATCCTGATTTCTCTATCATAGGAAAAGGCTTCCCGGGCGGTGAGTATCCTGCAAGTAAAATCATAACAACTTACCCTGCCGATATTCTCAATCAGTTCGGTGCACTTGTTACCAATGGTCAGGAGGAGCTTGCAAGCCTTGCATATTTAATCACAATGGAATTTGCAGCAGCAAACGGTGAAGAGATTACAAAAATGGGTAAAAAGATTGAAAAAGGAATTGCTGATATAGCTAAAGAATTTTCTGCTGTTGTTGAAAAATGTGATGGCCTTGGTCACCTTGCAGCAATTCATTTTTACGATGTTGAGACTGCGGCAAAGTTCACAAAGCTTATAAACGAAGCTTGCGTCGATATAAGTGTACAGCTTTATAAGGCAGAATGTCCTCCCGGTGCACTTATCAAACCGCCTCTCATTGCAGACGAGGTTGTTATTGATGTGATGCTTGCTAAAATCAAAGAATGTATTGCTAAGCTATAAAATAACAGGTTATAGTGAATGTAAAATAATTAACTATAACCTGCATCCATACAATATGCGAAAAATTCACTTTAAACGGCTGACGTATTCTTTTGGTGAAACACCTACGTGTTTTTTGAACACGGTCGAAAAGTATAGCGGATCTGAAAAACCTGATAAATAAGCTGTGTTTTTTATGGAATCAATACCATATTCCAAGAGAGAAACGGCATATTTTATCCGTATGTTACGAAGGTATTCCGAATAACCGACACCTATTTTCTTCTTGAATAAATGGGATATATATTTGACGTTATAAGAAAGCTCTTTGGCAATAGTTGTTATTGACAAGGATGAATCGGTGAATCTTTCTTCGGTTATATCCAGAATTTTGTTTATCAAGGAGTTGTTTTCATCGGTATCTCTTTTGAACCTTGAAAATGTATATAAAAGGATTCCTTCCGATACAAGGTCGAGATTTTCCACCGAGGCACGGCACAGACCGTCATACCAAAGTGGTATAAGACCATCAAAAGAGTTATACAGACGAGAAAATTTAGTTATACCGAATCTTGAAAACAGCGTGTTTGAACGAACACCTTCAAAATCTATATACATAAACTCACATTTACCATTGGGGGTTATAATCATTTTTTCTCTGCTGAATACAAAAATAAGGCTTCCGGCTGAAAACGCAAGCGGTTCTCCGTCAATAGTGACAGAGCCGTTTCCCTGTTTAACTAAAAGACAACGGTGGTGCGTTAGCTTTTGCTCGGATGTAATTATTTTTTCGTCCGTTTCATATATGAAACAGTGGGTCTCTAACTTATCAGGACTTGTTTCCGTTATAAATTTACAAATATTTCTGTTTGACATATCAATCACCTCTGCTATTTGATCTTACGATAATAAAACTTAAAAATCAAGCACTTCCTAACTTTTTTTAATACTTATATGGAAAATATCTATTGTTTTCTAGTAAAATAACAAATATAATTAAAATATAATATATGAATGGGGGATAATTATGCGTAAATTAAAAATCGGTATTTTTGGTGCGGGAGTAAGAGGTCTTGACCTTGCAAGAAATTTTTTGCTTCTTGGATGTGATATCGTTGCAATTTGCGAAACACGCGAAGAAAGAAGAGAGCTTGCAAAAGAAAAACTGGGAAAAGACACAGCGATATATGAAGATTTTGATTCTTTTATAGAGCACGATATGGATGTAGTGATTCTTGCAAACTTTTTCCACGAGCATGCACCTTATGCAATAAAATGCTTCGAAAAAGGTATACATGTCTATTCAGAGTGTATCAGTAACGGCACAATGGCAGAGGGTGTAGAATTAATACGTGCTTACGAAAAAAGCAAATCCATTTATTTTATTGCCGAAAACTATCCGCAGATGATTTTCAACCGAGAAATCAAGAGAGTATGTGATTCGAAAACCTTAGGTAAGATTTTGTATGCGGAAGGTGAATATAACCATCCCGGTAATCCGATGAATACAGAATTTAAAAAGGACTACACATATACACTTGACCACTGGCGTAACTATCTTCCCAGAACGTATTATGTAACACATTCTCTTGGCCCTTTAATGCACGCAACAGGTGCTACCCCTAAAAAAGTTACGGCATTTGCATCGTATGCTCCTATAACAGGCAATGTTCCGACGGCTTCATATTTAGGCGACCGTGTAGCCATCATTACAACAATGAACGATGACGGCTCTGTTTTCAGATTTACAGGACATGCAGCCTTTGGACACCATCACAATTCTTATCGTGTTTGCGGTACGGAGGGGCAGGTTGAAAACCGCAGAGGCGACACGAACAGTGTGCTTGTATGCTATAATGAGTGGAGCAAGCCTGAAGGCGCTGAAGAAGTTAATATTTATACGCCTGACTGGAATGATAAGGATGAGGAGCTTATAAAAGCAAGTGGACACGGTGGTTCAGACTATATTACTGCACGTATGTTTATTGAATGTATTAATGAAAATAAACAGCCCGAGCATCCTTTCAACCTCTATTCAGCAGTCAATATGTCATCTGTCGCAATTCTGGCACATCGCTCTGTGCTTGAAGGTGGTAAGCCTTACGACATTCCTGATTTTACTTTGGAAGAATGCCGTAAGCAGTATGAAAATGACAGAATTTCTCCGTTTCCGGGAAAAGACGGGGCGAAGCCTGACATCCCTTGCAGTTCAAATCCTGATCATAAACCTACAGAAAAACAACTTGAACTTTTTAAAGAGCTTGTAATGAAAAAAGATTAATATCTGCAAAAAAAAACAGACCTTGGGATTATAAAATCTTGAGGTCTGTTTGTATATTCAGTATAGATTATGATTCTGAAAAACTATTTGATTTCCGGATGAATAAGAGGTTTGTCGGTAATGTTATAACCAAATAGTTGTTTATACAAACGGCTTACATAATTTGCATCATTATATCCGTAAAAAGCTGCAGCTTCATACAAGGGAATATTTTTATTGTTCATAAGTGTCTTTATGTTTTCAAGCTTAATTTTGTTAATGTATCGCATCATTGTTTTACCCTCCGTTTTTTTAAACAAAGAACAAAGGTATTCCGGTGAAATTCCTAAATATTCTGCAACGGCTTTTTGTGTAATACAGGTGTTGATATTTTGCAGTATGTAGTTTTTCGCCCGTTCGGCATACAGAAGTTCACTTGGTAAGTTTAAATTCTGAGCTTTACGGTTGCATTTATCAATTTCGCAAAGCAATTCAAGAAACTTAGCGGCACCCAGAGCTTTAGAGGTTTTATATAGCATATGATTGTGGACAAAGTCATCTATCAGAAGACAGATGCTTGAAGTATTATTTTCCTCAGGGGTAATTATCGGCAGAAATAGGCTTTGCTCTTCGTTTGAAAATGTCCAATCTACCCTTGCACCAACAGTATGGTGTGAATGAAAACTGTCGGTTGATATGAAAGCGGTTGCGTTATACAGAGAGCAAATAACATCACCTTTTTTAGCACGATACCTATCATTGCCGACCACAAGGTCAAAGGAGCCTTCAGCAATATAGGTAACTTCTAAAAAATGTTCTCTGACAGGAAAACTTGTATGATAACTTTGCGGTTCATAGATATGTGAAAATAATATGTTTGGTAAAGACTCGATTTCGATACGATTCATAGATTTCCCCTCCTGATTAAATAATAATATTTTACATTAATTTTGTCAAGAATTAAAACTTTATCTATTTACATTGCAAAATCGATTTCCTATAATGAAAACAAACAAATCCCCGATTAAGGAGGTCGTTTTATGAGATTGTTTAAATGCCTGAATGACGAAATATCTGAAGAAACAAGTGGAACATACGCCCCGTATTATTACAGATATCTGGGCTACAAAAGGAATATTTCCGCAAAGCCTTCTGAATTTCGTGCTAATGGAATTTATGCACTGTTTACCGAAACAAAACCTGTAATATTAAAGAACGAACTAATTGTCGGTAACAGGAAGTCACTATACTCAGACGCAGAAAAGATTATGCTTGAATATGCAGAAAAGGAAGTTCAATTTTTTGGAGAGAGAACTTTCAGGACGAATAAAGACCATTATGCACCAAATTATGAGCATATTTTACAATTTGGCTTGCCCGGTCTTATAAAAGAAATTGATGATTCACTGAAAAAATATAAGCAGGATAGTGATAAGTGCGATACATTATCTGCTATGAAACACACTCTTTATGGTTTTTCTCAAATGATAGAAAACTACGCAGATGCAGCACAAAAATGTAAAAATAATCCCGATTATGATAACGATAGACTTGATGTAATAATAAAGAACTGCAAAGCTGTTATAACAGACAGACCTCAAACTTTTATGCAGGCACTTCAGCTTCTGTGGTTTTGTCATAACGCTTTTTTGATGGAAGGGCGTTATGCTATGGCACTTGGAAGAATGGATCAATATCTGTATTCTTTTTATAAAGCAGATATTGAAAACGGTATCACTACAGATGAAGAGGTAGTTGAACTTTTGGAAAACGTCTTTATAAAACTTAAGGGTGATGTTGTTAACATTTGTATAGGCGGACAGAATAAGGCGGGAGAATGTGAGATAAATCCGCTAAGTTATTGCATCTTAAAGGCTGTTGGTAATTGTAATGTTCCGGGACCTAACCTGTCACTTAGATTAACTGAAAATACGCCTGATGAATTTTTGGATGAATGTCTTAAAACCATTGGAACAGGACTTGGATATCCGGCTCTTATGAATGACGATGTTAATATTGCAGCTCTGAAAAAATATGGCTATGACGAAGATGATATTTATAACTACAGTATGGTAGGTTGTATTGAGAATTTTATTACCGGTATGCAGCCGCCCTGGACTGACGGCCGTTTTGACACTCCTAGATATTTTGATTATGTTTTCAATAACGGTATAAGCAAAACAGGGGAAAGTGTTGGAATTGACACAGGTGATGTTGAAAATATTACTTCCATGCGTGAATTTATGGATGTATTTGAGAAACAACTCTCTTACGGAGCGGCAGAATACTGTGCACGGTTTAACAGATATAATGCGTCTATAAATCAGGAATATTTCCCTGAACCTTTTTTATCCTGTTTTTGTTATGACTGCATTGGAAAAGGTCTTGATATAAATAATGGCGGCAGTAAGTATCCGTCAGTACACGGTGCAGCTGTAATGGGAATAGGAACAACGACGGATTCACTTGCAGCTATTGAAAAAGTGGTTTTTGTTGATAAAAAAGCAACCTTAAGCGATATAAAGAATGCAATTAACAATAATTTTGAAGGATATGAAGAATTACACAAGGAATTGCTTGCTGCTCCAAAATACGGAAACAACGACGATTTCGCAGATAAATATGCCGTTTGGTTTATAGACTATTTAGGTAAGCTTTTTGACAATTATAAAACCCGTGACGGCGGCGGCATCTACATTGCGGCAGCGGCAAATACTGAAAGTATCTCTGCAGGTAAAAGAATTAATGCAACACCTGACGGAAGAAAACGTGGCGAACCGTTGTCGGATGCAGCTTCACCTACGTATGGAAGAGATACACGTGGTGCTACCGCAACAATAAACAGCGTTGCAAAGCCTGATTATGCAAAGGTTGCCTGCGGAAGTGTTGTAAATCAAAAATTTTCGCCGTCTATGTTTACAGATGAAAAACGGAAAAAATTACTTGCATTGATACGTACTTACTTTAAAAAAGGCGGGCAGGAAATTCAGATAAACTCCACATCCAGAGAGATATTAATAAAAGCTATGGAAAAGCCTGACAAGTATAAAGATTTAGTCGTTCGTGTTTCAGGATTTTCAGCTTTTTATGTGACACTTAACAAAGCGGTGCAATTAGATATTTTAAGCCGTACTCAACAGGAGTGAAAAGTATGTTATTAAATATTTCTAATATTCAACACTTTTCGGTGGGTGACGGAAAAGGAATACGTACAACGGTATTTTTTAAAGGGTGTAATCTGTGTTGCCCGTGGTGCCATAATCCCGAAAATCTCACGTTTTCGCCTGTGATACTCAATTACATAAACACCCATAAAACTGAAGTACTTGGCAAAAAAGTTACCATAGAGGATATTTTGCCTGAAATTTTGGAAGACCGTGATTTCTTTATTCAAAGCGATGGCGGTGTGACATTATCAGGAGGCGAGGTGATGCTGCAGGCGGACGGTGCAGCAGCTCTGATAAAGGAGCTGAATAAGTATAAAATTCCTGTCCTCATTGATACTGCAGGGTGTGTAAATTATAACGAGTTTGAAAAACTTAATCCTCTTGCAGAAGGTTATCTCTTTGATTTTAAAACCGCAGATGAGGCAAAATACAGCCAAATAGGAGGAAATCTTACGTTAATAACAAAAAACCTTGAAAATCTGATTTCAGACGGTGCACAAGTGCATATCCGTATTCCGCTTATACCGGATTTCAACACTGATAAGGAATCTGTTTTTAATATTTGCGAGCATTTGAAAAGCATTGGAATCAAGGAAGTTGAGTTATTACCCTTTCACCGCTTGGGAAGTGCAAAATACGAGGCTATGGGTTTAGAATATTTATATAAAAACTATGAGCCATTTTCAAAGGGTGAGCTTGAAAGAATAAATAAGCAATATTCACAATATTTTACAGTAATTATTGAAAGGTAGGAAGATTTTATGAAAGCAAAAGCAGCAGTATTTATGGGCGCACATAAAGATTTTGAAGTGCGTGAATTTGAGGTGACATGTTGTCCCGAAGGTTATGGACAGATGGAGCTTATCGCCAGTGGAATTTGCGGAACAGACATTCATATGCACAACGGAAAACTGAATGTGGTAGTACCGTCTGTTATTGGGCATGAATTTGTAGGCAGAATTACTGACCTTGACAAATCTAATGCTGAAAAATACGGTCTTAACATCGGTGATGCCGTAATTGCCGATATTGCCGTTCCTTGCGGTGAGTGCATACTCTGTAAAAACGGTGATGATGCAAACTGTGTTAATATGCAGGTGACAAATGGCGGAAGTATAGAAGCTGCACCGTATCTTTACGGTGGATATGCCGAGGTGAATTATACACCACTTTCAAACCTTATTAAGATTCCCGAAAGTGTTGATCCGACAGTTGCGGCTACTTTTGCGTGTCCTGGACCTACTGCAATTCATGCTTTTTGTCTTGCTCAGCAGGCAGGGATAGAACTTTCTAAAATTAATGTTGCTGTTGTTCAGGGACTTGGTCCTGTGGGAACTTTTGCGGTTATGTACCTCAAAAAAATGGGAGTTAAAAAAGTTTATGCCATCACAGCAGGTAACAACCCAAAGCGTGAAGAACTTGCAATTAGCCTTGGTGCAGACAGAATATTTAACTTAACAAAAGAAGGAACTGAAAACGTAACAAAAGCATTGTTAGAAGAAAACAACGGTCTTGGTGCAGACCTTTGCTTTGAAGCTTCGGGGGCACCGCAGGCTGTAGTACAGGGAATAGATATTTTAAGAAACCGTGGTGTTTACCTTATACCGGGACAATACAGCGCTTCAGGCAGTATTGAAATTCAACCTCAGCTGATTACATTTAAGGCGTTACATATTATTGGTTCATCCCAGTATTCAGTGTCTGATGTGGAAAAATATCTTGAATTTCTTGATAATAATCCTGATTTGCACCAGCTGATTGAAAAACTCGGTTCAAAATATAAAGTTGATCAGATTAATGCGGCGATTGTTGATGCAAAGAGCGGAAACAATATCAAGACACTTTTGGTGAAATAATATGGACATTATTATATTTTCAGGTCAAAGTAATATGCAAGGACAAAGCGAAGCTTTGACCGGTACAGAAATTGTTCTGAACAGCTATGAATACAGGTATCTTACAGATGAAATAGTTCCGTTAAAAAATCCTGTAGGTGAAGATATTACGGTTGATAAAAAACAGGGATACCGTTTTGAAAAAGGTGTTAAACTGCAGGATTGGCTCAATTTACACATTTCAGGAAGTGCGTGCTTCGGTAACACGAATTTAGTTCCCGAATTTTGCAGAGCGTATGTAAAAAACACAGGTAAGCAGGTGCTTGCAGTCCATATTGCAAAAGGGAGCACCTCAATAAAAGAATGGCTGCCCAAGACCCTTGGCTATCAGCTGATTGTTGAAAAAACAGGTGCAGCAGTCGCAAATGCCGGATTGAGACATAACATAGGAAATATCTTTTTCGTATGGCTCCAAGGTGAAAGCGATGCAATATTAAGTAACAGTAAGTCATATTATAAAGAAAAAATTACCGAGCTTTGCAATGCATTGAAAGGTGACTTGAATATTAAAAAGTTCGGAATTATTCGTGTAGGGCATTTTACAAATGATGAAAGAGACTTGGAAATTATCTCTGCACAGGATGAAATATGCATTGAAAATGATGATTTTCTTATGCTTACCAATATATCAACGGAGCTTAATCATGTGAAAGAGTATATGAATCCTTTTGCATCAGGACATTACAGTGCAAAAGGACTTGAAAAACTTGGTTATGAAGCGGGCAAAAGCCTCGGAAATTTTGTCCGAAAAATATGTAAATAAAGTTTTAATTCAAAAATCTTCTTGTAGTACTAACAGTATAAATCAGTACCGCAAGGAGATTTTTTTGATATATACTTGTATGAAAAATCTTGCTAATAAGAAAATCTTATGTTAGAATAAGCAAAAAAAGACAGGTGTAAGAAGTTTTTTGGAGGAATAAAAATGAAATTTCAAAAAATTCAACTGACAGAGAACTCATATATGGATGCATATATTGCTGACAAGGTTAAAGGATTTACAAGAAAAGCGATTTTAGTAATCCCGGGCGGCGGATATGCCGGACTTGCTACAGAAAGGGAAGGGGAGCCTATCGCTCAGGCATTTATGCCTTATGGTTACAATGCTTTTGTTTTGCACTACTCTGTAAACAAAAAGCCATTTCCTGCGCAACTGATAGAAGCGTCAATGGCAATTAAAAACATACGTGACAACAGCGAGGAATACGATATAGACCCGAATAATGTTTTTGTTGTCGGCTTTTCTGCCGGAGGGCATCTGGCGGCAAGTCTTGGAACAATGTGGAATAAGCCTGAAATCTATAATGCGATTGATATGCCTGTCGGTTATAATAAACCAAACGGAATGATGCTTATTTATCCTGTTGTATCACCTGTTTATCATTTACCGTCTTTTGAAAATCTTCTTCTTGGAAAAGTAACAGATGAAAAACTTGCCGAATGCAGTATTGATAAAAATATTGACGAGAATTCAGCCCCCGCATTTATAATGCATTCATCAAATGACCAGATTGTTAATGTTAGAAATTCATTGAGTCTTGCAAACGCATTGGCTGATAAAGGCATCAAATTTGAAATGCATATATATCCCGATGCTCCACACGGTGTCGCATTAGGTAATGAAATAACAAAATGCGGTAACGAAAAGTGGATTGATACATCTATCGCAAAATGGGTTGAAAATGCAGTAGAATGGGCTGAAAAGTTTGCACAATAAGAGAAGGGGTGAACTCTTTGAATACGAAAAAGGAAAATAAGTATTACATGTCCGAAGATGCCGGAATTTATTATGCTGTAGAAACTCCTGAAAGCATAAATAAACCGCAGCATACCCATGAATATGTTGAATTTGCATATATGCTCAAGGGAAAATGTACGCATATAATTGATGGTAAGGAGTATGCAGTAGCTCCCGGTGATATGGTTGTCATAAACTATAATCAGACTCACGAAATAAAAGGTAACACAGAGGTGCGTTTTATTAACGTGTTTATAAAACCCCGATATATAAATCAAAACCTGCAAAACCACGAAAATGTTTTTTCTCTGCTTGACTTATCTGAGTTTAATGAATTCAGTAAAATACTTGATGTGAGTAAGGCCAAAGTTACGTTTTCGAGGGATGAACGTGACAGAATTGAGAAAACAATTTCGATTATAAACAAAGAAATGAACGAAAAAGCTCCCGGATATGAGCTTGCCATATATTCGCAACTGAATTTCTTTCTTGTTATGACATTCAGAAAAATGTCGTTAAGAATGGATGTAGTTCCCTGGGGCATAAATGATGAACTTTTAATATATATATCAAAGCATTGCCATGAGAATCTTGAATTGGAAGACCTTGCAAAAATGTGTTCTTACAATACATCATATTTCAGCAGAAAATTTAAAGAATTTTCTGGATTGCCTTTCAGAGAATATCTCAAAAAAATACGCCTTGAAAAAGCTGTAATATTACTTGAGCAGACTGACAGCAAAATATCCGACATTATTGAACAGGTTGGATATACTGACCGGACAAAATTCTTTTCACATTTTTCTGCATTAACGGGAACAACCCCTCTGAAATACAGACAAAGTAAAAAATAAATACTTTTTTATGTCAAAAAAGCCACTTTTATTAGTTGGCTTTTTTTCTTATAATAAAAATATAAGGGAAAGTATATAAAGAAACGGTTTTAACTCTTGTGAAAGGGGCTTTTGTTATGGCTATGAAAATGAAATTAAATAAAACTGAATTACAGGACAAAATATGGGGTTGCTGGATTGGTAAAAATATAGGCGGAACAATAGGCGGACCTTTTGAAGGAAGAGAGGACATACTTGATGTAAAGGGTTTCAGTTCTCCAAAGGGCGAACCGCTTCCCAATGACGACCTTGACCTTCAGCTTGTGTGGCTTCGTGCAATGGAATACGTCGGACCAAAGGCATTGGATGCAAATGTTCTGGCTGATTATTGGCTTGGCTACATAGCTCCCGACTTCAACGAATACGGAACTGGAAAGACAAACCTTAGAATGGGACTTTTGCCTCCGCTTTCAGGTGAAGTGAATAATGAGCTTTGGCATCACTCAAACGGTGCGTGGATTCGTTCGGAAGTTTGGGCGTGTATGGCTCCCGGTATTCCGAATATTGCAGTTAAGTACGCTATAATGGACGGAAGTGTTGACCACGGTCTTGCTGAAGGTACTTGTGCCGAAATTTTCACAGCTGCACTTCAAAGCATGGCATTTTTTGAAACTGACGTAAGAAAAGTTATCGAGAAAGCACTTACTTATATTCCTGAAAACAGCCGCGTTGCAAGAAGCGTAAAGATAGTTCTTAACAGTTATGATAACGGCATAGATTGGGTAGATGCAAGAAACGCTGTTGTTGAAGATTGCCGTGACCTTGGATGGTTTATGGCACCTGCAAATATCGCCTTTACTGTACTTGGTCTTATTTATGGCGATGGCGACTTTAAAAAGAGTATGCTTTACTCTGTAAACTGCGGAGATGATACTGACTGTACTGCAGGAACCTGCGGTTCAATAATGGGAATTATGAGAGGTGCGAAAAACATTCCCGAAGACTGGAAGGAATATGTTGGCGACAGCATAAAAACCATTTGCATTAACGGTGCATACAGAAGCTGTGTGGCTAAAACCTGTACAGAGCTTACCGAGCGTGTAATGGCACAGATTCCTGTTGTTCTGGAAGCGTACGGAATAGAAGTTGAAATGACAGACGGTGAAAGCACACTCGGAGATGTAAATCCTGATGAAATTTTAAAGGGTTACGCAGAAGATGTGATGAAAAGAAGTCCTTATTCCTTTGAAGTAAAAGCTGTTCCTCATACAAATGCAGTTGTTGAGTACGAAAGACCTTCGATTGTCAGGGCAGGTGAAGATTTTAAAGTTAAAGTAAGCTTCCGTAACTGGCGCCGTAACCCCTTGTATTATGATATGGATGTAAAACTGCCCGAAGGATGGTCTGCAGATTACGCTAAGGCGGTATTTGCAATTCACGATTCTATTAAGGGTATAGGCGAAGGCTTCTGGGAAATGACAATTCACGTAGGTGAAAATGTAGAGGCTGTAAACAAAATTTCAGTTACTGCATGGCCACGCGGTAATGCAACACCAATTTTTATTCCCGTTGTACTTCTCGGTTAATTTTTGGGAGTGTAGATTATGTTTAACGGAAAAAACAAAGCAATTACCTTCAGCTATGATGATGGGGTAACTCAGGATGTACGTCTGATTGAGATTTTCAACAAGTATGGATTAAAAGCAACTTTCAATCTTAATTCAGAATTATTGGGCGAATATCGAAAATTTACATCAAAAAGCGGAATTGAAGTCACCCTCGAAAGAAGTAAACCCGAAGACGTGAAGCATATTTACCAGGGGCACGAGGTTGCCGTTCACACCTTAAAACATCCGAATCTTACAGAAATTGAAAATGATGAAGAAGTTATAAGGCAGGTGGAGCAGGACAGAATAAACCTATCTGAATTAGTGGGTTATGAAGTAAAAGGTATGGCTTATCCCTGCGGTGGGGTAAACTGTAATGACCGTGTTGCAAATATTATAAAAAACAATACCGGTGTAAAGTATGCAAGGACAATTGGCGTAACCCACTCCTTTGAACCTTATCAAGACTTATTTCAGTATAAAGGTACTTTATACCACCATCAGGATTGGGACATACTTTTTGATAAAGCCGTCGAATTTCTTGAAATGAAAGCGGAATCACCACAGATATTGTACATCTGGGGGCATGCATATGAATTTGATATATATCCCGAACGATGGGAGAAATTTTCAGAACTCTGCAAAATGGTAAGTAACAGAGAAGATGTTTTTTACGGAACAAATCTCGAAGTGTTATGTAACGTATAAAAAGGAGAACACAAATGGGTAATTCAAATAATAATACACCCGATGAAGTTATAGTAAACGGTGTTCATATGTTTTCATCCGGCAAAACATACATAGAGCCTGAATCACCGGTAAAAGAGAAGCTGGAAGAATTCAAGGATATGAAGCTTGGATTTATGATTCACTGGGGACTTTATGCACAGCTTGGACTTATGGCATCATGGGGACTTGTAGATGAAGAAGCCGGCTGGTCAAGAGGGAATGACGAATACGGCTACAGACCTGACTGGACAGAGGACGGGAATAAAATCAGGGAAGAATATTTCGGACTTATAAATTCATTCAATCCTATTCGCTTCAATCCCGATGAATGGGCGCTTCTTGCTGAAGAAAACGGCTTTAAATATCTTGTTTTTACAACAAAGCATCACGACGGCTTTTGCTTGTGGGACACAAAACAGACTGATTTTAAGGTAACGGATAAAAAGTGTCCTTTCAGTAAACACGAAAAGGCAGATATTGTAAAGCATGTTTTTGATGCCTTCAGGAAAAAAGGACTTAAGATAGGTGCATATTTTTCAAAACCTGACTGGCATTGTGAAGACTACTGGGAAAGCGAAGTATGTAAAGTAAGACCTACTACAAGATGGCCGTCATACAATATAAAAGAAAATCCTGAAAAGTGGCAAGCCTTTACAGAGTATACTCATAAACAAATGAAAGAACTTGTCGCAGATTACGGTAAGATTGATATTCTGTGGCTTGACGGTGGTCAGGTAAGTCCGAAGTACGACCATAGTATAAATCTTGGAAAGGTTGTAAAAGAATTACGAGAAACCAATCCGGAACTTATTGTGGTTGACAGAACAGCAGGGGGCGAGTATGAAAATTACATTACTCCCGAACAAAAAGTTCCGGATTATGCGATGAGTGCTCCTTGGGAAAGTTGTATGACTCTTGGAAAGGATTTCAACTATATTTTTGATGATGATTATAAAAGTCCTGAAGAATTGATAGTGCTGTTGCTTGATATTGTGTGTAAAGGCGGAAACCTTTTGCTTAATGTATCTCCGCAGCCTGACGGACGTATGCCGAGAAATGCCATCAAGTCAATAAAAGGCTTCGGAGAATGGCTCAATAAATACGGAGAAGCTATTTATAAAACGCGGCCTTGTGCACCTTACAAGGAAAACGATATTTTCTTTACACAGACAGAAGATTTTATTTACGCTGTTGCATATAAGAATTGTCCGAAATTTATTCCTTGCAGTCAGAAAATATCTAAAATCGAACATCTTAATTCTGAATTTGTAGTTTCTTTCAGACAGGATGAAGACGGTGTTTACTTAAATAATATAGAAACAGCAGAAGAATTTAATGTCTTCAAATTGTATAAATGACGTAACCTTAAGGGAGGTTTATTATGCAAAAATATAATATTGAAAATCACGAACCATCGTTTTTACCAAACGGGAAGAAGTGGAAGCTTGTATGGTCGGATGAGTTTGACGGTACTGAGCTTGACAGGAATATATGGAGTTACAGACTGTATTATGAAGGTAAAAGACATAAGTGCTGGTCAGAGGATGGTACTGTAGAGCTTGACGGAAACAGTAACGCTGTTTTCAACCTCGTTGAAAAGGATGGTGCGTATTATTGCGCAACCATACAGACAGGATCAGTATATACAGATAAGCCTGATGGAGAAAAGAATCCGACAGTACCGACATTTGCACACGGCTACGGATATTATGAATGCAGATTTAAATCGCAAAACGAATCACCATGGTGGTCGGCATTCTGGTTAAAATCCCCTACATGTCACGCAGGTAACGCTCCTGAAGTTGACGGTGTTGAAGTTGATGTTATGGAAATGTTTGATCCTCACAAAATCTACCCTCATATGATTCATCAGGGTCATTTCGCTAAGAATAACTATAAAAAACATATGGCAGAAGACCATATGGAAAACTGGAAAGACATATACGGTTATCTTATGCTTAATAAGGACAGCTATCACAGATACGGTTGCCACTGGGAAAAAGATGGTTTCACATTTTATGTGGACGGTATACAAATTGGAAGAAAGATAACAGAGGTCACCACTCCTGTAAAAAGTTTCCTTAATCTGGGAATGGAATGTAAGGGATACAGGGGAAAGATTGTTGCAGAACCCGGAATGAATGAAAACGGTTTCCCACCGGGATTGAAAGATTGCTTCGTTGTTGATTACGTCAGAGTTTTTGATGAAATTTAAGAGATTAGTCTGCGAAGAGTAAGAATTGTCAGATAAGAGGTGTTTCCGTTGAGAAAAACTGAATGCGTTGATGCAATAAACAGTGCAAAAAAGTATAATGTAAACGATACTATGCAGATTATTGCAAATCGTTTTATAGAGGCGAATCCGATGATTCCGTACAAATACTACGGTTACAGCAAAAACGGTTTTGGTTGTATTCCAAAAACAAAGAATCATGTTGCCGATGAAGAATTAATAGATTTCGATGCAAAGTATCCTGATGCTTCGGTAGGTCAGGTTGCTTATGCATTTTACAAAAGATGGAGTAATGGCGAAGGTAAGCAGTTAAAGGGTGTAAATCCTGAATGTATCTGTGAGATTTATGTTAATAGAGAATTGGTTTATAAATCTACTGCCGATGAAGAAATAAATTTACAAAGAAAGCTTATCTACCTTCCCATGAAAAAAGGCTGGAATGACGTATTAGTCCGCTTGGAGAAAACGCATATGGGATTTAGCTGTCAGCTTAGCTGTGACAACGGCAGCTTTTCTCCCTTTAAAGAGTATGACGGATTTTACGGTGCTGTATATTCGGAGCTTTGCGAAAACGGGCACAGATATCCCGAAGGAAATATGCCTTATTCTGATATGTCGGTAAAAGACGATGAGCTTGAGTGGTACCCTGAAATCACTTGGGAAACAAATGAAAGCACACCCTTTGAAAGAATCTTTCCCGAAACAAAGATTGGTGAATGGGCAATCGCAAGAACTACGGTAAATATAGAAAGCGAAGATATTATTCCCGCTTTTTCAGGTGAAGCCTTTTCTGAATTTTTGGTATATGCTGATGATAAATGTATTTTTGAAAGTGACATACCGGGTAAATTTTCCTTCTCTTCTAAATTAAGTGAGGGTGAACACAATATACTTTTATGCGTTAAGAGGTCGAGCGAAAAATGGGGCGTAAATTTCAAAAGCAATATTTCACTTTGCAGTCCCTGTAATATTAACGGATTCCGGTGGATATATGCAGGCCGTTTAAATAGTATTGATAAAGATAATATCTGTTCTTACTATGACTTATCACTTTTACTTGATACTGCCATAGGTAAAGATTACTGGCATCTTGATGGTCCCGAACTTATGGTAAGGGCATCTGAAAGCGGCGGCTTATTCGGAAAGTGGAATTATCCATTGGGTGTTACCCTTTACGGGTTAAGTAAAGCAGGAAGATATCTTGGCAATGAAAAGGTTATAGATTACGTAAAAACCCATATAAACGGTTGCAGTGCATTTTATGAATATGCAAGGTGGGAAAGAGAAAACTATAACCACACACTTCTTCTTGATATGATGGCAAAGCCTATTACTCTTGACTATTGCGGTTCTATGGGCTCAACTACCCTTGAAGTAAGTCCTGAAACTAAAAAGGCACAGAGGGTTGCCCATGATATTGCCCGCTTTATGGAAAATGAAATCCGTGTTACCAAAGAAAAAAACTTTTACCGTGACGATAAGGACAATGAAACAATCTGGGCAGATGATATGTATATGTGCCTGCCGTTTCTTTCAAGGTATTATAAACTTACAGGCGATAAAAAAATAATGGATATGATTGCCGAACAGATTTTAGGATTTAAGCACTATCTTTATATGGAAGATAAAAAGTATCTGTCCCATGTGTACTCGGTTACACGCAAAATAAAGTGCGGTATTCCGTGGAGCCGTGGAAACGGATGGTGTATTTTCAGCTTGTCAGAAGTGCTTGAAGCTATGCCCGATAATCATCCGAAAAGGAATGACATAATCTCATTTTTCAAAAACCTTGCAGAAAGCTATTTGGATTTGCAGGACGAAAACGGGATGTGGCATCAGGTTTTGGATGTGCCCGAATCCTTTGAGGAGTCGTCAGGTACTGCAATGATTATATATTCTTTTGCAAGGGCGGTACGTATGAACTGGTTTGAGGGCGAATTGAAACAAAAACTGGCAGAATCTGCTTTGAAAGGCTGGGATGCCTTACATTCACGCTTTGTAGACAAAGAAGGTAATATTTACGGTGTCTGCTGCGGGTCCGGTTTCGGTTTTTCAAACGATTATTATGCAAACCATTTAAGACCTGTTGTAAATGACACACACGGTATTGGAATTGTGCTTCTTGCAGCAGTTGAAACCGAGCTTATGAAAACAAGTTTGCAATAATGAATGTCATTACTGGAAAAAGTTGTTTCTTGTTGCGAAAAATAATTAGTGTTAGAATTTAATTAAATTAATTTAACAGCCGCAGTAAAGATAAATACAAATTTGAAAGAAAGGAGGATATATATTCCGCAAATTTAAAAAGATAACTGCGGCACATACCAAATTTTTATTAAAAAAGGAGTATATGAATATGAAATTGAAAAAATTATTATCATGTTTGTTGGTACTTTTACTGACAATCTGTATGTCAGGCGTTTCAGCATTGGCAGCAGAAACAGTTGTCTTTTCAGACAGCTTTGAAAGAGAATCCGAACCCGGCTTCTATGTTTCAAATCCCGTTCTTCGTTCTTACGGAGAAAACTTATTCACAAACGGAGACTTTTCTTCTGCTCTTATAAAGTCAGCAGGTGAAGGTGACCAGGTGTACTTTAGCGTTTCAAGCAACTATCCTACAGCTATCGCAGATGGTGAACTTACAGTTCTTCCTGCGGCATCAAAGGTAGGCACTGATGGTGGTTTCAACATCAATATCCCCATTGATTACATGACAACAGGAAACATTTATGAGCTTGAGATGTATGTAAAGAGTAATTCTGCTTATCCCTTTAAAATGAATCATAATGCGACATATCTCGGACACTCAACAAAAACATATTACGGAATGGATTACCTTCACGATAATGGTAACCGTTTGATGAGCTCAGTAGCAGCACCCGAGTACGAGAGAGTTGTTGCACGTTTCTCAATCGAAACTACACCTACTCAGGATCAGACAATAGGTGGCGTTACTATGCCCACACATGTTCCGCTTTCATTCAGTGTAGACTGGGATTTTGATGGACGTACAGCAACAACAGATGCACTCTACATTGACAATATTAAGCTCCGTAAAGTTACAAATGCAACTCCCAGTACTGTAGCAACACAGGTAGGTATGCCTGTATATTCCGATGCAAATCTTGCAGGTAAAAATGTACAGGCAGCTATGGATGTAATGAACGCTACAAACAGTGCAAAGGATGTAACTCTTATCACAGCATATTATAATGCTGATAAGAGCTTAAACAGCATATTGAATGTTTACAAGACATCTGTTCCCGGAAACAGCACAGCTACACAGAGAATTGAATCTCCCGAATTTGCAGTTCCCGCAAACTTAAATGGCGGAGATATACAGATATTTGCATGGGACAGCACATCAAGTTTAATTCCTTATCTTGAAAAAACTGACTCTGAGTATGTTAGCTATGGTGTAAAGGAAACGACCACCAATCTCCTTCAGCAGAAGATTAAAGGTTCTGATGTTTGGCATTATGAAGATTCATTTGCAAACTCTGCAGGTAACGCTAATTCAAGCTTTACAGAAGAAATTGATACTGCAACAGCAAAGAGCGGTATTGCATCACTCTGTCTTCCTACGGTAGCCGGCAATACTCCCAGCATGGTATACACAACCGTACCGGTAAAGCCAGATACAACATACCGTCTTGAATTTTATGTAATGCCTACATATGTTGACTCTTTTGTATTCTATGTAAGCGGTGCTTGCGGTAGTGTTCCCAACGCAAAGACATATATTATGCAGGGTACGATTAACTCCGAATTCAAGTGGGCGGGTAACCTTACAGGTTCTACATCAACAGAGGAAGTTACTGTAACCGGTAAGCAGACAGTTCAGGGTGCGCGTTATTATGGTCCTATAACCGGTAGTGCATCAGAAGTTAAAGGATGGCACAAGGTTACATATACCTTCACTACACCTCCTGCAGATGCTAAGGCTAATGACGGTGTTTACTCTATAGCAGGTACAGTAGGAGATGAAGGTAGCTACTGGACAACATTTGGCTCTAATGTTGGTATTGTATTTGGGCATGGTGCTCAGTCATATGCTAACGGCACAACACCCAAATCAAGAGAATATGCAGCATGGATTGATGATGTAGTCCTTTACGAAGTAACAGAATAATTTATTCGGAAAATAATGAATTTTGAAATTAATTAAATAATGTTTGACGCTGTCGCGAAATGAATATTTATGCATTCCATTTCTTTGGGACAGTCCCGTTTTTGCACAAAAAACTATATTTTTTATGCAAAAAGACTTAAAAAGTCTGTTGGGACAGTCCCGAAATGGACCGCATAAACAAATATTCATTTCGTGGCAGCCGCCAAAACTAAAAGGAGGGAACTGAATGCAGAAGAAAATAGCTTTGATTATTTTTGCGGCAATAATGTTGGTTCTCCTGCAAGCTTCAGTTCTTGCAGATAATCAGAGTATAGCAGTTACACCTGACAGTGTAACGGAAACAGAAAATGAAGAGTATGTATCGGTAAAAATCAAAAAGATATATTCGGGGCGCGGTGATGAAGAAAAGTACACCGCTGCTGCGATTGATGAAGAAGGTGCTCTTTGGATGTGGGGAGATAATTCCTACAAAAAATGCCTTAGCGAAGAAGATTATGTATCCGAACCGAAAAAGGTTATGGAAAATGTCAGTCAGGCTGCTATTGGGGAAAGCCATGTAGCCGTTTTGAAAACAGACGGTGCCTTGTGGACGTGGGGAAGAAACAATGAAGGACAGCTTGGCATCGGAGAAATTTCAGTCAGTAATACCCCCACACAAATAATGGATGGCGTAGTGAAAATTTCTGCAGGTGCAGATTTTACACTTGCACTTAAAGAAAATGGCGATTTATACGGATTCGGTAAAAACCGCCAGAATACATATAGTATTTATTCAGATAGATTTGAAAAACCGAAACTGCTTCTTTCCGGCGTAAAGGATATGTCTGCCGGCGATGAGTGGTGCTTTATCATAGATAATAACGATTATTTAAAGGTTATAGGCTTTAACGGTCACGGTCAGCTTGGTACCGGAACGTTTCAGAATGAAAAGCGATACATTCAGATAATGGGAAATGTAAAGAGTGTCAGTGCAGGTAGTGACTGTACACTGATTGTAACAAAAACAGGTGATTTATACGGATGCGGAAAGAATTTTTACGGTCAGCTTGGTGACAGCATCCTGGGGGCAACAATTCCGACAAAAATTATGTGGAACGTAAAGGATGCCTACTGCGGTCAGTATTTTTCACTTATATTGGATGAGAATGGAAAACTCTCTTTACTTGGCGGAAAAGACAGTGGCTTTATAAACGGTAAGCCTGCAGAATTATCCGTTTTGGGAAGTTCTGTTTCGTGCGTGTCGGATACAGGGATACCAATGGCACTTGATTCAGATGGAAATATACACCTTGTAACTGATGGTTACTTATCGGATATTGAAATTAAAACACCGGTAGAAAAGATTACGGAACTAAAATATATTTTCCGTGAAGGTGGATCTATAACAGCCTATGTTTCAGGGAAAAAGGAATTTAGCGGTGGAACTGCAGTTGTTGCTTTTTATAAAGAAAAAAAGCTTATCGGAACTACCCTTTCTGATGTAGAAAAGGTAGGGGATGCCGTTACAGTCACTCCGCCTTCGGAAAGTGACTGTTTAAGAATTTTCCTGTTTGAAAATAAAACGACAAATAAGCCTCTGGCAGATAAAAAGGAGCTTAATTTGTCGAAGAATATAAATATGAAGGCAACTGCAGAAAGAATTGAGAGCGAGGGATACGATTTAACCTACAATGTTACAGTGTCCTTAAGTCTTAACGCTTTAGACTTTGCAGAAAAACCGGTTACATTTGTAATGGTTCCCGACTCATCCCAGGAATTTGATATATATGATGCACTGTATATCTATCAGGGAACAATGGAAAGTGACGGAACAATGGAAATCACATTCCCCGTTCACCGTGATTTTTCAAACACAAAGATTTATGCAAGTGTCGGTGGTATAGATTTGGGCGAATGTTACGTATTTGAAAGCACAGAATAAAAACTAAAAGCCAAACAGGCGGAAAGGAAAAAGCTATGAAGAAAACCATGAAAAGAATTTTGAGCTTTACATTAAGCATTATGTTGGTACTCTCACTTACACCGGTGATTAGTTTGAGTGTATCGGCAAATGAAGCTGACTCATATCCCAAGTATGAGGATGAGCAGATGACCGACGGAGGGTTCGAAACCAAAACAGGCAGTTCAGCTACATACTGGAATCCTGACGACGTATGGGCAAAGGCTTTCTTTGAATATGTACACAAGGACACTGTAGGGGATGAATATGTCCACAGCGGTAATCAGTCACTTAGGTTTTTATCAATTGCAGGTAACCGTACTTTCTATATGACAAATACTGCAAAAAAGGCAATTACCGGTTGGAAAGTCGGTGACACCTACGAGCTTAGCGGATATTTTAAAACTTCAAATCCCAACGGTGCTACTGTAAGAATTGAAAGCAAAGGCTTCAGCGGATTGTGGGTTGATGAAGACGGTAATACTCTCAGTGATGTAACCGTAAGCGATGACGGATGGACAAAAATTACTGCAAGAATGACAATTCCCGCAAATATGGCTGCCAATACTAATTTTGATTTAAGATTTTACACAAATCAGAGAACGAATCCCCAAGGACAAACCAAGGGACTTCGAACATGGTTCGGAAAATTCGAACTGAATCCTGCTTATGCACCGTCAAGAAACGTTGATAATGAAGGAAATCCGCTTACAGAAGAACAGGTAGCACAAGAATTGCCCTGGCTTTCTGCAGAAATTCAGCGTGAAAACGAGCTGGCTTTAAGTGATCCGACTGCATATCAGACACACTATATCTATATGGATGATCTCAGCTTCAGAAAGATTGTTAATCTTGAAGCAAAAGACCTCTCTATAGATAAAAGCGGAGATGCAACAGATTCTGTAATGACAGCTGCGTATACTTACGGCGGTGTTATGCCGGAAGACGGCTCAATTATAGAGTGGCAGTATGCAGACAGTGCTTCATCAATCACATGGACTACATTTAAAACCCTCATTAAGGGTGAAGCAGATAACGAGTGGATAGAAATTACACCTGACCTTGTAAATAAATATGTAAGAGTTCAGGTTACACCTAAAGATGGCGTAAATACAGGTAAAGTAATTACATCAAGTGCTGTGCTTATTAACGGCACAACAAATATTTTATCCAACGGTAATTTCTATAAGACCGTGCTTGGTTGGGGTGAAGATGCTTCCTTTGACAGCGAAAGCTACGAAGATGACACTACCGGCTCAATGAAATTTAACGGGAATGTTTCCAAAACTTCTGTATGTGAAATAAATTCAACAACAATTCTTGGTGCACAAGTGTACCTTAAGGGTGAGGAAGGCAATGTTGTAACTGTGACACTTGCAGATCGCACAGAAGAATTTACAATGACCGGCGAATGGCAAGAGTGCAATATTGTAACATCCGTAAGCTCGGCTGAAAACATCACACTTTCACTTTCATCCGTTAGTGATATCCTTGCGGATAATATAACGATAGAACCCAAAGTTCCCGTAGCAAAGGATGTTACGGTTTCGGGAAGCTATATGGTTGGAAGTATTCTCACGGCATCTTACGAATACGATGCTTCTATCGTCGACAATGAAGATGAAGGCGAAAGCGTAATAAAATGGTATTCAGCTGCAAGTGCAAGTGCTGCAGGAACAGAAATCGGAAGCGGTGAAACCTATACCATACAGCAGAGAGATAACGGAAAGTATATTTACGCAGGTGTTACTCCCGTGACACAGTCAGGCGTTTGGGGTGTTGAAGCATTTTCAACCCGTAAGGCGTGCTTCTCAGTTTCCGTTTCAAATATGAGTATTGAAAACTACGGCGGATACAAGACTAACGGCATTCTTATACCTTCATATAGCTATGTCGGTACCTTTGCGGAATCAAGTTCAAAGCTTGAGTGGGTTATGGCAGATTCTCCCGATGCACCCGATGAAGTATGGGAAAAGATTGTTACTATGAACGCAACAACTAATACCAGAAAAGCACCTATGGAAACTGTTACTGCAAGCACAGTAGCGGAAAATGGTTGGATTCCGCTTAATCAGTCAACAAGAGGTAAATATGTTACATTCCGTATAACCCCCGTTGATGTAAACGGCAATGAAGGTACACCGGTGTTATGTGATGAAAGACCTTTTATTGAGTTTGAAAGAAACATAATCAGTAACGGCTCCTTTATCACCGAAATTGGTACAAAAGGTCACAAGGTAGCCAGCGGTTCGAAAGGAAGCGTGTCTTCTGAGAACAGTCCTTTGAAGGGCTATGATGACGGCACATCTTCATGGGCACTTGATGCAACACCCGTAGATTCTGCCGCACAGAAAACCGGAGCACTTAACAGCGGTGGCTCTATTTTCTGCATATATGCACCCGAATCCCATAAAACAGGTGTAACCTACGAATTAAAAGCAGATGTAAAGCTTGATTATGAAGAAAATGACATCACGCAGAATTTCACATATATGTATCAGGGCGGTACACCTCTTTACACCCAGCAAACGGCAACAAGCGGTGAATGGACAACGGTTACACATACTTTCACAGGCGGAGCAGAATATGACCCCGTTACTCAGTACACACAGATAAGCTTCCGTGCAATGGGTAATGCCAATGATACAAGAATTGTAAAATCGGGTAAGTGGCTTCTCGATAACGTTGAAATGTATGCACAAGTTCCCTATGTTACTGATATTAATATTAAGGGAAATTCAAAAATCGGGGATACGCTTTCTGCAACGTATACATTCCACAAAGCTCTTGATATAGCAAATGAATATGAAACAGAGGTAAAATGGCTTCAGTCAGATTATCCATGGGGTCCCTGGGAAGTCATCAATACAACAAAGGGAACAGATGATGATGTATATTCATTGCTTCTGACAGAGGAGCTTGAAGGTAAATATATAAGACTTAGCGTAACTCCTCAGGACATGCTTACAACAAAAGGTCTTGAAATGCAGACAACAGATGTACTCTTTGTAAGACCTATGGATACAATCGTGGGTAATGGTGCCGGCTGTGAAATAATCGTAGAAGGCAGTATGACAAGCGGAAGTACAATTCAGACAGCGGTTGATTTTACAAATGTACAGCTTATTGACCGTGATATTACCGTAGCACTTGCCGTTTATAAAACAGTTAACGGTGAAGAAAAGCTTACGGATATCAGCTTTGAAACAAAGAATGTAGTTTCCGGAGGTGATGCACAGTTTGCACCTTCTTTGACACTTGACGAAAATTCCGGAACAACTTCAAGAGTATTTGTACTTGAAGGAAGCAATTTTGATAAACTTATTCCTCTTCTGAACATAGAAAACAGCGGTGCAAAAAAAGTTTCTATGGACGATGACAGAGCCTTTGCAGATAATGATAAAATGACTGCAGAAATAAGATCAAAAACTGAAAACCCGAATACTCGTTATTCTTTGGTTGTAGTTAAGGACGGAGTAAATCTTTCCGATATCACACCTGAAAATGCAAAAGAAAATATTATATATTTCGGTCAGGGTATGAGCGGTAATGACGCATCATATCAGCACAGTTTCTCAATTGACGGTGCAGTTTCAGGTGACGTATACAATGTTGTTGCAACTTATGACAGTGGTGTACAGAATAGAGGTATGTCCTTTAAGTATAACGGCTCAGAAGCTGCAAGTGCCATTGCAAATGCGATTAAGAATGCTGATACCGAAACTGCAAAGTCATACCTTGAAGGTACAAAAATAGACTCGGCATACGATATGGTTGAAATCCTTGCAATTGACACAACTTATTACAATCAGCTTGATGATAAGTCCTACGTTCTTAACGCAATTGCAGGAAAGGATTTTTCAAATAACACATCAAAGATTCGTGAAATCGTTGAGGAAGAAGCAAAAGCAAGATTTTCTGACGAACAGTGGATGAAAAATGTTGATTTGTCACTGGCTGAAATTTCAGAGGCAACACCTGATACTTTACCCGATGTTCTTGCAAAACACAATTATTTATATAATTTTGACCTTGCAAACAAGTACGGTTTTGCGATTAACTTAAACAGTGAAAATAAAGTAGTATTTATGAATGCAGTTAAAACAGCTTTGCTGGCTGCAAACGGAAACTACACAGGTACTTACGATGTAGATGCTAAAAAATCTCTCGTAGAAGCTAAAATTAGTGCGTTTGAAAACGAGGCAGCACTTCAGGCAGTTAATCTTGGCGCTTGGGAAGATATGGAAAAAATCCTTAATACTCACAAAGATACTTTCGGTATTGACCTTACAGGTAAATATGCTTCAATTACAGAAAACCAGAGAATACAGCTTCATAAGGATATATTTAAAGAGACATATTCATCGATTTCAGATTTTGTTTCAGGCTCAAAAGGATTTAATACACTTTTAGGAAATATCACTGAAGACAAAACAGAAAGCGGAGGCTCCGGCGGTGGCTTCGGTGGCGGCAGCTTCGGTGGTGGCGGAAGCACAGGCGGATCGCCCTCAATAAGCTTCGGAGAGGAAGCAGGAAGCACTTCTAAAAGTGAGATTGCATTTAAGGATGTAAAATCTGACCACTGGGCAACTGAATATATCAATACTTGTGCCGGTGCAGGAATTGTAAACGGTTATACAGACGGTACATTCCTTCCCGAGAAGGAAGTTACAAGAGCGGAATTCCTTGCAATGTTAGTAAGAAGTATGAATATTAAAGCAGCTGCAAATAGCGATATTTCCTTCACGGATGTAAACGGCAGTGACTGGTATTACGATTTTGTAATGATAGCGGCAAGTAACGGCATTGTTAACGGAAAGACAGCTTCAATGTTTAAACCCAATGATATGATTACAAGAGAAGAAATGGCAGTAATGACTGCAAGATGTATTCATTTTGCAAACGTTAAACCCGAAATAACAAACACCGAAGTTTCATTTGCCGATGAAGAAGATGTATCCGATTATGCAAAAACAAGCGTTAAAGAGCTTTCCGGTTATTCAATCATTAATGGTATGGGCGACGGTAAATTTGTTCCGAAAAACAACGTTACAAGAGCTATGGCGGCAAAGATTGTATATGAAATTTTAAGAATATCTTAAGGTAAAGGAGGATAAATATATGAAAAGCATAATTAAATCAGGCAGTATAAGAAGACTACTGTCAATAATTTTATCACTTACCGTGATGTTCAGCGTGTTTGCCTTTACAGCATCAGCAGAAGAAACCGACACTACCTCGGCGGCATATGCCCCTAACAAGGATTATATTGAGGCAAAAGAGTTTTTGAAAATGCTGGGGATTCTGGGTGATGAACCCGAGGATATAACTCAAAATGTAACTCGTGGTCAGTTTGTAGATTTATATATGAAAGCACTTAATCTCGGCAGTATAGATAACGAAACACGAGTGTTTTCAGATGTTTTGAGAAGTCATCCCTATTATAAAAGTATAACAAGTGCTTATAATTTAGGTCTTGTATCAGGTGTCGGAAACGGATGCTTTGAACCTGACGAAGGAATGAAGTACGAATTTTGCAAGAGTCTTGCATTTAAGGCAATTGGTTTAGACGGTGACACAAGTAAACATTATCATTTTACAAAAGACCTGAATGTTCCTAAAAGCAAAGACGGAATGTCTTACGAAAATGCAATTGTTTTAATTTACAATATGCTTATGAATAATGTTGTAAACGTTTCTTATACGTCAAAAGATATAGAATATTCTTATAATGACAATGTTACACTTCTGAACTACTTATGGAATGTTTACGAAATTGAAGGTATTGTAAATGCAACTCCTGTAGCATCACTTTCTTCTCAGGAAGGGTGCACTGACCATTATATTGAAATTGATTACAATAAATACAGATGTGATTTAACCGATACTTATAAGTATCTCGGATATGATTGTAAAATTCTGGTATCATACGAAGAATCAGAACCCAAGGTCCTCGGTCTTACAATAAAGGATACCAATGAAGATTTATTGATTACATCTATCCAGATGGAAGACGGATGCTTTGACGGAAAAGCAATTTCCTACGAAAACAAAAACGGAAAACCGGAGAAGGCTTATATTTCCGCCGATGCGTGTGTCCTCTATAACGGTGCGTTTGCAGGCTCGCAGTTTGAAAAAAGCATATTCGATTTTGACTGCGGTGAAGTCAGGCTGATTGATAGTGACAGCGATAAAAAGTACGACATTGTTAAGATTTACGACTACATATATATATCAGCCGCTACAAAGCCTTCCGGCGAAAGACTTGTGGTGTATGATAGATTCAACCCCAATGAATTTGTTTCTTTCAAGGCTGAAGATAATACTGTAATTGAGGTTGAAATTGACGGTAAGCCTGCCACTATAAACGATATAGTTACAGAAGATTTACTTTGTGTGGCACAAAGTCCTGAAACTTCAAAGGTTAAGTATATTTCAGTAAGAATAAACCGCAGTAAAGTATCGGGCAGACTTTCCGCACGTGAAGAAGGAAAAATTACTGTTGACGACAAGGAACTTTATATTTCAGATGTGCTTACTACAGAGCCTATTAAAAAGGGAAATATTCCTACAATGGGCGAGATAGGTACATACAGCCTTGACTATCTTGGCAGAGCAGCTTTATATGAAGCAGAAGTAGGAACAGACGTTGTTTACGGTGTCCTTGTGGAAATCGGTGCAGACGGAAGTGGAATTTCAAAGGGAATTGCTGCAAAGTTTTTCACAATGGGTTCAGATATTGTTGTTTATAAAGCCGACAAATATCTTACTATTGATGGCGAACGATACACAGATGCAGAAAAGGCAAGGGAAAAGCTTGCAGAAACAAAATTCAGTATATACGATGGATATGACACGATATGTCAGCTTGTAAAGTATAAGGTTGATGATAACGGCTATCTTAAAGCGATATACACAGCATATGCAGGTGATACAACAGGAAAAAACAATAATTATCCGCATATTAGTCACGAATTTAAAGCACGTCAGTATAAATCGGCAGGAAATTTCTGGTTCGGAACCAATGTAAGAGAATTCACTATGGATAATACTACACATCTGATTTACGTTCCTAAGCCTGACGCGAACGGAGAAATTGACTTCGAAAAAATGTATCGCATTATTGGTGATTCTCTCAGCGATATGGTGTATTCAAAATATGAATCCCAGGCGTATGACTGTAACAATGTAGGAAAAGCAAAGGCGATTGTCTTTGAATTTGATTATGTGGAAACTTATCCTTCGTATCCCACATATTATCTTGTTGCCGATAAAAGAATGGGTTACAACGAAAAAGGTGAGCCTTGTGTTAAGCTGGAGCTTATGAAAAACGGTACACTCTATAAGTATGACACAAAGAACGAGACTGTCGGTGCAGATATTGGCCGTGGTGACCAGATTCAGGTTATTATGGATGCACACGAAATTATCCAGTTCACAGATATTGTTCTGGACTTTGACGCTCCGAAATTATTGCACGGCGTTATTAAAGGTGCGACAGCCTATAATGCAGCAGATCGTATTACAATAGGTTACATAGAAAGCTATGACGACAAAATTGCAAGAATTACTTACGATCAGTATAAGTCAGAAGATGTGAATTCTGCACCGTTATCTGGCTTTTCTCCCATAGGAAGTACATATTTTAACGTATACTATGTATCGGAAAAAAGGGCAGAAGCCGGACAAATTGCTGATTTACCAAGTTACGTTTCAACTGACGGTACAGACTATATGATATTCCTTAATGAACAGTCAGGAGCAGTTAAAGGCTACACCATTTATATTTATGAATAGAGGTGGGCAAATGAAAAAGATTAAAAATTTTATTGCTGCTTTACTTTGCCTTGCAATGTTTTCAGGTACTGTATTGACCGCATTTGCTGAAGATGAAATCATAGAAGAAGAAAACGAACTCCTTGAAGAAGAGGAAACTTCAGAAGAAATTGATTATGAAGAGCTTTATAAGGAGCATCAGGAGGAATTGGGTTTAAGCACTAACACCAATTCAACCATAAAGCTGGGGACTATCCATACGGATGAAATTCTTGATGCTTACATGGATCAACAGCGTGTTTTCCCCAAGTACGATACTACGGGAATGACCGACCTTGAAATACTTCTTGAAAATATGATATTGTACTACAGCAGTACAATAACGGACGAAGAGGCAGTAAGAACTGTAAGGGATGAGGCACTCCCTCATTACGCCGGTGGGGGCCGTTTCAACGATGAAGGTCTTGACTATGATTCACTGCGAGGAAAAGTAGGCTTAAGCTTATCCAGAACGGCAAGATATATGCGTTGTCTTGCAAAAGCTTATTACATTGAAGATTGTGAATACTATCAATCTCCCGAAATTAAAGAAATCTTTCTTGAGTGTTGCAGGGACTTCGTAAGAAGATTTGACGGTGTTTTCAGTTGGCAAAATGAAACAAAGAACGAATTCTGGGGTTACACAGTAGCTCCCTTCACTACAACAATGCCTGCAGTTATAACTTTTTATCATGACATCCCCAAAGACTTATTGAATCAGCTGATAGGTTGTATGCTCTGGATGCCGGAGGAAATTGTAGATACGTGGAATACCGGTACAAATGCCGTATGGTATGCCGAGCAGGCAGTTGTAAGAGGTGCACTTGAACAAAATGAATATTGGGTTAATGTTGGTATTAACAGACTTGATGAACTTACACAGCTCAATCGTATAAATATGATTGATGCCGGCGTTGCAACCGCTTCTCTTGAAGGGTTTCAGCCTGATGGCACTTATCATATGCACGGTGCAACATTATACCTTAGTTATGCACTAAGTTCACTTCAGGACGTAACGCTCTTTGCTTCGCTTTTCAATGATACAAAGTACACTATGAATGGTATGAATAATGCACTGGATTTTGCAATGAATGGTGCATTATGGTCTGCCCGCGGTGAATATATGGAGCCTCAGGGCTACGGCAGACTCATAGGTTCGCAGACGAGCCTTAATACAACCGATATTTTACGTAAGGCTTTGTGTAGACTTGCTTTCATATATCCTGATAAATATGACGAAATAAAACTTGCGATAAGACATACCTTGTCGGAAAAGGATGGAATGTTTCTTCCACTTAACGGAACGCTGTATTTCCCACGTTCCGAAGTGCTTGCACACCACCGTGACGGGTATAGCCTCTGGATAAGAACAACCTCAAAACGTGTAGCGGGAATGGAGTTTAACGGAAAAATTTCCATTGACGCTTATTGGGGACATACCGGTGTTACAGGTATATACGATGGTAAAGAACATAATCTTATGGTGACAAATCCGTTCTTTGATTATGCTTTTTATCCCGGTGTTACAAATCCGCGACACGTGTATATTAATAAAAATTCATCTATATCAGATGGCATACATCAGGTTTATTCTGGTGGAGTGTCAGACGGTGATTTTGGTAGTACAAGCTTCAAAATGACAGAAAGAATGGGCTCCTCAGCTTATAAGTCCTACTATATGTTCGACGAAGGGTATGTTGCTTTGGGTACAGGCATACGTTCTTCAAACTGGGCGGAAGTAAATACTACCGTTGAACAGAGATACTTAAAAGGCGATGTACAGATAAACGGGCAGAATATAGCAAAGGGTGAGAAAACCTATAAAGATGTCAATACCGTATACCACAGCGGTACGGGATATATTTTCCCCGAAGAAGAAACAATCGGTATTAAAAATAAAACAGTCATTGCAAGCTGGACAGATCGCAAAAGAGACTATAATATTGACCAGAGTAAACTCAAAGCAGAGATGTTTACTCTCTGGATCAATCACGGATTAAGACCTTCAAACGGGGATTATGTATATCAGGTGCTTATGAATACAACTCCCGAAAAGCTTGAAGAGTATAACAAAAACAATCCTATAGTTATTGCGGCAAATAATAAAAAGCAACAGGCAGTATGGCATAAAACAGCAAATATTGCTTATGCAACTTTCTATGAAGGCGGAGAAGTGAGACTTCACGAGAATCTGTCCGTGAAAGCAGATGTACCGTGTCTTGTAATGATAAGAGAAGAGAACGGTAAATTAAAGGTTTGCGTAAGCAACCCCTACAGCCACAAGGCTGATGTAAAAATAACTGTTACAACAGATGGTAAAGCAAATGAAATGACATTTAATCTTCCCGGTCTTGACGAAACTACAGCCAACTACGGTGGCTCGACAGTTACACAGATTATTGGGTAATTAATTTTGGAATGCAAAAAGTCCGGAGCGTAAAAAGGCAATTTTTTAAATGCGGAATTCGGAGTGCGAAGTGCGAAGTGAAGGTAAATTTTTGCTGAAGCAAAAATCCTTATTTAGAAAAAAGATTTTCTCTGCGGAGAAAATCATCCATCATTTCGAATTTCGAACTTTGCATTTCGAACTTATAAAATTCCCTTCAATATACGGAGATGGTGTAAAAATTCTAATTTCTTTACACCATCCCTCCGGACTGTAAGGATGAAAGGAGAAGTCATACAATGAAAAAATTTATAAAAAAATTAACAGGCTTGTGCCTTTTAGTCCTTACTATAACGTTTATACCTGCGTATGCGTCTGAAAGCGAATGGCAATATTTTGACTTAACTGCAGAAAGACTGAAGAAGCATTATATAGATACAACTGCTCTGTACGGAGATAGTACCTGTAAATCCTATGTTAATGCTTTGCAGGAAGACGGAACTTTCTTTTTTGATTCAAATAAAGACGGAATCAGTGATATAGATTACGATGCAGAGCCTGAAATCAGGGTAACAGCCACAAACAGACATCTTCAGATTATGCGTGCAATAGCACGTGCGGCAAATGAAGAAGGACACTATATGTATGAAAATCCCGATGTTGCAAAAGAAGTGCTGGAACGTTCCCTTGAAGGATGGTGTGCGTTGAATGAGCCTGCACTAAAAACTGACGGGACTATCACGTACCCTTCAAAGTGGTGGAATCACACTATCGGTCCGCAGACTAATCTTATGCCGATTTTAGTTATGGGTGAGCATCTTCTGGATGACGAACATATGGAGCTTGGACTGAGTTATTTGTGCGACCACGAAGATATGTATAAATATCCCGAATACCAGACGGGGGCTAATCTTACATGGTATACAACCCAAGGCATAGTTCACGGAATTCTTGCTCACGACTATAAGAAGCTTCAAAGCTCTGTCAATAGAATGAAAGAAGAAATACAGATTTTTGACGACCCTTCAAAGGAAGGTCTGCAGGAGGATTTCAGCTTTCATCAGCACGGAAGACAGTATCTTACAAGCTATGGCAGTACCTTTATAAATGATTCTATATTATATTTGTCAATATTTGATGACACTGACCTTTCGTGCAGCGATTTATATAAATTGCTTGAAAATCGGCTTCTTGACGGCTGCAGATGGGAAAAATGGGGCAAGGTTTCTTCATTGAATCTGGCAGGACGTACAATATCGTATAAATATTCTCCCTCAACCGGAGTTGACGGGTATGTAAGACTGTGCGATATTTTACTTGATATTTACCCGGAGGGAAGAACCGACGAAATAAAAGCTTTCAAGGAATATCTTAATCAAAATTCGGTAACAAAACCTGCTGTATTGGGAAATAAGTATTTCTGGTGTTCCGATTATATGGTACATAACAGAGAAAACTATTCGGTATCACTTAAAACAGTGTCAAACCGTACGGAGGTTTCCGAAACAAATTCCAGTGATAATTTGCTTGGTGAAAATATTGGGCTTGGTTCAATGTTTTTGTCAAAAAGCGGTGATATTCATCACGGAAGTCAGGTATCCTGGGACTGGTCTAAAATCCCGGGTGTCACAATGGGCGGAGAAGTTTATAAAAGAAGTCAGAGCGGTATGGTAACTCAAAGAAAGACCTTTGTCGGCGGAGTATCTGACGGAAAATACGGTGCATCCGTATTTGACTTTTCTTTAAGGCAGACAGATGCAAAAAAATCTGTATTTTTCTTTGATGATGAATATGTATCATTAGGCTCAGGAATTACATCAACACAAAAAGGTGTTGCTACTACAGTTGAACAGCGGTTCCGTTTAGGAAAGCTTTATGTAGACGCAGAAGAGATAACAACAAACGGAACAAAGGTTTATGAAAATGTAGAAAGTGTTCTGCAAAATAACATTGGATATGTTTTCCCTGAGGCTACTGATTTAAATATAAAAAACGACTATGTAACAGGTAAATGGTCAGATTTAGGCGAATACTCAACTGATGATACGGAATATACCAACAATATGTTTGTAATGTGGATTGACCACGGTGATTTCCCTGTAAAACAAAGCTACAGCTATATTACAATTCCTGAAATTTCGTATGAAGGTCTACAGGAATATACCAAGGATATCCCGGTTGAAATTATATCCAATACGGAGAGCTTGCAGGCAGTTTTCCATAAAAAACTTAATGTAGGTGCAGCGGCATTTTATAAAAGCGGTGAGTGTTCATTTGGTGATGTTACGATTAATGTTAATAAACCATGTATCCTGCTTTTAAAGAAAACCGATGATGGATATGAGGTTTCGACAGCTAATCCGAAGGCAGAAAAAATGAATCTTGATGTTGATATAACTATCGGCAGTACAAACTATTTACTGACCTTTAACCATCCGGGAAGTGAAGTTGGCGAAAAGGAGCTTGGAGGAATTACACTGACTGAAAAAATTGTTATTCAGTAAAGGACATTGTACGGAGGAAATATAATGAAATTAAATTTCAGCGGAGATATAGAAAAAGTAAAAGAAGGTATAGAAATTTTGTCCGAGAGACTTTGCTATACCATATCTGATGATGGGTTAAATGTTGTTTTAAAAAATACAGGCAGCGGACTAAAAATTAAATGCAGCAAAAGCGGTGCAGTGATTGAATATTCTGAAACGGTCCACTTTTTCAGAGCACTTGGTATATTGGTTGACAAACTAAAAAGAGGCGAAGATTTCTGTATTGCCGAAAATCCCAATTTCAGAACATTAGGTGCAATGTTTGACTGTTCCAGAAATGCTGTGCCGACAGTTAAAAGTGTTAAGGACTTACTTGAAATAATGTCTGTAATGGGATTTAATATGATGATGCTCTATACAGAGGACACGTATGAAATGAAAAATCATCCGTATTTCGGATATATGCGGGGAAGGTACACTTACGAGGAACTGAAAGAAATTGATGACTATGCTTTTTCTTTGGGTATCGAAATAATTCCCTGTATACAGACGCTTGCACATCTTAAAGTAATGCTTAAGTGGAAATCTTGCGGTGTTCCTAAAGATACAAATAACATATTGCTTGCAGATGATGAAAAAACCTATGAATTTATTGAAGATATGATTACTGCGGCGTCAAAGCCGTTTCGCAGCAACCGTATACATATCGGGATGGATGAAGCAGAAGGTTTAGGTACAGGGGAATACTTCAGAAGAAACGGGTATAAACCTGCATTTGACATTATGTGTAAGCATCTTGAAAGAGTACGCAGTATTGCGGAAAAGCACAACCTCAAACCAATGATGTGGAACGATATGTTCTTTAAATTAGCTTCAAAAATTAATTCATACCGTGACACGGAAGTAGAATTTACGGATGAGATTGTAGCAAAAATACCCAAAAACGTTGATATGGTATATTGGTCTTATGTTCAGGACAAGCAGGACTTTTACGAAATAATGTTTGAAAAGCAGAAAAAGATGGGTTGCGATGTTATCTTTGCCGGCGGAATTCCTACATGGGGAAGTGTGGCGGTAAGATACAAGGTTGCATTTAAAGTGGGGCACGCAGCTTTGAAAGCTTGTCTGAAAAAAGGCGTAAAAGAGGTGTTTGTAACCACTTGGGGCGACGACGGCTCGGAAGTCAATGTCTTTTCTGCAATTCTCGGACTTCAGATTTATGCCGAGTACGGATATCAGAGTAAAGAAGTTACAGATGAGCTTATTGAAGAAAGATTCCGTGCCTGCACAGGCGAAAATATGAATGACTTTTTGAAAATGAGTCATCTTGATGCTATCCCGGACAAAAACGGGGTAAGACCTGCCGACTGGTCAAATCCTGCAAAGTTTTTACTGTATCAGGATTTGATGCTTGGCTTCTTTGACGAACACGTTAAAAATTATCCCATAGCAGACTATTATTCCAATCTTACAGATGAACTTTGCACGGCATATCAGAACGCAGGGAAGTATAAGTATGTATTTTCACGTCCTTTAGCATTGGCAAAGGTTTTGGCGTTGAAGTGTGATATGGGACTGAAAATTACAAACGCATATAAAGAAAGAAAAAATGAGGAGCTTAAAAAATTAAGTGAAACCGAGCTTCCGAAACTTAAAAATTTAGTGAATGATTTAAGAAATATTCACAGAGAACAATGGCTGAAAACCTACAAACCATTTGGCTGGGAAGTTCTTGATAATCGCTATGGCGGAATTATGGCACGTATTGATTCAGCCATATTCAGAATTAATCAATACCTTAACGGTGTGGTGGAAAATCTTCCGGAGCTTGAGGAAAAGAGGCTCGGCTACGATACCCCTGTACGAGATGAAAATGCCGGTTTTGGTTCCGCAGATTTCTATGAATATATTATTACAAGTGGTCATACAGGATTTTGGAGATAAGGGTTTATCTATTAATGCAGTTGAAAGAAGTGTTTAACGATGAATGTTTTTATAATGGTTGATATAGAGGGAATAAGCGGGATTTATTCAAAGGAACAAGTCTTGCCCTCCGGAACAAGATTTAATGAAGGCAGAAAGTTTTTTACTGAAGAAATCAATGCCTGTGTTTCAGGCTTGAAAGAGTCAGGCGTTGATAAAATTTTTGTCAGAGATTGTCATGGAGGAAGCTATTCTCTGCAGTGGGAAAATGCTTCTGATGATGTTGACGGATATGTCTGCGGTATACACGAAGGCTTCAGGTTTGCAGATATTGAAGAATTTGATGCGGTAATCTTACTTGGTTATCATGCTATGGCGGGTACACACAGAGCGGTGCTTGAGCATACTTTTAGCTCAATAAACATTCAGAATATGTATGTAAACAACACGAAAGTCGGAGAAATCGCAGTTGATGCAGCAATTTTAGGCGAAAAAGGAATCCCCGTTATTATGGTAAGCGGTGATGATAAGGCGTGTAAAGAAGCAAGGAAGTTTTTGCCGGGGGTTGTTACTGCAGAAGTTAAACGCGGACTTGATATTGAAGCAGCAGTTTTGATGCCGATAAATAAAGCACATCAGCTTATACATGATAAAACAGTTGAGGCTGTTAATAATTTTAAAAATGTTAAACCTTTTGTTTTTGAAGCTCCCATCGAATTAAAGGTAGAGCTTACGGAACGAAAAGCACTGCCATCATCTGTCGGAAAGCCATATTTAAAGCATATAGATGGAAGAACTTACAGCGTTAGTGGAAAAAGCGTTGAAGAAGCATTGTTTCTGGCTTTATATTGATTCGCTGTTTTGGAGGAAAACAATGAAGAATTATTATGACATATATAAAAATACATTGCTCAACGAAGTTATCCCTTATTGGATGAGGAATGCTATAGACGAAAGCGGCGCAATTAATAATTGTCTTTCTGAGGATGGCACCGTTTTATCAAAAGAGAGGTACATCTGGTCTCAGGGAAGAGCTTTATGGACTTTTTCGGCAATGTACAACAGAGTGGAAAGAAAACAGGAATACCTGGATATAGCAACCGGATTATTTAATTACCTTTTACACATACCCAGGAATGAAGATAATTCATGGAATTATCTTTATGATGAAGATGATAATTTAATTGAAGGAAGTATCAGCATATATGTTGACGGCTTTGTTCTTGCAGGAATGACGGAATATTATATTGCAACAAACGACGAAAGAGCAAAAAAGACAGCAATAGAGATTTATGAGGAAACAATCCGGAGAATCAAAACACCGGGCAGCTATAGCGTTGATCCCTATTTAATTCCGGCAGGGATGAAAACCCACGGTGTGAATATGGTATTTTCGTTCTTTTATACAAATCTTGCCAGAGCAATCGGCAGAGAAGACATTCGTAAAGAAGGCTACAAACTTGCTGTGGAAGTTCTGGAAAGCTTTTATGTGAAAGAGAAAAACGCTGTTCTTGAATTTGTAAACTTAGACGGTTCTTTTTCTGATACTCCTGAGGGAAGAACCTGTGTTCCGGGCCACGTTATAGAATGTATGTGGTTTTTAATCAATATATTTGAGGAAACAGGGGAAACAGACAAAATTGAAAAATGCTGTAAGCTTATAAGAAGGCATATAGAATTAGCTATGGATGAAAAATCCGGCGGTCTGAGACTGGCAATTGATATAGATGGTAAAGAACCTGTTTTTTGGAACAAACCTACATATAAACCGTGGTGGGTGCAGGTAGAAACACTGGTAGCAACAGCATATGCGTACAAGCATACAAGAGATGAATGGTTTATGGACATTCATAAAAAAGTAAAAGATTATGCTTTTTCAAATTATCCAAATGGTTACGGTGACTGGTATAATTGGCTTGATTGTGACGGAAATCCCGGAGAAACAGCAGCTCTTCCGGTTAAAGACCCGTTTCATCTTCCCAGGGGACTTATTTATCTGATGGATATTTTCAAAGAATTGGATGCAGAGTGTGAAAAATATGAAGAAGGGGTTTTAAATTATGCTTAAAGAAATTAAAAAAGACAAATTGCAGGTAAAGATATTTTCTACAAGAGAAAAAATGGGAAATAGTGCCGGAGGGGATGCAGCACAGTGCATAAGAAAGCTCCTTTTGGAAAAGGACGAAGTTAATATGATTTTTGCAGCTGCACCGTCGCAGAATGAAACTCTACTGGCTCTTACTTTAGCGGAAGGTATTGATTGGAGCAGAGTTAATGCATTTCATATGGATGAGTATATCGGACTTTCTCCCGATGCATCCCAGGGCTTTGGTAACTTTTTAAAAAATGCAATTTTTTCAAAGCTTCCCTTTAAGAGTGTAAATTATATCTACGCAGAGGGCGAAACTGCAGAGGACACTTGTAAACGTTACACAAAGCTTATAAAAGAGAATCCCATTGATATAGTTTGTCTTGGTATAGGTGAAAACGGACATATCGCATTCAATGACCCGTGGGTTGCTGATTTTAATGATAAGGCAATAATTAAGAAAGTAGAACTTGATGAAGTTTGCCGTCAGCAGCAGGTAAATGACGGCTGCTTCAGTACACTTGAAGATGTTCCCAAATATGCCCTTACACTTACAGTTCCTACGCTTTTCAATGCAGACTATCTTTTCTGTACAGTTCCTGCACCTACAAAAGTAGATGCTGTTTACAAAACAGTGAATAATGAAATTAACGAGGAACTTCCTGCAACAATTATGAGAAAGCATAATAATGCTATTATGTATTGCGATAAGGACAGCGGGGCTAAACTTTTATGATAGGTGGGGAGATTGTTATGGAAAAGAATTATGATTTCAGAAAAAGACTTCTGATAGTTCACGAGAAGGATGTAAGAAATGCTGCAAGATGCGTAACGGATGAAGAGTATTGCATCCCGGACACAGCAGTTATTGGTGTGTTGGGTACATACACAGATGTTATCGAAACAGCTGTGTATGACTACATTGATTATCTGCAAGTCTCAATGCATATCAGTGCAAGAATAGAAATAGGTGCAGAAAATGCCGATATCACTGTTTCTCTTGCATCTGATACAGGTATAGACCTCGGTGAGTATGCACGCTATAAAGGCTTCAGAGTTGACACCGATGATAACGGAATCAGAATCTACGGTTTTGATGAAAGAGGTATAGGTCAGGCTCTTTATTATATGGAAACATTAATGAACTTTGAAAAAGCACCTGTTATGAAAAAAGGTACAGTTTCAAAAAAGCCTATGTTTGCACCCAGAATGATTCATTCAGGTTATGGTTGTGACCATTATCCAGATGAATTCATTGCACGAGTTGCACACGAAGGCAGAGATGCTCTTTTAGTTTTTACAGAAGGTGTAGATAAAACACCCCACGGGTATCTTGACTTTAACGGACTTATTGAAAAGGCACGAAAGTACGGTGTCGATGTTTATGCCTACAGCTATTTAAAAAGTGACATGAACCCCGAGGAACCCGATGCAGAAGCATATTATGACGGTACATATGGAAAGCTCTTCCGTGAGTGCCCCGGACTTAAGGGAGTTACCTTGGTAGGTGAATCGGTAGAATTTCCATCAAAAGACCCTCACGTTAAAAAGGGAAAATATTATGAAAAATCCTCTGACGGTATTCCGACAGGCAAAGTAAGTGCGGGATGGTACCCTTGCTGTGACTACCATATATGGCTCAATCTCCTTAAAAAGGTTGTAAGAAAATATAACCCCGATGCCGATATTGTTTTCTGGACATATAACTGGGGCGGACAGCCAGAAGAAGCAAGGCTTAAGCTGATTGAAAGTCTGCCCACAGATATTTCTCTTCAGGCAACATTTGAAATGTTTGAAAAAACAAAGTTTGGCAGAGCAAGGGGACATGTTGCTGACTATACTCTTTCTTTCGAAGGTCCCGGTAAATACTTTGAAAGCGAAGCAAAAGCTGCTAAAAAGAAGGGAATACGCCTCTATTCAATGACAAATACAGGCGGTCTTACCTGGGATGTCGGTGTAATTCCTTATGAGCCGTTCCCCTATCAGTGGATGAGACGCTATAAGAATATGATTAAGGCAAACCGAGAATGGGGACTTGTTGGCCTTATGGAAAGCCATCACTTCGGATTTACACCGTCGTTTATAAGTAAGCTTTCAAATCTTTGCTTCCTTGAACCCCTTGAAGATATGGATGAAATCCTCGCTAAAATCATTAAGTCGGAATTCGGAGAAGAAAACTACGAAAAGGTTAACGAAGCTCTCGAAAACTGGAGTGAGGCTATACGTTACTATACTGCATCAAGTGCAGAGCAATACGGTGCATTTCGTGTAGGACCGAGTTATCCGTTTAATCTCAGACAAGATATTCGTATACCTGCAGATCCAAAGGCTATGTTTGGTGCAGGAATATGTAGAACACTTATTCCTTTGAATATGATCTCCTGGTCAGGTGCACCTTACGGTGTCAGAGTAATAGAGGAAAGAAAGAGCCTTGAAAAAATGCTTCAGTATATGGAAAAAGGCTTGGAAGCAATGGAGAAAACGACTCGAAGCAATGATAAACTTGATGAGCTTATAAATTTAGGTAAATTTATCCGTAATACTGTGGTTACAGGTATTAATGCAAAATATATGCAGTATTACAGACATAAGCTTTTCGGACTTGAAACAAAAGACGAAATGACTGAATTAATTGATAAAATCGAAAAGCTTTTACTTGAAGAAATAGAAAATGCAAAGGCTACGATTCCCCTTGTAGAAAAGGATTCACGTCTTGGTTGGGAACCCAGTATGGAATATGTTACGGATAAGGCACATCTTGAGTGGAAAATCCGTCAATGTCGGTATGTAATAGACGTGGAATTGGCTGACTGCAGAAAGTCGGTAGAATGTATTGATTAAATTTAATCTAAAAATAATTTAAGGGAGTTGTTTTTATGTTGAAAAAAATGTTGGTTCTTGTAATTAGTGTAATTATGCTCTTTAATGTGAGCGTTTTTGCAGAGGATAGTCAGGTTCCGGTTGCAGAAAGCACTGAAGGAAAAATTAAAGTTGCCTGCGTTGGCGACAGCATTACGCAAGGTGTTGGTATTACAGAAACCTATCCTATGGTTTTACAGAAAATACTTGGCGAAGATTACATTGTAGAGAATTTTGGTGTTTCAGGAACGTCAGCTCTTAAGTCTTCAAAAATACCGTATGTAAATAAAGAAGCGTACACTAATTCGTTGAATTTTGCTCCGGATATTATATGTATAATGTTTGGTACAAACGATATAAAAGACGAAAACTGGCCTGAGGGTAAAAATAATTTCAAGGCTGATTATAAAGCTATAATTGACAGCTATAAAGAATTGAATCCCGATGTAAAAGTGTACATAGGCGTTCCACCGGCAATCCTTAAGCTTAACGTTTACGGAGAAAGAAATCCTGAAATTCTTGAAAATGAAGGAATACCGAAAATCAAGGAACTTGCTGACGAAATCGGTGCAGAAAAGGTTGACTTCTTTGAACTTTTTAAAGGCTACGAAAGCTTATTCCCGGATTTCCTTCATCCTAACGACGAAGGTGCTGCTATGATAGCAGAAGCATTCGGTGAATTAATTATTACAGACGGGGCAAGCACTTGGGCAAAAGAAGAAGTTATGTCAGCTTATGAAAACAGGCTTATTCCTGAAATTGTAATGAATGACTATAAGGCGATTATCACACGTGAAGCTTTCTGCGAAATGGTTGTAAAGATGTTTAATGATGTTGAAACAGCACCAAAAGCACCTTTCACAGATGTAGATAGCGAAAGTGTAGATATGGCATACTCTCTTGGAATTGTAAATGGTGTATCAGAAACGTCCTTCAATCCCGAAGCTAATATCACAAGAGAAGAAATGGCGACTATGCTTTGCCGGGCTTTCAGAAAGTTTACCGATGTAAAAGATATTGCAATTGAAGATAAAATATTCCCCGATAGCGAAAAAATTTCAGAGTGGGCAATGGAAGATATCAAAGTTATGAATAGTCTTGGCGTTATGAAAGGTGATGAAAACGGAAACATTCATCCTTTGGATAACACTACAAATGAAGAAGCTGTATTACTTGTGTACAGAACCTTTATAATTGCGAATACCTTAAAGTAAAAGTTTTGGCATTCAGTGAAATAACATTATTTATGTATGTAATCATAGAATCATATGATTATAATAAAACAAAAGTGTTTTTAGAAAAGAGGAGTTGTTTATGAAAGAAAAAATGCTTGCATTTATGATGATGCTTGGCGAAAACCAGTGGTGGGATTCCGATCGACTTCGTGGAAGAAGTGATGCGTGTTTCCGTGATGTACTGCAGTGCGAGAAAAAGGCGTGGAGAGAAATTGCACATAAGGCTGTGGAACACGGATTCGACACAGTATTTATTGCTACTGTTGACGGTGTAAAATACAAATCACATCCTGAACTTGCGGTTAAAGGTGCGTGGGAAGTAGAGGAGCTCAAAGAAGAACTTAATTATTTCCGCGAAATTGGTCTTACACCGATTCCCGAGCTTAACTTTTCGACAGCACACGATATATGGCTTGGTGAATATTCAAGGAAAGTTTCTACTCCTCAATACTATCAGGTAGTCCGTGATGTTATTCACGAAAACATTGAAATATTTGATTATCCTGAACTCTTTATGCTTGATATGGATGAAGAAAAAGCACTTAATCAGGGTCATCTTGATTTTGTATGCTACCGTCAGTACGACCTTTTGTGGCACGATATAAAGTTCATTCTTGACTGTGTGCGTGAAAAAGGAGTTCGTCCGTGGATGTATGTTGACGTGTTTGCCCGTTATCCGGAAAAGTTCCTGGAAAATGTGGATAAAGACGTTGTAATAAGTCCTTGGTATTATAAGAATTTCTATGAGGATGTTGAAACAAAGCTTCCCAAACTTAACGATCCCGATGATCCGGGTAATTACAACGAATTTCTTCTTGCGAAGATTGACAGCTATACTGCTCTTCCAAAGCTTGGATATGATGTAATTCCTGTTTGTTCAAACTGTTTTAACGAGTATAACATAGATCATACTATAAGATACAGTATTGAAAACATTCCGGATGACAAACTTATGGGTATCGGTGTAGCTCCCTGGTGCGGTACTACAACTAATACCAACAAGTACGGATTCTTCAAGTCTTTTGCTGCAACCAAAGAAGCATTGGACAAGTATGGAAAGGAAGGTAAGCTTTAATGATTGAGAACTATATGTTTAAAATGTACCTTGGGGATAATATTGCTGATGATTCGAGTACGCGTGAAACAATTCAAGGTCAAAAATTTTATACAAAGCTGAACACGGAAAAGTCTGCGTGGAAAGAAATTGCCCAAAAAGCAGTAGAGCTTGGATTTAAGTCTGTTCTTATTGAACTTGCAGATGGTGTAAAATACAAATCACATCCCGAGATTGCGGTTGAAGGTGCATGGGAAGTAGTTGAACTTAAAGAAGAACTCCAGTATCTTCGTGATATAGGACTTACTCCTTTGCCTAAGCTTAACTTTTCAACAGCACACGATGCGTGGCTTGGGGTATATTCCAGAATGGTTTCCACAAAGGAATATTATGAGGCTGTTCGTGAACTTATCTTTGAAGTTGTTGACATTTTCGATAAGCCTGAAATGATGCATATCGGTCTTGAAGACGAAGGAAAACACGCACAGGTAAGATATGATTACGTTTGTTATCGCCAGTACGCTCTTTACTGGCACGACTACAAATTCCTTCTTGACACTGTTCGTGAATGCGGTGTTCGTCCGTGGGTTTCAGTTGATCCTTATATTGTAAACAAGGAAAAATTTCTTGAAAATACCGATAAGGATGTTGTGGTAAGTCCTTTATATGAAGGAAACTTCTTTACTAATGGAATTGCGGTTGCTCCTGATGTAAGCACTGAAAAGGGAAAACGTCTTCGTGCTTTTACTGAACTTCCGGAGCTTGGGTACGATATAATTCCTACTTCTTCACCGCTGACAACTATAGATCTGCCGCCTAGACCTCTTATACAATATGTTTATGAAATGACAGATCTAAAAAAGGTAAAATCAATACTGTTTGCACCTCATTGTAAAACAACAGAAACAAAGAAATATATATTGATGGAGCGCCTTTCAGTAGCTAATAGAGCAAGAAAAACAGTTGAAGAACTTCAGAACTAACATATAGCATTCTATTAATAAGTTTCAAACAATTACAAACAGCAATTCGCTTCAAATGAAGCTTTTGCACAACAACTCCGGTTTTCCTCTATATAATCAAAACTTGCCATGAGTTTTTCATAAAGCCGGAGTTGTTGTTATATATGAATGAAGAAAGATAATTTATTTAAAATAAGAGGTATTATTATGAAAATGACTTTCCGTTGGTACGGAAACGACGATTCAATAACTCTTGATTACATAAGACAGATTCCCTGTATGACAGGTGTAGTGACGGCAGTGTATTCTGTTCCTGTTGGCGAAGTATGGCCGCAGGAAGAAATCGATGCTATGAAAGCTACCGTTAACGCAAAAGGTCTTGAGATGGAAGTTATAGAATCAGTTCCTGTACATGAGGATATAAAGCTCAGAAGAGGCAACTATCAGCTTTATATTGATAACTACAAAGAAAACATCAGAAGACTGTCAAAGGCAGGCGTAAAGTGTATCTGTTATAACTTTATGCCAGTGTTTGACTGGACACGTTCACGACTTGACCAGCCTCTTCCTGACGGATCAAACGCACTTGTTTTCTATAAGGAAGACGTTGACAAAATGGACCCCACAAAGATGACGCTTCCAGGTTGGGATGCTTCTTACACTCCTGACGAAATGTCAGGTCTTATTGAAGAGTACAAGAAAATAGGGGAAGAGGGTCTTTGGAGTAACCTTGAATACTTTATAAAAGAGATTATGCCCGTTGCAGTTGAGTGCGACGTTAATATGGCAATTCACCCCGATGATCCGCCGTGGCCTATCTTCGGTATTCCGAGAATTATCACAACAGAAGCGAATATCGACAGATTCCTTTCTCTTTATGACGATGTGCATCACGGACTTACTCTTTGCAGTGGCAGTCTTGGTTGTGCAAAATTTAACGATTATACCGCAATGGTAAGAAAGTACGGCGCAATGGGCAGAATCCACTTTGCTCACGTGAGAAACATTAAAATTCTCCCCGACGGATCATTTGAAGAAAGCGGACATCTTTCAGAGTGCGGCTCTCTTGATGTTGTGGAAATTCTTAAGGCTTACCACGATACAGGATTCAAGGGATATCTTCGTCCCGACCACGGCAGAATGATATGGGGAGAAACAGGTAAACCCGGCTACGGTCTGTATGACAGAGCCTTAGGCGCAATGTATATGGCAGGCATTTGGGAAACATTGGAGAAAGGAACAAAGTAATATGAAATTACCTTTTAATATAGACTTAACAGGCAAGGTATGTGTTGTAACAGGTGCAGGCGGTGTGCTTTGTTCTATGTTTGCAAAGGCTCTTGCGAAAACAGGTGCAAAAATTGCACTTTTAGACCTTAATGAGGATGCTGCAAAAGCTTATGCTTCTGAAATTGAGGCAGAGGGCGGCATTGCAAAAGGATATAAGTGCAACGTTCTTGAAACAGAAAGCATACAGCAGGCACACGACGAAATAGTAAAGTATTTCGGTACCTGTGACATTCTCATTAACGGTGCAGGCGGTAACAACCCCAAGGCAACTACTGATGACGAATACTTTGTTCCAGAAGATATGGGGGATGTAAAGACATTCTTTGACCTTGACAAGTCAGGTGTTGAGTTTGTATTCAATCTTAACTTCCTTGGAACACTTTTACCCACACAGGTTTTTGCAAAGGATATGCTTGAAAAGGACGATGCTAGCATCATCAACATTTCAAGTATGAATGCGTACACACCTCTTACAAAAATACCTGCGTACAGTGGTGCAAAGGCTGCTATATCAAACTTTACACAGTGGCTTGCAGTACACTTTTCAAAAACAAATATCCGTTGCAATGCAATAGCACCGGGATTCTTTGTAACAAAGCAGAATGAAAAGCTTCTCTTTAATGAAGAC
>JAZPYX010000046.1:0-2548 GCA_045544395.1 Clostridia bacterium
AGCTTTACACAAATTTTGGGATAGAGTCCACTTGAACTTACAATATAATGACAAACTCCCATCACTGGGGCGACCCAATGGTACTCTCAGTAGTTATATCAAAGTCATGAGACAGTGGACATTGTCTTTTTTGATTATTGCTTTGTATATTTATGTAGAAATGAGTTGAAGAAAGGAGAAATGTAAGTGCCTAACAAAAAATATGACACTAATGCTAATTGCTTGTATAAGAATCATATTACTTTGGAAAAGATAAAGTGCACCCTATGTCCAGATAAAACTAACAAGGATTTTGTTAATTTGGTATTTAAGTGCTTAAAGGATCCCCATCAGTTAACTTTTATAGATTCATTTGGCGAAAAGCACCTTCCATCATTCATGAAAGGCAATCATGATGGTCAAAAACGATTGAATGTACGAAAACTAAAATTGTGGTCGGAATCTATCTGTAAAGATTCAGTTTTTCTAGAAATGACGCATCCTCTTACTGCAATATCAGATGCACAGAAAATAACTGAGCGACATGCGGTATATCAACTTCTTTTATCAGATAAACAGGAAATGCCTGACACACTTTTTGCCTCTATTGAGGCATGGAGAGATGAACAGAATCATGGCAAAGCACTGCTACTACTCTGTCAACCCTAAAACTTGCGTAAACTTGAAAGATGTGCTATAATAATCACAACCGATAAAAGGAGGTTATTATATGCCATCATACAAGTATATTATTGAACTCAGTGAGCAAGATCGGATCGAACTGTATGACATTGTCACCAAGGGTACAAGCTCCGCACGAAAGATCCTGCGAGCAAATATCCTTCTTGCTTCTGATAGGCGCAGCGGCAAGTATATGACAGTAGCAGAAATCGCTAAAGCTTATCATACCACGCCTACAACAGTTCAGACAGTAAGGACGTCTTATTGCGAAAAAGGGCTTGAAGCTACCATCAACAGAAAGAAGCGAGAAACACCGCCTGTTCCTGCTAAGGTGACAGGTGAGGTAGAAGCACATATTATAGCTCTTGCCTGCAGTGACCCGCCAGAAGGATATTCAAAATGGACACTCAGACTTCTTGCCGACAAAACAGTAGAATTGGGATATATCGAATCTATCTCACACGTTACTGTTTCAAGTGTTCTTAAAAAAATGAATTTAAGCCTAACCTGAAAAAGTGCTGGTGTATCCCGCCCGAGCAAAATGCTGCATTTGTGGCTGCTATGGAGGATGTTCTTGCTGTATATAGTCGTCCTTACAACAAGGCGTATCCCGTCGTTTGTATGGACGAAAAGCCAATACAATTCTTTGCAGATTTCCGCAAAGGCTTTCGTTCCAAAAGAAACGGTGTATCATACGAGGATTATCAATATATCCGTAATGGCACAGCATGTATTTTTCTTTTCACCGAACCTTTATCAGGTTGGAGATATGCCGACGCACAGGAACGGAGAACCCGTCAGGACTGGGCAAAGCAGATCGAATGGCTGCTTACGAAACAGTATCCCGATGCCGAAAAAGTAGTTTTGGTCATGGATAACTTGAATACTCACAGTATTGCATCTCTTTATGCCACATTTCCGCCTCAGCACGCAAGAGAGCTCGCTGAGCGACTTGAGATACATTACACGCCCAAGCATGGGAGCTGGCTGGATATTGCAGAAATAGAGCTTTCTGCTCTCGGTCGGCAGTGTATTGCGAACAATAGAATCCCTGATCTGCCCACTCTCAGAGCATTGCTTGTGCCGTGGGCTGCATCAAGAAACGAATTACAGAAGGGTGTTGACTGGCACTTCACCACAGACGATGCCAGAATCAAGCTTAAACATCTCTATCCTGTTATTAAGATTTAGGGTTTACAGAGTACTAAGGCGGATTTCATTTCGGGCGTAGGTATCAAGCCAGGTGTTCATCCATTGATACAGTGTAGTTTTACAAGGTTCAATATAGGTATTGGTTTTGATTTCAGAGAGCAGGCGATTTACTTTTTCTGTAACTTCTTTTTTTGTTTTGCCGTAGAAATATTTCTTCTTAGACTTGCCTTCAGCAGTGTAGAGTGTGACTACGCCTCGCCATCTACCTTGCTTATCCTTGTATACACTGCCTTCGTTATTTCCTTTTTTACTCATAGCATTGCCTTCTTTCCGAGATGCACTGGTATTCATCACAAAACCCCTCCGGCTCCATCAGAAACAGCTCGATCTCATCGTAGGTATACCCGCAGTCAATCAGCTCCATAATCTCCTCCGGATCCACACCAAAGCAACTGCACATCTCCATGATCAGATCAAGCTCGGTTTCAGATTCCGCCTTTTTATCAAACATGGAATAACACCAGCTGCTGTAGAATGAGCCATAAGGCGAAGCATGAAACTGATCACGAGCGATTTCGCCAAATCGGTCTATCTTCAGAATATCCCCATGCTCTGTTTCAATCACATCATACTGACAATGATGCAATCCGCAGGACTTGAGTGCCGCCTCCATAATAGAATGGGTGGACGCATACACATAAAGCCCCAGCGTTTCAAAGTGAATGAGATACATAGG
>JAZPYX010000047.1:0-6843 GCA_045544395.1 Clostridia bacterium
AGGTTCGGATAACTACTGTCACGCTAACCTGTAAATCCCTGTGTACAGGGATTTACAGCTCAGTTTGTCCGTTCTGAAGCATTTTTTCCTATCCCCAAAAAAAGGAGGTGTAAAAAACGAGTTTTTTACACCTCCTTTTAGTCTGTCTGAAATTATTTCATCATTGAAGCAACTTCGTCAGCGAAGTTTTCTTCTTTCTTTTCAAGGCCTTCGCCCTTTTCAAATCTTACGTAGTTAATAAGCTTAACTCCCTTAGATTCAAGGTAAGCACCAACCTTAAAGTCACCGTTCTTAACGAATTCCTGCTGAAGAAGGCAGTTCTGCTCGTAGAACTTATTAATCTTACCACCGAGCATCTTTTCAAGTATTGCTTCGGGCTTAGATGCGTTCTTGGGATCCTCTTTCATCTGAGCAAGGATGATGTTCTTTTCCTTCTCAAGGTCTTCTGCAGGAACAGTTTCCTGTGAAAGGTAGAGGGGGTTGATAGCTGCAATCTGCATAGCTGCATCTCTTGCAGCTTCATAAGCGTCAGCATCATCAAGGCTGTCTTCAGCCTGAACAAGAACACCGATTCTGCCGCCACCGTGTGTGTATGTGCAAACATTACCTTCAATTCTTGCGAATCTTCTGAGGTTCATGTTTTCACCAATTTTTGCAATAAGTGCTGTAAGAGCATCACCAACAGTACCTTCGCTACCGTAAGCGAGAGCCTTAAGAGCATCTATGTCTGCAGGATTTTCTGCAGCAACGATTTCTGCAACCTTTGTAACAAATGTCTGGAACTCATCGTTCTTAGCAACGAAGTCTGTTTCGGAGTTAACTTCTACAAGTACGCCAACCTTCTTGTCGTCTGTAACGAAAGCCTTAACAATACCTTCTGAAGCAATTCTGCTTGACTTCTTAGCTGCTGTAGCAAGACCTTTTTCTCTAAGGAAATCAACAGCCTTGTCCATATCGCCGTTTGTTTCTGAAAGAGCCTTTTTACAGTCCATCATACCGCAACCGGTTTTTTCTCTCAATTCTTTAACGTCCTGAGCTGTGAAATTCATATTAATAACTTCCCTTCTTATTCAAGTGTAATATCGATTTCTTCCTCTTCCGGAGCTTCCTGCTTGCCTTCGCGTCCTTCAACTACAGCGTTTGCGATAGTAGAAACAACGAGCTTAACTGCACGGATAGCATCATCGTTACCGGGGATAACGTAATCAACATCTTCGGGATCACAGTTTGTATCAACGATAGCTACGATCGGGATATTGAGCTTTTTAGCTTCTGCGATAGCAATCTTTTCTTTTCTGGGGTCAACAATGAAAATAGCTGCGGGAGCCTTCTTCATTTCCTTAATACCGCCAAGATACTTTTCAAGCTTATCCATTTCGCCACGCAGACCGATAACTTCCTTCTTGGGGAGAAGATCAAATGTGCCGTCTTCTTCCATTTTGTGAAGCTGGCTGAGTCTTTCGATTCTCTTCTTAATTGTCTTGAAGTTTGTAAGCATGCCGCCGAGCCATCTTGCATCAACGTAGTGCATTCCTACACGGACAGCTTCTTCCTTAATTGTTTCCTGAGCCTGCTTCTTTGTACCAACAAAGAGAATTTCACCGCCATCTGCTGCGATAGAACGGATGAATTCATAAGCTTCCTCAATCTTCTTTACTGTCTTCTGAAGGTCGATGATGTAGATACCGTTACGTTCTGTAAAGATATACTCCGCCATTTTAGGGTTCCATCTTCTTGTCTGATGACCGAAGTGAACACCTGCCTCCAAAAGCTGCTTCATAGCAATAACTGACATGTTAAAACACCTCCATTTATTTAGTTTTTACCACCGAGCCCATGTCACAAGCTCCCGGCAGCACCTCCACCGCCGTCAACATGTACGCCAACCCCCGATTTTTCGGGGCACAGGGCGTCACTCAGACGATGTGCGTATTTTTGTGCCATATTATGATACCACAAAGGAATCGGTAATGCAAGTTTTTTTTGTAAAAAAATTAAAAAAGTGTTAAAAAGTATTGACATTTTCATTTTTTGCGTGTATACTTAGTGATGTTGTAAAGGAAAACGGCTTTACAAAGAAGCAAAAAATGGTTCGGAGGTGCACATAATCATGGAAAAAAACCTCGTATATGCGGAGCTTCTTGATATATACAAAGGTCTTCTTACTGAAAAGCAGGCTGAAGCTATGGAATATTACTATGACAGGGATTATTCATTGGGTGAAATTTCAGAGATTATGGATATCTCCCGTCAGGGTGTGCGTGACTTCATAAAAAGAAGCGAAGCTATTATGGACGAAATGGAGAATAAGCTTAATCTTATTGGGATTTTCAGAAGTATTTCTTCCATAGAAGAATGTGCAAAACAGATAAAGGTAATAAACAAGCGACTTTCAGAAAGCAAGGATATAAATTTTCTTGCTGACAGGATAGTTGAAAGTGTAGAGTATATTGAGAACGGGGCGAAATAATGGCTTTTGAATCTTTAGGTGATAAGCTTCAGCAAACCTTTAAAAGGCTTAGAGGTCAGGGTGTTGTAACTGAAAAAGATATAAAGGAAGCGATGCGTGAAGTGCGTTTTGCGCTTCTGGAAGCTGACGTAGGTTACAAGGTCGTTAAAGAGTTTGAGAAGCGTGTTTATGAAAAAGCAACCGGCAGTGAAGTTCTTGAAAGCCTGACGGCCGGTCAGCAAATAATAAAAATTGTACGTGATGAGCTTGTGTGGCTTATGGGTGGAGCACAGTCGAAGCTTGCAGTTGCTCCGAAAGCACCTACCGTGTATATGCTTGTAGGTCTTCAGGGTGCAGGTAAAACTACTACTGCTGCAAAGCTTGGCGGCGTATTGAAAAAGCAGGGAAAACGTCCCCTTCTTGCAGGATGTGACGTTTATAGACCTGCGGCTATTAAGCAGCTTGAGGTTGTTGGGGAGCAGCTTGGACTTACAGTTCATGCCGATTATGACACAAAGGACCCTGTAAAAATAGCAACAGATGCAGTAAATAACTGTGATACATCGCGTTATGACACGGTTATTATTGATACAGCCGGTCGTCTTCATATTGATGAAACGCTTATGGATGAGCTTAAAAACATTAAAAAGAGTGTTCATCCTACAGAAATCCTTCTTGTTGTTGACTCAATGACAGGTCAGGATGCGGTAAATGTAGCATCAAGTTTTGACGAGCAGCTTGGAATTGACGGAATAATTCTGACAAAGCTTGACGGTGATACCCGTGGCGGTGCTGCTCTGAGTGTAAGAGCTACCACCGGTAAGAATATTAAATATGTAGGTATGGGTGAAAAGCTTACCGACCTTGAACCTTTTTATCCTGACAGAATGGCGTCAAGAATTCTTGGTATGGGTGATATGCTTTCGCTTATAGATAAAGCCCAGGAAGCTTTTGATGAAAAGAAGGCAGAAGAGCTTGAAAAGAAAATCCGTGAACAGAAGTTTGATCTTAACGATTACCTTGAACAACTTCAGCAAATGAAGAAAATGGGGTCGTTAGAAAGTCTTCTTGGAATGATTCCGGGCGTAGGGGCAAAACTCAGAGGGGTTAAGCTTGATGACAAGCAGTTTGTGCGGACGGAAGCTATTGTTTATTCCATGACGAAAGCAGAACGTGAAAATCCGGAAATCATAAACGGCAGCCGCAGAAAAAGAATTGCTGCCGGTTGCGGATTGGGTGTTCAGGATGTAAATTTGTTCCTTAAGCAGTTTGCCGAAATGCAAAAGATGATGAAGATGCTCTCTGATCCTAAAAAGATGAAGAGATTCGGCTCGTTTTTTAACGGATTTCAATAAGTTAATAACGTAAGTTATTATATAAATTAACTTAAAATTTTTCGGAGGTGAAGAAAATGGCAGTAAAAATCAGACTTAGAAGAATGGGCGCTAAGAAGGCTCCTTATTACCGTGTGGTTGTAGCAGATTCACGTTATCCCCGTGACGGTAGATTTATTGAAGAGATTGGAACATACAATCCTCTTACACAGCCTTCAACTTTCACTGTTGACGGTGAAAAGGTTAAGCAGTGGATTTCTAACGGTGCACAGCCTACTGACACAGTAAAGAGCCTGCTTAAGAAGAACGGCATAATTGGCTAATTCGAAGCTCTAACAGGAAAGGTTGATAGTACATGAAGGAACTTCTTGAGGTTATAGTTAAGCCTCTTGTTCAATTCCCGGATGAAGTCAACGTTACCTTGGTTGAGCGTGAAGATGCAACTTTGCTGGAGCTTCGCGTTAATCCTTCTGATATGGGTAAGGTTATCGGAAAACAGGGAAGAATTGCTAAAGCAATCAGAACTGTTATGCGTGCCGCATCCGGTAGAGAAGGAAAAAAGGTTATAGTTGATATTATTGAGTAAAAAAACAGTTTCCCGAAAATACGGGGAACTGTTTTTTTACTGTATAGGTATTTGCGTAATTTAATCGCGAGCAACGCTTGGCAGAATTGAATGTTGTCGGGATGCGGCATGGGTGAAACGGCACGCTTTTTTTTACAGAAAGCAGAACGCTTATTTTTCCTTTTTTCTATGTATTGACATTTATGACTGAATGGAATATAATTGGTATACGTAAAGTTTTATAAACAAAAGAATTACAGGAGGAAATAATATGGTTTGTAAAAAGTGCGGTGCACAAAATGAAGATGACGTAAAAGTATGTGCGTCTTGCGGAGAAGAATTGGAAGCGGAAGAGACTTTGGAAGCTACTGAAACAATTGAAGTGGAGGATGCTTTGGAAGTCCCTGAAGAAGAGACCGAGGAAAACAGCATAGAAGAAGTTTCTGAAGCTTTAGATGACACGGAGGAAGCTGATGGTTCTACAGAGGCGAATACGGAAGAAACCGAAGACGGAGAGACAGAGGTTTTTGAAGAACCGAAAAAGAAAAGTCCTTTGGGAAAAATAATTGCTATAGCAGTAATAATAGTTGCTGTTTTGCTTGGAATTAAGTTCATTCCCGGATTCTTTAAAGAGGAGAAGGTTGATTTTGCAAAGCTTCCTGTTGCTTACATGAAGGATGGAAATACTCTTATGATAAAAGCCGCAGGAAAAACAGAAACTATAAAAGTAGCTGAAAACTATTCCGGTGAAGGTGTTAAAACAACAGTTGACGGAAAGAAAGTTTTTTACACTAAGCTTGACGAAAAAAGCGGAAAATCTGTTCTTTACTGCCTGAATACTGATAAGAAAGATAGTAAAGGAACAAAAATTACAACAGAAGCAGATGATTTTTCTATCGCATCAGACGGTAGTTTTATAGTTTATTTAAAAGAAAATAAGCTTTACATGAATAACTTGAAAAAAGAAACTAAAATTGCAGACAAGGCAGACGGATACATAATTAGTGCCGATGATAAAAATATTATCTACTATGTTCAAAAAACAGAGGAGAAAGACGGCAAAGAACTTGTAAAGAAGGATTATTATAGTTATTCTAAAGGAAAGAGCGTAAAAATAGCTTCTGGTGTGGAAAATGCTATTTTCCTTAAAAATGAAGACAGTGGAAAAGAACAGTATAATGGTGAACTCTATTATTTAAACGATGGTACACTTTATTTCAAAAAAGGAAATAAGAAGGCAGTAAAAATTCTTGATAAGGTAAGCTCTGCAGAATATCTTGACGGAAAATTATATGCAGTAAAAACAGAGTCAAAGGAAGTGAAGTACGAAGACCTTGTTATAGACGATTGTAAAGAAGAGGACGAAAAGGTCGTTCCTCCTGTAGAGGCTGATTTCCAGAAAGATGGCAGTGACGGAAATAAGGTTTTGGATGAAGAAAAGTATAATGAAGCTTATGAAGCATATGTGTCACAGATGGAAAAAATACAGTATCGTATGTATATCAGACAGTATCTTGAAAACCAACCTATAGAAAAGCAAAACAGTGTATTGTATCTTGTTGAGGGCACAAAGGCAAAAGCAATTGAAAAGGATTTCCTTTTAGTTTCTATACCCAATCGTCTTGGCTATAAAGAAAGCGGTAAGAAAGGCGAAAAAATTAAACTCAGTACAATTAAAAGTGAAGAGGATTACTCAAGTATAATCAATAAGGTAGCAGGTGGTGTTACAGGAGATATTTTGTTTTATGCTATAAAGCCCGACGGAAAAACAGTAGCACTTAAAAATCTTCCTGAAGAAGCAACATCATTATATGCAGATGATGAAGGAAATAACCTTTTATGTCTGGAAAATGTTGTGCATGACAAGGAAACATATATGTCAACAGGAACACTTGTGAAATATAAAATTACATCAAAGGGTGTCAGTGGCAGAAAAGAAATTGCAAAGAATGTTTCAGGATACTATATGACAGAAAATGGTGAAGTAATCATATTATCAAAAGACGGAGAAAAAGAAATTCTTGGCGTGTATGCAAATAAATATGAAAAACTTGCAGAAAATGCTGCACTTAGCTCTGCCTTTGAAAGTACAATTTATTATTTCGTAAATCAAAATGATGAAGAGAACAGTGCAGACCTTATGAAATGTGAAATAGGAAAGAAGCCTGTAAAAGTTGATTCAAAGGTATACACCGCCGGAGTGGACGCAAGAAGTGAAGGCTTGTGTTATTATATCAAGAATTATGATGCGAAAAACGGTACCGGTGAGTTATATGTGTACGACACAAAAGCAAAGCTTGTTGATAAGAAAGTTTCCGGTTTTGTAAATATAGCGTGACAGTAGATATCCGAACCCCGCCTGAAATGGCGATATTTCGGCAATTTTCAACTTGTCATCCTTGAAGGGCGTCAGCCCATCTGCGTCTTCCGCGTCAAAAACTGCTCAAAAGCTCATCCATTTCAGGTTCGCAGAATTTTTTACAAACTATTTTTTG
>JAZPYX010000048.1:0-37521 GCA_045544395.1 Clostridia bacterium
CTTGAAAGGGGTGATTAAAACAGATACTCAAACAACGTATTATACGATAAAAAAAGTACAGTATGTGAGAAAGGTGGTGTCAGTATGCTTTTCAATGTTTTAGATGGTATGCACGCTAAAGATAAGATATAGTTGAATTGAGAAGCTACTGGAAGTCTTCTTCAACAAAGTACAGTGTTTCAGACAGTGCACTTAAATATACTGCACCTGCAGAATATGAGGAAGCGGCACTTACTTATACACCTGCCACAGCTATAGACAACAGTGTTTATGGCGGATTAAAGGTAAAAATGAAGCACAGTTCACAAACAGCAGGCTCTATGAAGCTTTACCTTAAAGGTACTGCTACGGTTGACGGTGCAGAAGTTCCCTTTGACTACACCACAGGTTCAGTAACATTACCTCTTAAAGAGGCAGGCAGTGACTTTGTTCAGTATGAATTGCCATTGAACGAAACTTTGGGTAGTTTAAGCCTTGCAGATGCAACCATCACAAGTATGAAGCTTGTTCCTATGGACACGGCAGGTAGCTTTGAAATAGATTCAATCTGGATTGTTGATAATCTGATTGCACCCCTTAATGCAAGCAAATTGAGCCTTAACTACGAATTTGAGGAAGATGAAAATGTAACTGCAATGGGTACAATTTCTCTTGATTTCGGCGGACAGAGAAGCTACAATGCAAGTAATGTTGACCTTCTTTGGGCAAAGGGAAATGATACGGACGGATACACACCCCTTGAGAAATATACACGTATAACATACCTTACAGGTCCTCAGGCAGAAGAGGGATATACAATAACAAAGTATATGATTGTCCCTGAAACTGCAAACGCCCTTATTGCACGCGTTACAGATGTGGAAAAGACATTTGATGTTGTATACAAGCTTCCGGTGAGCAAGCTTACAGAGGAAAAAGAGCCGAGCTTTGTCCTTGCTCTTGCATCAGACTTCCACTTTGGCGATCCCACTTTTCAACCCCACGAACCTTCCGAAAAAATGCTTAAGGCACGTGATATTATCAATGAAACTGCTGATGCTGTTATCGTAAGCGGTGATATAATAGACACCTTCGGTGGTCGTTCCTGGTATACTGTGCGCGGAATGAACGGTCTTGGAAGCTACGGCTACCGTATGGATCCAGCAGAGGAAGAAAGTGATGAAGTAACAATTACTTACTACAAAGTTGAAACAGTAACAGACGAAAACGGTAACACCAAAAAGGTTCTTTCAGATGAGCCTACAGGAAGAGTGGAAACCGTTAAGAATACCGACTGTTATGATATGGCATATGACTACTTTACAGGATTTGATATTCCTGTATATCTTGTTGAGGGTAACCACGAATCACCCGAGGCAGCATACCTTGACTATATCGGTGTTTCACCCCAGAGAACAAAGCGACTTCTTACAAGATTTATTGACTGGAGCATTGCAAACGGTAAATATCCTGACCCTGTAGACAGAAACATAGAAATCTACGATAATCAGCACGAAGAAAGCATCAACTATGATGATTTCATAACAGATGAAGACGGCAACGAGTATCACGCTATTTTCCTTCGTAACTTCGGTTCTGACAGACCTGTCAAGTGGCTTACGGAAGAAGAGCTTGAATGGCTTGATCAGAAGCTTTACGAAAATGAATCCACAGGTAAGCCTATCTTCCTTGTGCATCATATTATGCCCGTAAGAAACAAGGTAGGTAAGATGGAATCCTACGGATACTACGGACTTAATTTCCCGGCTTTTGAGGAAATCATTAATAAGCATCCTTCTGTAATAGTTGTTTCGGGTCATACGCATCAGTCCCAAGACCAGGATAATGAGTCCTACTATGACGGAAAAGAAGAAGAACCGTCATTTGTAAATGTTCCTGCAATGAAGCATTCCTGGATTAACGGTTCTGCTCTGAGCGGTGACTACGCAATGCTTGTGTATGCGGAAATGTATGAGGACAGAATTATAACAAGAGCATTTGAAACTGCAACCGAGAAGAATCCCGCACGCGGTCTCGGTCAGATTACACGTAAACCCATTCCTGCTCATATGGGAAGCCTTTCGGTTACACGCACAGAAAATAGCGATGGCACATTTACTCTTACAGCAAATTGTGCTGACGAGAATGCAACCTATGAATGGATTCTCAAAGGTGAGACCAAAACAGGTAAGAGCATAACCCTCAATGCTGACCACAAAGGATTTATTGCCGTTCGTGCAACAGATGCAAGCGGTAACTACATCTCCGACTCATTTGACAGCCTTTACGATAAGGAACTTATGGGTACAGAAGAGAGAGCATACTTTGCAATCGCAGGTCAGTCAAACGGATTTAATCCCCTTACTGATGCAAACGGAAATGAAGCAGTATGGACAAGTGTTGGCGGTAAGAATGTTCTTGACCGGGCGGCGCAGATTACAAACGGATATTACCAGCTTAAAAATAACTGGACAAAGAAAAACAACAGCTCACAGTATCTTGTTATGTCCTTTGATGCAATGCCCGAGAATGATGCTTCTAAGGGATTCTATGTTGCATCGGGAGATACAAAGCTTTCTGCAGATGTAAGTGATGTCCTTGAAGTAAATAAGCAGAATCATATTACAGTTGTTTGTGACCTTGCAAACGGTAAGGCTTCAACTTATGTAAACGATTCTTATTACAGCTCTGTGAATGCTACACCCGGAGAGGGAAGTGAAATCCGTTTCGGAATTGACGGCTCAGAAGTTAACGGCTATATTGATAACCTTGTAGTTTATGAAACAACCGAAATGCCGCTTTTCTCTGCACGTATTGAAAAGGACTTTGCTGAACGTGAAGAAGCTACACTCTATTCAGCAGAGAAAAAGACACTCTATCTTCCCGAAGGTGTGCTTGCATCAGAACTTTCAAATGAAATAGACTGTGTTATAGTTTCTGCAGACGGAAGTACAAAGGCAAGTGATAGTGCAGTTGTAAATGGTGATTTTGCTGTATATCACGATGCAAATTCACGTCAGTATGTTTACTATGATATAGTAACCTACTCAGATTATGACAGACTTCATATAAGCGGAAATGTTGATAGTAAGAACGTTGTCATTTATGTAAATGCCAAAACTGCAGACGATACTGTTGTTGTAGCATATTACGACAACAATGAAAAATTTGTCGGATGCGAATTTGCTACGGGAATAGTTGCAGGCCTTAATAAACTTGCGCTTAACGAGTGCGATGGTGCACACAGTGCAAAGATTATGGTTTGGCAGAGTAAGAGTAGTCTCGTTCCTATGGCGGAACCCACAGTTATTCAGTAATACAAAAACGGCGTTTTTCCTCTGAAACAAAACAAAGACCTCAATAAATGAGATCTTTGTCTGTTTCAGGGAATTATTTTGCATCCCCTGGTACAATAAAAGTGTAAGTAAATTAACTATTGATGTAGTTGATTGCTTGCACTTATTTTTTTATAATAAGAGATGAAATGGTCTGACGTACAACCCCTTGGATTTCGCATATATTTATGTGGCATCATATGTTATTGATAATTACAGACGGCTTGTTAATTATTCTGCTGATGAAGAAGTTTATTCGGAACTTCGTATTTTAAGCCGCCAATATCTTCATTATGTAAAAGTTCTTTCAAACGAAAAAGTTAACTTAACAGATTTGTTAGACAGAACATTGCCGGGAATTAAACCTTTATTGAACAGCCATATCAGAACAACAGGGAGAAACAAGCTAGTACTGATGACGAAATTATAAGTCATAATAATCCTTAATTAGTTTGGGAAAATTATAGGTGTTGTGATGATGTCAATAGTGACAAGAATATATTATTTACAGTTTTGGTATGTGTTGAAAGTTTGTTCGAACTATGTGCTGGATATGAATTTGTGTCACCATTGTTGACACAAATTAGTTGAAGTATTCACCTTATTATTATGTCAAAGTCAAAAACAAAGGAACAAAATGTAAATGAAGTCCATCACAATGTAATTTAAATTATATTAGGTATTGACTGCCGGAAAATATTATGATATTATTAAGCCATAAAAACACAAAAAGTAGACTAAATTTGGAGTGAAAAGATGGAGATTAAACGAGACTTATATTTGAACAAACTTATAAAAAGAGAATGTAATGGTTTGGTAAAGGTTATAACCGGAATAAGAAGATGCGGAAAGAGTTACCTGCTGTTTAATTTGTATCATGACTATTTGATTGAAAAAGGCATAAAAGAAGACCATATCATTGAAATTGCTCTTGATGACATTGTGAATGATGAGTTAAGGGAACCTAAACGTTTATATAACCACATCAAAGAATTAATCAAGGATAGCAAGCAGTATTATTTGTTTCTTGACGAAATCCAGTATGTAGGTGATTTCGCTGATTTGGTGAACGGTCTTTCGCACATAAGACATTTAGATGTATATGTGACCGGAAGTAATTCTAAATTTTTGTCCAGTGATATTCTAACAGAGTTCCGGGGACGAGGGGATGAAATTCATGTTAATCCTTTATCCTTTGCAGAATTCTATTCTGCATATGACGGCAGTGTATATCAGGCTTGGAAAGAATATTACACTTATGGAGGACTTCCTCTTATTCTGACACGTGAAGATGATGAAATGAAAGCGGAATATCTCACATCGTTGCTCAGGAAGGTTTATATAAGTGATATTGTTGATAGAAATCGTATAAAAAATGAGAGTGAACTTGAAGAACTTGTGAATATACTTGCTTCTTCCGTTGGTTCCCTTACAAATCCTAACAAACTTACACGAACCTTTAAAAGTGTAAAAAATAGTAAAATAACACAAAAAACAATAGCGAAATATCTTGAGTACCTTACCGATGCTTTCCTTACGGACAAGGCGAAAAGATATGATGTAAAGGGAAAAAAGTATATCGAAACACCCTCGAAATATTATTTTACAGATATAGGCATCAGAAATGCACAGCTTAATTTCAGACAACAAGAAGAAAATCACATTATGGAGAACATAATCTTTAATGAATTAAAAATAAGAGGTTACCGTGTTGATGTTGGTGTTGTTGAAATAGTTGAAACAAATGAGGAAGGCAAAAAAGTGCAGAAAGGACTTGAAATAGATTTTATTGCAACTAAGGGTAACAACAAATATTATATTCAGTCTGCGTTTGATATGCCAAATGAAGCAAAGGAACAACAAGAAAAGAAATCGTTATTGAAAACAAAGGATTCTTTCAAAAAGATTATTGTTGTAAAAGACGATATAAAATTAAAACGTGATGATAGCGGTATTACTACGATGGGAATATTTGATTTCCTACTTAATGAAAACAGTCTGGATATGTAAAGGTTATATTTTGAAAGAAAAATATTGAAAATTCAAAAGAAGTGTGATAGCATTGTTTTAGTAATAGTGCATCACTGGTGTTGTAGTGACATTCTGAATAAATACAAACTAGACCTTAAGATTTAGAAAATCTTGAGGTCTTTTTAATATTCAAAACAAAAATACTTGAAATATAGATGTCAAAATTATATTAAAAAATCTTATAAAACGCGAAAACAGTAAATTAAACCAAATACTATTATTTACAAATTATGGACAATTGATAAAATATAATTAGATATTTTAAATACAAGGAGTAGTTTGAAGTGATACTTGCTGCAATACCGAGAATTGATACGTTTTTAATGGATAAACCCAACCCCTTTGAACAACGCTATTTTATGTTTGAACAGTATCGCACTATTTTTGATGAGTTGGGGATACCACTTGCTTCGCTGACAAATACAAGAGGTGTAGAGGAATTCTGCGATGCTTGTGAAGGTCTTATACTTCCGGGAAGCAGTAAGGATATATTCCCTGAATATTACGGACGAGAGCGACTTGAGGGAAAAAATTACATAGTAGATGAGTATAAAGACGACAGAGTTATACTAGAACAGTTTGTAAAAAAGAATAAACCGATATTCGGGATTTGCGGTGGCTTACAGACCCTCAATGTTTATTTCGGAGGAACATTAAAACAGAAAATCAGCGGACATGATTGTGTTGTCCATTCCATAAAAATAGAAAAAGACTCTTTTTTATACAGAGCATACGGCAGAGAAAATGTGGAGATAAATTCATATCATTGTCAGGCCATTGATGACCTTGCTCCGGAGTTCAGGGTAACTGCAGTAGCAGAGGATGGAACTATAGAAGCTATTGAAAAAGGAAACATTGTTGCATTTCAGTGGCATCCTGAAGTAATGCTTGATACAAAACTGTTTAAGAAGTTTATTGAGGAATTTTTCTAAAACGGAGGCTTAGTATGACAAATTACGATAAAACGGACAAAATTCTTGAAAATATTGTTGTTGCTTTTAAAAAAAGAGATAAAAGCGGGAGAACACTTGATATATCAATAGATGACAAATTAGGTGAGTATGAAGGGAAAATTGCAGATACCAAGGTAACAGCAGGCTCACATTCACAACTTATTGATGTGCTTGGAAGAATTCTCAGAAAGCCTGATCTTTCAGAAGGTGTTTTTGTAAGCAAAAAAAGTATATGCGGGATATATTTTGCAACCCATTTTAAAAACTATCTTGATGCAGCGCCTTTGGATGAGCTGTTTGAATACATAGATGACCTTGCTTTCTGGGGAATGAATACATTAAGACTGTGGTTTGATATGCATCATTATACCGATATGGAGGACGGGAAGGAAGCTGCAACAAGAATTCTGGAAATAATGAAGCATGCAAAATCAATGGGAATAAGGGTGGCAATGACAACTCTTGCCAATGAAGCTTTTGAAGATAGCCCCAAAGAACTTCGTGCAGACTGGACCGCAGGTCATAATGGCTATGTGACAGAACTTGATGACCACTATCATATGGAAATCTGTCCTTCTAAAAAAGGTGGTATGCAGCAGATTCTGGATGATCGCAGAAAAATGCTTGAAGTATTTAAAGACGGAAATCCTGATTTTATTACAATAGGTCCTTATGACGAAGGCGGATGCACTTGTCCTGATTGTGCTCCGTGGGGCGGCAACGGATATATTAAAACAATAGAGGCTCTTGTCCCGCTTTACAAAGAGTATTTTCCGGATGTGAAGTTAATTGCCGAATTCTGGAAATTTGGTGCATTTACAGGAAATGACACAGAGTATGAGCTTTTTTATAAAGCTCTTAATGAAGGCAGACTGAATGAAATAAAATATATCAGTGCAGAGCCGGCTTATGCAGAGTATGCGTTTAAACATAGTCCGGGAGTTCCCCTTATAGGATTTCCTGAAATCAGCATGTATGGTGCATGGCCATGGGGTGGCTACGGTGCAAACCCTATGCCGGAAAGAATGGGCAGATGGTGGCGTGAGTGCGGTAGTATGCTTGACGGTGGATTTCCGTATTCAGAGGGAATATATGAAGATTTAAATAAGGTTATAATGTTGCGGCAATACCGTGATAATCAGTCACCTTCAGATACAATCAGAGAATATTTGTCTTATGAATTTGGTCTGAAGGACGAAATACTTGAAAAGGTTACACTTGCTGTGCTTGATATGGAAGAAACCCTTGACCGTGATTATCATTTCCCATTTGTAAAAAATAATGAGGGAGTAGAGGTGTACCGCGTAGAGCTTGCAACTCATTATTATCCGATAGCACATCCGGAGAAGACAGAGAGTATAGAAAAAGTTTTTACAGAGGCAAATGATATATTACCCAAAGAAATAAAAGAAAGTGTTAAATGGCAGATGCTTTATCTGAGAGCTGTTATTGATGCCGAAATTGTGCGCAATAATTTTTATCGCAATGACAAAATACTTGATTATTTCAAGAAACTTGTAAAGCTGATGCATGTTGAAAACAGCGGACATTATACAAGTCCCGATATATTTGAACCCTAAAAAGGATAAAGGTGACACAATGGAAAAAGTTCTAAAACTTCTGAAAGATATTAAAAATCTGAATAATGCCAGTGCTGATGGTGTAAAACTTCCGAATAACGTTTATTATCTGAATGAAACCGATATTTTGTGCAAAGAAAGGGAAAGTGGTGAGTCAAGGCATCCTTACGATGTGGACGGACTTAATCTGTGGATTCATTCAAGCGGTCATGTAACAGCGAATGAGAGTAATCTGATAATTTTCCGTTCTCCTTATGCAGGGGATGCACCGTCATTAGATTTTTGGGGAGGAATTAAAGGAAAGGATGGGTGGATTCCGATTTCTGTAACAGGTGCAACAAAGCCTGTGTCAGAATCTGAAAAGGTAAACAGGTATACAGTGTACTGCCCCCGTGATGCGTATTATATTGCAGAAACAGACAAATATATATTCTCGGTAAGAGCACATGTGGCAAGTGATAAGAAAATATATTTCACAGCGGCAGCATTCAATGTATCTGATGAAGAAGCAGAGCTATATATAGCTGCCTATATTTCTCCTACGTTGAGGTTTACAAACGATGATAACGAATGGGCTCCGTATATGAGAATCGGAGAGATTGATGAAAATGCCTCCTGTAAAATTACAAGATTTTCAAATCCTGAGGATAATGACATTACAAATATATCTGTAATTAAAACAAAAGTTATTACTGATACAGAATATGAAATGAAAAAAACTGTTTCAAAGACCTTGTTTATGGGCAGCGGACACAGTGTTTTCGGAGCACAGGCTTTGAAAAGTGGCGAATACGGAAAAGAAAAAAACTCGGTAAACACTACTGATATGGCTGTGTATTCGAGTATAGTCAAATTCAATATGAATCCTATGGAAGAATTTAAAATGATTTATTCTTTAAGGACTGTGCATAGTGATGAAGAAGCAAGAAAGCTTCTTTCGGAAAATATTGATTATAAAAAAATAAAAGAAGATATAGTAAATCAAGAAGTAAACCAACAAAATAAACTGTCAGGTTTTGAAATAACATTTGAAAATCTTAAAAATGACAAGGTTGAAAGCGGACTTTTCAACAGATTCTTAAAGAGTGTTCGCAGACAGGTGAGCTTGTGCGCATTCGGCAAGAATTATGCGGCTAATATGCTCGGGATGCGCGATGTATATCAACAGCTTAATGCGGCACTGGTATGGAACAGCCAGGATGCAAGGAAAAAGATGCTTCTTGCACTTAACTTTATTATGGATAACGGCAGAGTTCCAAGACAGATTTCCGTTCCCGATGCTGAGGGTGTTATCCCGAAATTTGATATAAGACTTTATATAGACCAGGGCTTCTGGGTTGTGGAAACCTTCTATAAATATCTTAGCTTTACGGGCGATATTTCCATACTTGACGAAGAATGTTCTTATTACGAAATTATTGATGAGAAAAAGGCACTTTATAAAAAAAGCGAAACAGTTGACAGTGCACTTTGTCATCTTATAAAGATTACAGATTTTCTAGTGTCTAACATTGATGAGAGAACAGGCTGTCTGAAAATTCTTTACGGTGATTGGAATGATGCTGTATGCGGCTTGGGCAAGACAGAGGATGATGCACCCTTTGGCACCGGTGTCAGCATAATGGCAACATTACAGCTTTATAAAACCCTTAAAGAAATTACTGAAATTCTTGAATTAAAAGGCGGCAATGATGAAAAGCGCAGGAAATACATCGACGTAAAGCAGAAGCTTGCAGTAGCACTTGAATCACATTCGTTCCAACAAGATGGCGACAGAACACACATTTTGCACGGATGGGGTGACAAAGGCAGTTATAACGTAGGAAGCCTGTGCGATACAGATGGAAAAATACGCTACAGTGCAAATCCATACTCTTTCTGGTGCATATCTGAAATGATTGAAAGAATGCCTGAACTTAAAAAATCAATTCTTAGGGCATATGACGTTCTTGATTCCAAGTACGGAATAAAAACCTTTGAACCTTATTTCCCAAGAGATATGAAAGGTGTTGGAAGAATAACAACTTTGATGCCGGGGACTGCGGAAAATGCGTGTGCTTATGTTCATGCTACAACCTTTGCAATAATGGCTCTGTTTATATTGGGAGAGCCGGAGAGAGCATGGAAGCAAATTTATAAAATCATTCCCATTACACATGAAAGTGTAAGTAAAACACCATTTGTTATGCCTAATTCCTATTGTCACAATGAAATATATAATATAGACGGTGAATCACTCGGTGACTGGTATACAGGAAGCGGTGCAGTGCTGACAAGATGCATTTTTGAATATGCTATGGGAATAAGAGCAACTATTGACGGCGTAAAAATTATAACCCCTTCGTATGTTCCTACTGATAATGTGAAAATGAATTTTACTGTTAAAAACAAAAACGTAAGCTTTGTGTATGAAAATACCCACACTGAAAAAAGAAAGTATTTTATAAACGGAGTTTTACAGAAAACACTTATCGACAGTGTTTCGGGAAGCGAATATATTATGATTGACAATGCCTGCGTCACAGACAATATGGAAATCAAAGTTGTTGACTGACGGGGATTGTGATAAAAAAAATAAAGGGCATATGCCCTAAAAAAGGAGTAGAAAGATATGAGGAAAATCATGGCAGTTATTCTCACAGTTTGTATGCTGTTATCATGCGGTATTGCGAATGCGGCATTCACTGCACTTCAGGCTGACGAGAATATTGTAAGAATCGGTGTGTTTGCTGATTCACACGTTCTTGATGATTCATCGGCAATAAATGATGTTATATCAGCCTTTGAAACATTGGACGCAAATCTTGACGGTATCGTAATGGGTGGTGACATCGTTGCAAATGCACCCACAGAGCTTTTGTCAAATCTGTATGACGTTGCAGTTGCAGATACAAAGCTTTCTGCATGGCTTAATAAAAAACCTGCAGTTGAAACCGCAACAAGAACTATCAACGAAGCTGAGTATTCAGTTGGTACAAACAGCGGAGATGCCGGTCTTGTATGGGTTATGGGTAACCACGAGTTCAACACAAATAACAGCGATACTGCTCAGCCTGAAGCATGGAAGCTTTTCCAGGAAAAGACAGGATTTGGTATTCGCGGTAACGTAAAAATGGGCGGTTATCATTTTATTTATTCTGCTGCTCAAGGTTACGTAGGCACATATACAGAAGAAGATCAGAAATGGATGATAGATGAACTTAAGGCAGTTCTTTCTGATGAAAGCTATGCAGGTAAACCAGTATTTCTTGCACTTCATCATCCTATTCCCCAGTCTTACCATGACACAACAAATGGTGTTAATGGCTCTAACTTTATTGCAGGCCGTTATACAGACGAATTTATTAATTATGTGAAGAGTCAGCCGAGAATTATTGAGTTCTCTGCTCATACTCACTATCCCATTCAGGATCCCAGAATGATTCGTCAGCCTGAAAACGGTGGATTTACTGCAGTTCAGATTCCCTTTGCAGGAAACGGAACTTTTACACTTGACAGAAGTGCGGATGTTCGTACAGCTTCTCAGGAAGACAGCTATGGGCAGGCACTTATGCTTGAAATCAATAAAACAACAAACGTTGTTACAATTAAACGTCTTAACATTGCAACAGGCGAATTTATCGGTAACGACTGGACAGTTGATGTAGCTAATGAATACAACTATACAGATGCGCGTTACGAAAACGGTGAAGCACCTGTGTTTTCAAGCGGAAATGTTACTGCATCTGATATCACAGGCTCAACTGCAACAGTAACATTCCCTGCAGCTACAAAGTTTTCTGCAGCAAATGAAACAAGCTATGCTAATATCTATGATGTAAAGATTGTTAAAAAATCTACAAATGTTGTTGAGTTCAGCAAATCAATGGTATCAGATTACTACAAGCTTACACAGGCTGATACATTCAGTATGAACGTTGACAATCTTGATGCAAATACAGAATATGTTGCATATGTTACCGCAATTTCTCCCTATGGCAAGGAAGCAACTATAAGCGGTGAATTTACTACCAATGGTGAAGAAAGTAACCCTGTTACTATTGAAGACGGTAAGGAAATTCTTGCAGGTACAGAGGTAGAGGGTGTGACAGTATCAAGTGGTACAAGTGCTGTTAATACTGCTACAGCCGGAGTAATGCGTTGGGTAAAATGGATTGAGCAGTCTTCAAACTATGTAGAATGGACATTTACTCCATCTTATACCGCAAATTATGCTCTTGCTTCAACGGTAAGCTTTGGAGATGGAGCTCTTAGCGTTGAACCTACAGTTTCTATGAGTGTTAACGGAGAACAGGTAGGAGAAAGCAAAACTATAGTAAGACAAGGTGCAAATACTCCTGTTGATGTAGCATTTGGTGAAGTTTGTCTTGAAAAAGGTGTAGAATATACAATCAGAACTACCTTGTATGCTTCATTAGGTTCTGGCTCTGTTTCAAGCATCTGGGGAGCTTCTGTAAATTACTCAAGCGCTGCAACAGAAGAACAGCTTAAAGAACTCATAGCTATAACTTTTACATCAGATGATGAATATACTGGTGACGGTACACTTAATGCTGCTAACAAATATATAAACTGGTGGAACGGTGACGGTAGCGGCTGTTATATCGAATGGGATGTAACACCCAGTGTTACCGGTGTATATGAAATCATTGCAAAAACAGGATACACAACTTATGATTATACTGTAACACCTACTCTTAAAGCTTCAGTTGACGGTAATGAAATAGGTGTTGCCGAACCCACAATTTTTGAAGGTACACAGGCATACAATGATTTGACAGTGGGTGAAGTACTTCTTGAAGAAGGAAAAACATATAAGCTTCGTCTTAAGAATGGCGGTAGCGGATATGCTGTATATTTCAAGAGTGCAACGATTGCATACAAACGTGCAGCAGATGCAAGTGAATTCTGGAAGGATTCTGTTACAGTTAAGGGATGGGAGCCCACAGTAAAATATGTTGCAGGCACAACAGAGAATTACGGTGTAATTATTGCGCAGTCAAATCATTATGCTACATACACAGTAGCTCCGGGAGCAGGCTTCTTCAAGCTGAGCATTACATACGGTGCCGGTTCAAGCCTTGATGCTGATGCACCTCTGACACTTAATGTAAACGGAAAGAGCCTTGGAACAATAATTGCTCCTGATAATGATTGCTATTGGCCTAATGAAAGCAAGGCAGAATGTACTCTTGACCTTGGTGTTATTAAACTGAAAGAGGGAGATAACACCATTACACTTGGTCATACAGGTGCATCAGGTGCTGCATATTATTCAGTTGGTAAAGTTATGGTAAATGCTATTGCTACTCCTGCAGCAAGCATCTATTCAGGAAAATACGTAGATGAGAATAAAGTTATCAGCAATGTTCAGAACGGAACAATGACTGCATATGCACGTCTTCCCAGAAGTCTTGATGGAAAGAGTCTGTTTGTTGCTTTTGCAATTTATGAAGATACAGCAGACGGTTCAACAAAACTCGTTGATGTGGCAATTGACAGATTTGTTGCAGACGAAGCAGGAGAGGCTACTCTTACAATCGACGCAATAGCAAAGAATAACACGTCAAACTACAGATACAGACTTTTCTACATAGAAAGCGACGAAAACTTTAAGCCATTATTTTAATGGGTTTATATCAGTGGCGGCAATGCCGCCACTGATATAATAACGAGGTGAACTATGCTAATAAAACGGATAACAGTTGTTTGTATACTTTTAAGTATGCTTGTAATGAACATACCTGTTTTTGTATCATCCCAGTCTCATTATGAGTTCAATACGGCAGAGTACAGTACATACAGTGGATATATGAATGTTGATGAAAGTGGGAAGCCACTTCCGTCACTTGGTATGGGTAACAATACATCTCTTACATATGACAGTGTTTATGTGGAAGAAGCAGGGCAATACAATTTAATATTTGAACTTGTGGGTGTATACGGCGAAAACAGCACTATGGTTGTTTTTTATGACGGTGTAGAGGTGCTTCAAACCTCACTTCCGCTTACGCAAAGCTACCTTTCAGTAAACGCAGGAGAGATACCACTGAATGCAGGTAATAACAAGCTGACTTTTAAGGTTACAAATACAGAATCAGTATATTTTACTCGTTACAAACTGGAAAAAGTAGCTTCCTTAACTACTTTTGTAAGAAACGGAGATTCGGCAGACCGTCAGTCGGAGGAGGGTATTACTGACAACAAGCCTTCAGAAGGTATGAACAGAGGACGGTTCGCTGAATATGATATAATAATTCATGAAGACGGATATTATGCCCTGAGTTTTGAAGGGGCAACTGTTTCGGAGGTTAATGCAGAGGTTTCTTTGTCGGTAGATAACAAAAAAGATAGTGTTATTCTTTGCGGCAAAGGATGGTACAGTCCTGTGCGGATAAGTTATAGGACAGTGTATCTTAAAGCAGGTCTCCATACTTTCAGACTGGAGATTACATCAGAGGCAATACGACTTTTTAGCATCGTAGTAAAAGGTATTGAAGAAAATATAGCTACAGAATTTCTCGCTGAAGTAAGCAAATCTGATGTAAAAACCCTCGGCTCAGTTTTCAAAAAGTATGATTCACGGCTTATTAATTCTTATAAGACTCTGATGGAGAACATTATATACAAGGATTTTTGTTATATGAGAATTCTTGGCACACAAGTAAGTGATTTTGCAGAATTTGACAATAATGCAATGAGTTATATAAGTGAAGAAATAGAAACACCATTGGTATCTGTTCTTTTTGAAGGAGAAAAGGTACATAGTTTACCGTCAGGAAATTTTGATGTTGTATTTTCAGAAAAGTTTAAAGAAAACTTTTCCGTGGCAGTTACATTATTCAATAAGGAAAAAAATCAGCTTAAAAGTGTAAAATTCATAACTATAATCCCCGGAGAGGAAAATATACTTCAAAATCTTTATGCAAAAGGAAATGAAGATTTAAGGATTTTTTTCTGGGAAAAGGAAAATAATCTTACTCCTGGAAAGCTTCCTGTTAATGATAGGTATATCTATGTTTCTCCTTCGGGAAATGATAGCGCAGAAGGAACTTTCGAAAGACCTATAAAATCCATGGAAGAAGCTGTTGTGAGAGTGAATACTTACAATGACGGCGGCAATGTTACAGTGAATTTTCTTCCTGGAGAATACTTTATAACAGAAACAATTTCTCTCGATGAAACAGACGGTGGAATTGAGGAAAACACCGTTACGTATAAAAGTTTTGACAAGAATAATCCTGCAGTAATTTCCGGAGGTAAAAGAATAACAGGTTGGGAGCCTTATCAGAACGGAATATATATGGCTCAGACAGAAGGCATTTATGATGTAAGGCAGTTCTATGTAAATGGATTTCCTGCAAATAGAGCAAGAGGGAAAAGTGTGTTCTATGCTTCCTCTTATTGGGATAACGAAGAAACTGACTATGCAGAGGACGGATTTGTTGTTGAAAATAGCTCGTTCCCAAATCTTATAAAACCGCAAGATGCGGAAATTTGCTATAATATTCTATGGACTGTTCAAAGGCTTCCCGTCAGTGATGTGACAGAAAATAACGGCAGTTTTACAGTGAAAATGGATCAGCCTTACTATTCAGAAGCAGTAACAATGCTTTGTGACGGCGGTGTTCAGCCTGTTATAGGTATGCAACTTTTTGTGGAGAATGACCTCAGCCTTCTTGACGAGGCGGGTGAGTTCTATTTTGACAAAGACAATAAAGTGATATATTACTATCCGTTTACGGAGGAAAATCTGGAAGAAGCTGAGTGTGTTATATCAGTTACAGAAAAACTTTTTGAGATAAAAGGTTCTTCAGAAGATAATAAAGTGAAGAATATAAGTTTTGAAAATCTTGATTTTCGCTACGGTGCGTACATTGATGCCAATATTACCGGTACAGTGAGCTTTCAGGCAGAATGTCTTGCTGTAAGAGAGCTAGGGGTAAATCCTGCTCATGCTGATGTGGAAAATCGCCTGCCGGGACAAATAGAAGTAAAGAACGCAAAAAACATTAGAGTTAAGAATTGTGACATATCCTGTATGGGAAGTAGTGCAATAAGTTTCGGTGACAGTGTTGAAAACTCAGCAGTTACAGGATGCTTCTTCCGTGATAATGGGGGCAGTGCCATATCTGTTGGTAATTATAATTACACAAGTGAAACATCTCCGGATTTTATAGCGAAAAATATAGAAATTGAAAATAATGTTATTACAAGACCCGGAATTGACTTTATGTTCTGTCCTGCAATAACTGTATACTATGCAAAAGGTGTACAAATTTTGCACAATACAATTACAAACACCCCTTATAGCGGTGTGTCGCTGGGATGGGGATGGGGAAGTACTGTGTCTGAAAGTGTAGAATGTCAGGACCATATAATTAAAGGCAACAGAATAGAAAATATATCAAATGCGGTTAGGGATGGCGGTCATATATATCTACTTGGAGGTTTAAATAATACACTTGTTTCTGAAAACTTTATTTCAGGAAGTGATGACTTCGGAGGAATATATTTTGATAGTGGAAGCAAAGGAATAACCGCTACAAACAATGTGGCAGAAAAGTGTAAAAACTGGCTTTTTGGTGGCGGTAGCAGCAGTGATGTGTTTGTAAAGGAAAATTACACTGACGGCAGTGGTATGTCTTTTGAAACAAATGCAGAAAACAATGTATCCGCAGAGCCACCAGCAGTATATGAGAATTCTCTTTGGAACGGTATTGCACTTGAAATTTATGAAAACAGCGGCGCGATGACAGAAAGAAAATTCGAAAACGAAGAACTGCCCGAATGGAGAAATAGCTCGCAATTTAATGTACCGCGGACAGAAGAACTTAAAGAAGGCGAAATTCTTATAGAAGCAGAGGACTATACCGGGTTTACAACAAACAGTAACAAGGAAAAACCTACACTTAATTTACAGGGATACAGGACAGTAATTGGCGATATAAGGCAATTTGATGTGATGGAATATGATATTGATGTCATAAAAGAGGGCGATTATATGTTTGAACTTCGCTATACAACAGGTCCTTATACTGATCAAAATCTGCCTGTTTCAATAAGTGTTATGGTTGATGGTGAAACTGTCTTGCAAAATAGTGTTCTTCCGAGCACAAACACCAAATGGGCATCAGCAATCCCCTATAAAGTGGGAGTAATTCATCTTAAAGAAGGGAAAAACAAGGTAAGCATAAAGAACCTCAGAAATGGTTTTTCCTATGACAACTTTAAGCTTATTAAACAGTAAATGAAGGAAGATTCTATGAAAGAAAAATGCTTAAAAAATAAAAGAACACCAAGTCAGGCGAATCCGTGGAAACAGCATAAAATAGCACTTATTATGCTTATCCCGGCTCTTTTGACAGTATTTATATTTAATTATATCCCATTGGCAGGACTTGTGATTGCATTTAAGGATTACGATGTGTTTAAAGGGATTATAGATAGTCCATGGGTAGGATTTGAAAATTTCAGAATAATTTTTGATAAACCGGAAATGCTCAAGGCAATATATAATAGCCTGATTTACGGTTTAACAATCACATTCGTTGGATTTCCTTTTCCGATTATACTTGCACTTCTTTTTAACGAACTGCGCAATGCACGTTTTAAAAAGGTAGTGCAGACAATAAGCTATATGCCTCACTTTTTGTCATGGGCATCAATAGTAAGTCTGTTCTATGCATTCTTTGCATCAGAAGGCTCATTTAATATGATTATGGCAAAAATCATTGGAGAAGGCTATGAGCCTGTCAATATACTTATGGATTCAAAGTATTTCCTTGGTATAATTTTCGGGTCACATCTGTGGAAGAGTGTCGGTTGGGAATCAGTTGTATATCTTGCAGCAATTACCGGTATTGATTCAAGTCTTTATGAAGCTGCTTCAATTGACGGCTGCAGTAAGTTTAAACAGGCTTTTTATATTACTCTTCCGATGATAAGAAATACTGCAGTAATACTTCTGGTAATGTCACTGGGCGGTATTGTGGCAACAAACTTTGAACAGGTTTATGGTTTCCAGAATGTTTTTATTCAAGAGGATACAGAAACCATTAATACATTAATTTACAGAGAAGGTATTCAGAACGGTAAGTACTCTTTAGCTACTGCCTTCGGTTTATCGCAAGGTCTGGTTACGTTGATACTGGTGCTTTCAGCTAACTTCATCAGTAAAAAGTTAATGAAAGTAAGCATCTGGTAAAGGATAAGAAAGGAGAAAGCCGTGAAACAAACTATCGGAGAGAAGATATTCAATGTCTTCAACATACTTATAATGATTTTGCTTTGCGTTATTACATTGTATCCTTATCTTAATCAGCTTGCGGTCGCACTGAACGAGGGTATGGATACTATGGCAGGTGGAATCACAATTTTTCCAAGAAAATTTACCCTTGCAAACTTTGAGGCAGTTATCACAAATGACAATTTCCTTGTTGCCGCATGGATTTCTGTCAGCAAGGTATTGTTAAATCTTGTATTCAGTCTTGCAGTAACCTTTTGCGCAGCCTTTGCACTGACAAGAAAAGGTCTTCCTGCAAAGCGCGGATTTACATTATTCCTGATGATATCCTCTTATATTTCAGCAGGTGTAATTCCAACTTACATACTATACAGGTATCTCGGACTTATCGACAACTATTGGGTTTATATTTTCCCTACTGTATTTTCGTTTTACAATATGGTTGTAATAAGATCGTTCATCCAGGAAATTCCGGAAAGCATTGACGAGTCTGCGTTAATTGACGGTGCAAATGAGTTTCAGATTATGACAAGAATTACAGTTCCGCTTTCCCTTCCTGTACTGGCAACAGTAGCACTTTGGGTTGCGGTATGGTCATGGAATGATTACAATACGACTCTTATGTACGTTACGAACAAAAATTTATTTTCGCTTCAGTATCTGATGATGCAGATAATCAAGGAAAGCGAGCTTGTGAGACAGATGGCGGTTCAGTCTGCTATGGGTAATCATAATGCTTCAATGCAGCCGACACCCGATTCTATAAAGGCGGCAACACTGATAGTTACAACAATACCAATTATATTGGTATATCCCTTCTTGCAGAGATTTTTCATAAAGGGTATTACAGTGGGAGCAGTAAAAGGATAACAAAGATAAAATATTGTTAATTAAATTTATTTATGATATAATTTTTAGGAGGAAACAATAATGTCAAAAAGAATTTTAGCAATTGTGCTTGCATTAATGATGGTGTTTGCATTAGCAGGTTGCAAACGGAAGACCAGCAGTAAAAATGGTGTTCTTGAGCTTACTGTGTGGGAAACACAGGGCACAGACTATGCCCTCAGAGAACAGCCCGATGAAAATGTTGTGGGTGACTGGCTTGTTGAAAAGACAAATGTTGAAGTTACCAATATGTACGGAAACGGCGGCGGACAGTGGGATACAAAGCTTACAAAGCTTGTAGCAGGTGGAAATCTTCCTGATATTGTTCACTGCGGTGCAGGTCAGGGCCCAAGCCACTTTGCAAAGCTTGATGAGCTTGGACTTGTATGGGAGCTTACTCCAGAGATTCTTCAGGAATATGCACCTAACGTATGGGAAAGAATACCCCAGCGCCTCTGGGATAAAATGACAGTTAATGGAAAAATTCTTGGTATTCCTTACTTTATAGATGTAACAGAGGAGAGCCAGCCTGCAGCAACTGCAGAGGATGTTGCTTACATTAATGATACAAAGGTGATTCCTTTTAATGATATGACATTCAATAATGAGCAGTGTTTGTGGATTCGTGACGATATATTGAAAACATTCTATCCTGAAGCAAAGACTTACGATGAACTTGTAGCAATCCTTGAAGAAAAGCAGGAGCCAATCGGTGATGACCTTCTTGATGTAGAGCTTGATTCTACAGAGGAATTCATTGAACTTATGTATTCAATCCGTGACCTTAATCTTAAAGAAAACGGAAAAACTGTATATGCTTTTGGCTACAGTGGCGGAGACAACTGGGAAGCCCTTTCATGGCTTGGTGCAGATATGTACGGATATAAGGGTCATTATTATACCGGTACATGGAACGATGCAAAGCAGCAGATGGAAATTCCTCTTGTAGGTGATATGATTCGTCAGGCTGCAAAGACTCAGAACGAAATGATTAACGACAAGGTTATCGATATGGAGAGCCTTGCACATACATCTGCTATTTATAGCGAAAAGGTGCTTAACGGTCAGTATGCAATTGTACCGATTAACCTTGTTGGTTTTGCTGATGATATCAACCGTCAGCTTAAGGAACGTGGTAAGAATTTTGCATACCGTCCTTTTATAACAAAGGTTCCTGCACTTGAAGGTTACGGTGCTTATAAGGAAGAAACAACATGGGTTGAATCAGTATGCTTCCTTAACACTTTATCTGAGGAAGAATTCCATCAGGTTCTTAAATGGGTAGACGTACAGTTCAGTGACGAATATGAAGAAGTTCTCAACTGGGGACCCAAGGAGCTTGGACTCTATACAGAGGAAAACGGTGTACGTAAGTTTGTGGACGACCGCTTTAACAAGTACTTTATAGATGGTGATTCTGAAGCACTTGAACTTAAAGATACAAAGGGTCTTGGTGGTGTAAGTGCCCACAGAACAAACGGTATATTCTCATTCAGAGTATCTGACTATAGCCGTTGGACACCCAGTATTCTTGCAAGAAAGAATCCTCTTTCACCTTCTACAATCAGTGGATTTAAGTTTAAATATGATAGCGAGCATGTTAAAAACGTGAAGGTATATCCTCCTTGTCAGATTTGGTCAAGTATTTATGCAGAAATTCCCGAAGTAGTTGATTTCTGGGCAGAGCGCGAGCAGTGGGAAGGCAAATTCAAGCTTGCTCTTGCAGCAAAGAAAAGCGAATTTGATTCAAAGTGGGATGCTGCAATAGATTCAGTTAACGAAATTGCAAACATTGAAACAATGGAACAGAAGATGACAGATATAGCAAAGCAGCATCTTCCTAAATAAGAAAGGGTGCTTTTATGAAAAAAATCCAACAGAGCATAGCGAGTATACTTGTATTTATTATGCTACTCGGATGCGGAGGATTTTCCTCTTTTGCAGAGGGTGAAATAGTGATTTCAGCATCAGACATTGCAATAGCGCCTACAGGGGGCAACTGGAGTAATTATTCCTATATAGTTATATATGGAATGAATGAAACAGCTGGATATAAAATTAATGCGCCCAAAAAGGGAAGCTACCATCTTTCCATAAAAGCAGGCGCAGGAAAAGAAGCTACTGTCCGTGCTGAAATAGGCAGTCAGATGTCAAAAACAGGATTTTCAACAGGTAATTATGAAATTGCTGACGAAATTTATCTGGGAAAGTTTGAACTTGAAGCAGGGGAGAATATTCTCAGACTTACACTTGAAAACGGAGATGTGTACGGACTCAGAAGCATTTCACTTAAGAAAGCTACGGAACGTGTGGAAACAGATTTTTCACGTAAAAGTGGTGCTTACAGAAATCATTATCTTCCTACCAGAATTGAAGCAGAGGATTTTGATATTGGTGAAGGGGGAAGCGGGACACCGCTTCTCACAACTTTCACAAGTAAATACAGAGGAAATACAGTGATTCCTATTGAGGCAACAGATGGAGGATATCAGATAGCACTTCGCGGTAATGAATGGACAAAATATACATTTAATGCTTTAAAAGGTGGTTCTTACGATATTTATATCGAAGCAAACAATGACGGATATCTTGAAATCTATTTTGACGGATATGAGGGATGCCTTAAAGCACCAATCAAAACCGGAAAAAAGAGCTTTGCGGGAACGGTGTATTTTGACAAGGGTGAGTACACGGCAAAAATAATCTCCACAAAAGTGAGAACTGTTGTGGATGCAATCAGCTTTGTCAGCTCCGATAAAAAAGGGGTTCATCTTCAGGACCTTGCGATTTTAAATGAGCAGGATTCTACAGACAAAGAATTAAATATTTATAAACAGCTTTTTGTAAAAGCCGGAAGCAAAAACGGTGACGGAAGTGAGAGCAAGCCTTTCGGAACAATACAGGAGGCAAAGGTAGCCGTAAAAGAACTTAATAACTCTATGACAGGGGATATTATTGTAAATATTGCTCCCGGAGAATATGAAATTAATGAGAAAATTGAATTTACAAATGATGACGGTGGCAAAAACGGATATAAGATTATATACAGAGGGTCAAATATACTTTCACCCCCTATTATCAGTGGAGGAAGCCATATTTCAGGTTGGCAGAAAACTGAAAATAATTTGTGGAAAACCACTGTTTCTGATGTAGAGGATGTAAGACAACTCTATATAAACGGATATCCTGCACAACGTGCAAGAAGTAAATATCTGTATGCAGGTATAAAAGATTACGATGATCCGGCTACTCCTTATCCGATAGACGGTCAGTATGTTAATAAGATTAATTTCCCTGTAATGACAAATGCAGAGGATATTGAAATTGCATACAATCTTCTATGGACAAATCAGCGTGTACCGGTTAGTAATATTATAGAAACTGAAAAAGAATTTATAATTGCTTATGACCAGCCGTACTATGAGTATACAAGGACTAAAGATGCGGCATTTACAACACCTATCATAGGAACAAAATTCTACATAGAAAATGCTTACGAGCTTACAGATGAACCAGGTGAGTTCTATTTTGATAAGGATACAAAGGAAATCTTCTATTATCCGTATCCTGAAGAAAATATGCTTACTGCAGATACTGTAATCGGAAAAAGCGAATTTATGATAAATGTAGAGGGAGAGTCAAAGTATAACAGGATTGAAGGCTTATGCTTTGAAAACTTAGATTTCCGCTACGGCACATGGCTTGATGTGAACAGAACCGGTGTTATATTCTTCCAGGCAGACTGTATAATGAGTGAAAAAACAAATTCTTATCCGGCTTCTGACGGTCGTACACTTCCCGGTCAGGTTACGTTTAAGAATGCGAAAAACGTGTCTGTTAAAAACTGCAGATTTCAGAATTTAGGCTCTTCTGCAGTTGTAATGGCGGATTTCGTAGATGATTCTACAGTTGAAGGTAACGTATTCAAGGATTTGTCAGGCTCGGCAGTAGTTGTCGGCAACTGGAGATATGAGTCAGGGGATGAAAGCACTCCTGAAGACTTATGTCAGAATAATCTTGTAAAGAACAATGTAATAAGACGTATCGGTATGGAGTTTTACGGATGTCCGGCAATAGGTGTGTACTATACTCATAATACGGAGGTAAGTCATAACGATGTTGAAGATGTTCCATATACATCTATTTCTCTCGGATGGGGATGGGGTTCAAAGCTTTCATCAACCCTTGACTGTTCAGGTCATATTATAAAGAATAATCGTCTTGTAGATATATCAAAGACAGTGCGTGACGGTGGTCATATCTATATGCTTGGTGAAATGATTAACACTGTTGTAAGCGGAAACTACTGCGAAAAGAGTGAGGACTTTGGCGGTGTATATTTTGATACAGGAAGTGCTATGATTACAGTGGACGGTAACGTATTCAAGGATTGCAGAAACTGGTTCTTTGGTGGGTATGAAGCACTGAATTACGGTATCGTAGGACGTAATAATTATTCTACTGCGAAAAATGACCCCCTGTGGCCACTTACAACAAATGAATATGGTCGCAGTGTGGAAGAAGCTACAATTGTTCCTGATGGTAACTGGACAGGAAAAGCAAAAGAAATTGTAGATAATGCAGGTCTTGAAAAAGGATATAAGCGACTTTTGAGAGGTACAGAGTATCCGTCCTGGAGGATTTTAGAGCTTGATGATGCCCCGAATGCAATATATGAATCTGCATCTATTCTCGAAAGATATGCAGTTGATTATATGGACGGTGGAGAAGGTGTAGGATTCCATAAGGTTGCAGGTGGAGATAAGCCTGTAGAATATCAGCAAGGTCAGATTTTTGTTGTAGGAGGTACATATCCTACAGAATGGCTTGCGTTTGATATGAATGTAAATACTCCCGGAACTTATGACTTTGAGCTTTGTTATGCACTTGCATTTTCTGAAGAGGATGTCAGTGAAAATAATACTGGTGAACGACCCGGAGCAAGTGTGTATGTGGACGATGTTAAGGTAATTGACAGTATTCCTCTCGACTCTACCGGCTCATGGACAGCACATCTTCCAAAGGTCCTTGGTCAGATTGAGCTTAGTCAGGGTAAGCATATTGTAAAAGTAGAACTCGTCAATAATGCATGGAGCTTTGAAAGATTCCGTCTCATACACAGTCAGATGACAAAGACGGAGCCCGAGTTTGATGACGGTATCAGACCCGTAAATACGAAAGGAGAGTAAGCATAATGAAATTAAATAAAATACTGGCATTATTGTTATGCTTTGCACTCGTAATGGCTTCGTTCCCTGCATTTGCAGAAACAGACGAAATCAAATGGATTTGTAAAAGGTCAATAAGAATAAATGATTCCACTGGTAACCTGTGGTATCCTGAAGTTCCGGAAGGCTATGAAGATTATTTCACCGATTGGGGCGGTCTCAACGACGAAGTCCCCGACTGGTGGGGTCACTCCCTTCATATAGGTCAGACGAATTGCTGGCTTGGCTATTCGGTTCCCGTTCCGGATACAGGAGTATATGAATTGTTCGTGGTAGCAGGAACATACGAGAATTATCCTGCTACTATAACAACAGAGGTAAACGGTGTTACTGCTGCATCAGCAGTTGTTGATACTTGTGACTGGGAGCCTAATGTAAAGGTTTCTCTCGGATATCTTCCTCTTAATGAAGGTTATAACGATATAAAGCTTACAGTAGAGCAGGGTGGCGGCGGTGCCATTGCTATTAAGTCATACTCTCTTAAAAAGGTAGCTGCCCCCTCTATAAGCGGATTCAAGGCAGAAGGAAAGAGCTTCATTGACGGAGATACCGTAAAAAGAGGTACTGACAGTATCAGCATCGAATGTACAAATCCTTTTAATGAGGAAAGCACAAAAGATGCACAATTTGTGATACTTGGTGAAGATTCACAAACAATTAATGTCAATGCAAAAAGTGATTCAAATACTGTTGTATTAAGCTTTTTAAAGACTCTTTCTTATGGAAAGGGCTATACCCTTACAGTATCAGGTCTTAAGGATGCGTACGGATATGTACTGGATGACTTTTCAGTAAACTTTACCGCTTCGGGAGAAGAAGGGGACGAAGGCGTTTCTGAAGCTGTTATAACAGACGCTCCTGACCTTCAGAACAGCACAGTAATAACTGTTAAAGGTATAATTAAAAACAGCCTTGGTGACGGAATTGAAGGAAGAAAAGCAACTCTTGAGATAAAGGCTCCGGATAAAAGCGTTATCACAACACTTGATACTGTTTCCGGAGAAGGCGGAACTGTAGAATTTTCATACCAGCTTCCTGATGATGCCGATGCAGGTCTTTACAGCATTTCTCTTGACTGTGAATACGCACAAGAGGCTGCTACGGATACTGTAAGATATATTTCAGAAAACTTAAAAATTCAGATACTCGGCGAAATAGAAAAAGCCGCTGACTGGGAAGCTGTAGAAAATATTTTCTCAAGCTACAGTCAGGAACTTGGAATTGATCTTTCAGAGCTTGACGCGGAAACAGACGAAGAAAGCGGAGAAGTTAAAAAATACGGTATCAGTGATAAAAGTAAGTTTTACGCAAGATTTGCAAAACAGAAATTTGATAAAATTGAAGATTTTGCAGATGCTTACAATCTTAATTTTGCAGTAGAAGTTTTTCTTCAGAATACATCGGCAGAAGATAGAAAAGCTATTTTAAATGATAGTGAAACTGCCGGAAATCTGGATTTTGATTTTGGAATAATAGAAAATCTTACAGAAGAAAACAAAGAAAAGTTCTGGACTGATTCTTCTTCAGTTACAAGGGAAAAAGCTGATACGAAAGAAGAAATCATTGAAGAACTGGAAAAAATCGCAAACAAATATTTCCTTGAGCAAAACGGAAAAGAGAATATGACTGTTTTTGCAGATGATGTAGCTGCATATATCGGTCAGCAGGCAGCATTTGAAATTGAATGTGCCGAAACAGCCGACTTGTGCGGTTATGAAATTACTGTAGCTCCATCAAACGGTAAGGTTGAAAATATAGGCTTTGAAACTGTAAATTCAGGGGAGACAAAGGAAATCATCCTGAAAGATTCTTCAGCAACCATTAAAGTTGAAAATCTGAAAAAATCCGCTTATGAAAGTCTTGGTACACTTACCTTTGATACAGAAGCAACAGGTGAAATTTCGTTTGTTCTTTCCGGTAAGGTTAAATACAAAACGGCTGAATTTGAATATGTTATGTATGCGGACATTGAGCCTTGCACATTTAAACTTACAGTAAAGGAAAATACAAGTCACGCAGGTCCGTCATACAGCTCAGGCTCCTTTGGCGGAGGCGGAGGCAGTTCTTCCAAAAAGGAAAATCAGACTGTCGTTGAACCTGAAAAACCGCAGACACAGCCTGACGAAAAAGAGTATAAGTTTTCTGACCTTTCAAATGTTTCGTGGGCAGAAAACAGCATATACGAACTTTTGGAAAAGGGAGTTATATCAAAGAGTGACAATAATAAATTCCGCCCTCATGACAATGTAACGCGTGCTGAATTTATTAAAATGCTTGTTATAACACTGGGCGTTTACGATGAAAATGCGACTTCAGACTTTAGTGATGTAACAAAGACTGACTGGTATGCAAAATACGTTGCAAGTGCACAGAAAAACGGCTTGATTTTGGGAAGCGGTAATAATATGTTTAATCCTCAGGGCGCTATAACAAGACAGGATATATGTGTAATCCTCAACAGAGTTATGGACAAAATGGGTTATAAAGAAGAAATCTATGAGGCCGTTTTCAAAGACGATGCCGATATAGCGGAATATGCTAAGAATGCAGTATACAGACTTTATGATTTTAAAATTATAAAAGGAATGGGTGACGGTATATTTGCACCTCAAAATTCTGCGACAAGAGCTATGACTGCTAAAATGCTTGTAGAATTTCTGAAAGGAGTGGAAGCATGAAAAAGAAAATTTTAGCATTAGTAATAATTGCAACTATGCTTTTTAGTGTAAGCGTAAGCGCATACGAATTTTCATACGATGTACTAAACTCCTTAGGTGCAATTCCCTCAGACCTTAAGCAAAATACCGAAAATCCTGTATACAGAGATGAATTTGCACAGATTGCCGCAGGATTGGCAGGTATTAAAACAGGGGAAGCGTCAGATACTGCTTTTTCCGATGTTACAAAGGAAAACAAGTATTCAGGCGCTGTGCAGGCGGTATTCGAAGCCGGCTTTATGTCGGGTGTAGGTAACGGTTTTTTCGGTGCAGAAACTCCCGTTACAGGACAGCAGGCACTTGCAGTATTCATAAGAATTACAGGATATGATGTTATTGCTGATTACTACGGGGGATGGCCCGAAGGCTATACAAAAATCTCTCAGAAGCTGGGACTTTTGAAGGCTTTCTCACGTCCGGTTACAGAACCTCTTGTGTATAGTGACTTGTGGGAACTTCTGGACCTTGTTATGGAAATGCCTACAGCATCTGTCGATTATACAGACAATAATGGAGATATTGGTCAGAATTTCTATATCAGGGAAGATGCCCCTTCATATATGAATGACAAAATGGGAATTTCTATGTATGAAGGTGTTATAAAAGAAGTTGATAATGCAGAGTACAGCTGCGTTGTTAAAATCACATCTTCCGAAGAAGGTTTGTCCTACTCCGAAGGAGAAACGGTAACCCTTAAGGTGTCACCTGCGATAAAAATTGCAGCGTATGATAAAATGCAGGCAGAATTATATGTTGATTCGGAAGGTATGCTTCTTTGCATAGTTCCTGCAAAAACATCTGAGGTAAAGTACACTGTAATTCACAGCGTTAACGGAGATGACAGAGATAATATAAAATATCGTCCGTCAGCGATAAAAAGCCTGATGTTTCTCGATGACAAAAGAGAGTACCGTGTGAATGACGATTTCAGAGTTTATTACAACGGTAAGCTTTTCACAGACAGTATAGAGCTTTCGGGCAAGTTTGCACGAACAGTATTTTTTAACGGAAATGTGTCCTCCATTGAAGTGTGGGATATGACAGAAGGCGGCCTTATAACAGAAGTTAATTATGACCGCGTTGTATTCAGAAAAGGAGAATCTGTTCAGAGAATTACGGGACTTGACTACTATAAAGACAGAATACTTATCCTTGACGAAGAGATAAGACAGTTTTCAGAACTCAAGCCGGGAACAGTGTTTGACTATTATATTAACAAGGACGAAAGCAAAATTATTATTTTTGCTTCAGAAAAGAAAATCAGCGATGTTCTTGTAAGTATGGGTGATGATACAATTGAAATAGGCAATCTCAGTATTCTCAGAGTGGATAATGTATATGCAAGTGCAGACGGCGAAAAATATGATACTGACACATTAAAAGACCTGATGAGAACTCAGGTTACAGCATATACTGATGTGATGGGAAGAGTAAGATTTGTTTTAAGCGGAACCGGAGAAATCGGGAAAAATGATTTCACAGGATATTTTCTTGCGTACGAAGGCAGCAAGCTTTCAGACAATCTTAAAAAATTCAAGATAGTAAATCTTGACGGTGAAGAATTTACTGAAACAATTTATACTGTAGCAGACAGATTTTCAACAGATGAAAATCTTGAGGAAATTCTCGCCTCAGCAGGTCGTACAGACGGAACGCAGGTTTACGACTTTAAAGTAAACAGTAAAGGTGAAATTACATCAATGTCAAAAACAACTGCATTCTACGGTTTTGCTGACACCAACGGAGAAGCAAAGGTGCAGTCAATTGGTAGTTTCCCACAATCAGCATTCCCTTATATGTGGGTTGGCGGAAAGAGACTTTACTTTGATGATGATGTTAAGATTGTCGGAATGTATGAAAAAGACGGGGAACTTAAATTCAGAAAAATCAGATGGAACAGTTTGTCCGGTAAAGAATGTGACAATGCAGTAACAGCAAGATTTTTCGGTGAAGAACTGTCTTCAGACGTATCAATGATTCTTCTGACAGGACCTCTTGACACAATTGTTCCTATGGAAAATAACTATGGTATTATTACAAAAATAACTGATACAAGACTTCCTGACGGTGAATTCGGAAAGAAGATAGTGATAAATAATACAAATTCATATCTTCTCGGTTATGAAGATGCTGCAGGTCTTGAAAAGAATACTTTTGTAAACTACAGCAGCGGAACACTTCTTGGTGAAAATGAAGTGTGCATATTAAATAAACTTAATCTCAGCGGCGGTATTTTTGACTGGGTTGGGGCAAGTAATACATCCGTTTCTGTGAAAATGGGAACAGTGCAGAAAATAGATGAAAAAAGAGTCTATTTCACTGACGGTTCAGCCTGGTTTATAAACCGTTCAAATCCCTTGTTCTTCAGTGTTGCTGAAGATAACACAATGACAGAGGGAAGCTATATGGACAATCTTGAAGGAAAAGATATTGTTTATATAGCAGACAATTATCTTGTACATGCAATATTCTATACAGTGTAACTGATATCTTATGGGGATGCAGGAAATGCTTCCTGCATCCCCTAAAACAGAAAGGGTGAAAATATGGATATTCGTTTATTAATAGCAGATGACAACGCAATACAGATTGACAGTATACTTCTTTATGTTGACTGGAAAGCCCTCGGAGTTACAGAAATTAAAACTGCCTCCGACGGTAGAGAGTGCTATGAAATTGCAAAGGAGTTTTCACCTCATATAGTAATTGCTGATATTGAAATGCCGAATATGAATGGTATGGAGCTTGCGGCAAAGCTTAAAGAATTTGACAAAAATATTAATCTGATTTTTATAACTTGTCACGAAAATTTTAAATATGCACAGCAGGCAATAGCACTTGGTGTAGCAGCATATATTCTTAAACCTATTTCTTATGATGAAATAGGGGAAGTGGCAAGGGACATTATCTTTAAAATAGAAGAAGAAAAAGAAAAGGAAGAGCATGAAATCCTGTTTTTCAGAAAACAGAAAGAAATAGAAAAGGATTTCTATGAATTTTTTGATGAATATAACAGACTTGATGTCTTAAAAATATATGATGCATTCATAGACCTTTTAAATGCAGAAAGTGTAGATGTTGTAACTTATCTTAAAGAACAGCATTTCAGGTATCTTAGTGAGCAGTCATTTGCATACACGAAGTATATGTGCTATACTATGATAAATGCAATACAGCTTGTTGCAAAAGTAAAAAATATAGACCTTGATGATTTGTTTGGACAAGGAATGATATGGGATAAACTGGCTACGTTTACAGATAAGGACGACATTGTGAACTGGCTGGCAAATTTTATGCAAATGGTCTTTTTGCATATTAATCAGGATGAAAAAATATCGTATAAAAAAGTTGCCCATGACATTAAAACTGTTATAGATAACGAACTTTATGAAATAAGTAATATTTCATATGTTTCTGAAAAGCTCCAGATAAGCTCAAGCTATGCCGGAAGAATGTTTAAGAAAGCATATGGCATTACGATTTTTGATTATTTGTTTGAAAAAAGAATGCAGGAAGCAAAACGTCTTCTGGAAGATCCGTATATGAAGGTTTATGAAATAGCAGAAAAGCTCGGATACAGTAATAAGGCATATTTTTCCAGCACATTTCAAAAATACTGGGGAATGACCCCTAGTGAGTTCAGAAAAAGTAAGAGTGATTAAAAATGTTTAAAGAAAAAAGTCTTATCAGGCATATACTGATGAATGTGTTTATGGTTACGATTGTAATTGTAGCTATTGTTTTGATTGTAGTTTGGATTATTATGTGCAACAGCTACTCTGACAAAATCGAAACACTGATTCAGTCGTCAGTATCTAATAAAGCTGAGGAACTTCAGTTTGAATTAGAAAAACAAATTAATAAGACGGAGCATATAATCAGCAATCTTGAAATTATTGAAAAACTCGATATGGAGTATTCAGATGGGTATGAATTACTGAGCTTTATAAATGAACTTAATACGTTTGTTGATGCTTTGGAATATGAAGATAAAAGTGCACACGAGCCTATCCTTATATATACAAAAAACGCAACTCTTGTGGAAAGTTCTTATTTAAGAAAAATTGACCGTCTCGAAAGATCTTCGGAAATACTTAATTATTTCAGTAATGAGAAGGAAGTTTTTTATCGTGACGGAAAAATATATGAAGATTTTCGGGGAAGACAATACATAGTAATTTACAGATATCTTCCTTTGGAAAATGAATGTGTTATAGAAATTAAACTCTACTTTGACGGTAGTATAGATAATAGCGAATATGTTGATAAGTGTGAACTTTTCAGCGCTAGCAATGGAATGTATAAAAGAAAAAATGTTGTGACTGAGCCGGTTCTTGAAACCTTTTATCTACAGGCACAAGTTCCAATGCGAAGACTTTACGTGCGATATTTATTGTATTTTATTCAGTTACTTCTTTTTGCTTCGCTGTTTCTGACAGCGGCATATTTTCTGGCACTGACAGCAATAAAACATGCTATATCTGATATTATGGTTTTGGTTGAACAAATAGACAGTGAAGAATTTTTACTTGATAATGCACGGGAAATAAAATGGTCTGAACTAAAGAAAATCCAGGATAGCATTTTTTCTTTAAACAGGCAAATTTATGAAATGAATCGCGACAAGTATGAAAGTCAGCTGCTTCAGAAAAAGCTTGAAATAGAAAATCTTAATCTGAAAATTAATCCACATCTTTTATACAATTCTCTCTCTGTGATAAAAATGGGTGCTTTTAAGAAAAGCGACCATGAGACGGAAAAGGTTGTAGACCTTTTAGTTGACTATTATCGGTTAATGCTTAATAAGGGTGAAGAAAAAATCAGATTGGGGCAGGAACTTGAATATCTGGAAAAATATATTAAAATACATGAAATATCCAAAAAGGTTCATTTCGATGTAGAAGTGGATATTTCATGTGAAGCATATGACGTTATGATTCCTCATCTTATATTGCAACCAATTGTGGAAAATTCGGTATTTCATGGATTGGGAAAAGATGTGGCAAATCCCTCGATATCATTTTCTGTGAAATATGAAAATGATGTTTTGACTATTGAAATTTGTGATAACGGAACGGGGATTTCAAAGCATAAAGTTGATAAAATGAACAGAAAAGAAGAACTCGGGTATGGATTGAGTAATGTATTTTTCCGGCTTGATTATTATTACGGAGAAAATTATTCTTTGAAATTTATGTCCGAGGAAAATAAGGGCACTTGCGTAATTATGACATTACAGGGAGGAACAATAGATGAATAAACTTAAAGTAGTTCTTATAGGCGCAGGAAACCGTGGAACAACGTATACAGATATTATGGCAGAAAACCCTGATAAATATGAGGTTGTTGCCGTTGCAGAGCCAATTGTGAGCAGACGTGAGGAAATACGAAAAAAGCATAATATCAATACAGAGTTATGTTTTGACGACTGGCATCCTTTGTTTGAAAAAGGTAAAATTGCAGATATGGCTGTCATAGCAACTATGGACCAACAGCATTTTGAACCAACTATTGCAGCCATAGAGCTTGGGTATGATATTCTTCTTGAAAAGCCCGTTTCGCCTGACCCGAGGGAGTGTCATATAATTTCACAGAAGGCAGAAGCGAAAGGCGTAAAAATAGTTGTATGTCATGTACTTCGGTATACCCCTCTTTTTATGAAGCTAAAAGATATAATTAACAGTGGAAAAATTGGTGATGTAATGTCAATTAACCACGAGGAATGTGTGGGAAATGTTCATCAGAGCCATAGCTTTGTGCGTGGAAACTGGGGTAACGAAGGAAGAAGTTCGTGTATGCTTCTGCAGAAATCCTGTCACGATATGGATATATTGCAGTGGCTTTTGGGTAAGCAGTGCAAAAAGGTACAATCTTTTGGTTCTCTTTCTCATTTCAGAAAAGATAATGCACCGGAGGGAGCACCTGATTATTGTATTGAAGGTTGTCCGGTGGGCGAAAAATGCCCCTATAATGCCGTAAAGCTGTATCTTGACGATAAGGAAAATGACTGGTTCCGAACTACTTCTACAAGAGAAGCTGATCCTACTGATGAAATGGTTGAGAAGGCTATCCGTACAACTCAGTATGGGAAATGCGTTTATAAGTGTGACAATGATGTTGTGGATCATCAGACAGTTAATTTGCTTTTTGAAGACGGTGTAACTGTAACTTTTACTATGAATGCGTTTAATAAAGGAGGAAGATTTATCCATATTATGGGAACTAAAGGGGAGATACATGCCTCTACCGAAGATGATGCTCCTATTGAAATATATAACTTTGAAACAAAAGATACTACAAAAATTCCAATGACAGGTACGGATGGAATTAAAGGAGGTCACGGTGGGGGAGATTTAGGTATTATTTCTTCTCTTTATGATTACTTTACAGGTATTTATGATGGAAAATCCATATCTACCATTACTGATTCATGTAATAATCATCTTATAGTTTTTGCGGCTGAAGAAGCAAGAAAAAAGCAGACAGTTGTTAATTTTGAGGAATTTGTAAGTAATTTAGAATAAGCTGTTGTACGTCAAAATGGGTGTAAAAAACCAAGTTTTTTACACCCATTTTGTGTTAAGTTATCAAGATATTGGGACTTTATTATAAATATTCTTCTGGAAAATTACTGTCTGATATTATCTTTGTTAATTCATTTTTATAACAACCGTGGTAAGGATAAATTCGCCCCGCTTTGCTGCTGTCACATAAAAATACTATTTGAATTCTGCGTTTAATTGCTGCGCGTTTTAAGGATGTTTCACTTTGCGACACATCGGTGATTTCTCCGTCTATATCTATACCCTGACTGGAGAAAAATACCAGTTCAGGACGGTACATCTCAAGAGCCCGATGTGTAAGCTCGCCCACGTAAGCAAGATTACGTGGTATCAGTTCTCCGCCCGTTAAAATCAGCTTATTGTTAGTGAAAGCGAGTGTATCAATAACCTTTTGACTGTTGCTTATTACCGTCATATCTTTTTTGTGTTTAATATAAGGCTCTTTGTTTAAGGGTACACCTCCATAACCCCTTTTTATATAAAGTCCGGAGAGTTTTCGTTATATGCTGTTGTTATGTTCTCAATTACTTCTTCTGTAACTACCTGCAATCTGCTTTTATCATCCCATAAGTCATCAAAAAGCTTAATGTATGCGTCAGAAAAGGGAGCCTCCATCTTCTGAATCATAGTATAAGCATTATTGCCTCTCTCAGAACCAAGTTCAACAGAAGTAAAGCCATTAATAGGAGCATAGCTCACATCATTGGCTGTAATAAATCCCATCATGTTTTGTTGAGTAACATTTGATTTGAATGTAGCTTTCTCGCGAATCCAGTCAGCACATTCTTTAGCAATAGCTTTTTGGCTAAGTTCATTTCTAAGTCTGACCTCAAATTCAGTACCATAAAGGCTTCTTTCTCTGTTAAGTCTGGAAATATAGAATTCTCTTTTTTCTTTTTTTCTTTTTCAGTTGTGAAAGTGGGTGAGGTAAAGAGAAAACGTAATTCTTCTATATTCTGCAGTTCTTTTTTTAACTCCTGAAAGGCATATATAGAAAAGCAAGCTGCTGCAATAGAAAGTTTACTACCTTCTTTTAATTCTGCTTTTAAGTCTTCTTTTAAAACATCGCTTACGTTATCAATTGTTTTCATATTTAACTCTCCAAATTTAAAGACATTATTGAATACAAATATACTATTCTATACTAACATAATTTCTTGGTGAAATCAAGAAGATATCTCCAAAACACATATTAATTTGCGTAATTCAATCGCGAGCAACATTTGACGGAATTGAATTTTGTTGGGACGCGACAAGGGTGAAGCGGCACGCTTCTTTTTTAAAAAAGTGCCATGAGTTTATATACATAGTGGGGCGTTACAGAGCTTTTCTGTAGCGCCCTTCCTCGTATTGTAAAAGGATACTACCAACTTAAGATATTTAATTAAATTATTACTATTTCCAAACTATGAAATCATAACTCTCAAGTATCTGAAAGAATTTTGCAAGCCTTTCATAAAGCGGTTCTGCTTCGTTGTTAAAGTGATCTTTAACGACTTTTCCGATTGCAATAATATCTTTTTTGCCATCAATAAGCGGCCAGACAAAACTGCCGATTTTATCAAGATGAATATAACTTACAGGTGGTCGTTTGAAAAGCTTTTGTGCAATACGATTGTAAAAACCTTTGTTATCAATTTCAAGTGTCACAATCTTTTCATCGTCTGCACTCCACCTTATATGGGGTGGTCGTACAGGTATTCTTTCGAGAAAGTTTTCGTTATTTCTGTTATTTTTCATTATTTGCTTCTCTTCTTCCAAAGTGAGAATTTAAGAACAAGCAGTACAGTAATTGCAAACAGAACGATGCTTCCTATATTTGAAATTATAGGTGAAAGTCCCAATTTTCCGGAAATGTCAATAACTTTGTCAAGTCCGAATATTGCAAACAGTGCCAGGATAATTCCGGCAAGACCTTCGCCCGCTATCATACCACTGCAGAAAAGTATGCCGTCATTTGTAATTTCTGTCTTTTCTTTTTCTTCTTTATTAAGCTTATCTATGATAAGTCGCACAATACCGCCTATCATAATGCAGGCATTAAGCTGTACAGGAAGATACATACCTATAGCAAAGGGAAGAACGGGTACGCCGATTAATTCGATAGCTATAGCTGTAAATACACCAATAAGAACAAGTCCCCAGGGGAGATTTGCATCCATAACGCCTTCAACTATGAGCTTCATAAGAGAAGCCTGAGGTGCTGCAAGCTCTTCTGAACCAAATCCCCATGCTCCGTCAAGAAGGTAGAGTGTTGCGCCAATTGCAAGTGCAGAAGCAATAACGCCAATAATTTCACCGTATTGCTGTTTCTTAGGTGTTGCACCGAGTAGATATCCTGTCTTAAGGTCCTGTGATGTGTCACCGGAAATTGCTGCAACTATACATATAATGGAACCAATTGCAATAGCACCGTGCATGCCGTGTGCACCACCGTCACCTGTAGCTTTAAGAATTAATGTTGAAAAAAGAAGGGTAGCAATTGCCATTCCTGATACGGGGTTATTACTGCTTCCTACAAGACCAACCATACGCGAAGATACGGTTGCGAAGAAGAAACCGAATATTACAACAAGTACTGCACCAAGGGGGCTGACAGGTATTGCAGGTACAAGCCATATAAGGATAGTGATTATAGCAATACAGATAAGTACTGTTTTAATGCTTATATCCTGACTTGTCCTGTCAATAGAACCCTGTGAAGAAATTTTCATACTCTTCAGGGAATCCTTGAATGTATTTATAATAAGGGGTAGTGATTTGATAAGACTTATAATACCGCCTGTTGCAAGAGCACCTGCACCGATGTATCTGATATATTTATCCCAGATAGCACTTGCACCACCGTTTGCAAACATTACACCAATAGGTGCTGTGCCGGGAGCAAGAATAAGTGATTCACCGAAAATAACAATTATCGGAATCAGAACCATCCAGCTTAAAAGACCGCCTGCAAACATATATGCAGAAATCTTGGGACCACAGATATAACCAACACTCATTACGGCGGGGTAAATCTGTGTGCCGATTTCACCGGGATAACCGAGAAGCTTCTTAAATGAGTAGCTTACTTCTCCGGGAACGGCTTTAAGTCCGTCTATTATAAATTTGAATAGAGCTGCAAATCCCATGCCTGCAAATACTGTAGAAGCATTCGCACCGCCTTCTTCCCCTGCAAGAAGAACTTCTGCACATGCAGTTCCTTCAGGATAGGGAAGTGTGCCGTGTTCACGCACAATTAAAGCATTTCTGAGGGGAATCATAAAGAACACACCTAAAAGTCCGCCTAAAAGTGCGATAATTGTGATTTCAAGAATACCGGGCTTGTCCATAACACCTTCCTTAGCCCAAAGGAACAGTGCAGGAAGTGTAAAAATTGCACCGGCTGCAACAGACTCGCCTGCTGAACCTGTTGTCTGAACGAAATTGCTTTCGAGGATAGAATTCTTCCTCATTATAACACGTATAACGCCCATTGAAATAACTGCAGCAGGTATTGATGCAGAAACAGTCATACCTACTCTTAAACCGAGATATGCGTTTGCCGCTCCGAATACAACTGCAAGAATTATACCTAATATTACAGAAGTAATTGTAATTTCAGGCGTTACCTTTTCCGCCGGAATATACGGCTTGAAATTTTTGTTGTTATCCATATGTGCCTCCAAACTGTCGCTGTGCGACGTAAAATCACTTAATTATAACATTTTTCTGAGTTAGTTTCAACTGTAAAATTAAATTAATCCTATATAATTAATGAAGTTTTTCCAAAAAAGCAGAAAATTTTCAAAAAACTTCAAAAAAGGTATTGACAATGGGGGAAGGATGTGCTAATATATCGAATGTTGTCGCGATTTCGAAACACCATAAAAAACTTTGAAAAAAATTAAAAAAAGTTTAAAAAAGGTGTTGACAAACGGATAATTGCGATGTATAATAAACAAGCTCGCTAAAAACGAGCGACATTGAACCTTGAAAATTAAATAGCGTAAGGGCTCAAA